>JANOQJ010000043.1:0-43864 GCA_031414805.1 Comamonadaceae bacterium
ACCTTTCAATGCGCCCATTGCGCCAAGGCTGCATGGGTGGCCCCCGCCGGTGAACAATGCCCAGCGCCTGCAAGACACCTCGCCAAAGCTGACCCGTGAACATGCCCTCGTTGTCAGTTCGAATCACCTTGGGCATGCCAAAGCTGGCAAACGTGAAGAACAACCACCCCAGCAAAGTGAAAGCGCATTTGCTGGGAAGCACCTTCAAACAAAGCAACCTGCGCGAGCCGTGATCCACGATGCCCAACACCGTGAAAGTCAGGCCGTTCGGGCTGGTCACAAAGGTCAAATCCAAGGCCCAGGTATGGCATACGGCAAACAATGCCGGTTGGCGTCGTCTCATGGCACGCCGTCTATCTGCAATCAGCTCAGCATTTGCCTTCAGCACCTCAGCCACCCAAGACTTGCCCACCGTCATCCGTCCGCTGTGCCAGCGGTTGAAAGCAGTGGCAATCCGCCGACAACTGGGCAGGTGGATCGCCAGGTACATCACCCGACGCAAGACCCAGTCAGGTTTGGCGCGCGGGTGGGCTTGGGCATCGCTGGACTCAAGCTCCCCATCAAGCTTTGAACCCCTGCGTCTGTAAGCCTTCACCCGCCGATGCCGCCACAACCACCCGCACAAAACCAGACAAGACCACAGCCGCATTAGCAGCCTGGCTGCCATCACCATCCATACAAACACCAACACAACCGCCTCCCTCGTAAAATATATCCACTTGGCAATTTTGAGAATAAAAACAGCCACCAGCCCCTGTAAAACCTGCTCAAGCAGCTACGAAAGATGTAGCGAATTTGCCTTCGAGCGACCCAACCCACCACCCACCGAACATGTTCTCCTGGCGCAAACTCCTTGGTCTTGCTGAATCCGCAGACGCTGACCCTGAAGTGCACAGCCCACTGTCCGAGCTGGATCGCTACCTGATCCCACGTCAAGTCATCTTGCTGCGCCCCAAAGCACCCCTATGCCCGCTGGGTTCACCAGGTTCAGCAGCGCTCGGATAGGCGGTTGCGCCAGTTCCCCGAATACGCCCAGGCCCCTGGCGCAACTTTGCGTGCAACCACTCTGGCCGAACTGCGTAAAGACTGCATCGCGTATTTGGTCAACCTGGATGATGGCGAGCCGCAGGCAATCCAGGCGCATGTGGAGCATGACTTCCTGTTCTTCTTCAAACGCGAGTTGGAGCTGTGGGAGCCTCAAACCGAAGGTTACTGGCCAGAGCCATTGACGCTAGCGCTGTTTCGCCAGTGGTTTGAAGTGGAAAGCTTTGATATGGTGCTGGATACTGTAGGGGACTACTCGTTTTGGCAAAGAATAATAGTTACAGAAAAACGGGGATCGCTAGGATTGGCGCGGGTTTGCGGGGGTTTTGGGGGTTGGCGGGTGTTTCATTGCCTTTGGCAAAAAACGAGCGGAAATGGTGTTTTCCTGGTGCCGAATGGGAAGAAAGTGATACGGAATGGATTTGGGGGCGCTACATAGTTTGTAGCGGCTCTAGCAGCATCTGTATGGGCTGATTGGCGATTTGAGGCTTAGACAGCAGACTGCGCCGAGTTTATCGAACTTGCCCGGAGTTAAGCTATAAATTTAATAGCTAAATAACTATACAAATAAAGGCCATAAGTCATATTTCGTCAAGTTGACCGCCGGATCAAACTTGACCTAACAAAAGCCAGCGACTTGTAACAAAAACAGCTTGCGCTTTAACTCTGGAGCCCGCCCTCGTTAAGGTGATACCCCTTGCGATCCTGATAGGCCAACCAAGCCAATAGAGCCGTGTTTTCGACATGTCGTCGCAGGAGTGTTGGCAGGTTTCTATGCCTATCAAGTAGTTCGGCCTCTTCAGGGGAGAGTGTTGATTTTCGCGGTGTTTTTTTGCCGCTCAGCACATACAGAACATCAACATTGAGCTGGTGGATGTTCGCGAGGTACTTTGCATCAGGCATCCGTGATCCGTTTTCGTAGCGCATTTGTGTCTGCTGAGTTAGGCCACCTCCATGCGCAAAGGCCTCAATGGTTAAACCTAATCGCTCCCGTTCTTGCCTCAGGCGAGCTGATATCTGAAGCAAAAGTTGATCGCTGTCGATTTTTTGCATAGGCACCTCATTTTTTGTTGCGTCAATCCAAATGGATGTGTATAGTCCACTTGGAACACGATTTATCACTCACTCAACATAGTAACGAGTCCCTATGGTCAAAAAAGTAACCGAACGCACGCAGCAAGACTTTCTTAACGAACTGGCTGAAAAAGACATGACGTTAAAAGGCTGGGCGAGCGCAAATGGATTCAGCTTTAACGCGGTCTACATGGTCTTACACGGAAGGACCAAGGGAACTCGCGGCGAAGCTCGCCGAGTGCTCCGCGCAATGGGTTTGGCACTCCCGCCGATAGCAGGTAACGGTTGCAAACTGCGCACGGAGGCCGCGTGAAACCGGTGCGCCACCCCGAGCACGGCGCGCCGTTTGCACCCGAGGTGACGCTGGTGATCGACGCGGCCTCGCGGATGGTGACGGGCTGGTCTGTAGCCCTGAGCGAAAACCAGATTGCCGTGGGCGATGCCCTGCGCCATGCGGTGGGCAACTGCGGCGTGCCTGCTGTGGTTTACAGCGACAACGGCGCAGGCGAAACCTGATGACCTGGCTCACTACCTTGGAGCTAGCTGGTCTCCCTGGAATGTCCCCAAGCACATATCGAACTCGGGAGCTCCTCGACCGCCTATCCATCCCCAAACGCAAACGCGAAGGCCGTGGCGGTGGTTACGAATACGACACCTCCCACCTCCCCAGCGACACGCGCCACGCCCTGATGGGTAGGCAGATCGACGAGGCCGCTGCCCAGGCTTTGCCCGTTATTACAGCGCTGCGCGACTTGCCTGCCGAGACTGATTTTGTGCCGCCGCAGCGCGAGCCGGAGCCGGTGGATGTGCCTGCGCTGCCTGAGCCTGGGAACCCCGTCAGAACCATCAAACCGCGCATCCCGCCCAGCCACTTTGAAAAAACGGTGGCCGATGCCCGCCTGGTGCTGGTGCGCACCATGCTGGACCTGGCTGAAGAGCGCGGCAACACCAAAGCTGCTGCCTTGCTGGCGTACCAACTGGAAAGCGGCGAAGCGCGGCCTGAGCTGTTGGACATGGCGCGCATGGCCAACCAGCGGGCACGTGGTGGGCGTGACAGCCTGGCCATATCGCCGCGCAGCCTGCACCGGTGGCTCAGCCTGTGGCGAGCCGAGGGCTGGTGGGGCTTGCTGCCGGAGGCAAAACCGTTTTTTGCGCCCGCCCGCGAGGTGGACATGGACGTGGCCCAGGTGCTGGCGCTGTACAGCAGCCGCGACCCGCAATACCGCAACATGAGCCGCGCCGCAGTGGACATCACCAAGCGGCTGGGCAGGCCTTATGACGAGTGGAAAACCCTCGCGCAGCGCGCCCGCCGCCTGGTGCCCAAGCTCAACCAGATCGACCTGGTGAAGGCCCGCCACAGCGGCGCAGAGCGCGCAGCCAAGCTGCCCTTCAAACGGCGCGACACCAGCATGCTGGCCCCGCTGGATGTGGCGCTGATTGACGGCCACACCTTTAAAGCCAAGGTGCGCCACCCCGAGCACGGCGCGCCGTTTGCGCCGGAAGTGACGCTGGTGATCGACGCGGCCTCGCGCTACGTGACGGGCTGGTCTGTGGCCCTGAGCGAAAACCAGATTGCCGTGGGCGATGCCCTGCGCCATGCGGTGGGCAACTGCGGCGTGCCTGCCGTGGTTTACAGCGACAACGGCGCAGGCGAAACCGCCAAACAGATGGACTGCCCCATCACCGGCGTGATGCACCGCCTGGGCTGCGACCACCGCACCGGCATACCGGGCCACCCGCAAGGCCATGGCCTGATTGAGCGCAGCTGGCAGACCCACATGATCAACTGCGCCCGCCAGTTCGCCAGCTACCAGGGCAGCGATGTAGACAGCAACAGCCTGCGCAAAGTAGGTGCCGAGCTGGCGAAAGAGCAGCGCGCCATTGCAAGGGCAAAAGAGACCGGCCAGGTCATCCAGCTAAGCCACAAGGCACCCACCTGGCAGCAGTTTATGGACGCGGTGGCCGCCACCATCCTGGAATACAACACCCAGCACCGTCACCGCTCATTACCCAAAGACGACAGCGGCCAGCACATGACGCCCGCGCAGGCCTGGGAGGCCATGCTGCAGCCCGAGCTGCAGATCAGGATGGATGCGCTCACCCTGCGCCTGATCTTTATGCCGTGCGTGCTGCGCACAGCGCGGCGCGGCGAAGTGACCTTCTTGAACCAGACCTACGCCAGCGCCGACCTGATGCAGGTGGAAGGCGAAAAAGTGCGCGTGCACTACGACCTTCACAACCCTGCGTTTGTGATGATTTTCAGCTGCGACAACCAGTGGGTGTGTGATGCGCACTGGAACGCCAACCGCATTGACTACATGCCCAAGCCCGTCATTGAAATGGCGCGCGAAAAGCGGGTGGCGGCGCGCCTGAAGCTGCTGGAAGGCCACATGGACCTGGCCCGCCGCGAGCTGGGCAGGGCCGATGCCGATGGCGCAATTTTTTCACTGCCGGGAACCGAATCCGCCTCGCCGGTTTTGGTGCCCACCGTGGGGGAGGTGGCTGACTCCTGGCCGAACAAACCTGTTCCCCCACCGGCGCAGCTGGCGCAAGCCACTGCGGGCAGACCTTCTGTTTTTGACACCAGTGGCGACCGCTACGAGTGGCTCATGAAACACCGCGACCAGTGGCGCGAGGGTGATGCCACCTGGCTGGCTAACTACGTGGCCAGCGACAGCTACACCGACTTGATTGACTACTACGCCCTTCGCAACCTGCTGTGGAAGGACGAAGGCGAGCAGGGTTTTAGGGGTGCTCGGTGACGGCGGCTACCGCCACCGAGCGTGCCTGTTTATTTAGATCACCAGAGAAGCAACCGCATTAGTTGAAACCCAGCAACCACAGACAAAAAGGAATGTACCAAATGAAAAAAGGATTTGTTCACACCGCCAACTTTCGCCGCCTGGCCGAAGCCCACAAGCTCGTGGCCCGGCGTGGGGCCCGAGAGGCCGGGCTGGTCATTGTGCAAGGCGTTTACGGCGTGGGTAAAAGCGAGCTCACGGAGCGCTGGGCCGCAGACAACAACGCTGTGTTTGTGCGCTGTAAACAAACCTGGACCAAGCGCGCCCTGCTTGACGAGCTGGCCGAAAAAATGGGCATCGACAAGCGCGGGCGCAACCAGGAAGTGCAAGCCCGCATCATTGCCAAGCTGGCGGTTGACGTGGTGCCCATGATGTTTGACGAGGCCGACCACCTGATCAACAGCACTGCCAGCCTGCTGGAGGTGGTGCGCGACATCACCGACATCACCGGCGTGATGTGCTTCCTGGTGGGCATGGAACACTTTGCCAGCAAAGTGGTGCGCTATGGCCACATTGCCAGCCGCGTGGCCAAAGTCATTGAAATGCAGCCGCTGGACCTGGCGGATGTGAAAGCCGCTTGCACCGCGCTCAGCGAAGTCAAGCTCAGTGATGACGCAGTGGGCGAAATGCATGCCCAGTGCAGGGGCCGCATGCGCTTGTTGCTTAACGCCATTGCCACGGTGGAGCAACTGGCCCAGGCCAATACCTGGGACACCGTGACGCTGCAGCACCTCAAGGGCCGGGCCTTGTGCGTAGAGTTCAACGGGCGAACATTGGCCCGCGCGGCACGTGACACAAGGGGCGAATGATGGCGCGCAAGCACCTGGGCACCACGCCCCTGCCCCGCGCAGCCACCACCCACCATATCTGCGGTACTGGCGCATTTGCCAAGCGCCTGTGGGCCTTGCTGCGCATCCGCATGAGCCTGACCGCCATGGGCGCTGCCGAGCTGCTGACCGATGCGGGCGACAACGTGCGCAACACCTACGAAGCCGCCCGCCTGTACCTCAACGCTTGGGCTACTGCCCGGCCCGAGCTGGTGCAGGTAGCCAAAAAGCGCATCAACGGCCGCAAGCTGTTTGTGCTGGTGCGCGACCTGGGCCCCCAGGTGCCCAACGTCACCCCGAGAAAAAGGCCGTGCAAGTGAACACACAGACCTACACCACACAGCCCTGGTTTGCGCTGCTCAAGGCCGCAGCCGAGACCATGCAACGCAAAGCACTGGCCCAGCTGCTGGGCGTGAGCGCCCCGCAAATCAGCCAGGTGCTCAACGGCACCGGCCGCTACGGCAGTGGCCAGGCCAGCACCCAAAAGCTCGCCGCCAAAGTGCTGCACAACCTGGGCCGCTACGAGTGCCCGCACCTGAGCGAGCAGCAAGGCAGCAGCATCGTGATTGACGCCAGCGCCTGCCGCGGCTTTGCCCACCGCAAAGCACCCACCGGCTCCCCGCGCGACATGCAGCACTGGCAGGCCTGCAACACCTGCCCGCACAAAGCCCACACCGCAGCGCCGCAGGCCCGCGCCGTGGTGCCGCGCAAGCAAAAAAACGTTTCTTAAGTCCACATCAATCCACACCGAGGAGATCACCGAATGACCCTGTTTAACTCTTTGCGCCAGTGCCTGCGCATCACCCTGGCCGGTGGGCCTGTGGGCCTGGCCTACGCCATGCGCCTGGCGTATCTGCGCCGCCGCATCACCTACGCCACCACCTGCCTGCAGCGCGAAAAAGAAGTGCACCGCGCCCACACGGCGGCGCTCAACCATGAAATCAACGAACTGATTGGCAAAGAACAAAGCGCCAACATTTGTGCCGGCCAGTTTTGGGACTGGTGCCAACGGCAAGACATTGCCCAGCTGCGCCAGCAACAAACGCTGCGCCGGGGAGCGCGGCTATGAGGGGCGTAAAAGGTGACAACAGCCAGCTGCTGGCTATGGCTGCACGCCCGGGCGGCGTGAGTACGGCCGAGTACCGTGAGGCGGCCCATATTGACGCCAAAGCTGCATTGAATCGGGTGAGCAATTCGGTGCGTGCTGGTGTGCTTTTCAAGGGGCTGCATAAAGGGGCTTACCGGTACTTCACAGACCACCAGGCGGCTGACTACTTTGTGCGCACCGGGCACTTGTTTGCAAACAAGGACGATGGGGCTGTGAGCCTGGAATATGCCTTTGGCATGCGCAAACCGGCTGCGACTGTCAAGACCCAGGCCATCAGCAGTGTGTGGCAAGGCGACACCGCCACAAGGGCCGCTGCTTTGGAAATGGCCGCCCGCGAGGCGGAATCCATCAGCCTGCCGGTCCACCAAGCTACCCCAGACAGTGAAATTTATGCCAAACGCGCATCCGCTTCACTGGGCTGGCAGGTAGGCCAGGCTGAAGGCCTGGACAGCGCCACGCTGGATGCGGTGATGGACCAGACCACCGCGCCCAACGTGCTGGAGGCCAATGACCTAGTCTGTGCGATCAACAGTCGCGGCGAGCTGGTGATTGACCTAGGCGAAGACACCTTGATCAAGTTCCCCCCGGTGCAGGCCCTGGCGCTGCACACTTTTTTGGGTAACACCTCGGTGCTGCAAAACCTGCAGCAGCGCGGACTGCTGTAAACATTTTTAACAATGGAGCATCCCATGACAAGCAAACCAACCCGGCTCAAAGCCCCCACTTTGGCGGTACCGCAAAGCAAAAACGACTGCGCGGCAGATATCAAAACCATCGGCGACTTACAGCGCCAGCATGCCCGTGAGCAAGCGGCGATGAACGATGCCATCGCAGCCATTACCTTGCGCCACCAGCCCAAGCTGGATGCCATCGCCCAGGCCATTACCCAAAAGCAGACAGGCGTGCAAGCCTGGTGCGAGGCCCACCGCACAGAGCTGTGCGGCGAAAACGACCGCCTGGGCAAAACCGCCAACATGGTCACCGGTGACGTGAGCTGGCGCAAGCGCCCGACCAGTGTAGAGATACGCGGCGCTAAAGCAGTATTGCAGGCGCTGGTCAAGCGCGGCCTTTCGCGTTTCATCCGCACGAAACAGCAGCCCAACAAAGACGCCATGCTCAGCGAGCCGGATGCCGTGCGCGGTGTGCCAGGCATCAAGTTCGTCACGGGCGTTGAAGACTTTGTCATCACCCCGTTTGAAGCCCAGCCGGAGGTTGCATGAAGTCGTTTGAACACCTGGGCAAGGTCGCATTCGGCGCAGGCTTAAAGACCACCTACAAGCTCTTTTGTGAAATTCATCCCCTCCAAAAGCTGGAGTTTTCGGCAGTGAATTTAGCCTGGGCCGATCTCAGCCCTGCGCAACGCGACGGCTGGATTGAAGCCGCCAAGGCAGTCGCTGCCGAGTTGGCTGCGGTTCACTAACTGGGGAAGCAATGCATGAAAAACTCCAACATCGAGTGGACAGACCACACCTTCAATCCTTGGATCGGCTGCACCAAAGTCAGCCCCGGCTGCGACAACTGCTACGCCGAGCAGCGCATGGACAAGCGCCTACACGTCGTCAACTGGGGCCCTGGCCAGACACGCAAGCGCACCAGCGTGGCCAACTGGCGAGAGCCGCTGAAATGGGAGCGTAATCACGCCGCGTTTTTCGCAGAGCATGGCCGCAGACAGCGGGTGTTTTGCGCGTCGCTGGCGGATGTGTTTGACAACGAGGTCGATCCGCAGTGGCGGGCTGATTTTTTTTCGCTGATTGCCGCAACGCCGAATCTTGACTGGCAATTGTTGACAAAACGCATTGGCAATGCTGACTGGATGTTAGATGCCGCAACCGACGGGATTGATTTTTGGGGTGATGGCGGGCGGCAAATGTCACGCGACTATTTTTCCAATCAACCCTGGCCGCATGTTTGGATTGGCGCAAGCATCGTCAACCAGGCCGAGGCCGACCGCGACATTCCCAAGCTGCTGGCAGTACCTGCGGCAAAGCGGTTTTTGAGCATGGAGCCGCTGTTGGGGCCGGTGGATCTTGGGGCGTGGCTGGATCCGTGGGAGGAATGCGGCTACTGCGGGGAGTCTTTCGATTTTGAGCGGGGTCGGCCTGACCAGTGCCCGGAGTGCGGCCAAAGCGGGTGCATGGGTACGGGGTTCGGTTCCGAATTGAGGAACGTCGTTGTGGCTGACGTTTTGGCCTTTGGTGCGGTCTTTGGTTTCAAGCTTATTCAGGCTGGGAAACTCTTTTTTCTTGTAGGCGGCGATCAGCAAGCCGGAAGCCAAGCCCGGCTCAACCGCGGCGTTGGCGGCACTCAACAGGGGTTGCTGTTATGACCCGTGCCGTCCACGTGACCGACACCCGCAAAAAAGACCTGGCCCAAATCCATATGGGCGTCGCCGCCCTGGGCTGGAGCGATGCCGACTACCGCAGCGTGCTGCGCAGCGTGACGGGCCACCCCAGCGCTGCTGATCTGGACGCTACCCAGCGCCAGCGCTTCATTGCCCACCTCAAAAAATGCGGCTGGCAAACCACGCGCAAAGCCCCGCCCGGTGGCTGGCAAGCCCATAAAATCGAGCAACTCTGGGCCCAGTTGGGCCAGGCCCAGGCCCTGCGCGAGCCCACACCCCAGGGCCTGCAAGCCTTCGTGAAAAACCAGACCGGCAAGGCCTCGCACCGCTTCCTGGGCACGGCGGACTCGAGCAAGGTCATCGAAGCCTTGAAGGCCATGCTCAAGCGCGCAGTTGCGGCGCAAAAGGAATGCCATGCTGGTGCTTGACCCAGCGTGCGGCAGCCGCATGATGTGGTTTCAAAAAAGCCACCCATCAGTAGTGTTTGGCGACCGCAGAAAAGAAATACTGACCGTGACTGACCGTAGCCACGGAAAAGCCGAAGGAACTCGCACATTGATCGTCCAGCCAGATTTGCAGCTTGACTTTCGTGCACTGCCGTTTCGGGATCAAACATTTGGTTTGGTGGCTTTTGACCCGCCGCACCTTGTACGTGCAGGCCCACGCTCCTGGCTAGCTGCAAAGTACGGAAAACTCAGCTCCGACTGGCGCGAAGACCTGCACGCTGGCTTTCGGGAATGCTTTCGTGTGCTGCGCGCAGAGGGCGTTTTGGTTTTTAAGTGGAATGAAACGCAAGTCAAGTTATCGGAAATCCTGGTGTTGACGCCCTACAGGCCGTTGTTCGGCAATAAGTCTGGGAAAAAGGCTGGAACGCATTGGCTTGTTTTTATCAAGGAATGCCATGCCCCATCACCCGCCGCCGAACTCGAAGCCGCAGGCCAGCTGCGCCTGATCGACTGAGCCCGCCATGCAAGCCTGGGAAAGCCTGTCGATCCAGCTGCTGCCAGCCGTGCTGCAAGACTTTGTACGCTTGATCGGCGTGCAGGCCACCATGGCCCTGGTCGACCGCTATGGTGGCCTGCGCATCTACATCCCGGCCAAGCCCACACCCGATCACGCCTTTGCCCAGCTCATTGGCTTTGACAACCTGCTGGCCTTAGCCAAGGTGTATGGCCGCGAAGACCACTTCACCGTGCCCAAAGCTAAGCGGGCTCTGGAAGCGGTACGCAATGCAAAAATCTTGTCTGAGTACGGCCCCAAGTCCTTGCGAAAACTGGCCGACGAGCACCGCCTGCACGAACGCCAGATCAGCCGCATCATCGCCCGCGCCGAGGCCAAAAACATCGCCCGCGCCGAGGCTAAAAACGACCACCAGTCCAAGCTGTTTGGATAATTTAAGGACAAACAATGTTGAACGAACTAGCCGCAACTTTAGAAAGTTTGGCCGAAGACAAAAATCGCTGCTACGTAGAAACAGGCTTTAGCCAATACCTCCACGAAGGAAGTGCCTATTTACATGCAGCCAAGATAGCCAGAGAGCTTTTTGAAACAGAAAAATCGCAGCGTGAACGTCAGATCATCGAGGCGTTTGAAGAGGATCTTGCTGTCGCTGTCGCGCAACGTCAAGGGTTATGAACCAAACGCAACAACCCGACGCCAGAGCAGCGTGCCGAAATAGCTTTGATAGTCGAAACAAAGCTGTCGCCGCTGCCGATGTTTGACCAATCCGCCCCAACAGTGCTACCCTAAAAATACCCGTCACGCCCTCGCGCCGACCTGGGTCATCCTCAAGTTTTAGCCCATGCCCCCGCACAGTGCGGGCATGGCAAACACCCTCACAGCACGTTTCAAAAACCTGCGCCACCAGCTCGGCGCAGTCAGCCGCCAGCTCATCACCGCCTTGGCCTTAAGCGCCGCCGCTCTGGTGGGCATTGCCGTCAAAGAAGGTTACAGCGGCAAAGCCTACCCCGACCCCGGCTACGGAACCGCCGTGCCCACCATCGGTTTCGGCACCACCACCAATGTCGATGGCAGCAAGCTCAAGATGGGCGACACCACCACCCCCGTGGTCGCGCTGCAGCGCAAGCTGGCCGACGTGCAAAAGTTTGAGGGTGCGGCCAAGCGCTGCATCAAGGTGCCGTTGCACCCGGTGGAATACGACGTGTACGTCGACCTCATGTACAACATAGGCGAGGGCGCTTTTTGCGGCAGCACGCTGGTGAAAAAGCTCAACGCGGGTGACTACGCCGGGGCCTGCAAGCAAATTCTGGAATGGAAAAAGTCGAACGGGCATGACTGTTCGCAGCCTGGCAACCAGGTGTGTGGCGGGCTCTGGAAGCGCCGCCTGCAGGCCTACAACCTGTGCATGGGGGCGCAGTCATGAGCCGCGTGCTGCCCTACATCATTGCCAGTTGGCTGGTGGTAGCCGCCCTGTTTGGCCTGGGCTACCAATTGGGCAGCCACCGCGCCAACGCCGCCTGGCAAGACAAATCTCAAAAAGCCCAGCTTGCTGCAGCCAGGCAATACCAGGCCGAGGTCAAGCGCGGCGAAGCCGCTGCCACCCGCTACCTGGCCCAATTCACCACCCTGAAAGATAGCTATGAAACGCTCCACACCCAGGCTGCAGCGCTGCGCCAACGCGTGCCTCTTTTTGCTGGCAATGGCAGTCGGCCACTTTGCCCCCCCGACCACATTGCCCTGGCAGCGCCGCATGGCGCACCAGCTGCCCCTCCAGCTACCGGCGCACCTACCGCAGCCGCCGACATACCCGCAACCCAACTACCGCATGGCAGCGCTCACGGTGTTGCTGGCCTGGAGCTTAGTTTGGGCGCTGTCTGGTTGTGGAACAGCGCCCTTGCCGGGGCCGACATACCTGCCGGTGCCTGCCGTGCTGCTACAGCCGCCAGCCAGCCCGAAGCTGCTTGCGCCCCGTCCAGCGGCCTCACCGCCGACGACGCCTGGGCCAACCACGCCGCCAACGCCCAAAGCTGCGCCGAAGACCGCCAGCGGCATCAGCGCTTGATTGACTACCTGCAGGGACGCACCACACCATGACCGGCCAACTACCCACCGACCCACCACCGCGCGACTTGCGCACCCAAGAGCTCATCATGCTCGGCGAAATACGCGGCATTGCACAGGGCCTGCGCGACGGCCAGGCCACGCTGGCAGCCCGCTTTGATCAGTTTGAAGAGCGCATTGATAAACGCTTCGATGGCATCGACGATCGCTTTGACGGCATGGACGATCGCCTGCGCGTGGTTGAGCAGCGCAGCGCTGTGGCCGGTGCCATTTCCGGCGGTGCCGTGAGCGTGGGGCTGGCCCTGCTGGTCGAAGGTGTGAAAGCCTGGCTCACCCGCCCCGGTGGCCCTTGATCCGGCATGGCTCACCCCGACGAAAAGCGCGCCCAGCTGCGTGGCCTCTACGTTTACCAGCGCATGGCCATGGAGGCCGCTTGCAAAAAACTGGGCATCGCCCGCGGCACCGCCAACCGCTGGAAACAAGAAGCCTTCGAGAAAAAAGGCGACGACTGGGACACCGCCCGAGGTGCCGTGGCCATGGGCGACGACAGCTTTAACAACCTGGCCCGCCAGCTCTTGGAAGACTACCTGGTGCAACACCAGGCCACCATGAAAAGCCTGCAAGAAGACAAAGAGCTGAGCGCCCTGGCCCGCGCCGAAACCCTGGCCAGCTTGAGTGACAGTTTTAACAAAACCATGAACAGCTTCAAGCGCCTGAGCCCCGAGCTGAACAAACAAGCCATTGGCCTGGACGTGCTGCAGCGCCTGGCCCAGTTTGCGCAGACCAAACACCCCAAGCACGTGCCCGCCCTGCTGGCGCTGCTAGAGCCGTTTGGCGAAGAGCTGGCACGCGCATATGGCTAAACTGAAAAAAGAGTTTTTAGACGGCCTGGCTCAGCTGGCTGAAAGCCTGCGCCGCCAGATCGACGCGAACATGGATGGCTGGGACTTGTCCCCCACCGCCATCGCCGACCGGCGCGCCCAAGTGCTAGACACTGTTAAAGGTTTCGGCTACTTCGACAGCACCTATTTCCCGCACTACGGCCGGGCCGCCCCTAGCGAGCTGCACACCTATCTTTACAGCCGCCTGCCCCAGATCGTGGCCGACGTGCGCGGCCAGCGCGATGCCATAGCCGCACCCCGTGGCGAAGCCAAGAGCACCAAAGTCAGCATGAGCTTTGTGCTGTGGTGCGTGCTCACCGAGCGCAAGTGGTACCCCATCATCGTTATGGATGCGTTTGAGCAATCGGTGGAAATGCTGGAGGCTGTTAAAGCCGAGCTGCAGGCCAACCCCCGCCTGCAAAGCGACTTCCCCGAGGGCTGTGGCCAGGGCAAGGTGTGGCGGGCGGGTGTCATCATCACCACCAGTGGCCGCAAGGTTGAAGCATTTGGCAGCGCTAAAAAGATTCGCGGTCGCCGCCACGGCCCCCACCGGCCCGATTTGGCGGTGATGGACGATATCGAAAACGACGAGAACGTCACCACCCCGGCCCAGCGCGACAAGCTGCAGCGCTTTGTCACCAAGGGTGTGCTCAACCTGGGCCCGCCCGACGACAGCATGGACGCCATCCTGATTGGCACCGTGCTGCATTACGACAGCGTGCTCGCCCGCTTTTTACGCAACCCGCTGTGGAACCGAAAAGTCTTCAAAGCCATCTTGCAATGGCCCGACAACATGCCCCTGTGGGAGCAATTCGAGGGCCTGCTGTTGGGTGCCGACACGCCCCAAAAAGGCCTGGCTGCAGCCCAAGCCCTCTACGAACAAAACAAAGCCGCCATGGACGCAGGCGCCCGCGTGAGTTGGCCTGCCGTGCGCCCCCTGGTGCAACTCATGATCAAGCGCGCCCGCGAAGGGCACGATGCGTTTGACAGCGAACAGCAAAACGACCCCACCAGCGGCGAAGACGCGCCCTTTGCCAACAGCCTGGCCTTCTGGGTCAACCGATTGAGTGAGTGGGTCTTTTACGGTGCCTGCGACCCCTCCCTGGGCAAAGCCGGTGCCGGCCGCGACCCCAGTGCGATTGGCGTGGGCGGATTCAATCGCGCCACCGGTGTGCTCGATGTGGTGGAAGCCAAGATCAAAAAACGCACGCCCGACAACATCATCAGCGACATCATTGACCTGCATCGCCAGTACTGCTGCGTGGTGTGGGGCGTGGAGTCTGTGCAGTTCCAGGAGTTTTTGCGCCAAGAACTCATCAAGCGCAGCGCTGCTTTAGGCCTCCCGGTACCGGCCCGCGCCCTGCTGCCCATCAGCGACAAAACCTTGCGCATCGAGGCCCTGCAGCCCCACATGAAAAACGGCCTGCTGCGCCTGCACGCCAGCCAGACCGTGCTGGTCGACCAGTTTCGCCACTTTCCCAAAGCCGATCACGACGACGGCCCCGACATGGTGTGCATGCTGTGGATGCTGGCCGTCACCGGCGGCATCGCCGTAGCCCGTCAGAGCCAAGACAGCCAAGAAGACACCGCCCGCGCCCGCTACGGCCGCACCGCAGCCCGCATGTACCGAGGCATACAAACATGAATCTGATTCAACGGCTTTTTGGCGCATCCCAAACGGCACCTGCAACGCCTGTAACTGCCCCACCCCAAGGCCCCGCCGCCGCCCTGCGCGAGGCCAGCAACCCCGCTGACGAGCCCGGGTACCGCCGCCTGACCGGTGACGGCCTGGGCAGCCACAACGAGCGCGACCTGATGCCCCTGCAGCAAGATCGCATGGCGCGCCTGGCCGAGTACCTGTGGCAAAGCAACCTGCTGGCCAACCGCTTGATTGAGGTGCCGCTGGCTTACCTGCTGGCCGAAGGCGTGAGCCTGCAATGCGCCCACCCCGAACACCAGCAAATTCTGGACGGCTTCTGGAAAGACCCCATCAACAACTGGCCACTCAAGCTCACCGCCCGTGTGCGTGCCCTGGCCCTGTTGGGCGAGCAGTGCTACATCGCCCGCGTCAACGAAGCCAGCGGTGCCGTGCGCCTGGGCTACCTCGACCCGCGCCAGATCGACAAGGTCGAGATGGACCCCGACAACCCCGAGCAGGCCATCGGCGTCATTACCAAAAAAGACGCTGCAGGCAACTGCCACAAATACAAAGTCATCGTGCTGGGTGACGATGCAGACCTGTTCACCCAGCGCACCGCCGAAATGCGCGCCACCGACTTTCCCGATGGCCAGTGCCTGCTCTACCAGGTCAACAAATTCCCCAACGGCTCCCGCGGCCGCAGCGACCTGCTGGGCCAGATGGACTGGCTGGACGCCTATGACGAATTCCTGTTCAACGAAATCGACCGCATTGGCTACCTGCGCAGCTTTGTGTGGGACGTCACCCTGACCGGGGCCGACGAAGTGCTGGTCGAAAAATTCCAGAAGAGCTTCAAAGCCCCGCTGCCCAACAGCCACTTTGTGCACAACGACCAGGTCAGCCTGGAAGCCAAAAGCCCAGACCTTAAATCTGCCGACACCAGTGAGAGCGCCCGCCTGCTGCGCAACCACGTGCTGGGAGGTGCCACCGTGCCCGAGCACTGGTTTGGTGGTGGTGGCGATGTCAACCGATCTTCGGCCAGCGAAATGGGCGAGCCCACCTTCAAGGTTTACAGCGCCCGCCAAGGCGTGCTGAAACTCATGCTGGAAGAAATCGGCCGCTTTGTCTTGTGGCAAAGCAGCCGCACCGGCGAGCCCGATTGGGGCGATGCCAAGTGGCAAGTCACCGCCAAATTTCCCGAGCTGGTCAACCGCGACATCACCAAATTCGCCAGCGCCATGCAAACCGTGGCCACCACCAGCATCCTACTGATCGACGCAGGCCTGCTCACCCAGGAGCGCGCCTTAAAACTGGTGGCCGATGTAGCCGGCCGCTTCGGCCAGGAGATTGATGCGGCTGACGAGTTGGCCAAAGCCAGGCTGGAGCTGGCCCAGCGTCAAAAGACCGCAGCAGCTGCAGACAGTTTTAACCTGCCGGCTGATCTGCAAAACGAGCTGGCAGGTCAGACAAAACCCAACCCCAACTTTGCTGCTAACCCCAACCAGGAGCCCACCCCATGACCACGATTGCAAACTCACTCGTCACCCCTTTCACGCCCGCGATAGGTACGTTTGTGGTTCAGGCGACCGGCGGCGTGGCCCGCCTGGACCGCCGCCAGACCGCAGGTGCCGCCTGGACCGTTGCAGGCACCCTGGACGCCAGTGTCAGCCAAAATGTTGACAACCCGGTGGCTGGGGTGCAATACCAGTTTGTGGCGGTGGGCAACAGCACGCCTCTGGTGCAAGCGGACCAGTAAGCTATGACCGCACTACGCGCGGCCATGCGGCCTGCCATCCAGGGTGTTGGGCGATCTGGGTTTTCAGTTGGGTTGGGCTTGCAGCCCGCAGCCGTTTGGTCGAAAGCCGCCACCTCCAGCGTGCTTGATGTGACCGGCATGCTGTACAGCGACGCAGCAGGCACCGTACCGGTTACTGCAGTTGAGCAGTTTGTGGGGCAAGCACCCGACGCGAGCGGGCGGGGCAACCACTGGACGCAGAGCACGGGTCCTGCGCGGCCTGCTTATTCGGCGCGCGTGAATGTATTGACAGACACTGAGGGTCTGCTTGCGTCATATGCGGTGTTCGGTAGCGTTGCCTTGGCCGGGTCAAGCATCGATGGAGCTGACAATGCCCTGCAGCTTGGGTCTGCTGCAGACGCCTTCGCCTACAAAAGCGCCAGTTTTGTAGTTGGCACGCAGGTATCATTTTCTGCAACTGTGCAGATGGGTGATTTATCTGAGCCGGCGGTGGGTAGCAATAGCGGTACCGGTGACCTTTGTTTGGTGTTGACGGGTGATCTGATCGGCCCGTCGCCTAGTCTGCAAAACGGGAATAGCTATAGGGTTCGCGCTACTCGCAGCGCCTCAGTCTCCGCAAACTTTGGCGTGATTCAGTACGCGGCGCAGACGGGTAAGCTTTTTAAAATTACAAAGTATCAAGCCGAAATTGGCAGTGCAAGCCGCTATCAGAAGGTGATCACGCCCAGCAACTACGACACCTCAGGCTTCTCAAAATATTTGCGCCTAGACCAGGCCGACGACGTTCTGAATACCCCCGCCTTTTTCGATCCGTCAAAACCCTTTGTCTGGTGCTTCGCCACCCAAAAAGCCGCCGCCAGCATTGATTTAATCAGCACCGGCGCAACCACAGCCAGCCACGCACTGCTGACATTTGCGCTAGACAAAATACGCGTGGTTTTTGTCAACTCAGCAGGCGTAGCCACCCTTGCAGACAGCGTCGCCAGCTACGCCACCGGCATGTACATCGTCACCATGATTTACACCGGCGCGCAGCTCATTGGGCGCATCAACGGCGTGCAGGTCATATCGGTTGCCGTCACCGGCACAGCCGCATCTGTCTTGCGCAGCTTGTCTACCAGCCGCCCCAGCTTTGCCAGCAGCTCCAAAATCTACGGTATTCACGTTTTGGCCGATGTGAGCTTGCTGCCACACGAAATTCAGGTGCTGGAGCGCGACTTGGCCAACAAAGCACAGGTGACCTTATGACCGTGATTCATGTCGTGGCACCCGCTGCCGAAGCGAAGTTGGCCAGAGCGGCTGCGAAGCTGATCAACGCAACCTGGTGCGACGGCATGTTCATGGTCGCGGTGTCTTCTACAGGCAACCTGCCCGCGACGGGCTACATCAGCTCAGGCGATATCCCGGAAAAATTGGCCCAGGCCCTACAAAATCCCGCTGGCGTTGACATTGCCGCCCTCAAACTCGCACTGGCGCCCGCCCAGCAAGCCTTGCTTTCCTTTCTCACGCCCGCCACATTCGCTGGAGTGGTTGGCCAAATTCAGCTTGGCCTGGGCAGAACTGCCTTGCTCATCGACGGGCAGCCCGTGCTGCAAGACGGCCAGCCCGTCATGGTTGACGAAGACGTGCACTCATTTTTGGCGCGCATCGGCCTGAAGCTGATACGCGGATAACCCAAAACCTTGACCGTGACGCCTGAAGAAAAAGCCTTCGGAGCCGCTGTAAAAGAGCGCCTGCGCGAGCGCGCCCGCTTACTACTTAGCAACCAAGCCGCCGTCATCGCCGAACTCCAAGCCGCCAAAACCCGCATCATCGAAATCCTGGCCGGTCAACCCAGCGACTGGCAGCGCTGGCAACTGCCCCAGCTGCTGGGCCAGATCAATGCCGTGCTGCAGGGGGCCACAGGATCCGCCGCCGTGGCCACCGACGCGGCCTTGCGCCAGGCCTGGCAGCAGGGCGAAGACCTCGTGGATAAACCATTCGCCGCCGCGGGCCTCAACATCGAATTACAGCTACCGCTGCTGGACGTGCAGGTGCTCACCCAGCTGCGCAGCTTCACGGCCTTGCGCCTGGCTGACGTGGCCACGGAGGTCAGCGCCAAGATTGGCCGCCAGCTCAGCCTGGTGACCATCGGCGCTCAAAGCCCGTTTGAGGCCATCCAGGCCGTGCAAAAGCTGCTGGGCACCCCCACGACCCAGCGCGCCAGCACTATTGTTAGAACCGAAGTCAGCCGCGCCTTTGCCCTGGCCAGTGAGCAGCGCATGGTGCAGGCCGCGGCCATCACACCCCTGAAAAAGATGTGGCGGCGCAGTGGAAAAATCATGAGCCGCTGGAACCACGACGCGGTGGACGGCCAATTGGTCGACGTGGGAAAACCCTTCGTTTTGCCCAGCCTGGGCGGCACCATCAAGATGATGCACCCCCACGACCCCCGTGCGCCGGCAGAAGAGGTGATCAACTGCGGTTGTATCGCCATCCCGCGGCCCACCGGGTGGGCTGCGCTCAAGCCGGGGGCAAAACCATTTACAGAGCGCGAGCTAGCCTTAAACCCCAGAAAGGCACTGCTCGACCAGGCTGCGCAGCGGGCGGGCTTGCGCCAGACGGGCAAGCCAGGCGATGACGTCAAGCCGCCCGACGAACGGTAGTTTTATGCCTTGCAAATACACGCAATGCGTGCATAATAGCGTCATGCCAGCAAACGCTGACACCCGCGCCTCGGGGATCCAGGGGTCAAGGAAAAATCATGAGCAACGCCACAGAATTAGCAACTGTCGAAATCCTGTTTGATAACGGTGGTGGTACCACCTTGCAAACCGAAACTTTTGCACATCACTATGACGATGCCACCGATGCAGCGCGAGACTACAAAGAGTTAGTTAGCGGGTCTGATACTGGAGACTGGGACGGCAATAATGTTGATAGCCAAGTCACCAAATACATGGGCTACCGCTTTTATGACCACGCAGAAATTCAAGCAATCCTTAAAAAGGACGAGCAAGACGTGGCGTGGAACACCTGGAACACCTGGAACAATGAGCGCGCTTTTTTTAAAGCTCTCGGCGTCAAGATGGAATGACCCACCCCAATCGGAGCAGGCCTTACGGGGCCAGCAACCCCAGCCCTAATGCCATCCGCGCCGCCCGCGAATCTGCTGGGTTGACGCAGGCAGCCGCCGCCGCGTTGATCTACAGCACGATGCGCACGTGGCAGGACTGGGAGTCAGGTGCCAGGCGCATGCACCCTGGGCTCTTTGAGTTGTTCGCGATCAAAGTCCAGACCGCCGACCAGATGGGCACCCAGACCGCATAAAAAAAGCCCGCGATGTGCGGGCTTTTTTGTGGGTGGGTTGGGTGTGGATTTATGCGAGGCTGGCTGGAGCATCGAATAAGCGGCTCTAGAGGCTTGCGAGCTGATCTTCGTATCAGGATAGGTCGATATTTAGTTAAACTGGGGCAAGGCCTACCAATCGATTCCTACGAGTTTAACCAAGGTGCTTTTGCTTATGGCTCAAACACTCCAGAACTCGCGCTGCCAAATTGCCCGTTCCAACCTGTCCGCTGCCGTACTTGCCGGAAGAATTGAGAACCTGGCTCAGCTGTGATGGACTGACCCGAAGCAACGCCGCCAATTCCTTGCGCTGCATGTGTTTGGTGGCATCCATCAGAATTAAAAACCAGGCCTCTTGGGTGTAGGCGGGCTTTGTGGCCACCGCACTGGCTTGTGTACTGTAGGTGCCTGCGATGATTTCCTTGATCGTTTGTGATTTCCGGTTGAACCCGTTAGCCAGGCGTTGCACAGTCCAACCACTGGCAGCCAGTTTTTGAATCTCAACTAACGTCGCCGTTGTCAAAACGGGACGTTTGCGCGGTGCTTTGCTGGCGGGAACGCTGCGCGGTTTGAAATTCTGATTTGGTTTTACAGGCTTCACGCGCAGAAGTCGCCTGAGCGTGCTGCACTTCAAACCGGTTTCTCGCACCCACTCAGCCTCCAGCTCCTCTATCGGTTGACCGTTGTCAAATCTGGTCGCTAGCAAACGCAGAACAGTTTCTTTTTTTCGGCGTCTGGCGTGCACATACTCTTCACGCTGGTGAAGTTTTTCAGTTTTTAGTTTGTGTTGGCGCAACAACTCATTGAAATCATCTGACAGCTGCGGATGGGAAATACGCTCGGCCACGTGGACAAGACGCAGCAACTGGTTGTGCGATCCCGGCTGGATTCGATGCACCAAATGAGTTAGCGTGGCCCGGCTGATTGCCAATTGTTTTTTACCCTGCCCCAGAAGAGACACACAGGACACACGGCCCAGGTTCAGTTTGCTGCGTGCCGCATTTGTCAGCCTGCTGGCTGGCACGCCCAGCGCTGCTGCAAACTCCCGAAGTGGTATCCACTGCTGACCGGCGTAGTCAATCAGCGGCACCGACAGTGCCTCCAGGTTTTCCCAGCGCAAATCACGCCAGGCTAAAGGCTTCATGTTTGTAAATTGAGTCATGAACATCTTCAGAAATGACAAAAGGGCAAGCCTGCCCTTTTTTGATCGATTGTGGAAGTGATTGGCAACGTTCACGCTGCAGGCTGGCGGGCCACTGTTACCACCTGGCGGGCATCGCCAATGCGTTGGCGCATGCCTTCGTTCATCACCCGCAGCAGCGAACCCAAGTCGCCGCGCTCCACCTGTAGCGCGCCATCGTCAATGCCGCTGGGGCTGATCAGGCATTCCAGCGCTGTGTAGGCGCGGTGCGTGTCCTCCAAGCAGCTGATGGAGTCGCAGACCTGGAACGCCAAAGCGCTGGCTGCGTCAGTGCCGCCGCGCAGGGGGTGTACGTTGTTCTCTGGGGAATTCATGGTTTTTTCTCCTTGATATCTGTGTGGCTTCTCAAACAGCCGGGCCAAAGTTACAGTCCGGCCATGTACGAACCAGACCGCTTTGAATTGCTGCAGGAGCAACTGGCGCACACCCAAGATCGGGTGATGGCGCTGCAAGCGCAGGTGCGGGTTCTGGTGCATTGCCTGGTGACGGCGCAAGTGGTGACACCTGCGCAGGTGTCAATGGAGCTGACGCAAGCGATGCGTCAAATTCATCGCTTTGACGCAGGCAAGGAATTTCCGGGGGTGCATCGGGCAATGGGCGTGCTGCGCGCTTGGGTGGAATCAAGCGAAGTGTGCGGGCCTCCGCCAGCACCTCGTCGGTGAAATAGTTGGGGCCTTGGCCCTGGGTGTTCTCTGGGGAATTCATGGTTTTCACTCCTGATGTGTATCTAGTTAGTAAGGGGTCAGCTCAAACGGCCATCGTCTGGCTTTCGGTTAGACCCGCTTTTTTGCGCGCTTGTGCCTCTTGTGCGCGCGTCAGATTGGCGTTGCTTGATTCCACTTGCGCCGGGCTTCGGCCCTTGCGGCCCTTGTTCTTTTCATGAGCCCGGCGAACGTTTTGCTGGCGCGCAGCCAGCTGCTTGGGGCTGACAGCCGGTTTGCCATACGCCTGGTGCAGCGCCTTCATATGCGCGATTGCCGCCACCCCGCCCGCTTGCCGCCCTGGATCGGGGGTGTAGTCCACCAGTCCCAACGCCGCCATCTCGCCCAGCATCTTGCGCCAGTTATCACTCGTCTTCCAGCCCATCAGGCGGGCCTTCTCGGCCTGAGTCAGCTCTTGTATGGCGTGGTAGCGCAGCACTTTTGCCGCTTTGGGGTTATCGCGCAGGTAGGTTTTTTGCACCTGCTGGCGCAGCAACGCGTTTTGCTCGCTGATCTGCTGGTTCTGCGCGCGCAGCTCGCTGATCAGCGGCACCACGTGTTCATGGGCGCGGCGCTCGACCTCGATGAAGTACTGGCGCACCGCCCGGCCTTGCGGGGAGCGGTCGGCCAACGCCAGGTGTTTGGCTGTGTCTAGGGTGAGGTGGTAGTCGGTGGATGGGCGGCCCTGGGGTTTTTCCCCGTTTTCGGAAAAACTCCGCTGCGCAAAATCTTCTTCCTCTACGAGCTCGTGTTGTTCGATGCGGTCGCGGATCCAATCCGCGAATTTCGCGCCCGAGCCCAGCGCGGCATGCAGGTCTCGGGCGTTGACTAATGTCTGAAACACCCGGTCGGCGGGGTTGGCCGCGTCTGGGTTCAGCGTGCCGTCAAAGGTTTTTATGGATACGCCTGGTGCGGGCGTGGGCGTGGTGGTGATGTTGTTGGCCATGTGGCACTCCTAGGATGTCAGTTCGATCACTGCCACCACCCACTCTCACGTAAGGCGGCGGCTCGACGGGTGTGAGAGACCGGGACATCCAGGGGAAACCGGTAAGGCTTACGCCTTCCCATCGAGCCGCCAAAACTGGGGCACCAATGAAAAAGCCGCTGACCTGTGCGGTTTCCAGCGGCTTTGATACCACTGGATGTATTACCGGGCTCTCACACCCGACCTCGGAATCACCCGAGGCGCTGTAACTTTAACGCGATGCCTGCGTTTGTGCAAGCGACTTATGCAGAAAGACTGCCACAGGGTTGCGGTTTTTGGAAGGGTTTGGCAAACTTGGACTGAACTTACAGAGAAGCAATGTGGCGATGTGGCGCATAAACAAAGTCAGCTTGATAGGGCTCTTGCTATTTGCCATGGCGGCAACAGACCTTGCTGCTCGCACCTACCGGTCAGCAGCCGAGGTGCTGGCATTCAAACGGGCGAATCCCTGCCCTGAAACCGGCTTGCGCCGAGGTGCTTGCCCAGGCTGGGAGGTTGACCACGTACAGCCGCTATGCAGTGGCGGTCCGGACAAGCAGTCCAACATGCAGTGGTTGACGATAGCCGATCACCGGATCAAAACACGCCAGGATGTGCGGGTCTGTCGAACTCTGCGCAGAGTTCGACAGCAAGCCTCGTAATCCTCATCTTTGCTTTTTAGCGTCAGCCTCTTTTTTTTCGCAGACTTCGGCAATGAAGCGCTTTTCCGCTGGCGTGTTTGACCGGCGTTCGTAGTCTTGCCAGCAAATTTCAATAGCCATGTCTCGCTCAATTCTGGCTTTTCCCTCAGGTGTTCCTGCACTGTAAAGCCCATACATGAAGAACATCACCACCAAACCAATCGGGCCCCAGAGCCACCACTTAAACGGTTTGCTTTGTTTCTGGTGTTGATTTTCAAATTCATAGCCCATGTCTTGACCCCCTAGGTATTTGGGCTTCTCGGATTTCTCGGCCAGTCTCATAGATAGCCCTCACTGTAAATCCCACGGGCCGCGTGGGCGCGGTGATGGATTTTTACAGCAATTTCGTCTAGCATCAAAGTCCAGTTTGCAAAATTAGCTAATTTGCTAAATTCAATCCAAATCGGCTACCAGCCCAGGTAAAACCTGCTCAAGCAGCTATTGTTTTGATAGTAAGCGTCAAGCCGCCGTCAAATCAGCATGCGCCCGGTCAGCCGTCATGTAGCTGGCGTGCAGGTTGGTGATGCGGATGGTGCCGGGCCCGGGGGCCGAGGCATCAAAAAACGCGATGCGCTGGCTCATCATGTCAATGCCGCCCACATTGCTGAGCACGTCGCCGGTGGCATACAGCGCGTCGTAGGCGTTTTTGGCGGGGTTGTAGGTTTTGAGGCTGTAGCCCACATAGCGGTTGCCGGTGATGTCCTGCACGCTGGCGGCATGCACCTTGTATTGCACGCCGTCGGCCAGGCGTTTGCTCACGCTGCGCGGGTGCAAGAAGCGATTGCCCTCAATATCGTCCCACTCTTGAATCTGCGCCACCGGGCCTTCCAAGGGCATTTCGGTCCATCGTGCGTGTTCGATTTCGGCTGGCGTAGGGGGCACGCCCTGGCGGTTAAGAGCCCAAAAAATGGGGCCGTGGCCGCTGTAGTGGCCCGCCGCCGTCACGTCCCACGGCGCTGCGCGCAGCATCACGCCCCAGTGGCCTGCGGGGTTGTGTTCGTAGTAGCCATCGGTGACCACGTCGAAATCCGCCGTGAGTGCATTGGCCACATGGCCCACCTGCAGGCCAAACAACGAAGCCACGGCCGCTGTGATGCCGCGCAGGCTGAAGGCGCTTTGCAGGTCGTAAAACTTCACGGTGCCGTGTGGCGCGGTGTGGCCCAGGTGCAGGGTGTCGGCAAGTTTCATGGGGTGGTGTCCTTGGGTGGTGGTGAAAGAATCTTTACGCCCAGGCCACTTGCAGCAGGCCCGAGAGCATGTGCACCAGGCCGGTGCTGTCAGTGGCTTTCACGCGCAGGTCATACGTCACGCCGTGCAGGCCGCCTTGCACCCGCTGCAGCACGTCGGTGCCCGCCAGCACGGCGCTGCCCAGCAGCACGGCACCGGGCGTGGCATCGGTGCCACTCACAGCGGCAATGCTTACCTGGGCGCTGCTGATGCTGGCCCCCGATTCGAGCTGGCTGGCAAACGGAAAGCGCAGCACTTTGATTTCTTCGGGGTCTTTGGGGCCCAGGGTGTTGGTCATGTGTTGCTTACTATTAAGGTAAATGAGCGTTTGTGAGGCGTGGCAGCCAGGCGCATGCTTCGCCCTGCCGCTGTAAAAACCGGCTTGCGGCTGGTCGCTGCCCAGTGGTGGTGGGTGGCGGCTGCGCGCCAGGTGCGGGGGGTGATGGGCGCGGTCAAGGCGCGGGTGAACTGCGTAATCGGCGCTGTCACGCCCAGCGTGGCGCTGGCGCTTGCGCTGGCCATGCCGGGTGCGGCCATCGTCACTTGCAAAGCCACCCCGCCTTGCGCACTGGCCTGCGCCAGGGCTGCGGCCGATAGGGGCACGCTCAAAGTTAAAGCGCCACCGGCATGGGCTTGCGCCAGCGCCGCTGCAAAGAGCGGCACGCTCAGCCACACGCTGGCCGCTGCGCTGGCCTGGGCTGTGGCCACGCCTTGCAGGCTGTGGTTTTGCACGGCGGGGCCGGTTTGTAAATTGGCCGTGGCACTGGCTTGGGCCTGTGCCTGGGCACTCAGGTTGATCACCAGCTGCAGCGTGGCCGCTGCCTGCGCTTGGGCCAAGGCGGGGGCCGCAAGGGTTTTGCCCAGCGCCAGCGCGGCGCTGGCTTGCGCCTGCGCCAGGGCCGCGCCCCCCAGGGTAATGGCAATCAGCAGCCCACCGCTGGCACTGGTGGTGGCCTGCGCCGCGCCCGAAAGCGGCACGCTCACGCTCATGGTTCCCGCAGCGCTGGCCAGGCCCAAGCCAGCCGCGGCCAGGCTCACGCCCTTGACGAGTTGCCCGGTGGCCGCTGCTTGTGCCGCTGCAGCACCCGCCAGGTTCACGCCCTTGACAATTTGCGCAGCCGCCCCGGCTTGCCCCAGCGCCGCTGCGGCCAGCTCGTGGGCGGTGCCGCCCGCGCCGCTAACCTGCAAGGTGGCCAGAGCTTGTGCTTGCGCCAGGGCGGCAGCGGCCAGCGTGGTCGGCGGGTGCAGCGTGGTGTCGGCCTGCACCGCGCCGCGGGCACCCAGCACCAAGGGGCTGAGCAGGCGCAGCGCCGGTTTGTGCCGAAGCAGGCGAAAGGTGGGCATGCCTACCCCTGGATCAGCGTGTACTCGCCACGCACATCGCCGCTGGTGGTGGTGCTGCACTCCACGATCTGCATCAGGCAGGCGTCGTTGGGCACTTCGTGCAGCACGGCTTCGCGGGCTGGGGCCGGTATGTTGGCCGTGATGATGGTGGCACTGCAACCGGCCAGGCGGTCGCAACACGTCACCCCAAAGTTACCTGCCGCACCGGTGGTGGCGCTCAGCGTCACGGTTTGCAGCGAGGCAATCACCTTGCCCTGGCCCGGCACGATGGGCAGCAAGCGGCCTGCGCGGGTGGTGGCGGGCAGGGCCACGGTCACGTTGGCGGTGGTGGTGTCGGTGTAGGTCACGGCGCAGGTGGCGGTCACGCCGGTGGCCCCGGTGTCGGCATACCACTCCAAAAACCACTCGCTCTCGTCAGCAATGGCCCCCCGCACGGGGAAGGTGAGCACGGTTTGGCTTTGCACCGCCTGCGCGGTGGCCAGCGTGCCGTTCAGCCCGCCGATGTGAAACAGCCGGTCATACAGCGCCACCTTGCCCGCGGCGGTGGAGCGCCACAGGCTGCACAGGCCGCCCGCGGTCTGGTTGCCAATGGCGGCGCGCTGAAAGCTGATGCCTTGGGTTTTGTTGGTGCGGGCGGCAATCAGCCCGTTTTGGTCGGCAATGGCCATGGCTTAGTTGTCTACCTGCAGGCTGGCCGAGCCTGCCGGCAGGCTCACAGTGTCACCCGCGTTGATCACTTTGTTGGCGGTCAGCGGGGTGTAAATCCAGGCGTTGCCGCCGCTGGGCGCGTCGTACCACAGCAGGCCTTGCACCGTGCCCCAGCCCGCGCCCGTGGGTGTGGCGAAGTTAATGGCCACGTTGTTGCTGATGGTGCCGCCGCTGCCGCTGCTGGCCACGGTGGTGCCCGCCCCTTGGGTGCCGCTGATGTTGGCCAGGCTGGCCGCCAGGCTGGGGCGCACATAGCCGTTGCCCACCACTTCGGTGCCAGCTGCGCCGTCGCTGCTGGCGGTGGTGACCAGGGCAAAGTGCCAGGTGGTGGGTGCGCCCAAAGGCTGGCCGCGCATGGCGTCGGCTATTTTGTTTTCGGCAAAGTCGGTGAAGGCTGTCATGGGTTGGGGCGCTCCAAAAAAGAGGATTTGCCAGCCCGCGGCCAGCCGTGTTATCTTAAAAATAGCCAGCGCATAAAGGCCCGCCGACCTGGGTCAGCCTCAGTATTTCGGGGGAGGGCACGCACAGTTGCACCTGTTGATTCACACCACAGGACGCACTAATGACCGCTGACAAAACACCCGCTGCCGCTGACAAGCCAGCAGCCCCAGCCCCCACGGCCATGACGGCTGCAGCAGCGGCCAAACTGGTCAAGCGCACCGTCACCGCCGTGGTCGACGGCGAAGCCATCACCACCCAGGTGCCGGTCAAAGCCGCCGAGGTGTTGGCGTTTAAAGACTACGGCACACACGTGGTGGTGGTGACCACCGATGGGCAAAAGTTCAGCAGCGCTGACGTGGCCGCCTGAACCCCATGAAGTTCAATCTTGCTTTGATCGTGGCCGCGCTGGCCGCTTGTGGCGGCTTGCCCAATGCGCAGGCGGTGGACACGGTGATGCGCGAGGCCAATGTGGCGCCCGAGCGCGACTTTCGCCAGTTGATGGATGTGGCGCGATCTGCGGTTGACGCGCTGGTCAACTCGGGCCGCACGCCCAACGACCGGCGCTATGTGTCCATACAAGCCATGTATGCCGACCGCCTGGTGATCGAGCTGGACGGCAAGCTGTGGCAATACCCATTCAGCCTTGCCGTGGTCAACAACACCGAGCAGGTGGTGCTGGGCGCGCCGGTGCAGGTGGTGCCGCAATTTGCGCCGGTGGTGGCTGTAACCGCGCCGGTGGTCGAAGCCCTGGGCCAGTTTGCCGAGGCGGCAGACGGCTCCATTGCCGTCACGCTGATTCGCGCCGGTGCCAGTGGCAACAGCAACTACTACCCCGACGCCACGCTGCGCGAGGCGGTGCCTTTGTTTGAGGGGGTGCGGGTGTTTGCCAAGAGCGATGCCGACCACCTCGCGGGCAAAGGAAAAGACGTGCGCAACCTGATTGGTGGCGTGTACGGCGTGTCCTTTGTAGGAGGCAAAGCACCCGATACCGGCGCGCTGGTCGGCACCTTCAAGCCGCTGGACCCGACAGAGCCCGCCGTGAAAAAAATGACTGAGGCGCTCAAGCGCGGCATGCAGGGCCTGATGGGCTTGAGCATCGACGCCACCGCCCACACCAAAACCCGCAAAGCGGGCAGCAAGACGCTGCGCGAAGCCACCCGCTTTGTGAAGGTGCTGAGTCTTGACTTGATCGTAGAGCCAGGCGCTGGGGGCGGCCTGGATCGTTTGACCGAGGCGGATGCCGCTGGGTCTGTTCTGCCCGCCCCCACCCCCACTTCTTTAACTCCCGGAGAAAACACCATGCCATTGTGGAAACAACGCCTGCTCGAAGCCATCAAGGCCAAAGACAAAGCCAAACACGACGCCATTGACCTCAACATGGCCGACGATGACCTGGTGCGCTTGCACGAGTCGATCTGCGGTGCAGACGCTGCGCCCGCCCCAGCTACTCGGGTAGCCGAGGCGCAGGGTGACGACGCACCGGTGACCCGTGGTGAGCTGCAAATGCTGGAGCTGCGCGGCCGCGCCGCGGGCCTGATTGCCGCCAGCAAGCTGCCCCAGATCGCCAAAGACCGCCTGGCGGCTGACTTTGCGGCCATGCCCCATTTTAAAGAAGCGCAAGTGACCGATGCGGTCAAAAAAGAAGGCGAGTACCTGGCGCGCTTCACCGAGAGCGGCGCGGTGCGGGTGCCTATGTTTGGTGGCCCCGGCCACATCGAGGTGGGCGACCGCTCGGTACAGATCAAGGACATGCTCGATGCATTTTTTGACCCTGCGCACAAGCAGCACCGCAGCGTGCACTCGTTTAAAGAGTGTTACATCGAGATGACGGGCGACCGCCACATCACTGGCCAAATTGCCAATTGCGACATGAGCCGGCTGGCTGAGTCCATGGGTGAGGGCTTCCGCGAAGCGATTGCCAGCACCACGTTTGCCAACGCACTGGGCAACGCGATCACCCGCCGCATGCAGGCCGTCTACACCGGCATGACCAAGCTGGACACCTGGCGCAGCGTGTGCACCACCACACCCGTGAACGATTTCCGCACCCAGGAGCGCATGCAGATTGGTGGCTATGGCAACTTGCCTGCAGTGGCGCAAGGCGCTGCGTATGCCGCGCTGACCTCGCCAGGCGATGCAAAAAGCACCTATGCCGCCACAAAACGCGGCGGCGTTGAAACCGTGACGATGGAAACCATCATCAACGACGATGTGCAGGTGGTGCGCCGCGTGCCGGTGGAAATGGCGCTGGCCGCGAAAAACACACTCTATGAGTTTGTGTTTGACTTTTATCGCACCAACCCCGTGATCTACGACACGCTGGCCCTGTATGTGGCGGGGCACAACAACCTGTTCACGGGCGCGCTCAGTGCCGCTGAATACACGGCCCACCGCCTGGCCATGCTCAAGCAGGCCCGCTCGGGCAGCGGCAAGCGCCTGGCCACGCAACCGGCCTACCTGCTGATTCCCCACGATCTGCAAGACACGGCCTACAACCTGTTTGTGCGCAACACCAACAACGACCCCACGTTTGTCAACACGCTCAACCCCACCATCATCCCGGTGACGTATTGGACAGACGCCAACGACTGGTGCACGGTGGCCAACCAGATGGAGCTGCCGGTGCTGGAAATTGGTTTCCTGCAGGGCCGCGAAGAGCCCGAGGTGTTTGTGCAGGACATGCCTAACGTGGGCAGCATGTTTAACAACGATGTGCTGACTTACAAGATTCGCCACATCTACGGCGGTGCCGTGCTGGTGGATGGGGAAAAGGGCACCACCAAAGCCGTGGTGCCTTGATCTGAATCAGGCCTGAATGGCCTGAACAGGTGGCCCCTGCTCAAAGCCTCCAGACCACCCTGCACAGGTGTCTGGGTCAAGCCAAGCATCTATGCCCATGGGTGCTTGGCTTGACCAAAAGTTAAACCCAACCAACAAACACCATGGCCCTGGCCGACTATCAAACCCTCGTGAGCAACCTGGTCAGCGACCAGAGTGGCGAGATCACGCCCGTGGTGCGCGACCAGGCTATCAGCCTGGCTGCAGCCCGCTACAGCACCGACGTGCCCCGCACCCTGGTGGCCGATGTGGTGTGGCTGGCCAATGGCCACACCGGCCCGCTGCCGGCAGGCTGGGTGCAGCCTGGCTCTTACCTGGTGGACGGTGAGTTTCCCATTGGCCTGCAGCCGCCCAGCCTGGTGGATGTGGCGGTGCAGATCACGCCCAGCGCCATCCAGCTCATGCTGGCCGAGCCCTTGCTGGCCACAGAGACTTTGCGCGTGCGCTTTGCCGCGCCGCATGTGCTGCAGGCCGGGCAGGACACCATAGGCCTGGCGCACCGCGAGGCGGTGGCCAGCTACGCCGCGCACCTGCTGTGCAAGCAGCTGGCCAGCTACTACAGCGGCCAGCGCGAAAGCAGCATCAACGCCGACGCCAGCAGCTCCGACAGCCGGGCCCGCAACTACGCGTACCGCGCCGCCGACTACCGGGCCGCTTATTACAGCGGCATTGGCAAGGTCGACCCGCAAGCACCCGCCGCCGTGGCCGCAGGCCTGGCCGGTGCCCCCGCGGCGAATGTGGGCAGCTGGAGCGGCCGGGGACGGCTGCACCTGGTCGACAAGGGCACGCTGTGATGACGCTCAGCGCCCAGGCGCTACAAACTTTGGAGCGCGGCCTGCGCGAGGCGCCGCAGCTGCTGCATGAGGTGCTGCTGCCGGTGATGACGCAGGTGACAAAGAGCCTGGAGGGTAATGTCGCTGATGCGATGCCTACGGGAGTCAGCGGCAATACCCGCAGAAGCATCACCAGCGATGCGTTCAGCACGCCAGCCGGGGTGCTGGGTGTGGTGGGCAGCAACCAGCCCGCCGCGCTGTTTGTGGAGCTGGGCACAAAGCCGCACATGCCGCCGGTCAAGGCTTTGATTCCGTGGGTGCAGGCGGTACTAGGCGTGGAGCCCAAGCGGGCGCCAGGCGTGGCCTTTTTGGTGGCGCGCAAGATTGCCCGCGTGGGCACCAAGGCGCAGCGCCCCTTTGCCAACACACTGGCAGCGCAGCAAGGGCAGATCGTCCGCGCCTTTGAAGATGCGGCCGCAGAGCTGGCCCAGCGCATGGCCGGGGGGTTGGCATGAGCCATTACCAGACCGCCATGGTCAGCATGGGCTACTGCTTTGACGCGCCACGCATTGCGCAAGGCCAGGCCTGCGCTAAGTGCGACCAGACGCTGAATGCCGAGACCAACCGGGGCCGTGGCCATTGGTGCGGCCTGGGTGGGTTTTATGTCAACCGAAAAGCGGTGTGCAACCGGTTTGAGCCGCGCATCACGCCCGCTGAGCTGCCGCGTGAACAAGGGGCAGCGGCATGAGCGTGCTGGCAGACATTCGCACGGCCATCGTGGCCCAGATGCTGCTGGTGCCCGACATCGGCCGCGTTCACGACCGGGAACGCTACCACTCAAACGAGGCCAAGTTTCGCGCCCTGTATGTCATGACGCCGACCGCCAAGCCCGAGCAGCTGCGCGGCTGGTGGCTGGCCCGTACCGCCACCGCCGAGGTGAGCGTGAGCACCGCCACGGTCATGAACGTACACACCTGGCAATGGCGCGGCTACATGGCGTTTGCCGATGACCAGGCCACGGCCCTGGAATTTGACGAGCTGATTGAAAGCTACCGCGCCCTCCTGCGCGAGAACCCCACCTTGGGCGGGGTGTGCGAACAAAACCCGATGACCCAGGAGCCCGATGGGGTGCAGGTGCTGGACAGCGGGCCCGTGATGTTTTGCGGGGTGCTGTGCCACAGCGCCGTGTTGCAACTGAAAACCTGGAACTATTTATGAGCAAAAAACCATTTATTGCGCCATCTGATGGTGAGCCTGTGATTGACCGGGGCCGCGTGCGCAGCAGCGAGCCGCTGTTTGTGCCTGGCCAGCCAGTGACCCCGGCAGACGAACACCACGGCCGCGGCGGCTTGTACGCCGTGATCGACGGTGTGCGCCTGCCCTGCGACGAGCAAGGCCAGCCGCTGGGTGCTGAGCTGTCACCGGATGAGACGTAACCCGAGCTGCAACCCGTAAACCCCTCCACTATTTTTTAGGAGCAACCATGCCCAAGCTGATGCGAAAGATTTTTATCGGTGTCAAAACCGAAGTGACCTACGGCCTTGACCCTGTTCCCACCGGTGCCGTGAACGCCTTTGTGGTGCACGACGTGGAGGTGACCCCGGTCGACGGCGAGGAGGTTGAGCGCAACAACATTCAGCCCTACTTTGGGCAAAACGGTTTGATTCAGGCCACGCAGTTTGCAAAGGTCAAATTCAAGGTGGAACTCGGCGGATCGGGCGCTGCCGGCACGGAGCCCAAGTTTGGCCCGTTGCTGCGCGCCTGCGCCTGCTCGGCTACCCTGGTGGCAGTCACCAGCTGCACGTTTGCACCGGTGACTGACGTGATCGAGAGTGTGACGATTTACGCCAACATCGATGGGGTCAACCAGGCCATGCGCGGTTGCCGCGGCGAGGCCAAGCTGAGCCTGGCCGCCAAGGGCAAGCCCACGATTGAGTTTGAGATGACAGGCCTTTGGCAGGCGCTGACCGACACCACGCTGCCCACCCCCACCTATACCGGCTGGCAAAAGCCGGTGGCCATGAACAAGGCCAATGTGACGGCCAGCCTGCACGGCACCACCATTGCCTGCGCCGGGTTTGACCTGATGTTTGGTAACCAGGTGGTCAAGCGTGACTTGACCGAAATTGACACGGTGGAGATCACCGACCGCAAAAGCACGGGCTCGATTGTTTTTGAGGCCACGACGGTGGCCGCGCGGGCCTGGGTGGCGCTGGCCCAGCAGAAGGCGGTGGGCAACCTGTCCATTGTTAATGGCACGGTGGCCGGCAACATCGTCACCATCACCGGCACCGGCACGGTGGAGCTGGGCAAGCCGACTTACAGCAACAGCGATGGCGTACAGATGATCAACATGCCGCTGCGCTTTGTGCCCACGGCCGCGGGCAACAACGAATGGGCCATCGTCTGCACCTGATGTGGCACCTGATGCACTGACCCGCCCGAGCGTTTAACTCACCCCATTTTTAAAGGAATTCTCCGTGTTCAAAACTGCTATTGCCCCGTTTTTCTGGGCTGTTGTAACGCTTTCTCTGTTGGGCGATTTGGGGCAAACCCAGACCGCTCAGTTCAAGGTCAAGTTTCGCCGCTGTGGCCAGGCTGAGTACCAGGCGCTGATGGCTCGGGTGCTGGCGCGCATGCAGCGCGCTGAAGACCCGTCTGAGGCTGAGGCTGAGGCTGACAAACCGATTGACGACCAGGAGTTGATTGACAAGTACCTGCTGGACTGGGCCGATCTGGTGGGCGATGACGATCATCCCCTGGCTTTCACACCCGACAACCTGGCCGCGGTGCTGGACATTTTTGGCGCACGCGCCGCCATCGTGACGGCGTTTTTTGATGCTTACACCAAGGCACCGGCAAAAAACTCCGAGGGGCCGCTCGCCACGCCCTAGGCGCTGGGCAAGACGGCCCTGACGAGCTGGGGGAGTTTGCCAAGCCCGCGTTTGACCAGGCGCTGGTGGACCAGGCTCAGGCGCTGTTTGGCCAGGTGCCCCAGGAGCTGCTGCAAGAAGCGGGCGAGCAGACCGATGCAGTGTTTGAGGTGTGGCCAGAAAACTGGGACGCTGTGCTGCTGTTTTTGGCGCTGCGAAACCAGTGGCACTGGGTAGGCGCTGGCCTGGGTGGCGCGATGCGCACCGGGCTTGACCTACAGGCCGCCAAGCTGGAGATGGAGATGGCTGGGCTGGATACTGCGACCGCCAAAACGGTATGGGCCCAGCTGAAAGTTATGGAAGACGAGGCGCTGGATGTGTGGGCCGCACGGGCCGAGCAAAACCGCAAAGACTGAAGCCAAACCAAAATGACCGAACGCGTTATCACCATCAAGATCACCAGCGATGGCCGTGCCTTTGTGGCCGACCAGCAGGTTAACGCGAAGGCCGCGAAGGCCCTGGGCGAGCAGCTCGACCGTATTGGCATCAGCGCCAAGCAGCAAGCCGCCGCGCTGCGCGGCATTCCGGCGCAGTTCACCGACATTTTTACCAGCATTGCAGCAGGCCAGTCGCCCATGACGGTGTTCTTGCAGCAAGGTGGCCAGCTGAAGGACATGTTTGGTGGCGCGGGCCCGGCGGCGCGTGCGCTGGGCGGGTATGTGATGGGCCTGGTGAATCCGTTCACGCTGGCTGCGGGTGCGGTGGGGGTGCTGGGCTATGCCTACATCAAGGGCGCGGGTGAGGCCACTGGCTACAGCACGGCGCTGATCATGAGCGGCAACGCGGCGGGCACTACGGCCGCTGCCATGCAGGTGATGGCCAGCAACATCGACGGGGTGATTGGCACCCAGGCCAAAGCGGCCGAGGGCCTGGCCGCGTTTGCCGCCTCGGGCGCGGTGGCAGGCAGCAGCCTGGAGAATTTCACGCGCATCGCCGTTCAGATGGAGCAGGCCACGGGGCAGGCGGTGGAAGAAACGGTCAAGCAGTTTGAGGCGCTGGCCAACGAACCGCTGAAGGCCACGATCAAGCTCAATGAAAAGTACAACTACCTGACGGATGCGGTCTACCAGCAGATCAAGGCGCTGGAGTTACAAGGCAAAACCACCGAAGCGGCGCAGGTTGCGCAGGATGCGTTTGCCAATGCAACTGATGTGCGCACCAAGCAGATTTTGGCGAACCTGGGCTTGATTGAGCAGGGGTGGCGCGGCATTAAAAATGGGGTGAAAGAAGCGATTGACGCGATGCTGGGGATTGGGCGCGCCGAGGTGGTGGGCGAGAAGATAAAGCGGATTAAAGACGAAATCACCGGTCTGGAGCTGGTGGTTCAGAAGTCGTCTTTCTTGAAGAATCGCGAGGGCAAGATCAACGTGGAGGCGCTGCAGGCCAAGCGTGAAGAGCTGGCGGCTGCGCAGGAAGTGGAACGCCTGGCGCTGCGAAGCGCCCAGGCGCAGGCCGCTGGCAACGAACAGGTCAAGGCCCGCATTGCCTTTGACCAGGATGGCGTGAAGTTTTTAAGTGACAAGGTCAAGCTGGAGCGTGACATCGTGAAGGCGCGCAACGAAGGCCTGGCTGCGGGCGCCTCGGAAGTAGAGATTGCTAAGCGCGTCAAAGACATTCAGGCCAGCTACGCCAAAAAAGGCGGCTCCAATAAGGACGATCAGGCCCTGGCCCGCGCCGTGGCCACGGAGGCCGCAGGCATCAAGGCGGGCTACGAGCTGGCCAAAGCGGCCACCAAAGACGGGCTGGATGCGATTGCCAGTGCCCGCCAGCAAGGCCTGCTGTCTGAGCAAGCCGCCATCACCCAGGCCAGTGCCCTGCGCCTGCAAGACATTGACTCGCAGCGCCAGGCGCTACAGGCCGAACTGGCGGTGGTGAAAAAACGCAAAGACTCGGGCAAGGAACAAGCTGAGCTAATGGGCAAGCTGGCGGTGCTGGAGCAAAGCCGCACCAACGAACAGCGCAAGGCCGCGCGCGACATCGATGAGCTGCTGGTCAAGCCCCAGTTGGCGCTGGTGGCCAGCACCCTGAAGACAGTAGAGGCGCTGGAGGCCCAGGCCTATGCGCTGGAGCAGCAAAACGCCGTGTTTGGCAAGGGCGAGGCGGCGCTGCTGGACTTGACAATTGCCCAGCTGGAAAAATCCAAGGCTGATCTACAGGCCACCGACAGCGTGATTCCCGGCTACATCGAAGCGCTGGAAAAACAGATTGATGCGGTGAAAAAGCTGCGCGCAGCGCAGGCCAACAAAGAGGATTTGACCGCCCACAAGAAAGCCCGCGACGACGCGCAAGACGAAGAAAAACGCGCCGCCAAAAAGCTGGCCGACGAGCTGGAAAAAACAGCTGAGCGCTGGACTGGCGAGCTCAGGAAGGGGGTGAAAAGCTTCCGCAAATTCCTGGTCGACGAGCTCAAGCGCGAAGTCATCCGGGTGGCTATTCAGCCGGTGTTGACGCAGGCTATTGGCAGCTTGTTTAGTGGGGGTTCGGGTGGCTCGGGCGGCATTCTGGGGAGTCTTGCGAATAGCTTGCTTGGATCGAGTGGATCAGGCTTGGGCAGCATCTTTGGCTCGGGCGGCGGGCTGGTGAACAACATCGTAAGCGGCGTGTCGGGTGCGCTGGGCCTGGGTGCTGCAACGGGCGCGTTTGCTGCCAGTGCAGGCACGGCTGCTACTGTTAGCGCAGCCAGTGCGGCCAGCCTGGGCGGCATCGGATTCACCGGTGCGGCCACTGGCGGCATTGGTTTTACCGGTGCAGCAACCGGCGGCATCGGATTGGCTGGCAGCACGGCGGCTGCTGCAGGTACGGGCGGCCTGGCAGGCGCTGCGGGCAGCGCAGCCGCTACGGGTGGTGCCGCTGCAGCAGCCGGTGGCACGGGTTTGAGCGCAGCTTTGGCGGCGGTGCCGGTATGGGGCTGGGTCGCGCTGGGCGCTGCTTTGCTGCTGGGATCGGGCGGCGGCGAAACGCGTAGCGGGCAACAACTTTCAGGGCTAGATGCCAAGTTTATGGGCGGACCGAGCGGCGGCTCCATCGCCGGTGATGCTTATACCCAGACGTATCAAGCCACTACAGCATCCATCAACGACACATTCAGGGTGCTGGGCTCCAGCGCAACGCTGGGTTACTTTGCCGCCGGCATTGAGTCAAGCAAAAACGGTAAAGGCTTTGCCTACGCAGGTGGCGTAGTAACCAACAACGGGCAATCGACTGGTTTCGGTCAGTACGAAAACGGATACCTTAACCGCCGGGGCAGCATGACTGCCGAGCAAGCCGCCGCGGCCGGCGTTGAGGAATTTCAGCAGGCATACCTGCAAGCCCTGCAGGCTGCATCGGGTCAGTTGGGCCGAAAAGAAGCCGTGTCAACAACGTCGGATGTCGAGATCACGCAAGGCGAGGCGCAGTCGTTCTTGACAAAAGTCACAACGACGACGATGCAGCAAATGATGAGCGATGCGGAAATCGCGGCGGCTGAAGCGGCCAGCGACATCCCCAAAACGAGTCGCGACTTGCTGCGCGGCATCGATGTTGATGCGCTGGCCAAACCAGCCCTGGATGCACTGATCAACAAGCTGCAGTCCGGCATCGCCAATGTGGAGGGACTCAAACAGGTGGCGGCGGCGCTGCCGTTTGAAAACCTCAAGAACCTGAGTTTTGATGCCGCCGCGGGCTTGGTGGGCCTGGCTGACGCGCTGGACAAAGTAGACGGCAATGGCCTGGCCACACTCAGTAGCGGGCTGCAAAACTTCTTCACCAATTTCTTCTCGCCCGAAGAGCAGCGCACCAACACGGCCAACAACATTGCCACCAGCCTGCAGGCCGCGGGTGGGACGGTGACGGGTGCCGGACTGTTGGGCATGAGCCGGGTCGATTACCGCAAGATGGTGGAGGAATACGCAAAGCGCACCGACGAGGTGGGCAAGAAGTTTTATGTGGCGTTGCTGAACATGTCGGGGGCGTTTGCCAGCATCGTGCCGGCGGCGCAGGAAGTGGCCACGGTGGTCGATGAGGTGGCGCTGAAGCTGGCGGCAGACATCAAGGCGTTTCGCGACCGCGTGGGCACCACGGGTGCGCCAGGCCTGGCGAGTTTGAGTGACGACATCATCAAGTCTTTGATGACGCTGTCGGGCGGGTTGGATGGGTTCTTAAACAACCTGAATACGTATGAGAGTAACTTTCTCACACCCGCCGAGCAGCGCGAGATCAAGGTGCGCAACATCACCAACTCGCTGAACGCGGCGGGCGTGTCGATCACGGCAGACAACGTGCGCAATGCCTCGCGAGACCAGTACCGCACGGCGGTCAGCGCAGCGCAGGCCAATATCAACGCACCGGGTGGCGCAGCCGCCTACGCGGCGCTGCTGGCAGTGGCAGGTGACTTTGCCGCAATCACGCCCGAGGTAGACGCTGTGGCCATTGCTGCTGCGGCGGCGGCTGATGCGGCGCAGCGCCTGGCCGATGCGCTGCGCGAGCAGGCGGAAGCTGCCGAGCGGGCGCGCCAGGCCGCAGCGCGCAACACCGATGCAGCCGTTCAAGCGGCCAAGCGCGCCATCAACGCCGAACGTGAGCGGGTGACTTTGACCCAGCAGCTGGCCCAAGAATCGGTGCAGGCGTTAGAGGCAATGGTTGACACGCTGCGCAGCAATGCACGTGAGCTGCTGGGCCAGTCAGACAAGGGCCGCGGCCTGCTGGCCTCTCAGGGTGTGGACTTCATTCAGCAGGCCATTGCCCAGGCCCAGGGCGGCGGCTACATGCCCGATTCAAAGGCGCTAAATGAGGCCATTGGCGCAGCGCGCAGCGGCATCGACACCGCCAACTTTGGCAGCCAGCTCGACTACGACCGCGCTCGCCTGCAGCTGGCTGTCAAGCTGAGTACCTTGGGTGGGCTGGCCACCAACCAGCTCACAACAGCAGAGCAGCAGCTCGAGGCGGCGAACGCCCAGCTCAAGTACCTGAAAGACCTGGACGATGGCATTGACAAGATGGTGGCCACGATGCAAGGCGTCGACACCTCGGTGCTCACCATCGCCCAGGCGATTGACCGCGTGGCCGAGGCGCTGACCCGGCAGACCGGCTTTCATGTCAAACCTGCCGGCGGCAGCGGCGCGGCGAGCAGCCCGGCCAATGCGGGTAGCCCATTCACGGTGGGGGGTGGGGGCACGCCCACCGCCAGCGGAAGCACCAGCGTGAGCAGCACCGGATTTTTGATCACGCAATCGGGTATTCCGTTGGACTTTCGGGGTGTGGCCAACGCCAATCTGGATGACCCGCAGAAGCTGGCCGAGATGGTCAAAAACTACAAACTCAGTGTTGACGATGTGGTGGCGCTGATGGGCTACGACAAGACGATGGGCCGCGGCTATGTGGAGGGCTACTTCGCGCAACACGGCATCCAGGCCTTTGCCCGCGGCGGGCTGGGCATGGGCCTGGCAATGGTGGGCGAAGAGGGGGCGGAGCTGGTTGACTTTCGCACGCCGGGGCGTATTTACAGCGCAGGCAATACGCAAGACATGTTGCAAGGTGCAGGCGCATCCACGGGTGCGCAGATGCAGCAGATGTGGGATTTCATGCGTGCAATGCCAGTTCAATCGAGCAAGGCTTTGTATCTGCTGGACCGCATTGAAAAAATTATCGACCGCTGGGACATCGATGGCCTGGCCATTAAAAACCTGGAGGGCGAGGTACTCGCCGTATCACTATGACGGCCTACGTGCTGCCCCCCGTGAACGCGCAAGCCATTGGCACCACCGATGTGCCCTACGGCATTGCCGAGGCCATGCTGGTCTCTACCACGGTGGCCGAGACGGAGCACACCGAATGGGTTGCAGCCACCGCTTACGCCAACCTGCAACGGGTGCGGCGCACCACAGCAGCCGTGCACCGTGTGTTTGAGCGCCAAGGTGCCGGCACAACCCCCACCCCACCCGAGGCCGACCCTTTGAACTGGCTGGACGTGAGCGCCACCAACCGCTGGGCCATGTTTGACATGCTGACCGAGGCGGGCACCTCGGGTGCAGCTTCACCGCTCACGTTTTCACTGCAGCCAGGCACAGTGACAGCTCTGGTGCTGCGCGGCATAGAGGCCGACACCGTGACGGTGGCCATGACCAGCGGCGTCACCACGGTCTACAGCTACACAGCGGATCTGGATGGCTCGCTGATTGACGGGTGGGACGATTATTTTTTCGCACCGTTTGCCACCCGTGAGCTGATTCCCCTGTTCGATTTGCCGAGCTTCGATGATGGCGTGATCACCGTCACGCTCACCCGCGCCAGCGGCACCATTCGGCTCGATAAATGCATTGTGGGCACGGCGGTGCCGCTGGGCGAAACACAGTTTGGAGCCCGCGTTCGGCGAACCAATTTCAGCAAGATCGAGCGCACGGCGTTTGGCAACCTGGCCAAACTGCGCCGCCTCAAATCGGTCAAGCGTGTCTCTCAGGTGTGCCTGGCTCGCACCGATCAGCTGGAGGCCGCAGCGGCTGCGCTGGATCTGGCTTACAGCTGCCCGGCATTTTTCCTGGGCGTGCAAACGCCAGGCACTTTTCAGAATCTGCTCAGCCTGGTGGCGGTGGTGCTAGACCACGACGTCAGCCCCGAAAACCCCAAAGAATCCCCCATCAACATGGAACTGGAGGGCGTGTAAACGCCAGTCGTATGCCACTTGTAAAACCCACACCCCCCGCCGCTGTAACCAGCGTGCCAACCCCCGTGCCCAGCCGCCTGGACCGCCTGAATTTCCGCATGCGCGCCGATGCGATGATGGGCTGGTTCCCTGGTGGCGTGGCAGGCATCAACACCGTGCTGACCTACCTGGCCGCTGCGGTCGACTGGGTGGAGGAACAACTGGGCGGGCTGGCCGCTGCGGTATCCAGCGCGATAGCCGCTCGCGACCAGGCCGTGGCCGCCAGCGGTGCGGTGCTGTGGGTGTCCGGTACCGGTTATGTGGTCGGCGATGTGCGCCGCAGCCCCGCCGATCTGGACAATATTTACGTGCGTTTGACGGCGGGCGCGGGCACCACAGACCCTAGCCTTGACGCCATCAACTGGCGCAAGCTGCCCCGATCGGGGCTGACGCTGGTGACTGTTGCTGGTACCACTCACACGGCAGTTGCTGGTCAGTTGGTGCTGCTCACTAACGCAGCCGCCACAACCGTCACAGCACCCGCAGCACCCGCGGCCAACGACACGTTTGCCGTTGTCATCGGCAACGGCCGTCAAGACAACCTGATCAACTGGGCGGGCCTCAAACATGAGGCTCTGACAGACACCACTTGCCGCCTGTCCCCACCCCGTTATTCGGAGTGGGTTTATGTCAATGCAACGCAAGGATGGAAAATCAAATGAGCGCACTTTCTGACTTTTTAGGCGGAGGTGGTGGTGGATTTCCCCTGCTATGCCGTCACAACAACACCTCAGGCACGCTGACCATACCGGCTGACGGTACCCTGGTGCGCTTGGCAATTGGTGCAGGTGGATCGGGTGCTGCGGTATCCAACGCCGCAGGACTGGCTGGCGGCGGTGGGTCTGGCGGCTATGCCTTGGACTATCTCAATGTACTGACAGGCGACGTGTTCACACACACGATTGGGGCGGGGGGTGCGTCGATCGTTAATGCCACGACGACAGGCGGCACCGCTGGCAGCGCGGGCGGCACCACCACAGTCACGGCGTCTGGCTACCCAAGTTTGACAGCCAACGGCGGGGCAGGCGGTGCCTTCGTTGCAGCCGCGGGCACCTTGACCGGTGCCGCAGGCGGCACGGCCACCGGAGGCGCACCGGGAGCGTTGTTGTTCACGGGCGGGCGCGGTGGATCCGTGACGGGAGCCACCTCAACAAATTCCACCACCGGTGGTGGCGCTGTCAATCCTTTTGGCCTCACCGCACAGACGGCTACGCGAGGGGGAGACATTACCTACGCATCAGCCAACAGTCGCAGCACGGGCGGTGGCGGTGTGGGTGGCAACGGCGGCGACCACCTCGCCGCTGTTGTGCAGCCAACGGGCGGCGGTGGTGCCGGCGGCGCAGCGCTCAATAACAGTACGGCTGGCAGCGCCAACATCATCAATCAGATATCCACAACAGCACCGCCAGCGGTGCTGGCATCGCTCTCAACGTTTTTGCTGGATTACTTTGCTGGTGGCGGTAGCTCTGCTCAACCTGGCGGGCCTGGCGGTGGCGGTGGTGCTGGATCAAGTGCATCAGGAGGCGCGGGCGGGCTTTTTGCTGGAGGTGGTGGCTGCTTTAACTCGGGCACAGGTGGCGCAGGCGGTATCGGTGGCGGTGGTGGCGGCATGTTTACAACCACCACGGCCACTTCGGGTGCGGGTGGTGGCGGCTTTGTGGTCTACATTCTTCTGAGGAAGTTGGGCTAAATGCGCTACGAAATTCTTAATTCGACAGGCGATGTGGTCAACACAATCGAGGCCAGCCAGGCGTTTGTTGAGGCCATCTACCCCTACTGGCGATTGGCTGTCCAGCATCAGCAAACAGCAGACACAAGGCCCAGGCACATCACAGCGGTGGCATTTTTACAGCGCATTGGCATGCAAAACCAGGTCGCTATCGACCTCCAAAGCCTTCACAATCCGCTAGCCAGCCAAACGGCCCAAACCGATGCAGCCGCTCTGCGTGTGCTGGTAGAGCAGGTCAAAGCAGCCAAGTACATCGACCTCGACAACCCAACCACAATCAGCGGCATGTCACTGATCGCATCACTGACATTGCCACAGCCAGTTACAGCCGTTTTAACAGCCCCAGTTCAAGACTCCGAACGACCATAAAACCGCTGTAACTCCAACAAAGGGCGATCCAATTCGCCCTTTTTACGCCCGCACTTGTAACAAAATCGCGTCAGAGTTTGCCAAAGCCGATGAACATCTTTGCCAAAGCCGATGAAAATCTTTGCCAAAGATCGCGGCGCGCAACAATACCGCCAAGGTTTAGTTGGCGTGATGATGCACGGCTAGCTAGACGGTTATGAACGAAAAAGGCCTACAGCCCATGTATTGATTGCTCAAGCAGCTATCAAAAGCGTAGTAACTAAACCCTGATCCATCCCAATAACTGCGTCAGCTTGGCTGATTCCAAACACTCCACAGCCGGATGATCTGAACCTGCTGCGTTTGCTCCTTGATCCGGTACACCACGATGTAGTTGGGGTGAACAACGTACTCACGCGTGCCCGCCACGCGCCCTGGTTTGAACTGCACCGTGTCATGCGCCAATAGTTCAATCTTGCCCATCAAGGTGTCCATAAAACCCACCGCCACGCGCGGCTCACGGCTTTGTTCGGTGATGTATCGCACGATCCGTCTGCGATCTGCGGCGGCTGCAGCCAGCCAGACGATGGTGTAGCGGCTTGGCGCTTGCATGGCAGTCGCGGGCGACTTCAGGCGCTTGTTGAACCGGATGTCGAGCTTGATGCCGGGCTGGTCAGCAAGGCAGCGCGTTGCGCTTGCCATTCCAATTGAACCTGCTCGTGGCTGAGCCATGTGGCATCGGCTTGATCTGCCTGCGCCAGACTGGCCCCCACCTCCTGGCGAAACCAGGCATCTTCGCGGTTCACGCGGGCTACAGCTGCCTCGATCAGTTGGGCAATAACGGGCGGCGACAACATGCCAGCCTGGGCGGCCTGGCTGGCAACATCGTCGGGCAATTCAATCGTGATCGAGGTCATGGCAAACTCCAAAACAGTGAAACAAACAGATAGTCAACCGCCAGCCAGTTTAGTTCAGCGAGTAACCATCTGGCTGGTGCTCCTGGCCCACCTGCTGACAGCCATCTCCGCCACAGCCGCAGCAGTACTGAAACCAGCCGTTTCGGCATCAAAACAGCCAACTGCCCATGTAGATACTGCTCAAGCAGCTATCTATTCAGGAGCGTTTGAAAAGCGCTACACCACCGCCACCACCGGCGGGCGCATCAGCCCACCCACCAGCAGCTTATTTGCCATCAACACCGCCCCCGGCGCCAGCTACCTGGTGGAAACCGACCCTGCCTTCACCAACGGCGCCAGCTTCCTGTCCAGCGACTACTTCTTCAACCAGCTCCAACTCAACCCCGAGCTCACCATGGCTCGATACGGAGACGGCTTTGCCGAGCAGCGCCTGGTGGACGACCAGATCCTGCAGCTCACAGGCCGGCGCTACCTGGGCAACTCCACCACCAGCGAAGCCCAATACCGGGCCCTGCTCAACTCCGGCGTGGCCTACGCCCAGCAA
>JANOQJ010000044.1:0-98933 GCA_031414805.1 Comamonadaceae bacterium
ATTGCCTTCGTAAATCGCATCCCGATCCGCATCGCTCAAAATTTTCGACGCCTGGATGTAGCGCTTGGTGTCGTCGTAATAGTGGCCCGTCTCCGGGTCAATCCCGCGCACCGCGCCAATCATCTCGGACGCAAACAGCACGTTTTTCACCGGAATCACGGAGTTCAGCAGGACAATGCCCGGCTGGTGGTACACGCAGGTATCGAAGTAAATGTTGTTGAGCAAATGCTCGCTCAGCAGCGGTTTTTTCAGCTCTTGGGCCAGGCCGCGAAAGCGGCCCCAGTGGTAGGGCACAGCGCCGCCGCCATGGGGAATCAAAAAACGCAGGGTGGGAAAGTCTTTGAACAAATCGCTGGTCAGGCACTGCATGAAGGCGGTAGTGTCAGCATTCAGGTAGTGCGCGCCGGTGGTGTGAAAGCAGGCGTTGCAGCTGGTGCTCACGTGAATCATGGCGGGCAGGTCGTACTCCACCATTTTTTCGTAGATGGGGTACCAGTGGCGGTCCGATAGCGGCGGCGATGTCCAGTGGCCGCCCGAGGGGTCGGGGTTGAGGTTGATGCCCACGTTGCCGAATTCCTTGACGCACTTTTCCAGTTCGGAAATACAGGTTTTCGGATCGACGCCGGGTGACTGCGGCAGCATGGCCACAGGCACAAAGTTGTCGGGAAAGAGTTGGCTGACCCGGTAACACAGCTCATTGCAGATGGCGGCCCAGGTGCTGGAGACTGAAAAATCGCCAATGTGGTGGGCCATGAAGCTGGCGCGCGGGGAGAACAAGGTGATGTCGCTGCCGCGCTCACGCATCAGGCGCAACTGGTTGGCCTCAATGCTTTCGCGCAGCTCGTCGTCGCTGATCTTCAGGTCGGCTGCGCGGGGCATGCTGGAGGGATCTTTGATACCCGCAATCTGTTTGTTGCGCCAGTCTTCCAGCGCCTTGGGGGCGGTGGTGTAGTGGCCGTGGCAGTCGATGATGAGGCTCATGTTTTTGTTTCCTGATGGGTTAAGCGGGGAGTTACGCGGAGGTCAGGCCGTGGCGGCGCTTGGTGTCGTCTGCGGCGGGTGAGGCCAGAAACTCCAGCAGCTTGGATGCGGCCTCTGGCTGCGGGGAGCTGGCGCACACGCCACCTGAAAACGTGGTGGTGATATGGATGGCGTCGGGCAGCGGGCCGACCACCTCAATGCCTTCCAGATGCATCAACTCGCTGAACTGCTGAAAGCCCAGCGCCACCTCACCCTGCGCCACCAGCGTACCGACCGGCACACCCGGCGACGGCACGATGAGGCGGTTTTGAATGGCTTCAGCAATGCCCCAGCGTTCAAACAATTTGGCGAGCGCCACGCCGCTAGGGCCGGTGGAGTAGCTGATGCTGGGTGCCGCCAGCACCGCTTGGCGCACGGCGTCTTCTGTACTGATATCAGGAAGCACGGAACCCGCGCGAACCGCCACCGCCACACCCGAGTGCACCAGGTCCACCCGGCTGACCACCTGGCCCGAGGCGATCAACTTGTCCAGCGCATCCGCCCCCAGCACCACCACATCAAACGCCTCCCCCGCCTGCACCCGCCGCGCCGCATCCACACCTCCCACCGACTCAAAGGCCACGGTGCGGCTCGCGTTCTGCGAATACAGCGCCACGAGTTCAGCCAGCACTTGGCGTGTGGCCATGGACGAGATGCCTGTGAGGTTGTTGGTCATGCGGTGCATTGTGGTCAAACACACCCCACAACAAAAGCCGTGCAACGCACTAGCAGCTATGCTTTATTCACATAGCCGACTGACTGCTATTCACATTTCATGGATCTCAAACAAATAGAAGCCTTTGTGCGCGTGGCCGAGCTGGGCAGCTTTACCCGCGCTGCGCCGGCGCTGAACATGGCCCAGCCCGCGTTGAGCCGTCTGGTGCGCCAGCTCGAGGTGCAACTGCGTCAGACCCTGCTGGTGCGCAATGGCCGCGGTGCCACGCCCACCGAGGCGGGCAAGCTGCTGCTGGCACATGGCCGCGGCATCCTGCACCAGGTGGCGCTGGCGCGGCAAGAGCTGGGTGCCGCGCGCGGCGCGCTGGCCGGGCGCGTGTCCATTGGCCTGCCGCCCAGCCTGTCGCGCCTGATCGCGGTACCACTGGCCCACGCGTTTGCAAAACAATTGCCACAGGCACAACTCAGCCTGACCGAGGGCTTTTCGATGCGCATGGCCGAAGCACTGCGTCTGGGCGAGCTGGACTTGGCGCTGCTGTACAACCCCAACACCGACACCGATTTCCACGCCACACAACTGCATGAAGACGCGCTGGTACTGATCTCCGCTGCCCTTTCTGCCCAGCCCAAGCGCCGGCCCATCACCCTGGCAGAGGTCGCAAAACGCCCGCTCATCTTGCCCAGCCGCCCCAACAGCTTTCGCCTGCTGGTGGACAGCGAACTCCAGGCCATCGGCTGCACGGCGCAATTGGCCATCGAGGTTGATGGCCTGAACGCCATCCTCAGCCTGGTCAAGGAAGGCATGGGCCATGCAGTGCTCCCCGCCTACACCCTGCGCAGCCTGGACGCACCGCACCCCTTCACCGTGCGCCCCATCACCACCCCCCGCCTAATCAGCCGCTTGGCCCTGGTGCGCTGCACCCGCAGACCGAGCACCGCCACCCAAAACCAGGCGGTGCAGGTGCTCACGCAGGTGGTGAGTCAGGCGCTGGGTGTGTGAGGTTGACGGTTTTTAAGCCAAATCGGCCACCAGCCCTTACAAATACTGCTCAAGCAGCTATTGATTCAATAGCACTTAAGTTGTCCTGAGTTCAACCCCCGCCGTGCCGTCGCTGCCAAAACAGCCTTTCTTCCCAACGCCGCTCGTCCCCGTACCAAGCGTGTAGGTGCTGCTGGTAGCTGGCCTGGATACGCGCCAGTTCGGCGGCGTAGCCTGCCAGCGCCACATCGCCATCGGCATCGGCATCGGGGCTCGTCAGGTGCTGATGCACGGCCTGAGCGCCAGCCAGCCCGGTGTACAGGGCGTTGAACAGGCCCTGGGACGATAGGGGGTCAAAGCTCAGGGCCGCATCGCCCACGGCCAGCCAGCCGCGGCCCGTGAACGGGCTGAGCTGGGCGCTGTGGGCAGCGCAAAAGCCGCTGGAGTTTGCGGGTTCAAACTGGCTGGCTTGCAGCACGGGTTGCAGGGGCGGGGTACTGGCGGCACGGGCCAACAAGGCGACGGGGGTGTGGGCGTAGCGTGCGGCGGGGAGATCGGCGTCGGTGTAGAAGGCGAGCAGGCGCTGGCCTTCTGGCAGGGCGGCGCTGTACCACCAGCCATCGGGTTCGGCGTGAAGCTCGGTGGGGGCGGTTTGCATAACTTGTGACGCATCGGCTTTGCCCAGCACCCAGCCGCACACCAGCTTGTCCAGCGTGTGGCGCTGTGCGCCTAGTTGACGGGCCATACCGGATGTGCGACCGGTGGCGTCGACCACGTAGCGGGCTTGAATCTGCAAGGTGGCACCTGGCCGCTCGACCTGGCCTCGCCAGCCCCCTAACTGGCCCGCAATGCCCGCCTCATTAGCGCTCAGGCGCACCCGTTGCACCCCCGTGAGCAGCGCCGCACCGCGCTGGCAGGCCACGTCACGCAGCCAGACATCGAACTGGGGGCGGTTCAGGTGCCAACCGGGGCCGTCCAGGTTGCGCAGGGCGTCTTGCACCTGGGGCTGGGCGCTGCCCCAGGTGCTGCGGCTTACTGGGCAGGGCAAGTGGCCTTGGGCTTCGAAGGCTTGCCACAAGCCCATGTCGGCCAGCAGGCGGCGGGCGGCAGCGGGCAGGTTTTCACCTACCCGCCAGGGCGGCGTGGCATCCACATCGAGCAGCAGCACCCGGTGTGAAGGCGCCAGGTTCAGCGCCAGGGTGCAGCCCGCCGGCCCAGCGCCCACCACCAGCACATCGGCCTGCAAAGACGCCATGCCTTTCAGCGTAGCAGGCCGCGTGGAAAGCGCCGCACCTTCTCAATCACCATCAGGTCGATCGACTCGGCGCTGACACCGGCGGCTGCACCCACGCGCGGGTGATGGGTGTCCTGGGACTTCGCCTCGGGCATGTCTTTCACCGGGCGGTGCTCGTCCTCAACTTCCATCGAGGCCGGAAAGTGCTCGCATTCGGGTGGGCCGGGGCGCACCTCAACCACGCCCAGGTGGTCGAAGTGATGGATCATGTTGTTGATCTGGTCGGTGTAGCTGGTGTTGCCCAGCGGGGTGATCCAGGCGGCCCGGTTGGCGAAGGCGGCCAGGCGCTCACCCAGTGGGCGGTGGGTGTTGACCACGATGTCGTAGTTCTGCTTGGTCAGCACCTGATTGGGAACACGCGCAGGCCAGAAGCTGGGCACATACGGGTCGTAGTTTTTGTCGTAACCCGAGCGGCAACTGGCGGTGTCGGTCTGCCAGGGCACGGCCATCCAGCGGGTGATGCCGCCCGCCTGCTGGCCATAAAACGGGCCGTTGGGAATGGTCAGCCAGTCGCTGGTGAGCACCTCGCCAATTTGCGGTGCAATCCAGCCCTGCGGCGCATGGGCAAAGCGAAACGGTGCCATGTACAGGCTGGCGCTGCGCACCGGCCAGGTCATTTCACAGCCGGGGTGAAAGGCATCGGCCAGGCAAAACTCCAGGGCGGCTTGCGTGAGGGTGTTGCCCTGCTCGGCCAGGGGCACGTCGTCCAGGCTGCGCGGGGGCTGGTGTTGCGGGTCGTAGTCTTCCACGAAGCGGCCAGCGCCCCATTCTTCGAGCATGGCCAGTTGGGTGGCAGTGAGGCTGGCGTTCTGGCGGGGGGTTTGGGCGGCGGGCACGGCCATGGCGTCGCCGTACAGCCAGGGCCAGGGCTTGGGTGACCAGCTATCGACCTCGTAATTTCGAAACTGGTTGGCAATGGTGTGGCGCAACTCGCGCCAGGCCGGGCTGGCGCTGGACAGGCGCTCCAGTGCCTCGGGGCTGGTCAGGTCAAACGCGCCCTTCCAGCCAAAGCCGGCAGCAAACCCCGCGTTGACCCATTGCAGGCCATTGAGGCGCTGAAAAATGGGCAGGATGTCGCGCGTAAAACTGGGCCGTACCGGTGCGGCCAGGGTGCCGGCCTGAATAGCCACGTCACGCATCAAGTCCCACATGGTGCGCACGGATTTGCGCTGGGGGCCGTAGTCGGGCGGCGCCACCACCACCCAGGCGGGCTCCACCAGCAGCGACAGGCCTTCGTAGGTGACCTCGGCGGTCACCGGCCCGTCGCTGGTGTCGTCGTGCCAGCCTTCGTTGTTGGCAAAGGTGATGGCGCGGCTGTTGTCGTATGAAGCGGCCGCGCCATGCCCGCCTAGCACGATCAGCCGGCCTTGCTCGTCGGTGAAGGCCTCTCCCAAGTACACCGGCTTGTCCATGAATGTGCCGTCGTCAAAACGCTGGGCTTTGGCGTTGGCACCCTCCACGCTGCGGGGGCTGGGGGTGATGGCCAGGCGGGTGCGGTCGGCCACGGCCGCGTTGCGTAGGGTCGTGGGGGGAGCTGAGGCAGCCTCGGGAATGTCCAGCGCGAGCTGAAAACCGTACCAGGCTGATTTGGTGTTGGCCAGCTGCACCTGCCAGCGCACCGTGGCGTTACTGGCATTCAGCTCGCGCACGATGCCGCCCCGCGCATTCACGCCGTACACCCGAAAGCGCGCGCCCTGGCGCTTCAGGCGGTGTTTGGCATCGCGGTAAAACCCCACGGGCTGGGGCGCGGGCTCGGGCACCTCGGGGCCCAGAAACCAATCATCCGGGCTGCTACCCACGCGGGCCACGCCGATGGACGGGTAAATCACGGCTTTGACGATGCAGGTATCCGTTTCTTCCGGTTGCGCCTGCGTGGCGGCACGCGAGGCCAGGTGCGGGCAGCCCATGGGCGCCGCGCGCGGCGTGCTGGGGTCTTGCAGGCTTTGGCCATTGGCTTCGTGGCGGGCCTGGGCACCGGCTGCATAAACCATCTTGCGTGCCAGCGCAATCGAGCCCACCGGCTGCTGGCTCATGGGTACGCGCCAGATGTTGAACGCCAGACCCTGGCCGTAGTCGGCCTGGCCACGGGTGCTGATGTCTTGCTGCGCCAGGGTGAGCGTGGCCACGTGCACAAATGGGCTCTCGGCCTCGGGCCATTCCACCGTGGCCTGGTCCAGCGGCATGGTGGCGGGGTTGGTGCGCAGTTGCACCATGAAGCGAAACTGATACTCGCGCTGGGCTAGTCGCCGACACAGGTCAACACCCAGGTAGTCGGTCTGGTCGTCGGGCACGTTTTCTGGTGGGGTGACCGGCTCCAGGCGGTACTTCACGTAGTTTTGCTCGCCCGCCTGAAACGGCAGGATGGCCCAGTAGGTGGCGGTCAGCACGCTGCCTTCCACTTTCTCCATCTCGTCCAGGATGCGCGCAGTTTTGGGGTGGTCTTTCAGGTAGCCGGGGTAGTCTTGTGCCACCACACCGGCATAGGTGAACTCCACCATCTCCTGGGCGTTGTCCACAAAAAATACGTTGTGGTTTTGCATGATGAAGTCGGCGGTGTCGCCCTCCTCCCCGAGTGCCTTGGGGCCGGGCACGCCAAACAGCTTGATGCCCACGCCCACGGTGGACTTCAGATCCGGCGAGGTAGGCGTGGTGTCGCTGGAAAAGCGCACCCAGGCCTGCAGGCTGTCGTGGGCAAACACACCCACGCGCAACGCGGCGGGCATGTCAGGGCGCATGTCCAGTCGGCCACTGACCACGCCGTGCAGTTTGCGAAACACCGCGCGTTCGGCGGGGGTTTGGCCCAGTGCAATGCGCCGGCCCTGGGCAATGCCCACAAACAGCTCGGTCAGGCGCTCGGGGGCCTGGTCGGGGTTGTCAAAACACGGAGGAATGGGGTGCGGGGCGGGCGTCATGGTGTCTCCTGCAAAAAAAGTGGAACCGGATGTTGACGAGTGAATGGGCGACGCCGGTAGCTACCTAGGTAGATAGGTTGTGCAGCCCTGTCACCTCGGGGATAGTGTGTGCGCAAACGGACAGAGTTGTGCGGTAGTGCACGAATTTCTCGTTCAACGCCTGGTTTCAATAAATAGTTTTTAACAAAGGAAATTTTGTGGCGAATCCCCTGAGTCTTTTCATGCCCGTTTTGCCGGGTACCACGCTCAACCAACTCATGACGCTGCTGGGCAGCAACTCATCCGAAAAAATCAACGCCCTGACCGACATCGGAACCGTGCATTACGCGCGTTTTTTGCTGCTGGACAGCTCCCAGCCCAACCTGATTCCCGACATGGCCACGGCGGATCAACCCTCCAGCACCCTGATCGTGGGCGTGATCACCGAATACGACGGCAGCTTCTCGGCCTACATCCACGACTTTGTGGCCCAACTGGGTCCCGCCTTTGATGCCATGCTGGCCTATGTGGTGGGCGGTGCGCCGCTCATTCCGGTGCAAAGCCATGTGGCGGGCTTTGAGGCCTTCATCGCCCTGAACAATGCCTCGCAGCACCAGCCCAACACCAGCCTGTATGCCGCCTACCCACAGACGGTGCAGCAAATTCTGGCCGCCTTTTCCTGATCGCATCCCCTTCAAACCACCACCCCGAAAGACTCCAAATGACCTCTCCCCTCAGCCTGTTCATGCCCGTGTTGCCCAATACACGCCCTGTGGCCATCATCGAAGCCCTGGCCAGCAGCCAGGCCGCGATTGATGCAGCCCTGTTGTCAATTGGCACGGTTCACTACGCACGCTTTTTGCTGATTGACCGCTCCAGCCCGAACCTGCAGCCCAATTTGCTGCACGTGACCGTGCCTTCCAGCACCCTGGTGATTGCCGTGGTGACCGACTACGACGGCAGCTTTGATGCCTACATTCAGGACTTTGTGTCCCAGCTGGGTGCCGTGTTTGACACCTTGCTGGGCTTTGTAGTGGGCGGCGCGGCACTGGTCCCCGTGGCCAACGACGTGGCCGCGTTTGAAGCCTTCATCACCGCCAACGACGCCTCGCAGCACCTGCCCAACACCAGCCTGTATGCGGCCTATCCGCAAACCGTGCAGCAAGTGCTGGCCGCTTTTTCCTGACCCGGGCGGACAACGACCATGACGGCAACTGCGGCGGCGCCCGCTATTCAATATGACGACGTGCAGGGCACCATCCTGCGCGGCTACCGGGTGGACTTTGCACGCCACTTCGTATTGACCATCACCAACGCAGCCGCTACCGGCCAGCTGGTCACGGCGCTGGTCAACGGCAGCAATGGCCTGCCCAAAATCACCACGGCACGGCGGGCTTTGCCCAAACCCACCAGTTTTTTAAACATCAGCTTCACCTGCCCCGGCCTGGCCGCTATGGGTGTCAGCGCCACTGATCTGAAAAGCTTCGACGCCTCGTTCCAGCGCGGTGCCACCAACCCCCAGGTAGCCAACAATGTGGGCGACGTGGGCAGCAGCGCCCCAGCCAACTGGGTGGGCGGGCTGAACGACGGCGCACAGGTGCACCTCTTGATCAGCCTGTGGGTCAAAGACTCGCTCGATCTGCTGGAATCGTTGTCGGCCCAGCTACGGGCCGTCTTCGTGGGCGCAGTCACTGAGCTGTCGGCGCACGATGCCACGGCCTTGCCCGACAACAAGGTGCATTTCGGCTACCGCGACAGCATTGCCCAGCCCAACGTGGTGGGCGCACCGGCCACCAAACGCCCCAGAGACGACCAGCCCAGCGTGCTGACTGGCGAATTCCTGCTGGGCTACCCCAACGAAACCGGCGGAACCTACCGTGTGACGCCCGCGCAGCTCTCCACCAACGCCAGCTACGCCGCTTTTCGCATCCTGGAGCAGGATGTGGCGGGCTTTGATGCGCTGCTGCAAACCATGGCAACCCAATCGGGCCTGGACACGGAACTGCTGGCCGCCAAAGTGTGTGGCCGCTGGCGCAACGGCAACCCGCTGGAGCTGGCCCCCACCGAACAAGGCACCGTGCTGCCCACGGCGCAGCTGAATAACTTCACTTACGTGAGCAGCGACGCGACAACCGACGACACCCTGGGCCTGAAATGCCCGGTGGGCTCGCACATCCGGCGCAACAACCCGCGCAACGAAGCCGTGGTGGGCACCGACAGCACCCACCACCGCATCGTGCGCCGCGCCATGCCCTACGGCCCGCCCTATGACCCGCAGAAGCCCGACACCGCCAGCCGGGGCCTGGTTGGGTATTTCATCAATGCCAGCGTGCAAAACCAGTTCGAGTTCCTGTCCAGCCAGTGGAACCTGTTGTCGAGCTTTGTCAAATCTGCCACCGGGCCCGGCGGCTCCAACGATGGCAACGCCGTCTACAACATCAGCGGGCAAGACGTGTTTCTGGGTGAAAACGACCCCGCCAGCAGCGCATTCACCCTGCCCGGCCTGGGCAAAAACGGCACTGGCAACAGCAACCTCACCGGCTTTGGCCGAACCATCACCACGCGGGGTGGCGTGTATTGCTTTTTCCCCAGCATCAGTGGGCTGAACTACCTGGCGGGGCTGGCGCAAACGACTTGACGGCACGCGCGCCAAGCTGCCCTTTGTACAGCCGTGACAGCTACGAAGCGTTTGACTGCCGCACATCGCCAGATCCAAGATCCAAGCCAAATCGGCCACTAACCCTTGTAAATGCTGCTCAAGCAGCTATCTATTTAGCAGCAACTGGATTCATCAACCCCGTCATACGCTCCAGGTCCAACGGCAGGCTGACATTGGTGAAAAAACCGGAATGCACGCAGGCAGCCTTTCTGCACGGTGTCCTGCGTCGCCGCGCGGTCGTGAATCAACCAGCGGGCGAGGTTGTGCGCAGAATCCAGGTGCACCAGCACGGTGGCTTCAAAGTGTTCGGTGGTGGACGGCGTGGCATGGTGACGAGACGGACTGCAAGTCAGTTTCATTCCTGATTTGTGACAGTGGGCCGCGGCGCCCCCAACAGCAATGGCTTTACGACGCCAGGTCTCGCTCGCTTACCACCAGGCCATCCGCGTCCGCACACAACCACTCCCCTGGCCGCACCCACACGCCTTGAATCTGCACCGGCACATCGCGCTGGCCTTCGTTGCGTTTGTCGGTTGGCAGCGGCATGGCGGCCAGGGCGTAGATGCCCACGGTTTGCGCTGCCAGCTCGGCCACATCTCGCACGCAGCCGTCAATCACCACGCCCGCCCACCCGTTGCACGCAGCCGCCGCCGCCAGGTTGCCGCCCAACAGCGCGCGGCGCAGCGAGCCTCCGCCATCGACCACCAGCACACGCTGCTCGCCGGGTGCCTGAACAGCGGCTTTGACCCATGAGTTGTCTTCGAAGCACTTGACGGTGACCACGGTGCCGTAAAAGGCCGCCCGGCCGCCGAAGCTTCGAAACACGGGCGGCAGCACCCGGAAATTTGCTGAGGTGTCGCCCTTGTGGGCATCGCACAGGTCGCAGGTCGAAATGGTTTTCATGGGGCTACCTTCCAGTGACTTTCTTGATGGTGGGTTTGATGCTCTCTCGCCGGGCGGGCAGCACTGGGGCATGTTCACGCAAGGCATTGAGAACGATACAGGTGGCGGTCTCGGTCAGGATACAAAATTTGGTGACCACCGCGTCCAGGTGGGCCACATCAATCACCGCAATTTCCAGCACCCAGCTGTCTTCGCCGGTCACGTTGAAAGCATTGATCACCTCAGGCGTTTGCTCCACCAGCTTGACCACGCGCGCGTACTCCGCGCGCCCCACCCGCACGATGGCGCGGATGCCATAGCCCAGGCGTTGGTAATCCACCTGCGCGCGGTAGCCCTTGATGGCACCGCACAGCTCCAGCTTGCGTACCCGCTCGGTCACCGCCGGTTGGCTCAAGTGCACCAGCCGACCCAGCTGGGCCATGGTGATGCGCGCATCGCGCTGCAGCTCGGCCAGAATGCGCGCGTCATAGCTGTCAAATTCAGAGGTTTCTGTCATAGTGGTTTTAGACGTTGAAAACAACGGTGAAAGCGGGTTATCACCGTCAAGTGTGCATGGCTCAAACGCCTTTGACAACCTAGCATCAACGCCATGACCTCCATCACTGCCAACGCATCCCTTGCTCCCTCCCGATTCCTCCTGCCGGCCTTGCTGGCCTGCTACCTGGTGTGGGGCTCCACCTACCTGGCCATCCGCTTTGCGCTAGTGAGTTTTCCGCCGTTTTTTCAAATGGGCTCGCGCTTTGTGGTGGCGGGTTTGCTACTGGCGGCCTGGGTGTACTGGCGGGAGGGCCGCACCGCGTGGCCCAGCTTGATGCAATGGCGCAACGCTTTCGTCGTGGGCAGCCTGATGTTGGCCGTTGGCATGGGCCTGGTAGCCAGCGCCCAGCAGCACATCGGCTCGGGCTTGATTGCCACCTTTATTGCGGTGGTGCCCATGATGGTGTGCGGCTGGGGTTTGCTGTTTGGCAAGCGGCCCAGCCGCCTGGAGCTGGCGGGCATGGTGGTGGGTGTTGTGGGGGTGCTGCTGCTGGTGCGTGGGGCCAGTTTTGGGGCTGCGCCGGTGGGCATTGCGTTCATCGCCGGCGCCACCTTGGCCTGGTCGTTGGGCTCGGTGCTGCAGACCACGCGCTTGCCCTTGGCCCCCGGGCCTGCCGGGTTCGCCAGTGAAATGTTGTGTGGTGGCGCGGTGTTGCTGGTGATTTCGCTTGTATTGGGTGAGCAACCGCAATGGCCAGCACAGCCGCAGGCGCTGGCGGCTTGGGCCTATTTGGTGGTGTTTGGCTCGCTGATTGCGTTTACCGCATACCTGTATTTGCTGGCCCACGCATCGCCCGCCCTGGCCACCAGCTACGCCTTCGTGAACCCGGTGATTGCGCTGTTTTTAGGCGTGGTTTTGGCGGGTGAAGCGGTCACCGGCGGCGAGTGGTTGGCCTGCGGCGTGATCCTGTTTGGGGTGGTGTTGATCTTCTTGGGCAAGGCTCAAAAAAGCTGAAGCCTGCAAACCCAGCGTGGCTGCGGGTGGTTTGCTCACAAAAAAGAGGGTTTCCCAATGAAAAAAGCATCTTTTTCGCTTTGACAGCCGAATGTTCTCTAGTAGCATCGCGCTACCAATAAAAGAGCAGCCGAAACAATCTCTTCTGATCGGTCGGTTTCATTGGTGATTCGTCAACTTCAAAAGGAAAATTCATCATGGCAACTGCGAAGAAAGCGCCCGCTAAAAAAGCGGCACCTGCGAAGAAAGTAGCCCCGGCCAAAAAGGCTGCGGCACCAGCGAAAAAAGTAGCACCGGCGAAGAAGGCTGCGGCACCTGCCAAGAAAGCAGCCCCCGCTAAAAAAGCTGCCCCGGCCAAGAAAGCTGCTCCCGCCAAAAAGGCTGCCGCCAAGAAAGCCCCCGCCGCCAAGCGCACCGTGAACGCCGCGTTCATGAAGGCCTTGACCCCAAGCGCCGCCCTGGCCGCCATCGTGGGTGCAACCCCGCTGCCACGCACCGAAATCGTGAGCAAGCTGTGGGTCTACATCAAGAAAAACAAACTGCAGGACGCGGTGAACAAGCGCATGGTCAATGCCGACGCCAAGCTGCGCGAGATCTTCGGCAAAGCCCAGGTCAGCATGTTCGAGATGGCCGGCCTGATCGGCAAGCACGTCAAGTAAGCGTTTTTTGATTTCCAAGGTTAAAGCCGCAGCGATGCGGCTTTTTTTATGGGTCCATTCGTCTTCAACCCAGAATTTCCATTGGGGTTTGGAGAGACAACGGATGCAGTTGCGAGTCAGTTTTGACCCGACTGAGGAACCTTTTGGCCTGTGCCATGGGTGACGAAGAGGGGCGAAAGTGGCCGCAAATGCGCCGTTGGAATCCAAACAGCACCGCAGGTGCGCCTAATGGAAAATCTGGGTTCAGTGGCCGTCACCTTTTTTGCGGAGCGTCAACATGAATATCAAAAAAATAGCCTTGGGATCAATCATTGTTCTTGCCACCGCCGGGACCGCTGGCTGGTACAGCCTGGACAAAGAAACGCGCGGCCTGCTGGCAACGTTCCCGACCAACCGCGACCTGCTGTTCTGGAGCCTGCCCCAACGTGATGCGGCGTTTCGTGCCCTCGACCGGATTTCAATCCTGGCCAAGTCTCGCGTCATCCCGGCTGGTACACCGATTGCAATGCAGCCCGGACCCGCCCTGAAACTACCCGATGACATAAACGCCTACATGGCAGGCCAGCGAAGCGCGGCGCTTCTGGTCATGCATAACGGGAAGCTGCGACTGGAGCGCTACGGCATGGGCTTTGATGCAGCCGGTCGGTGGACAAGCTTTTCAGTCGCCAAATCCATCACCTCCACCCTGGTGGGCGCAGCGATTCGCGACGGCCACATCAAGAGCATGGACGACAAGGTCAGCCAATACATCCCGCAGATGAAAGGCTCTGCCTACGATGAGGTCAGCATCCAACAACTGCTCACCATGACATCAGGCGTGCGCTGGAATGAAGACTACGCAGATCCGAACTCGGACGTGGCACGGTTCAACAAACACACGCCAGAGCCCGGTGTGGATGCACTGGTCAGCTACATGCGCCGCCTGCCACGCGAAGTGCCTGCAGGCACCCGGTGGCTGTACAGCACCGGCGAAACAAACCTGGTGGGCATTCTCATCAGCCAGGCAACAAACAAGCCGCTGGCGCAATATCTTTCAGAAAAAATCTGGATCCCTGCAGGCATGGAGCAGCAAGCCACCTGGGTGCTGAGCAAAACAGGGCAAGAAATCAGCGGCTGCTGCATCCAGGCCGCCCCACGAGACATGGCTCGTTTTGGCCAATTCATTCTTGACGCCGCCCGTGTCAACGGGCAAAGCATCGTGCCCGACGGCTGGCTGGCACAAGCCACCAGCACGCGCACCGACATCGGCCAACCGGAGCGTGGCTATGGATACCAGTGGTGGACCTATGCCAACGGCGCATTTGCCGCACGCGGCATATTCGGTCAGGGCATCTTCATCGACCCCCAACGCAAACTGGTGATCGTCTCCAACGCCAACTGGGCGGGCGGCGCTACAGACCCCGTGGCCAGCCGGGCGCGGGAAGCGTTTTATCGGGCCGTTCAGCAAGCCGTGGATGATGAAGGCGGGGCAGCTGCTACACCAAGTGGTCAAAAGCCGTAAATTTCACGCAGGGGGTAGCAGCAAATGATTGATGTACTCGGTGCGGTTCACTTTTCACCCCCCTCCTCCAAGCAAAAACCTCTTCCACCCCAATCATCCATTGCTCAAGCAGCTACATTATTCATAGCATCCAGAGCAACGTCAGCCATCAAACTTTCATCGACGCCCGCTCTCCCATAGCCGCCCGCCACCGCGACAAATGTGGGTGCGCCTCGCCCGGCTTGACTTTGACGATGCGGGCAAAGTCCACCGCCACCACAGCAGTGATGTCGGCGATGCTGAACTGGTTTCCAGCAATGAAATCACGCCCTTCCAGCCGCGCGTTGAGCGTGGCAAAGAACTGTTGCACGCGGGCCTGGCCGCGCTGGGCCAGCTCGGGAATTTGTGCGTAATCCACCGGGCCGGGCAAGGCGCGGTTGGCCATGGCGGGGGAGCTGTTGCGCAGGGTGTCGGCAATGGCCAGCAGGCCCTCAAATTCTGAGCGCCACTGCCAACTGGCGATCTCGGCTTTGTCTTGCGGTGTGGTGCCCATCAGCGGCGGTTGCGGGTGAAGCGCTTCGATGAAGGCGGCAATGGCTGCGTTGTCGGTGAGTACCGCGCCGTCCTCCGTCACCAGCGCAGGCACGGTGCACAAGGGGTTGATAGCGCGGTAGGCATCGCCCATTTGCTCGCCGTTTTTCAAATCGACCTGCACGGTGTGGTGTGTCACGCCTTTTTCGGCCAGCAGAATGCGGGCGCGGCGCGGGCTGGGCGCTGTGGCGCAGTCGTACAGCGTCATCATGGTGCGAGCTTGTCCTGTGTTTTGGTGTCGAAGTCGCTCGCGTCGTGGCGCTCATGCAGTTGGCTGGACGGCTGGCCCACAACGCGGTTGACCATGCGGCCGCGCTTGGCGGCGGGGCGTTGTGCGATCTCGTCGGTCCAGCGCAGCACGTTTGTGTAGGTGTGCACCTCCAGGAATTCACCAGACTCGTAAGCTTGGCCTTTCACCAGGTTGCCGTACCAGGGCCAGATCGCCATGTCGGCAATGGTGTAGTCGTCGCCCGCCATGTAGCGCGCCTGCGCCAAGTGGCGGTCGAGCACGTCGAGCTGGCGTTTGACTTCCATGGCGTAGCGGTCAATGGCGTACTGGATTTTTTCTGGTGCGTAAGCGTAAAAGTGGCCGAAGCCGCCACCCAGAAACGGTGCGCTGCCCATCTGCCAAAACAACCAGCTGAGGCACTCCGCGCGCTTGTCGCCGCTGGCAGGCAGGAAGGCACCGAATTTCTCGGCCAGATACATCAATATGGCACCCGACTCGAATACGCGCTGGGGTGTCGGCAAGCTGTGGTCGACCAGCACCGGGATTTTTGAATTGGGGTTGGCCGCCACAAAGCCGCTACCAAACTGGTCACCGTCGTTGATGCGGATCAGCCAGGCGTCGTATTCAGCGCCACTGTGGCCCAGCGCCAGCAGCTCTTCCAGCATCACCGTGACCTTCACGCCGTTGGGTGTGCCCAGGGAATACAGCTGCAGCGGGTGCTTGCCGACGGGCAGCGCTTTTTCGTGCGTGGCACCCGCCACAGGCCGGTTGATGTTGGCGAAACGGCCACCGCTGCTTGTCGACGGTGTCCAGACTTTGGGGGGAATGTAAGGGGTGGGTTGGTTCATACGGGCGATGGTGCCCGAACTGGGGAGTGTTTGCACCGGGCTGCCTTCGCTTCAACCGGCTGCTGTGAAGCGTTTTAAGCGAAACCGGGCTCTAGCCCTTGTATTAATTGCTGAAGCAGCTATTATTTTTGTAGCGATTGTCTGGCGATTTCCGCCAAGGTGGCCCGTGTCGTGATGGCTTGCGGGTCTTGCATCAACTCGATCAGGGTGCCCTGCGGCCGGGCCAGTGCGGCGATGAGCTGGGGTTCAAAGTCTTGCGTACGGGTGACGCGCACACCCACATAGCCATAGGCGCTGGCCAGGGCCGCAAAGTCAGGGTTTTGCAGCGTGGAGCCGCTGGTGTGTTGCGGGTAATGCCGCTCCTGGTGCATGCGAATCGTGCCGTACATGCCGTTGTTCAGCAGCAGGATGATGGTTTTCGCGCTGTGCTGCACGGCGGTGGTCAGCTCTTGCCCGTTCATCAAAAAATCACCATCGCCGGTGATAGTGAACACCGTGCGACCCGTGGTGATGCTGGCGGCAATGCCAGCGGGCACGCCGTAGCCCATCGCGCCCACCGTGGGCGCCAGCTGGGTCTTGTGGCCCTTGCTCAGGCCGCTATAAGCGTAGTAGCGGTGCAGCCAACTGGCGAAGTTGCCTGCGCCGTTGCTCAGCACCGCGTCACCGGGCAAGTGGCGCTGCAGCGTGGCGATGATGTCGGGCAGGTTGACCACGCCTGCCGCCGTGTCTGCGGCCAGTCCGACCAGGGCTTGGGGTACACGGTTGGCCTGGTAGTCGGCATTGGCGTGCAGAGTCCAGGCTTGCCAGGGCAACTGGGTGGGCGCGGTGAGTACTTCCAGGCTGCGGGCGGCGGCGTTCATCGTGGCGTTGATGGCCAAGTCGGCCTGGTAGACACGGTTGAGTTCTTCGGCGCTGGAATGGATGTGCACCAGCTTTTGTTGTGGCCGGGGCGCTTGCAGCAGCGTGTAGCCGCCCGTGGTCATCTCGCCGAGGCGCGGACCGATGGCCACAATCAAGTCGGCGGCTTTCACCCGCTGCGCCAGCGAGGGGTTCAGACCAATACCCACGTCGCCTGCGTACAGCGGGTGGTGGTTGTCAAACGTGTCTTGAAAGCGAAAGGCATTGGCCACCGGCAGCTGCCAGTTTTCAGCAAAACGCTGCAAGGCCTGGGCCGACTGCGGCGTCCACCCACCACCTCCGGCAATCAACAGCGGTTGCTTTGAATTCAACAGCAGCTCGCGCAGGCGCCGCAGGCTGCCGGGGTCGCTCCAGGCCTCAATGGGTGCCAGCCGTGGCAGCGGCAGCGCGTGGGTTTGCTGCGTCAGCATGTCTTCGGGCAACACCAGCACCACCGGGCCCGGGCGGCCGTTCATGGCAGTGGCAAAGGCGCGGGCCAGGTACTCGGGCAGGCGCTGCGCATCGTCAACCCGCTCCACACGCTTGGCCATACCTTTGGTGCTGGGGCCGAAAAAGCTCAGGTAGTTCAGCTCCTGAAAAGCCTCGCGGTCGCGCTGGTCAGCCGCCACATCGCCCACCAGCAACACCAGGGGCGTGGAGTCTTGAAATGCGGTGTGTACGCCAATCGACGCGTTGGTGGCACCGGGCGCGCGGGTCACAAAACACACGCCGGGTCGGCCTGTCAATTTGCCATGTGCCTCGGCCATGAAGGCGGCACCGCCCTCCTGCCGGCACGTGACAAACTGGATCTGCCCCTGGCGGGCATGAAAGCCGTCCAGCGCCGCCAGGTAGCTTTCGCCCGGCACACCGAAGACGTGGCTCACGCCTTGGGCAATGAGGCAATCTACCAACAAATGACCGGCCAGTTGAGACATAACAATACTCAGGTTCATTGACTTAGTTAACCATTTGGTGAAATATGGGTGATGCCTGCAACCGACAACCCATCGTCCGACGAACGCCTACGCGATGCGGACCGTTCCCGAAACACCATCCTAGCCGCAGCCCGCGATGAGTTTGCGCTCTACGGGCTGGGCGGTGCGCGTATGGAGCGCATTGCCCAGCGCGCCAGCCTGAACAAGCGGCTGATTTATTACTACTTTGCTGACAAGGAAACCCTGTTCCAGGCGGTTCTGAGGCAGACCTACCAGCACATTCGCCAGGAAGAGCAGGCGTTGAACCTGCTCGGCTTGAAACCGGCCGAGGCCATTGGCAAGCTGGTGGATTTCACCTGGAATTACTACCTGGCCCACCCTGAGTTTTTGACCCTGCTCAACAGCGCCAACCTGCACAAAGCGCGGCACCTGGACGAATCGAGTCATGTGCGCGAGATGAACTCACCACTGATTGAAACCCTGGCCGAAATTCTGGAGCGCGGGCGAAAAGACGGCAGCTTGCGTGGCGGTGTGGACCCGGTGCAGCTGTATGTGTCGATTGCCGGTCTGGCGTACTTTTATCTATCGAACAACTACACGCTGTCAGCCATCTTTGGCCGCGACCTGATGAGCCCCAAAGCGCTCAGCCAGCGCCTGCACCACATGCGCGAAGTCATCCTAGGGTATGTCCTGAGCGCTTGAGGAGGTGCGTGGCTTGACTTCACTCCGTCACAACCAATAATTCACCATTTGGTTAACTAAGAAGTTGTATGGACCTTTCTTTCCGCGCCCTTGCCACGGTAGCAATGTCAGTCGTTACCTTAAGTGCCCAAGCTCAATCGCCCTACCCCAACAAACCCATCCGCGTGGTGGTGCCGTTCTCGGCGGGTAGCACCACCGACATCATTGCCCGCGCCATTGCCGAAAAAATGGGCGCAGGCCTGGGCCAGCCGCTGGTGATTGACAACCGCGCCGGAGCGGGCGGCACCGTGGGCTCAGCCATGGTGGCCAAGGCAACGCCCGATGGCTACACCATCCTCATTCACTCGTCCTCCCACACCGTCAGCCCGTCGACCTACGCCAAACTGCCGTTTGACACGCTCAAAGACTTTGCAGGCGTAACGCCGATTGCGCAGTTGCCCAACGTGCTGGTGGTCTCGCCCAACAAAGGCCGGCGCGACATGCAAAGCCTGGTCAGCTACGCGCAGGCCAACCCAGGCAAGCTGAACTACGCCTCGGCTGGCAATGGCAGTGCCACGCACTTGAATGCGGAGAAATTCAAAATGCAAGGCAAGTTTTTTGCCGTGCACATTCCGTATCGCGGTTCCGCAGAAGCCGTGACCGACTTGCTGGCAGGCACAGTGGACTACTACTTCTCGCCCGTTGCCCCGGTGCTGCAGCAAATCAAGGAAGGGCAATTGCTGGCCCTGGCCGTGGGATCGGCCAAGCGGTCTGCCGCGCTGCCCAACGTGCCCACCACGTCTGAGGCGGGTGTGCCCGGCTCGGAGTTCAACTTCTGGATTGGAATGATGGTGCCCGCGCAAACCCCGCGCGACATCGTGAACCGCCTGCAGGCCGAGGTTGAGAAAGCACTGGCCTCGCCGGAGGTCAAAGAGCGCTTCACGCGGCTGGGGGCAGACGCCTGGGTGATGAAGCCTGAGCAGTTTGATGCGTACATCAAGGATGAGATTGCGGTCAATGAGAAGTTGGTGAAGAACGCGGGGTTGACTGCGCAATGAGCTGGCGACGGCCTCTGCTATCAATTTCGTCATTCCCGCGCAGGCGGGAATCCACCTCAGCGCACCCACTTCCTGAACAAGGCTTGGGCCGCAGCCCCTGGATCCCCGCCTGCGCGGGGATGACGGAATCCGATATTTGTAAACCTGCCAACGACAAAACATGACAACCCAACGTCTCGGAATCATCATGCACGGCGTCACCGGTCGCATGGGTTTGAACCAGCATCTGGTTCGCTCCATCCTCGCCATTCGCCAGCAAGGCGGCGTGACGCTGGCAAACGGTGGCAAGGTAATGCCCGACCCCATCCTGATTGGCCGCAACGCCGAAAAAATGGAGGCCCTGGCCAAAGCCCACGGCATTGCACGCTGGGGCACTGACCTCACAGCAGCCCTGGCCAACCCCGACGACACGGTGTTTTTCGACGCGGGCACCACGCAAATGCGGCCCACCCTGCTGGCCCAGGCCATTCGGGCGGGCAAGCATGTGTATTGCGAAAAACCGATTGCCACCAACTTGAATGAAGCGGTGGAAATTGCCCGCTTGGCTGAAAGCTCGGGACTGAAACATGGCGCGGTGCAAGACAAGCTGTTTCTGCCCGGTCTGCGCAAGCTGGACATGCTGCGCCGTGCGGGCTTTTTTGGCCGCATGCTGAGCGTGCGCATCGAGTTTGGCTACTGGGTGTTTGAAGGCGATTTACAACCCATCCAGCGGCCCAGCTGGAACTACCGCAAAGAAGACGGCGGCGGCATCATTCTGGACATGGTGTGCCACTGGCGCTACGTGCTGGACAACCTCTTTGGCCAGGTGCAATCGGTCAGCTGCACCGGTGCCACGCACATTGACAAACGGTGGGACGAAGCAGGCCAGCCGTATGACTGCACGGCCGACGACGCGGCCTATGCCACCTTTGAACTCAAGGGCCACCAAGGCGAAAAAGTGATTGCGCAGGTCAACAGCAGCTGGGCCACCCGCGTGCGGCGCGACGATCTGGTGACCTTTCATGTCGACGGCACGCACGGCTCCGCCGTGGCGGGCCTGACCGACTGCCGCGCCCAAAGCCGCGTCACCACGCCGCGCCCCGTGTGGAACCCCGACACGCCGCAAACCATGCCGTTTTTTGACCAGTGGCAGGCTGTGCCCGACACCCAGGTATATGACAACGGCTTCAAGATCCAGTGGGAGCACTTCATCCGCCATGTGGTGGAAGACGCGCCCTACCACTGGACGCTGCCCGAAGCCGCCAAGGGCGTGCAACTGGTCGAGGCGGCGCTGCAATCGTGGCAAGAGCGGCGCTGGGTGGATGTGCCTTCACTACAGTTTTGATAGCTGCTTGAGCAGTATCTACAAGGGCGGGAATGGAAAAACACTTAAATTTGATGCGTGTGGGTACACAAAAGCTCTCCCACCGCGCCCGCCCTCACCCCAGCCCTCTCCCACACGTGGGAGAGGGAGCCGAGGCCCGGATTGACCCCCTCTCCCGCTTGCGGGAGAGGGCGGGGGTGAGGGCGGCTGAGGACATCACCCCATCATGAAAAAACACCTCAATCTCATCGATTTGAACGGCCACATCGCGCCCTACACCGTGTTGGGCGATACGCCGGTAAAACCCACACCCGGCACACCCTTCAACCGCGTTGCCTACTCCGCCGCACACGTGGTGGCTGACCCGCGCGCTGCCATCGACCCCTGGGCGCAATGCGCCATCGACTGGGACGCCACCCTGGATTACCGCCAGCACCTGTGGTCGCTGGGTTTGGGCGTGGCCGAGGCCATGGATACCGCGCAGCGTGGCATGGGGCTGGACTGGCCCACCTCGCTGGAACTGATCACCCGCACGCTGGCTGCGGCCAAACACACGCCCGGTGCCCGCGTGGCCAGCGGCTGCGGTACCGACCATTTGACGCTGGACGCAGTACGCAGCGTTGACGAGGTGATTGCGGCCTACGAGCTGCAAATGGAAGCGATTGAAAAGCAGGGAGGGCAACTCATCGTGATGGCCAGCCGCGCGCTGGCCCGCGTAGCCAAGAGCCCGGCGGACTACGAGCGCGTGTATGACCGGGTGTTGCGCCAGGCCAGGCAACCCGTCATCCTGCATTGGCTGGGCGACATGTTTGACCCGGCGCTGGCGGGCTATTGGGGCTCGCACGACACTGACCAAGCCATGCAGACAGCGCTGGACATCATTGCCGCCAATGCCAGCCAAGTCGACGGCATCAAGATTTCGTTGCTCGACAAAACACAAGAAATCGCCATGCGCCGGCGCCTGCCCACAGGCGTGAGGATGTACACCGGCGACGATTTCAACTACCCAGAACTCATTGCGGGCGACGGCTTCGGCACGGAAACAACCCACAGCCAAAGCGACGCGCTCCTGGGCATCTTCGACGCCATCGCCCCCGCCGCCAGCGCCGCATTGGCCGCCTTGGCACACGGCGATACAGATCGTTTTCACGCCATCCTGGGCCCGACCGTGCCCCTGTCACGCCATATGTTTTCAGCGCCCACGCGCTACTACAAAACCGGCGTGGTATTCATGGCCTGGCTCAATGGGCACCAAAGCCATTTCACGATGGTCGGCGGCCAGCAGAGCACGCGCAGTCTGGTGCATCTGTGTGAGCTGTTTCGCTTGGCGGATGCGGCGAACTTGCTGGACCAGCCAGACTTGGCTGGCAGTCGCATGCGTTTACTTCTGGCGGTAAATAGCGTGGATGCCTGATGACAGATGACCATCACGAACGGTGGCTGTCTTTGCTCCTTCCCCCGCTGGGGGAAGGCGGGGATGGGGGCAGGAGTGCTACAACTGTTTGCCAGCGTGGTCGCGCCGCATGCCCCCATCCCAACCTTCCCCCAGCGGGGGAAGGGGCCAACTGCCAGCTTGCGCAAGTCCTGTCCAAGTCATCTGTCATGCAGCCCGCAGGGCGCGTCATCGGTCATAGGCCAGCGCATGCGTGACTTCAGCCAAGACCACCGCTGGCTGTCTATCAACACCGCCACCGTGCGAAAAAGCCGGGGCGTCGAAGTACCGCTGGAGGACATCATTGACGCCTGCGCCCGGCGCGGCATTCACGCCCTTTCGCCGTGGCGCGACCAGGTGGCGGCTGCGGGCATCGATGTGGTGGCCCGGTTGCTCAAAACGCACGACATGCAACTGTCAGGCTACTGTCGTGGCGGCATGTTTCCCGCCACCGACGCCAAAGGCTTGCAAGTTGCCTACGACGACAACCGCCGCGCCATTGACGAAGCCTGCGCGCTCGGTGCGCCCTGCCTGGTGCTCGTGGTTGGCGGCCTGCCGGGCGCGCTGCAAGGCAAGCCCGCACACAAAGACATTGAGCTGGCGCGAACCCAGGTCAGCTATGGCATTGCCAAGCTGCTGGACTACGCGGGCACTTGCGGGATGCCGCTGGCCATTGAGCCGCTACACCCCATGTACGCAGCTGAGCGGGCCTGCATCAACACCCTGGAGCAGGCGCTGGACGTGTGCGATGCGCTGGACCCTATGCAGTCCGGCGCACTGGGCGTGGCGGTCGACGCCTACCACGTGTGGTGGGATCCCAAGCTCAAAGCACAGATTGAGCGCGCAGGGAAGAATCGTCTGCTGGCCCTGCATGTATGCGACTGGCTGGTGCCCACCACCGATTTGCTGAACGACCGCGGGATGATGGGCGACGGCGTCATCGACCTGCCCCAGCTGCGCGGCTGGGTCGAAGCGCAGGGCTTTGAAGGCTACAGCGAAGTGGAGATTTTCTCCAACGCCAACTGGTGGCAGCGCGAGCTGGGCGAGGTGTTGGATGTGTGTATCGAACGTCACAGCCGAATGGTGTAAGCGTCAACCCAGCGGCATACACCACTGAATTGAAGCCCCTTCAACTTTTAGTTCAACCGTGTGATGCGTGCCGTCGTCACAGGTGCATACGGGCGGTTAGCGGCAAAGAACGCAATCAAGGCATCAATGTCCTGTGCACCGCCCAAACGGTTAGTGCCCGCAAGCAAGGTCGTAAATCCGTCGCCACCGTCAGACAAGAAGCTGTTGACCGTCACACGGTAGGTCGTGGTCAAACCGATGACGTTACCGTTCAAGCGCATGTTGGTTACCCGATTGCCCGCCGGCACCGCGTTATCCCAGGTGTAGGTAAACCCGCGTGACGGCATGAGTATGCGTGGGCGGGTAGCGTTCGCGCCAGTCCACTGCTGCTCCAAAACATCTTTGATTTGCTGACCTGTCAGGCTCATCGCAACCAGACTGTTGGCGAATGGTTGCACGGTGAACGCTTGACCAAACGACACGATGCAAGGAGGCGCAGCACAAACAAAATCGGCACGCACGCCGCCCGGGTTCATGAAAGCAATGGTGCTGCTGCCTTTATCAGCGGCTGATGTAGCCGCCAACTGCGCATCTGCAATCAGCCGGCCAGCCGCATGGTCGCCACCGGGTGCTGCAACACGGTCAATACCCCCGGTAATTTGGCCCACATCGCGGTTGGCCTTCGGTGCTACCAGCGCCACATACTCGTCCACCAGTTTTTTCACAGCGGGGTCAGACTTGGCCATCGGATAAGCTGTCAACACAGCTGTGGTCGTGTTGTTGTCATTAACAACCGGCACGTTCACGGCACGCGTTTTCGTGGCATCAATGTTGCCGTCGGCGCTGATCTCCAGGTCGAGCTGGGAGATACCTTGCCCGAACGAAAACGCCTGCATCACCGGAATACCGTTGCGCACACAGTTGTAGCCCTGGTGGGTATGGCCCGACAGCACCACATCAACTTCTTTGTCCAGCTTGTCCGTTATGGTGAAGATTTCACCGCGGGCGTTGGCACAGCTACGGTCATTCCAGGTGCTGTCTGTCAAGCCACCTTCGTGCACCACCGCCACAATGGATTTGATACCCATGGTTTTCAGCTCGGCAACGTACTTGTTGATAGCGACCGCTTCATCGGTGAATTTCAGTCCCGCAACACCTGCTGGGGAAACGATGGTGGGCGTGGTCCGGGTGACCACGCCAATAAACGCAATTTTCTGAGTGCCCACATTCTTGATGATGTAAGGCGGCAGGATGGGCTTGCCGTCCGGGCCTTCCACGTTAGCCGCCATGAAACCAAATTTGGCACCTGCATAGGTCTTGGTGCTGCTGGCACAACTGCTTAGGTTGGGGTCGCTGGTGTCTGTGCTGCAGCCGCCCGCGATGATGCGTTTGAGTTCAGTGAAGCCTTTATCAAACTCATGGTTGCCCACAACGTTGATATCAACCTTCATCAGGTTCATGACTTCAATAGCCGATTCGTCGCGGAAGAAGGCTGAAGCCAACGGAGAGCCACCGATCGCATCACCGCTAGAGATAACCAGCGTGTTGGTGATGCCAGCACGCAGCTCATTCAGCTTGCCAGCCAAAAAGTCGGCACCACCCGCCGTCACCCGAAACGTACTCGTTGCACTGGATGGATCGGGCAAGAACAAAGCGTTACCGCCTTTTTCCAGATGGCCGTGAAAGTCATTAAAAGCCAGCAAGCGCAGGCTCTCAGCTTTTGGTGTTGGTGTTGGTGTTGGTGTCACTGACGATGCTGCCGCAGGTGCCGGGTTGTCATCGCTGTCGCCACATGCGGCGAGAAGACCGAGCACTGCGAGGCCTACAGCTGCACCCACGACTGATTTTTTCCACAAGGCTGTCATGCCAATTACTCCAAGTTGATTTAACCTGGGTAGTGTTCAGGCGAGATGTGTCGGCACTGTGGAGTTTTTAAGGCGAAACCATGACAAGAACAGTTTTTCGAATCATCGGCACAAGCTTTGGCATTTTTTTTGTATTGGCTGCTGGTGCAAGACCTGTAACTGCATCTCATATCGAACAGGTACGCCAAGGATTCACCACAGCACAAGCGTGTGAAGTAGAGATCGACGATGACCTGACCTCTTACGGTGAGTGCATTGGCCACGCGGTTGACCGCCTGAACGGACAGCGGCTGACCTTGCTAGGCCTGCATTTCCAGGCCTGGTTAATTGCCGATCTGGCCGCCCGCCAAGGCAGCACACGCTCTCAGCTATTGCGACAGCGTTACCAACAAGCGCTGTCTCGAGGTTTACGCGCCAACAGGTGGAATATCGGGCAGCTGTGTGAGGCAAAAAAAATGCGTTGTGATTCCGTTAAGCAACGGCTACAACAAAAAATTTGATCAGTTCAAATTAAATACCGTTCGCCCTGAGCCTGTCGCTTGAGTTACCGCCGCTTAGGGTCCGGATACAGCCAGCCCTTCAATCCATACAAGCCCACCCGGTCAAACGGTTTCCACTGGCCCTCGGGCTGCGCCAGCCGATCTGCCATGGCCCACCAAGCGCTTGGGTTCAGGCCGATGCCCACATGGCTGGCAAATACCTCAATGTTTTCCGTATGCGGGTTGTGCGCGCTGTCGGCCTGAATGCTGCCTTTCCAGGCCACGATGCCATCGGTGCGGGAAAACAGGCTGGTGGTGGGCACAGGCGGCGCTTCGGGCAGGTTGAAGTTGTCGGATTCGCGGTGAATGTCGCGGCCGCTGGTCAGCTCGTACACGCGCCAGGCGTTGGTGGACTTGGGTGTGCCCGCAAACGGCGTACCCAGCGTGACCACGCCACGCACCATGTGGGGCAGTTCCTTCGCCAACTCCCGGGCGTAGATGCCGCCCAGGCTCCAACCGATCAGGCTGACCTTACGGCCGCTTTTTTCGTATGCACGGGTGAGCAAGGCTTTAGCGCTGGCGAGCACGCCCGCCCGTGGCCCGAAGTTGATGCCTTGGCTCCACCCCTGGGTTTGGTAGCCCAGCGAGTCGAGGTAGCGGCGCATGGGCACCGTGGCCCCATCGCTCGACGCCAGACCAGGAAACACCACCACGCTGTGGCCGTCACCCGATGGTGCCTGCTGGAGCAAAGGCCAGGATGGCACCACGGCACTGAATTCCCAGAACGCCCGAAACTCCATGGCCAGCAGGGCCAAACTGGGGGGCGGCATGTGAGGCTGGGTGTCCTGTAAGGTACCGGTTTCGGATTTGCGCTGACGGGCGCGCTTGCTTGCGTTTGGGGAAGTAGCCATCAGCATGGTGTGTCGTTGTGAAACAGGAAAATGCCTGCCAATACGGTAGCAGTTTTGAAGACTGTGCCGGGTGACCCCAGACCGTCATTAGGGCCCAGCCCCTTGTTTATCGTCACGTGCGTGACCTGAGATTTAGTGGTTACTACTGATTTTGTAGCTGATCGTGCTGATTTCACAAGGGCTGCAGCCATGAGTTGGACTGGAGCGTCAACAGGCGAACGCGCTGCCGTGCCGCGCCGTCACCCATCTACAGCTGGTTACCAACGAACCGCTCGCGGCTGTGGTTTTTTGTGATGCATGTCACAACCCCTACTTGCGCGCAACTTAGTCTAGACGTAAGTTTCACTTTTCGAACTCAGTAGTCACTATTTTCAGGATGTTGCCACCATGACCTGGCTCAGAACCACACTGCGCAACAGCATTTACAGCTTGCTGGGAGGCGCAACGTCAGCGGAACCGACGACATCGATCATGCAAAGCAGCGTCGAGGACATTCGCGCAGCCATGCAGCACGCGTTGGGCCGCGATGGAGAAGAGCGTTTCGTGGCGGTGACTCGCCGAATCCGCTACGCAGACGACATTCAAGGCTTGTGGTACGTGCGCGGTGAATTGATGGCCGCGCTGTCGGCGATGCATGGTGAAGTGGCCGCACGGGCTGTCATTGCAGAAATATCGGGACTGTTTCAGGGTCTGCTCCCGCCGGGCCTCACTACGAATCCAGGTCGCCCCACAGGATCAAGGCATCCCGCCCCTCGGTGAGCAGCCTCACCTTGGCGCCCACCGGCAACAGCACCTTGGTCGGCACATGGCCGAACGGCAATCCGGTCAGCACCGGTATTTTCAGTTGCGTTTGCAGCCAGCCCACCACAGTTTGCAATTGAAAACCTTTGTCATGTGCGCTGAGCTGGTAACCGCTGAACTGGCCTAACACCACCGCCTTTTGCTTAGCCAAAATACCCGCGTGCAGCAACTGGGTCAGCATGCGCTCGATGCGATAGGGGTGCTCATTCACATCTTCCAGAAACAACACGCCACGTTCAATGGTCGGCAAATAAGGCGTGCCCACCAGCGCGCTGAGCACGCACAGGTTGCCGCCCCATAAAACGGCATTTTTTATATCAAAATCGCCAACAGCCCTTTTAGATACTGCTCGAGCAGCTATCAAATCAGGAGTATTTTCAGCACGCTTGCGAGGTGCAGGCAGCCGCCAGCCGGTGCCCTCGCCCTGCCCTGCCAGCAGGTCGTCAAAGCAGGCTTGCATGATCTCGTCGGGCTCAACCGCCACGCCAAAATCGGCCGTCAAGGCCGGTCCAGCCCAGGTCACGGCACCCGTTTTGGCCAGCAAGGCCATCTGCAGGGCGGTGAAATCGCTCAAACCTACAAACTGCGTGCCCCGCTCGATGGCTCTGGCAATCGCTTTGTAGTTGATGGCGGGCAGGATGCGCGTCAGGCCATAGCCGCCGCGTGAAATCAGCGCCACGTCCGCACCGCTGGCGGCGGCGCGGCCAATTGCTGCCACGCGGGTGGCATCGTCGCCCGCAAACCGCATATGGCTGGCCAGCGCCGTTTCATCCACTTCAACTTGGTGACCTTGAGAGGCCAGGCGACGCAAGCCGCGTTTGAACGCGGCCTTGTCGCGCACGGCGCTGCTAGCAGAGTAAATGTAGATATGGGCCACGGTATCGGGTGTGGGGCTGCTCAGAGCGGTATGCTTTTCAGGATGCCGGGATCGCCACTGGTAGGCTGGCGGGCTGACCCATCGCTTGGGTGACGGGTGACAACTTGCTGCCCAGAGCACGTACCAAGGTGGCCATGAGCTTTTCCTTGACGACCGGCTTGGTCAGATACGCATCGCAGCCTGACATTTTTCCGCGGATTTTGTCGAAAGTACCACTGCGGCTGGTGAGCATGATCACGCGGATCTCCCCACCCGACGGCTTGGCCTTGATGAGCTTGCAAACCTGGTAGCCGTCCATGCCCGCCATGACGACGTCCAGGAACACGCAGGAATAGTGTTTAGAGGCGGTCAGACCGACCGCCTGCTCGCCCGAGGAGGCGTAATCCACGTTGATGTTGAACGGCGCCAGCTGTGCCGACATAAAACGCCGCACCGCCAGGTCATCGTCGACCACCAGCACCCACACAGCGCGCGCATTGGTGCTGCGCGTCTGGTCGGACACCCGGGCCAGCGCCGGCCGCTCAGCCGACGACGCCAGCGAAACGACTTTGCCAGTGATGCCGGCCGTATCAATTGAATGCGCCGCCAGCTCGGCCGGCGCAGGGGACGTATGAACCGATACGGCAGACGTCAGTGGTGCTGGTTTGCTGACCGTTTGCAAGACCAGCGGCACCGTCACGGCGTGGCGGGCGTCTGCCCCGGCTGCCATGGCGCGATCCAGGGCTTCCAGCAAGGGCAAAAAACGAATCGGGCGCTCAACATGGATGCAGGGGACGTTATCTGGGGCAAAAAGCGCCACCGCCACCATGGGTATCGCCGGGTTATGTCCACGACTCATCACCTCCCGCAACACATCGGGGTTATTGCCGTCAAACAAAACGATGCTGCGCGACTGCGATTGCCCGGGACGCCACTTGGCATAAACCTGTTCGCGCCGCAGCGACAGGGCAAAGGTTGCTGCCAAGGTCTTTTGCTCCATGGGGTCAAAGCCCAGAACCTCGACAAAACCTGCCATTGCGAACCTCCAAAAAATTGCTTTCCCGGTACTTGGCTCAAACCGTCGGAGTCTGATCCAGATCAAACGCCTTGTGCAGCGCCCGCACGGCCAGCTCCATGTATTTTTCGTCCAGCACCACCGAGGTTTTGATTTCGCTGGTGGAGATCATCTGGATATTGATGCCTTCCTGGCTCAAGGCGCCAAACATTTTGGCAGCAATGCCCACGTGGCTGCGCATGCCAATGCCCACGATGCTGACCTTGCAAATCTGGTCGCTGCCTTCCAGATGGTGGGTGCCCAGCGCGGGGAGCACTTTTTCTTTCAGCAGCGCCATGGCGCGGGTGTAGTCGTTGCGGTGAACGGTGAAACTGAAGTCGGTTTTGCCGTCTTTGCTGATGTTTTGAATGATCACATCGACTTCAATGTTGGCCGCCGCCACCGCGCCCAGAATTTGAAAGGCAATGCCCGGCGTGTCGGGCACGCTCAAAATGGAGATTTTGGCTTCGTCGCGGTTGAACGCGATGCCGGAAACGACGGCTTGTTCCATTTGTTCGTCTTCCTCAAAAGTGATCAACGTGCCTGATTTGGCTTCTTCGTGAATGTCAATGTCCCAGGGCGTGAAGCTGGAGAGCACGCGCAGGGGCACTTTGTATTTGCCGGCAAATTCCACCGAGCGGATTTGCAGCACCTTGCTGCCCAGGCTGGCCATCTCCAGCATTTCTTCAAAGCTGATGGTGTGCAAGCGCCGCGCTTGCGGCACCACGCGGGGGTCGGTGGTGTAGACGCCATCCACATCGGTGTAGATCAGGCATTCGGCTGCTTTCATGGCCGCTGCCACCGCCACCGCCGAGGTGTCGCTGCCGCCGCGTCCCAGGGTGGTGATGTTGCCGTCGGCATCCACACCCTGAAACCCTGTGACGATCACGACCTTGCCAGCCGCCAGATCAGCGCGCACCCGGGCATCGTCAATCGACTCGATGCGGGCTTTGGTGAAGGCGCTGTTGGTGCGAATGGGCACCTGCCAACCCGCGTAGCTGACCGATTGAATGCCTTCGGCTTGCAAGGCAATGGCCAGCAACGCCGACGACGCCTGTTCGCCGGTGGCGGCCAGGGCATCCAGCTCGCGAGACAGGCTGTCGCTGTGCTGGGATGGAGACAACTCTTTGGCCAGACCCAGCAAGCGGTTGGTCTCGCCACTCATGGCGCTGGGCACCACCACCATTTGATGACCCGCACGAGCCCACTTGGCCACGCGCTTGGCGACTTGGGCAATGCGCTGGGTGGAGCCCATCGACGTGCCGCCGTATTTATGAACGATCAATGCCATTGGAGAAATGAAAAAGTGCAGCATGCGCTGCCATGTGATTGAAGCCCCGGGGTGAGGCTCTGAACTGACAAAGGCTGCGATTATAAAACTGAGCTGAATTGCAGAACGCCACCTTGGCGCTGCACGAAACCGGCCCCCACTTTGAGCTGAATGCGGTGGCCCCGCGTGGTGCATGCGGCTACTTGCCCCAGCAATTCATCCAGTTGCGCAGCGCTGGGAGCAGTGCCGTACGCGCTGCGCAACCAGCAGCGAATGGCGTTGGCTTGTCGCGCCGGTGGTAGTTTTTGCAAGGCCGTGACGGCAGGCGGCTGGCCGGTCAGCAAGAGATCGGCGGCGGCGACATCGTCCAGCACCGCCTGGGCCTGCGCCGCGTGCCGGGCACTGCGCGCAAAGGTTTCACGAAACTGCGGGAAAGCTGCTTGCAGAGCGGGCATCAGCGTGTGGCGAATGCGGTTGCGGGTGAACTGCGTATCGGCATTGGTCGGGTCTTCCACCCAACCCTGACCCAGGTTGCCGCTGCCAGGATGGCGCGCCTGCAGGCCTTGCAGAGCCAGCCATGCACGAATGTCTGCAGCCGCAACAGCCAGCAGGGGCCTGACAAAGGTCAGTCCGTCGCGTTGCCATTGTTGCGGCATCGCCGACAGGCCCGGCAGGCCCGCACCTCGGCTTAAAGCCAGCAGCAGCGTTTCTACCTGGTCGTCAGCATGCTGCGCAATCGCTATTGTTTTAATAGCTGCTTGAGCAGTATCCACAAGGGCAGAAGACCGATTTAGCTCATGAACAGACGCCGAGAGGGCCGTATACCTGGCTCGCCGCGCGGCGTCTTCCGGGCTCTGGCCAGGCGCATTTCTGGCATCTGTATGCACCGTGTGCAAGGGAACATTCAGACCCGCACAAAACACTTGGGCGTGCGCTGCAAAGTCGTCGGCTGCCGCTTGTAATCCGTGGTGGATGTGAATGGCGTGTACCTGCCCGGGAAACCGTTGGACGCACATCAGCAGCAAAGCGGTCGAATCGGCTCCGCCGCTGTAGGCCACGGCCAAGCGGGGGACGAGCCTTGTGAGATCTACCCTCGGCGGCTCAGTCACGCGGGGGGTCAAGCGCATCGGCATCGCTCAAATCCTTTGAGCGCCCTACCGTGCGTTTGTTATGCAAAAAATCCTCACGGCCGATGAAGTTCAACGGCACTTCATCCAACGTCACGACCAGTCGATCAGCGTAAGCATTTGCAAAAGTAACGCCAGAAATTGACATCATTAAATCAATTCGGGCGGGCGGATAGCCCATTTGAACAACCGCGTCTGGTTTTAAAAAATCCTCAGCGGTTAAACCCAAAGACGAAAATCCAAACTGGGTTAGTGTCGTTATGAGCCTGCCGATATTCTCTGGCGTTTGATGCACCCAAAAATCAATATCGCCCGTGTACCGTGGATGACCATGAGCCACCAACGCATAGCCGCCGACAACAAGATACTCAACTGCGTTCGCGTTGAGTAACTCGGCAAACTCTTTGAAGTCTTTGTTCAGTACTGGGGAGGCCATCAATCACCTGCTTGCGCAAAAACTCCAGGGCTGCAAACCGCTCTGCAATGGGCCGCGACAGCCAATAGGCCAAATCGCTCGGCTGCGTGTGCAAGGTCGTTTTGAATACAACTTTTGCAATTGCCATAAATTCCTACCGACTCTCCGCCTTGGTATCCGTAAACCGCCCATAGCTTTGCAGCCTTGCATAACGCCGGTCTTGCAATTCTTTGGGCTTCAAGTCGGCCAGCTGCCGCCAGGCATCGCCCAGCGCGCGCTTGAGGAATGCTGCCATCTGTTTGTGGTCGCGGTGCGCGCCGCCCACCGGCTCGGTGACGATTTTGTCGACCAGGCCCAGCGCTTTGAGGCGGTGTGCGGTGATGCCCAGCGCATCAGCCGCTTCCTGCGCCTTGTCGCTTGTTTTCCACAAGATGGAGGCGCAACCCTCGGGGCTGATGACCGAGTAAATCGAGTACTGCAGCATCAGCAACTGGTCGCCGACCGAGATGGCCAATGCCCCGCCTGAGCCGCCTTCGCCAATGATGCTGGTGATGATGGGCACCTGCAATTGCGCCATCTCGAAGATGTTGCGACCAATCGCTTCTGACTGGCCGCGCTCTTCGGCTTCAATGCCGGGAAACGCGCCGGGCGTGTCCACAAAGGTGAACACCGGCAGGCCAAATTTTTCGGCTGTCTTCATCAAGCGCAGCGCCTTGCGGTAGCCCTCGGGCTTGCTCATGCCAAAGTTGCGGGCGGTGCGTTCCTTGGTGTCGCGGCCCTTTTGGTGACCGAGCACCATACAGGCCGTGCCATTGAAACGAGCCAGGCCGCCCACGATCGACAGATCGTCGGCAAAGTGCCGGTCACCATGCAGTTCCACAAAATCGGTGAAGCAGTCGTGCACGTAGTCCAACGTGTAGGGCCGCTCCGGGTGGCGGGCAATTTTGGTGATTTGCCAGGGGGTCAGCTCACTATAAATGTCGCGCGTAAGTTGCTGGCTTTTCTTGGACAGTTGCTCAATCTCGGCTGAGATGTCGACTGCTGACTCGGTCTGCACATAGCGCAGTTCTTCAATTTTGGATTCCAGCTCGGCAATCGGATGCTCGAAATCCAGAAAGGTCTTTTTTGCCACAAAAGCTCCTCTTGTAAATGCGCTGTCTTGACTTAATACGCCACGGGCACCGGCTCCAACGAGCGCCAAATATACCAAGTGGCCACGCTGCAAAACGGCGCCCAGGCAGCGGCTACTTCGCGCGCGTCGCTGCGGCTGACCGGGTCACCCGAGAAATAATTGGCGCTGATGCCGTTGATCAAACCCACATCGTCCAGTGGGAGCACGTTAGGGCGCATCAGGTGAAAAATCAGGAACATTTCTGCTGTCCAGCGGCCAATGCCGCGAATGGCCACCAGCTGGGCAATGACGGCGTCGTCATCCATCGTGGCCCAGTCGTCAGCCTGTATGGCTTCGGAATCAAAGTGCAGCGCAAGATCGACCAGATACTCGATCTTGCGGGCCGACAGACCCGCCGCGCGCATATCGTCCACTTTCAGTTTGAGCACCGACGATGCCGTCATTTTGCGGGGTAACAGCACGAAGCGGTCCCACACTGTTTGTGCGGCTTTGACCGATATTTGCTGACCCACAATGCTGCGCGCCAAAGTGGTGAACGGGTCTCCGCGCGACTGCAGACAGGCATCACCAAACTGCGGAATCAGCCGCTTCATCACCCGGTCTTTTTTAGCCAGGTGTTTGCAGGCTTCTTCCCAATAGGCCGGGGTGCTGAGCGCCACCGTCACGATTGCGCCTCCCAGGTGGTGCCCGTAGGCGAGTCTTTCAGCACCACGCCTTGCGCCAACAATTGGTCACGAATCGCGTCTGCGCCAGCAAAATCGCGGGCTTTCTTGGCTGCAGCACGCTCGGTGATCAAAGCCTCAATGGCCGATGCATCGACACCCGCCCCAGCTTGCATAAACGCTTTGGGATCACCCTGCAACAGCCCCAGGCATCCGCCCAAAGCCTTCAGCAGACCCGACAGCTCATGCGACTGGCTGCGATTGACCTCGGCGGCAAGGTCAAACAGCACTGCAACAGCTTCCGGCGTGGCGAAGTCGTTGTTCATCGCGGTCTGGAAACGAGCGGCAAAAGGGTCGCTCCAGCTGATGGATACGGCTGGAGCAGCTACTAAATCAGGAGCAATTGCGAGAGCGGTGTACAAACGTTTGAGCGCATTGCGGGCGTCCACCAAATGCACGTCGCTGTAGTTCAGGTCACTTCGGTAGTGGCTGCGCACCAGGAAGAAGCGCAGGGTTTCAGCGTCGAACTTTTTTAACACGTCGCGAATAGTGAAAAAGTTACCCAAGCTCTTAGACATTTTCTCGTTGTCGGTATTAACAAATCCGTTGTGCATCCAGACCCTGGACAGGGGTACACCATTGGCACCCTCACTCTGCGCAATTTCATTTTCATGGTGGGGAAACTGCAAGTCAGCGCCACCGCCATGAATGTCAAAGGTTTTACCCAGCAAAGCTTGCGCCATTGCGGAGCATTCAATGTGCCAGCCAGGGCGACCTGTACCGTAAACGCTGGGCCACTTAGCATCTTCTGGCTCGCTGTCTTTGGCTGACTTCCACAGAACGAAGTCCAGCGGGTCTTCTTTGCCATCCAGAACCGCCACCCGCTGCCCTGCATGCAGTTCGTCCAGCGATTTACCGGATAGCTTTCCGTAACCGGGGAATTTGCGCACGGCATAGTTCACGTCGCCACTCGGCACCCGATATGCCAATCCCTGCTGTTCCAGCAAATCGACGATTCCCAGCATCTGCGGCACAAAATCAGTGGCACGCGGGTCGTGGGTGGGGCGATCAATGCCCAAGGCATCAAAGTCACGGTACATCTCTACGATCATTCGGTCGGTCAAACCTCGTACTGTCTCGCCGTTTTCCACCGCGCGGCGAATGATTCTGTCGTCAATATCGGTGATGTTGCGCACGAATGTGACGCGCAAGCCGCTTACTTTCAGCCAGCGTTGCACGACGTCAAACGCGACGTTTGAACGGGCATGCCCCACATGGCACAGGTCGTATACCGTCATGCCGCACACATACATGCGCACATGACCGGCTTCGATGGGAGAAAAATCTTCCAGTTCACGCGACAGCGTGTTGTAGATACGAAGGCTCATGGGAATTTAAACAGGACGTCGGTCTGCGGGGGTTTCGCGGAGCGCGTGGGGTCAGTGGGGGGTTCGAACTGGGACTTGCAGGCATCAGGTTCCGCACGAACCCGCCCGCTACAATTGCACTCAGTATAAAGCTGTCGCCTGGCGTGTGTCATTCCCAAAAACGCACAGCCAAGGCATCCAGATTCAGGTGCGAGATTTCACAAGGTTTCTTCATGTTGTTTGCCCCCAAGACCCCCTTTCCTAAAACCTCCCCGAGCACCCAAGCGCTTCGTTTATTGGCGTTTGTCGCCTTGTTTTGGTCTGGCATGGCCCATGCCGACGACTACAGCGATGTGAACCAATTGCTGCGCGCTGGCAAGTTCGCTGACGCCCTGAGTCGTGCAGACCAATTCCTGGCGGCCAAACCGCGTGACGCTCAAATGCGTTTCTTGAAAGGCGTGATTCAAACCGAGGCGGCCAAACCACAAGACGCCATTGCCACCTTCAGCAAGCTGACTGAAGACTACCCAGAGTTGCCCGAGCCTTACAACAACCTGGCTGTTTTGTATGCTGGGCAGAGCCAATTCGACAAAGCCCGCGCAGCCCTGGAAATGGCCATTCGCACCAACCCCAGCTACGCCACCGCTCATGAAAATCTTGGCGATGTGTATGCCAAGCTGGCCAGCCAGGCTTACAGCAAGGCCTTGCAGCTGGATGGCGGCAATGCAGGCGTGCCGCCCAAGCTGGGCTTGATTCGCAGCATTTTTACGCCGGATGCCAAAGGCCAGCGTCCAGCGACGGCACCTGTAGCGGCAGCGCCGACCCCGGCACCAGTGGCCACCCCGCCGACTGTTTCTGCGGCGACCAAAACCGTGGCCGCTCCTGCGGTGCCTGCGGCTTCAGCGCCTGCCGCCACGGCCGCGCCATCGGCCCCGCCGGTCGCACCACAGCCCGGCACCAGCAGTTCCAGCGACAAAGACGTGGAATCTGCCGTTCGCGCCTGGGCTGCCGCGTGGTCATCCAAAGACATGGGCGGCTATCTGGCTGCGTATGGACGCGACTTTGACCCGCCCGGCAGCCAAGCGCGCAAAGCCTGGGAAGATGACCGCCGCAGCCGCATCATGGGCAAGTCGCGCATCAACGTGAAGCTGACCGATTTAACTGTCAACGTGACCGGGACCAAAGCCGTCGCCCGGTTCAAGCAGGAGTACAGCGCCGACGCGCTGAACGTCAGCAGCCGCAAAACGCTGGAACTGGTGCGCGCGGGTGACCGCTGGGTCATCGTCCGGGAATCCACCGGCGCGTGATGCATCGATTGGCGAGCTTGCTGGTCAGCAAGCCAGGTGATTTTTTTTCATGACACGCCTTGCACGTCTGGTGCCACCCCTGCTGGTCGGGGTGTTGTTGTATTTGTTGACGATTTCCGCATCGGCGTCGAACGCACCGTCCCGAAGCACCAAGGCGCAAAAAGCACGCGCTGTTCAACCTGCGGTTCTGCCCAAAGCACCTGCGGTACTGCCCAAAGCACCTGCGGTTGACGGCGAAGCCCGCCTGATTGCCATCTACCAGCTGATCGGTCAAGCCAAAACCCGTCAGGCGCTGGTGCTCGCCGAAGCGCTGGTACGTGACCATCCGAACTTTCAGCTAGCTCAATTGGTACTGGGGGATTTGTTGTCTGCCCAAGCCAGAACGCTACGGCGTGTAGGCGATGTGCCCGATGCCGCAGTGCAAGACGGCGCCGGTGTGCTGGCAGATTTGCGCGACGAATCCCAACAGCGCCTCAAAGCCTTACGGGAACGGCCCCCCGCGGGCACCATACCTTCGGCATTTGTATCGCTGTCGGTTCGCAACCGCCATGCCATTGCGGTCGATGCGTCGCGCTCGCGCCTGTACCTGTTCGAAAACAAGGGCGGCGTGTTAACACTGGTTGCCGACTACTACATTTCGCTGGGCAAAACAGGTGTTGAAAAGTCTGTTGAAGGCGATTTGCGGACGCCGTTGGGCGTGTACTTCGTCACCAGCAACCTGGATCCCAAGTCGCTCAAAGACTTTTATGGTGCCGGTGCCCTGCCTATCAACTACCCCAACCCGTTTGACATTCGCAGGGGGAAAACTGGCAGTGGCATCTGGCTGCACGGCACGCCGCCCAACCAGTTCTCGCGGGCGCCGCGCGCCACCGATGGTTGCGTGGTGCTGGCCAACAGCGATTTAGCGCACATTGTCAAGACGGTGGAGATACGCACCACGCCGGTGGTGATTGCGCAAAGCCTGGTCTGGACCACGCCGCAAAGCCTGATTGCGCCTGCACGCAGTTTTGAGGCCTCGCTGGACGCCTGGCGACGCGCCAAAAGCAGCGGGAACCTGGAACGCGTGCGCAGCTTCTACACCGCCGACTTTTCGGGCAACGGCAAGCCTCTACCCGATTGGCTGCCCGGCCTGCAACGAGACCTGGAGCGGGCGGCAGGCAAAGAGGTGCTACTCAAAGACTTGTCTTTGTTGCGCTATCCCGAGCCTCAGGAAACGATGGTGGTAACCTTTGGCGAGCTGCTGGCAGGCACCTCAAAAGGTGTGGTTCGACGCCAGTACTGGACCCGCAACACGGACCCCAATGGTTCTGGTTGGAAGATTTTTTTTGAAGGAGTTATTGGATGAACATACAACGCTACAGCCTGACCCGACGCCTGGCCGCGACCGCGGTCGCAGCCGGGCTGATGACCGCCAGCTTCGCCTGGGCCACCGACGCGCCACGCGTGAAGTTCGACACGTCGATGGGTGAAATACTGGTCGAGGTCTACCCGGACAAGGCGCCCAAGACGGTCGAGAATTTTTTGCAGTACGTGAAAGACAAGCACTACGACGGCACCATTTTTCACCGCGTGATTGAAAACTTCATGGTGCAGGGCGGCGGTTTTGACGCGAGCTACGTGCAAAAGCCTGTGCGTGCGCCGGTCGCGCACGAAGGGCGTGAAGCACTCGCCAAAGGCGGTGCGAAAAACGTGGTCGGCACCCTGGCGATGGCACGCACCAATGACCCCAATTCGGCTACTTCACAGTTTTTCATCAACGTGAAAGACAACGCGTTTTTGGACCCTACAGTCATTCCGCCCGGCGACCCGGTTGCCAAGTTTGAGTTTGGTGGCCGCACCTACGACAACGTACCCCGTGCCAACCTCATCAACAACCCGCAACTGTTCGGCTACACCGTTTTCGGCAAAGTTATCAAGGGCATGGACGTGGTCGAAAAAATCAAGGCCACACCCACCGGCCCTGGTGGCCCTTTCCCTGGCGACGCGCCCAAAACCCAGGTGCTGATCAAGTCAGCCACCCTGGTCAAATAACTTTTTTATTGCGAGATATCACCCTATGAGCAACCCACAAGTCGAACTACACATCATGGAATACGGCGTGATCACGCTGGAACTGGATGCCGACAAAGCACCCAAGTCCGTGGCCAATTTTTTGAGCTACGTCAACAAGGGCCACTACAACAAAACCATTTTTCACCGCGTGATTCCAAACTTCATGGTGCAAGGCGGCGGTTTTGAGCCGGGCATGACGCAAAAGCCAACCGATGCCAACATTGAGAACGAAGCCGCCAATGGCTTGAAGAATGACAACTACACCGTGGCCATGGCCCGAACCAACGAGCCGCACTCGGCCAGTTCACAGTTTTTTATCAACGTGGCTAAAAACGACTTTTTGAACCACACCGCACCGTCGGCACAGGGCTGGGGCTATGCCGTATTCGGCAAGGTTGTGGCGGGCATGGACGTGGTCGACAAGATCAAGGCCGTGAAAACCGGCCGCAAGGGCTTTCATGATGACGTGCCGAAAGACGACGTGATCATTGAAAAAGCGGTAGCGCTGTAGATCGAACAGTCCAGGCACGTGACGATGGCCCATGCCGTCACCGCACCCGCTGCCTGGCAAACCGTCGATTTCATTTCCGATCTGCACCTGCAGGCCCGCGATGTAGAAACCTTTCAGGCCTTCAAGGCGTTTTTAAAGACCAGCCCCGCCCAGGCAATTTTTATCCTCGGCGATTTGTTTGAAGTGTGGGTGGGTGACGATGCCGCCGAGCTGGGCAGCTTTGAAGCCGAATGCACTGAAGCCTTGCGCACCGCCAGCCAGACCCGTTCGCTGTACGTGATGCACGGCAACCGTGACTTCCTGCTGTCCACGCAGTTTGCGCAGCAAGCCCAAGTCACGCTCCTTCCCGACGCCACGGTCTTGCTGTTTGCCGGCCAGCGCTGGCTGCTCACGCATGGCGACGCCCTGTGTCTGGCTGATGTGGACTACCAGGCCTTTCGCCAGCGCGTGCGCAGCACGCAGTGGCAACACGAATTTCTGAGCCAGTCGCTCACATCGCGGCGCGCCATTGCCCGCGACCTGCGCCAGCAAAGCGAGCAGCGCAAACAAACCCAGCCGGTCGGTACGTGGATCGACGTGGATGCCGCCGCCGCGCAACAAGCGCTGCGCGATGCCGACGCCAAAACACTGATTCACGGCCACACCCACCAAGCCGCAGACCACGACCTGGGCCAGGGCCTGACCCGCGTGGTGCTCAGCGACTGGGACGCCACCGCCCAGCCACCACGCCTGCAAGTGCTGCGCTTGACCGCACAGGGCTTGCAGCGGCGTGACTTGGCTCCAGATGCGAGCCATGATGTTCGCAACCGCACATAGTTTTCTGCGCCAGCAACTGGCTCCCTGGTGGCAGCGCTTTGGCGGAGCTTCCGCCGCACTGCCAGCGCCGCCTGTTCCTCAAGAGTTGTGGCAAAACGTTCTGGAAAAACACCCGTTTGCTCAACAACTCACCGTCCCCGAGCAAGCCGGTCTGCAACACCTGGCCGCCGCCTTCCTGGGCAGCAAAGAATTCACTGGAGCCAATGGCCTGGTCATCACCGACGAGGTTGCCCTGACGATTGCCGTACAGGCCGTGCTCCCCCTGCTCTACCTGGGCCGCCCCGGCGAAAAATTTCCCGCGCGCCGCTGGAAACCCCGCCACGCGCTCACGTGGTACGACGACTTTGTTGGCATCGTGGTGCACCCCGGCCCCGTGCTGGCGCGCCGCACCAAAACCGACGCCGCGGGCGTGGTGCACCACTACGGCGAAGCCCTGGCCGGCGAAGCCATGCAGGGCGGCCCCGTGACGCTCAGCTGGCAAGACGTGGCCAGCGCGGGTGATCAAGCTCACACGGGCTACAACCTGGTCATTCATGAGTTTGCCCACAAGCTGGACATGCAGGACGGCGTGGCCGACGGCTGCCCACCCCTGCCGCCCCACTTTGCCGGCACCCGCGGCCCACGCTCCGCCCGAAAGCACTGGGATACGGTGATGCAGACCGCCTTTGAGCAACTGCGCGACCAACTCAGCCTGGCCGAGCGCTTTGGTGGCGAGCCACCCTGGCTGAACAGCTACGGCGCGACCCACATCAGCGAATTCTTCGCCGTGGCTTGCGAAGCCTACTTTGTCAACCGCACCCGCCTGGCGCAAGACTTTGCGCCGCTGGTGGTGCTGTTTGACGCGTTTTTCAGGCCTGCAGATCGCTAAGTTATTTGAACGGATTGGCCGTTGCAAACCACAGCCCGATACCGGTGGCGATGATGAAGGCACCGTCGGTAATGCCCACGGCCAGAAAGAATTTGGTTTGCAGCTCCGGTGCCAACTCAGGCTGGCGAGCCACACCCTCCAGCAGTTTCATGCTGATCAAGCCAATGCCGATGCACGAGCCAAAAGCGGGAATGCCAATCAGCAGCGCGACGGCAAGGGGAAGTAGTTCGTTGTGAGGCATGGTGGGTTATTCCTTTGGGACTTTCGTACGTTGGTAGATCGATACAAACATACAGACACTATGATATTGATAGCTGCTTGAGCAGTATTTACAAGGGCTGGAAGCAGTTTTGTCTTAAAAATGCTGGTTTTCAGTTCTGCTGTGCAAGCCCGCGCCACTCCAGCGCTGTCAGCACCACAACCGCCAGCGCCTGCACCGCCACAAACACTTGACCCAGCGCGTTCGGACTGAACCAGACCGTCATCACCAGCAGGCTCGCCACCACCCAGGCCAGGTTGCCCAGAATCACCAGCCAGACCAGGCTTGTTGAGGGTTTTGCCTGCATGCCTGTAAAACCCAGCACGGCGGCGAAGCCAAACAGCAGCAGGCCTGCGTACATCAGCACATCAGGCGGCAGGCCCAGCAACTTGCCTAGCGGCACGGTGCCCAGGCTCAGCAACAGACCCATGACCACACCGGTTGCGGCATCGAGCAGTAAAACGCGGTTCAAGAAGCCGGGCGACGAGGGCTTGAAAGCATGAAGGGCGAAAGCAGTCATAAAAAGCTCCTGAAAGTTGATGAAGAACCTGCAGTTTTCACGGCTTGCTGACGTGCGTCGATTACTTGCCAGGTAATGGATGCGCGGGCGTCGCAGATAAATAATGGGCTCTCAACTGAACGGAATCCGCACATGCAACAACTGCTGGAACAACCATCAACGCCCCACACGGCGCACGCGCTACCCGATGGCAGCGTGGGCAGTCTGGTGCGGCAATGGCGCACCCTTCGCAAGCTGAGCCAGATGGACTTGGCGCTGGACATAGACATTTCGCCGCGGCATCTGAGCTTTGTGGAAACCGGGCGCGCAAAACCGAGCGCCCAGGTGCTGATGGCCGTTGCCACGCGGCTGAACGTGCCACTGCGCACCCGCAACACCTGGCTGCTGGCGGCGGGCTACGCGCCCCGCTACTCCGAGCAAAGCCTGGACTCCACACGCATGCAGCCCGTGCGCGCCGCGGTGCAGCGCCTGCTGGCGGCGCACGACCCCTACCCCGGCATTGCGCTGGATGGGCAGTGGAATGTGGTGTTGTCCAACCAGGCGGGTCAAAAGCTGGTGGCGCTGCTACCGGCGCATTTGCGCGGGCCGACCCTCAACATCTTCAAAGCCAGCCTGCACCCCGACGGCTTTGCCGCCCACACCCGCAACTTTGCGCAATGGGGTGGCTACCTGCTGGGCGTGCTGCAGCGGCGCTTGCTCGACGCGCCCGACGACAACTTGGCAGCCATTGCCCAAGAGGTCTATGCCTATCCGAATGTGCAGGCACTGCAGGCGGCCAGCGCACCCAGCCCGCTGGCCGAGCCCGCGCTGCTGGTGCCCTGCGAGATGACGCTGGCGGGTCACGAACTGTCGCTGTTCACCACCTTGACCACCTTCGGCAGCCCGCGCGACATCACCCTGCACGAGCTGTGCATCGAGTTGTTTTATCCGTCGGACGAAGCCACACAGGCGTTTTTGCGCGGGGCAGCTCAGCTTGATTTGCGGTAAAGGTAGGCGGCGCAACCCACCACGAGGCACACCAGCGCCACGATGTCTGCCGTAAACACCCGGCCCACTTGCGCGTTGTAGCCGCCCACCGCCACAGCCAGCCACAGGAAAGACAGCACGCTGACAAATCCCGCCAGGAAAGCGGCACTCTGATAAGCAGGCCGGAAAGCGGCCCAGCCCATGAATACGCTCAACAAGCCAAACAGCACCGCCCGGTGCCGCATCAAAATGGCCAGATTGGGCTCGTCAAACGACAAGCCGTACAGCGTGGCCAGTTGCGCTTTACCCAGCACGCCTGTCACGGGCAGCAGGTGAATCACGGCAACAACCAACAGCATCGCGGAAACCAGGTGGCGCATGGGAAGACCTTTGAGAAACGAGTCGGGCTGGGGAACAACTTTCGCGAAGGAGCTGGGTTGGGTCGATTACCTGGCAGGTAAAGCATTTACCTGGTCTGTTGTTTACAGGACTTATTGATCCGGCCCGATGAAATATGAACCGTTCGCCCTGAGCTGGCTGTTCCGACCGTCCTGAGGTGGCTGTTCCGACCGTCCTGAGGTGGCTGTTCCGACCGTCCTGAGGTATCGAAGGAAGGAAGGAAGGAAGGGTTCGCGAGGACTTCGACAAGCTCAGTCCGAACGGAATTTGAAGACCTCATCGGGCCGGATCAATAGACGTCATTCCCGCGCAGGCGGGAATCCACCTCAGATAACGCCAAAAGCCCATGTGTCCGCTCAGTCCTCGCGCCTGGATCCCCGTCTGCGCGGGGATGACAAGAAAAAACATTGGATGGGTTTTGAGTCAGTACAAGTTTATTTGAAAATGCTATGCAATTGATAGCTGCTTGAGCAGTATTTAGAAGGGCTACAGGCACTTTTGGCTTGAAGCTTGTAACGGCTCAGATTGCTGCGGCGTGGCTGCCCCTTCCCGCCGCGACCTGCGCGGACGCGGCTTACCGGTAGTTATTCACCCAGATGTCATAACGCAAGGCGGCGTCCCATTCTTGCCAGGTGGCAATGGCGTTGCCGTTCAGGTCAAACGCGATATCGGGGTTCAGGGCATTGACAGGCTGGGGCAGCGGGTTGGCAATCAAGGCTGGTGTGCCCCAGCCGGTGCCGGGCACGTAGCGGTTGGAATAAATGTTGGTGCGTGTTCCCAGGTAAAGCTCCCACACCGCTGCCGCGTTGCCCGCTGCATCAAACGCGACCCGGGGCACGCGGGCCGGGCCGGGGTTGTCGGTTTCGATCAATTGGGCGGTTGCCCAACCGGTGGCCGGTGCGAAGCGGTTGGCCCAGATGTTGTCGCGGGTGCCATCGGTCTGTGCCCACACCACCATGGCATTGCCACTGCTGTCCACGGCCAGATGCGGGGTGACGGCGGCGCCCGTGCCAGTTTCAATCAGGCTGGCTGTGCCCCAGCCGGTGGCAGGGGTGTAGCGGTTGGCCCAGATGTTGTCGCGCGTGCCGTCGCCCTGCGTCCAAACTGCCACGGCATTGCCTGCGGTGTCTACCACCACTTGCGGGGCCAATGCGTCTGCCGCGTTGTCTGTCTCGATCAGGCTGGCCGTTGCCCAGCCCGTGGCTACCGCGTATCGATTGGCCCAGATGTTGTGGCGTGTCCCGTCGTTTTGACGCCAGACCGCCAGCGCGTTGCCGCTGGCATCGACCGCCACGGCAGGATCGAGCGCCGCACCGCTTTCGTCTGTTTCGATCAGTGTGGCCGTGCCCCAGCCTGCCGCAACGGTGAAGCGATTGGCCCAAATGCTGTAGCGCGCACTGGAGCCGTTGCTGGTCTGCGTCCACACCGCTATGGCATTGCCCGCCGCATCAAACCCCACACGGGGTGAATGCGCAAAAAAAGCGCCGGTTTCAATCAGCGCAGCGGTCTGCCAGCCGGCGGCTGGCGTGTATCGGCGGGCCCAAATGTTGTTACGGGTGCCGTCGGACTGCGACCAGACCACCAGCGCATTGCCAGCGCTGTCGATGGCCAGGTGCGGCACACTCGCTGAGCCAGGGTCGCTTTCCAACGCAATGGCCGTGCCCCAGCCGGTACTGGGGTTGTAGCGGTTGGTCCAGACGCTGAGTATTCCAGTGGCGGGGTCATCACTGTGGCGCCAAACGGCAATGGCGTTGCCACTGGGGTCAAACACAACCATGGGTTGGTAGGCTGGCGCTACGTTGTTGGTTTCTATCAGCAAGGGCGTGCGCCACGACCGGGCCGAGGCGGCGCAGACATAGGCAGTAGACGTGACCTCGGACGGCTCCAGCGCAGAGTTTTGATTGCTGTCCAGGCCACTTTCAATCTTGGTGCCACCAGCTGCGCAAACGCCACCCACAGGTTCCACGCTCAAACGAACCAGGCTGTTCAACCCGTTGGTTCCGTTGGTGCCGTTGGTGCCATTTGCGCCATTCGTGCCGTTGGTTCCATTCGTCCCGTTGATGCCGTTTGTTCCGTTGGTGCCATTTGCCCCTGGCGCGCCATTGCAGATGTAACTGGTGGAGGCGATCTCGGCCACATCCAGCGTGTTGTTGCGGTTGGCATCCACACCCGTGGAAAAACTGGTGCCGCCAAAGGTGCAATTAACACCCGGAGCTTGCGTTGCGGTGGAGACCAGCGTGTTCAGACCGTTGGTCCCGTTCGTTCCATTGGTTCCATTAGTTCCGTTGGTGCCATTGGTTCCATTTGTGCCTGCGAGCCCCACAGGCCCCACCGGTCCCACAGGCCCCACAGGTCCACCCGTACCAGCGCCGCCGCTACCGCCTGGCAAACCGTTGCACACGTAGTCCACCGACGCCACTTCGGACGCTTCCAACTGGTTGTTGCCGTTGGCGTCCAACCCGACGCGAATCGACAAGCCGCCGGCAACGCAATTGGCACCCTCGCCCTCGCTGGCGGTGCGCACCAGACTGTTCACTGCCGGCGTGGCAGCCGTGCTCGTGCCATTGCCATTGCTGCCGTTCACGCCATGCGTGCCGTTTATGCCGTTGCAGGCAAAGCGGGTTTGCGTGATTTCGCTGACATCCAGCGTGCCGTTCTGGTTGCCATCCAACCCTGTTGCAATGCGGCTGCCACCGGCGGCGCAATTCGGTCCCGCGGGTTCAGCTGCCAGGCTGATAAGGCTGACAAGACCGTCGCGGCCATTGCTGCCGTTGACGCCGTTGCTACCGTTCGTGCCGTTGAGCCCATTCGCACCCGGCGGGCCGATGCTGCCGTCACCGCCACCGCATGCAGTCAGCGCCACGCTGGCCACCGCTGTCCAGATACATAGCCGCGCGGTCGTCAAGAGGTACATCACAAGCGTCTCCAAATCAGAACAGGAATGTGACAATTTTTACAACACGACCCCTCGTTGAACACCCTACTGAAGTACGCCGGGCCCCGCTAAATGCGCCGCATCCTGCCTCTTTCAAATACATTCGGGTTCATCAAAAAATCCAAGGAATTCGCATGCCAGGTGGTAACTGGAAAGAGATGTTTCATGCAGCCTGCGAGGGCGACCTGGGTCTAGTGGAGCACCACGTCAGGGAGGGTATTGACATCAACTACGTGCATCCGGAGTACCTGTCGACCCCCCTCGTCGCGAGCATTCTGGCCAAACAGGAAGCGGTTGCGCTTTTCCTGCTGGCCCAAGGTGCAAAGCCCGACATGCACTCCGAATTCGATGGCGTGAGGCCGCTCCAGGCGGCACGCAATTCAGGCCTCGCCAACGTGGAGGCGGCCCTCTTGAAACTGGGCATTGCGCCCCTGCCGCCAAAACCCGCCGCCCGTGGCTGGTTTGCGAGGCTGGTGGGACAGTGATTTGCTGCCACACAGCAGCGGCTATGGAACCTCTGCATAACCCATGGCGAGCCAGCGCGGTTGCAGATCGGGATGCAGCGCAAGGCGAAAAATGAAACCAATAGCGGTTCTATTGGTGAGTTTTCAACGCGGCGATGCGCCCGAGGCTGCGTTCGGGCTGGTCGTCAGGGGTTTTGCAGAGATTCCCTAAGCAAACCCTGCAGGGAACGACAGCGGGTCAGGGCCTGTCGTCGGCAGTAGCGGCGCAACCAGCCGTCCGCCTCCGGTAGAAAGTGGCAATCGAAGCGACCAGGTGTTTCCCGGGTAAGCACTGGCCGTAAACGATGTGCCCAGCAGCACTTCGGTGCCAAAAAACTCGTAGCAACTCACGTTGATCAACCGCTGATCACGTGGCTGCGCATCGAACAGCGCTTGCGTTGGGGAGTTGATATCGACGATCGCCGACTGCGCACTGATGCCACCGGAAAGATGTGCCAGCTCGTGTAGCAAGACCGACATGCCCATGTGCAGCATCCGATCAAAGCCCGGCATCAGGTAAATGCCGTCAGAAAAATCGCCATCCGGGAACTGCAAGTTGGGGTTTTGCAGCCCGCTCAGAGTCCCGCAATAGGCGACATCCGTTTGACCGATCAATTTGCTGGGCACCTCAGGCAACGAAAACAACCGGTCAAAGCGCGGACCGGCTGGCGTGCTGGTGGTGCGGGTACGAAACGCTTCCATCACCCTCAAATAGCTGGCTGATACCTGCTGGGTCGCAACCAGCGATGCGGTGGGATCCGACTCGTGCAGCCTGAAATGCTTGGCTACAAACAGGAAGGCCAGTCGTTCTTCGCTGCGCAAAGCCGCGCCGGTTGGCGGCTGCGCAGGCTTGAGCTGGCCAATGTGTTGCTGAGCCTTAGCCAGCAACTGAAGCGCTGCGACCACCGCGACGGCGACGGTCGGCATGCTGACCGTTTGCGCGAACTCCAGCCGTGTCTTTGCGCGAATCCATTCGGCTGGTGTGGTTGCTGGGGAAGTCACCGGGGACGCTGGGGGTGGCACCTTGCTGGCAACCAGGTTGGAAACGACAACCGGACGCTGTGGACCGGTCACGGCGTTGGCGGCCCCTGCCAGTCTATTCAGGACGCGAATCGTACGGCGCCCAGGGTCAACTCGTCCGTCGACATGTTGAGTCCATGCCGTCTGAACAGCCCGAATGGCCGCAATGGTTTTGGGGCCGACGACGCCATCCTGGGCCAAGGCAGGTAACGGCCCGGCGGCATCGGGAGAAATGGCATTGAGCGCAGTTTGTACCGCCAACACGTCACGCGCTGCGTTGCGACCACCAGCACCGACAGACCCACCAATCGAGGTGAACCCAGGTAGCACACCATCGGCTCGTCGGGAGTGCGTAGCCCCGCGAACCAGCAAGAATGTTGATTGCATGACAACCCTTTCTTCAGAAAACCGGCTGAGCAGTGCAGTATTGATACGGCCCGATGTAGTGTTAACCGTTCGCCCTGAGGTATCGAAGGGCTCGCGAGGGCTTCGATACCTCAGCCCGAACGGGAAACTTAGTACTTTCTCGGGCCGTATCAATAGGGTAATTGTCGCAATCCCGCACTCTGGCTGTCCAGGTCTACCTGGACGAGTGGGTCGCAGCGCACGTTGCGCAAACTTGATACTTGGTCTCTCAGCCGCCCAGCAACGCCACATTCCCCCCTGCCGCCGTGGTGTTGATCGTCACCGTCTGCTCTGCGCAAAAGCGCAGCAGGTAGTGCGGGCCACCGGCTTTGGGCCCGGTGCCGCTCAAGCCCTCGCCGCCAAAGGGCTGCACGCCGACCACGGCACCAATCATGTTGCGGTTGACGTAGATGTTGCCCACGTGGGCGGCGTGGGCCAGTTGCTGGGCGCGGCTGTCGATGCGGGTCTGGATGCCCAGGGTTAATCCATAGCCTGAATCGTTGATTTGCTCAATGACGGCCAGCGGGTCTCCAGACCAGCGCACCACGTGCAGCACGGGCCCGAAAATCTCCTGCTTCACGTCGCCGATGTGGGTCACTTCTATCAAAGTAGGCACTACGATATTGATAGCTGCTTGAGCAGTATCTACAAGGGCTGTAAGCACTTTTGGCTTAAAACGGCTGGTTTTCAGGTGCTGGTGGATGTTGTTGAACGCTTCGGCGTCGATCACCGGGCCCAGGTCGGTTTCCAGCTTGGCCGTGTCACCCGCCACCAGTTCGCGCGCGGCGCCTTCAATCATCTCGATCACGCCGTCGGCAATGGTTTCGTGTACGCACAGCAAACGCAGCGCCGAGCAGCGCTGGCCGGCGGAGCGAAAGGCGCTTTGCACCACCGCGTCGGCCACCTGCTCGGGCAGCGCGGTGCTATCGACCAGCATGGCGTTGATACCGCCGGTCTCGGCAACCAGCGGGGTAATCGCCCCGTCTTTGGCGGCCAGCGCGCGGTTGACGATTTTGGCGACCTGGGTGGAGCCGGTGAACACCACACCCGCGATGCCGGGCAACGCCACCAGCGCCGCGCCCACGGTGTCGCCGGGGCCGTGGCAGATTTGCAGTGCGTCGGCGGGCACGCCGGCGGCATGCAGCAGTTTGGCGGCTTCCACTGCGATGGCGGGGGTTTGCTCGGCAGGTTTGGCCAGCACGGTATTGCCCGTGGCCAGCGCCGCCGCCACCTGGCCGATGAAGATCGCCAGCGGGAAATTCCAGGGGCTGATGCAGACCCAGACGCCGCGGGCGGTCAGACGCAGTTGGTTGCTTTCGCCCGTTGGTCCATCCAGTGTGATGGGCTGCATGATTTTTTCGGCTTGCTGCGCGTAGTAGCGCAAAAAGTCCACCGCCTCGCGCACCTCGGCCACGGCGTCACCCCAGGTTTTGAAGGCTTCCTTGACGAGCAGCGCGCACAGGCGCGGCAGGTCTTTTTCCATCGCATCGGCAGCTTGGTTCAGGATGGCGGTGCGTTCTTCGACAGAAACTTTGCTCCATTTTTTATAGCTGCTTGAGCAGGATTCATAAGGGCGGATGGCCTGTTTGGCATCACATACGGGGATTGTTGGTACTGCAGTGATGGCATGGGCAGCCAGCAAGGGGTGGCGCATGCTGGCCACGGCCAAGTCGAGGCCCAGGCTGTTTTTACGCAGGCCGCCATACAAATCGACCGGCAGCGGTAGCGAGGTCTGCGGCGAAAGACTCAACGGCGAGATCAGCAACTCATCCATCCCCACCGACTCATCCGCCAACTGGTGAATAAACGACGAATTGGCCCCGTTTTCCAGCAACCGCCGCACGAGATACGCCAGCAAATCGCGGTGCTGGCCCACAGGCGCATACACGCGGCAGGCGACCAGCGGGTTTTTCAACACCTCACGGTAAATGCCCTCGCCCATGCCGTGCAGACGCTGCAATTCGAACCGACCGCCTGACCGGGAGGACATCTGCAAGATGGCCGCAATCGTCGCCGCGTTGTGCGTTGCAAATTGCGGATAGATGCAGTCACTGGCCGCCAGCAGCGCCCCGGCACAGGCCAGGTAACTCACGTCGGTGTGGTGCTTGTGGGTGAACACGGGGTAATGCGGCAGGCCCATTTCCTGCGCTCGCTTGATTTCGGCGTCCCAATACGCGCCTTTGACCAGGCGACACATCAGCTTGATGCCGTGCGCCCTGGCGATGCGGGCGACCTCATCTATCAGCTCCAACGCCCGGCTCTGGTAAGCCTGCAGCGCCAAGCCAAAACCCGTCCATTGCGGGTGCTGTTGTGCCACCTTTTCAGCCAAGGCTTCGAACACATCCAGCGACAGCTCCAGCCGGTCCACCTCTTCGGCGTCAATCGTCAAATTGATGTTGGCCTGCGCCGCTTGCTCGCACAGACCCCACACACGCGGAACCAGCTCGCGCATCACGCGGGCATGCTGGGTGTACTCGTAGCGCGGGTGCAATGCGCTGAGCTTGATGGAGATGCCATCGTGGTGGGCGCACGAACCCACCGTGCTCTGCATTTCAGAGCTATTTGATGCTGTAGCCCTTGATTTAACTGCTCGAGCAGCTATCTTATCAATAGCATTTTGATAGCTTTTCAGGTAGCGCTGCGCATCGTCGGCAGTGCGTGCGCCTTCGCCCAGCATGTCGTAGCTGAAGGTCAACTGAGGTGTTTTTCGCTGCGCACTGCGGGCCTCGTCCATGGCGTCGTCAATCGTCTGGCCCAGCACAAACTGACGGCCCAGCAACTGCACCGCGCGCAAGGTGGCGGCGACCACCGTGCGGGCACCCACCTTGGCCAACAGGCCCGGTTTCTCCCCAGCGTCCGGGAGAAACTGTTTGGACAATGAAATCGCGGCGCTGGACAGGCGGGACAACGCCGAGCCAGGGTCCGCCTGCTCGCTCGACGAGAAATCGGCCCGCCCCAGCTGATCGGCTGTCAGTGCAATCGCCGTCTCGGCGTCGGGTACCCGCAACAAAGCCTCGGCCAGTCGCATCAAAGCCAGGCCCTCCGCGCTGGAAATCGGGTATTCCTTGAGCAGACTTTCCATGGCCCAAAAAGGCGGCGGGTTTTGCCGCACGGCTTGGACCCAAGGAGCTGCGGTGCGGGCGGCGGCTGCCCAATCCAGTTGATGGGCCAGCTGTGTCAGGCGTTGGGCAACGACTTCGGCCTCCGGCCGGTAAGGCGTGGGGAGACGGTCGATTTCAGAGTGGGGAGAAGTGCTCAAAAAGATGGCTACAATAGATAATGGAGGCATCTTTTCAGAAAATATGATCAATTTTTCGCTAAAAAATGATACATAAATAGTGATTTATGTCGATTCAAAAAATCTACAACGGCGTTCTTTCAGTCGCTTGAAACGCATCGTCATCAGCCGGACGCTGGCCCCCTGTCCGAACCGCTCCTGGGGCGGACTGACGGTTACTTTCAGCGGCCAATGGAGTGGCCCACTCGGCCGGATCGGGCATATCCAACAAGGCAGGTTGCGTGAGCAGCGCAAATTGCCAGGAAATGCCCATCAACCACAAGGCTGAATTGGGATCCAGCAATTCCACCCGCTTGATCAGGCTGGTCTGCAATGCAAGTGCATGGGCCAACAGCCGCGGGTCGTGGTGGCGTATCAGCAAGCGCAGATGCAGACCCATCTCGGTGGGGTTCACGGGCATCGGCAGGGTTTCGGCGGTGATCCACTGAATGGGGATGCCGTGGCGCACCAACGTGTCGCGCAAGGCCACCCGCAGCAACTCCCGGTGCAAAGCCTTGGGCGAACCAGGGGGTGTTTTAGATTCAGCTGCCGACCGGGACAGCGGCGCTGGAGAGCGAGAGTCACCAAAAATGCGGTCAATCAATCCCATAAGGCCAATGCTGCTTCCGGCAAAAGTAATAAATGTGCCGTCAGCAGAATAGAAGCAAATAAGGGTTAACCATTGCCAAGGGCTGGGATTCCCTTGGCTCGCCAGTTAACGGTAGTACGGGTTGACAGGAAAACGGTCATATCGGTTTGGCACGCCGTCGCGGTCCGAGTCACGCCAACCGCGGTCGTAGTGATGTCCGTGACCGCGTCCGTGGCCGTATCCGTTGCCATGCCCACGGTCATAGGCGTTCGGCACGCCGTCACCATCACGGTCACCGTAGGGCCCACCGCGGCGTGGTCCATACACCTGCACTGGCTGCACGTACTGCGGTACGGAGTGAATGTATCGTGGCAGTGGTTGAACGTATACCGGCGCAGGCTGGACGTAAACCGGCGCAGGTTGAACGTAGTAAGGCGCGGGTCGGCTGTAGGCACCGGGCGACTGAACGGTAACGGAGAACTCGACGTCGCTGCGAGCATAGGAGGCCGAAGCTCCCAAAGCTCCCAAAACAGCCACAGCGGCGGCGATGAAACGCGTAGAAACAAGACTCTTCATAACGGCTCCTTGGGTTGCATGCCGAATGGTTGGCATGGGTCATATGGTGCGCCGCTGAGGGTGAACGCAAGCTGAACGGAATGAAGAAAAATCATGCGGCTGGCAGCGTCACATCCACACGCCCGCCGCCCCAGTCGGAGCGCCCCAACTGCAGCTGCCCTTCGTGGCTGGCCACCAGGTCTTTCACCACGGCCAGGCCAACACCGTGGCCGGGAACGTGCTGCTGCTCTTGCTCATCGCCACGCACGTGCAGCTGCAAAACGGTCTCGGTGTTGCTGAAACCGGGGCCGTCGTCATCCACGCGCAAGCAAAAAGTCTGCTGGTCCAGCCACAGTCGCACCGTCACCCGACTGGCCGCCCATTTGGCTGCGTTGTCCATGAGGTTACCCAGCAGCTCAAAGGCATCGCCTTCGTCGATGCGCCAGCGCAGCTCACCGGGGCATTCAAGCTGAAACTGAAGGTTTTTGTCAGCATGCACTTTGGCTAGTGAGTCGCGAATGCGTTGTGCCACCGGGGCAAGCGCCAGGTAGGGCGTGAAGCGTGCGGCCCCGCTGGCGGCAGCGCGGCCCAGCTGGTATTGCACGATGCGGTCCATGCGCGTGACCTGTTGCTCCACCGTGGCACCCAGCCCCTGCGGCTGGGCCAACGCATTACGCAGCACCGCCAGCGGCGTTTTGAGACTGTGCGCCAAGTAGCTCAAGGCCTCCTTGTAGCGGGTCTGGCGCACCCGCTCCTGGCGGATGAGGGTGTTCAGGTTGGTGGTGAGTGCGCCGATCTCTGCTGGATAGGTGCCCTGTACTTCGGATTGCTCGCCGCGTTCAATGCGTGTGATTTCCTGCGATATGCGCCGCAACGGGCTCAGGCCCCACCGCAGCAGCAGGGTTTGCGACAGCAGCAGCAGCAAGCCGGCGCCGACCAGCCAGCTCCACAGCGTGCGGCGAAAGGCGCGGGTCTCGCCGTCCAGCGAGGCGCTGGACTCCAGCACCGATAGCACCAGCGGCACACTGCCGCCAGGCCCCGCCCAGCTGACACCGTAGCTGACGGAAAGGAATTTCTCTGCGGCGCTTTGCGCCGTGTCGTAGCGCCACTGGCCCACCGAGGCCGCGCGCTGAAACGGCAGGCTCTTTCCCACCGCCGAGGCCGACTGCCACGTTTCCTGCGTGCCGCCGTGGCGGATGCTGGCATACAAGCCCGAGCCGGGCAGCGACAGGCGCGGCTCGGCGAACTCACCAGGCATTTGCAATACGCCCGCCACATCCAGCTCCGCGCCGGCCAGCAGCAAATAGACCGTTCCCTGAAGCCGCGCGTAATAGGCCGCCTGCACGCTGTTGGCGTGGGCTGTTTGTAGCGCTGCGCCGGTAATCGCCATAAAGGCCAACAGCACCAGGCTCCCAGCGCCGATCAACCTCGCCCGGATGGAGGCCAAGCGAAAATTCATTCGAGCGTGAATCGGTAGCCGCGGCCACGCAGGGTGGCAATCGGGTTCAAGGTGCCCTGTGGGTCCAGCTTGCGGCGCAAGCGGCCCACCAGCACTTCCAGCACGTTGCTGTCACGGTCCTGATCGTGCGGGTACAAGTAGTCGGACAGCTCTTGCTTGCCGACCACCCGCTCGCGCTCGCGCACCAGAAACTCCAGCACACGGTATTCGAAGGCCGTCAGATCCAGCGGCTCGCCGTGCAACTGCGCCGCTTGTGCGGCCAGATCAATGCCCAGCGGGCCAAAAGTCAACAGGTTCGACGCGGCTTTCATCGAGCGGCGCAACAGTGCCTTGACCCGTGCATTCAGCTCGGGGTATTCAAACGGTTTGACCAGGTAGTCATCGGCCCCGGCTTCCAGGCCGGTGACTTTGTCTTGCCAGCTGCTGCGGGCAGTGAGGATGAGGATGGGGAGGGTTTTGCCGTCTGCGCGCAGGCTTTTGACCACCGAAATGCCGTTGATTTTGGGCAGGCCGAGGTCGATGATGGCCAAATCGACCGGGTACTCACGCGCCTGGAACAGCCCGTCTTCGCCGTCAGCTGCTTGATCGACACGAAAGCCGTCTGCCTCCAGGCGCAGCGCCAGACTCAGTCGAAGCGGCGCGTCGTCCTCAATCAGCAGCAAACGCATATCAACAGTAAAGGAGCCTTAGATCGGCTGCCCGGTCGCTGCGTCGATCAGGATCACCCGCACTTCGCCCCGAGGCGTGACCACCTTGACCCGCCAAGCCTGACGCTGCCCGCCCGCACGGTCCACTGACAGAACACGGCCCCCGGTTGCGCGCGCCGCCACAGCCGCCGCATCGTCCGGACTGATGTTGGCCCACACCGATGGCGCACACACCAGCACCAGCGCTAACAAAGCGCTTTTGCAGGCACCGAGAAGGGATTGGGACAGCATGGCAGGCATGGTACTACTGGACGATGGGGTCAACCGAGACGCGAACCTGCAGGTTAGGCCCTGGCTGTTCGCGCATCAAGGTGGTGAAGGTCTGACCGCGGTAGTCGTAGGTCACGCGGTAGCCCGCCACCCGGGTTTGCACCTCGCTGACCGCTTGGCACTGCGTGACTTGCCGTGCTGCGCTTTCGTATTGCTGTGGACGTGAATTGTTGCGGGCAACTTGCTGCCCGGCGATGGCACCCACCACAGCACCAATCGCCGTCGCCGCATCGCGGCCGCTGCCTTTGCCGACCTGGTTACCCAGAATGCCACCCGCGACGCCGCCAATGATCACGCCGCCGTAATGCGGCTGCGAATCGCCCACGGGCCGTGTGTCGTTGACCCATTGCGTGCTGCACTGTTCGCGCGGAACGGTGACTTGCTCGTACTGCGGTTCGGCACTGCGCACGCGCGCCATGTCTTGGAAAGTTTGCGCTTGAGCCACCGTGACGCCAGCAGCCAGAAAACAGGTCATTGCGATGCGATTCATCAGAAGCTCCAAAAAGTTGTGTTGGAGGCATCTTGCGCTGTGGTGCGTGAATGAACGCTGAACGAAACCGATTTGAATGCGATATTGAGATTTTTAAGATTTTCAAATGGAATCGGTATCCAGCCCTTTTAAATACTGCTCAAGCAGCTATCAATAAAGTAGCAGTTCTGAATCGAATCAGGCTTCTTCAGACTCGGGCTTCAGCAAATCCACCGCCATTTCCCGCGTCAACGCTGCCACATCGTCGCGCTGCTTGAACAAGATACCGGCCGTGTCCGACACCACTTCGGGATCAACCACAAGGGTGTCAAGCGCGACCAGAGCCTTAGCCCACTCCACGCTTTCGGCAATGCCGGGCGCGCGCTGGAAGGCGTTCGCAAACGGTTGGCTGCGCAGCTTGCCAACGAAGTGCGCTACTTGCTCGCTCAATTCTTTGCTGGCATGTGGAACCTGGGCCTGCACGATGGACAGCTCACGCTCACGGTCGGGGTAATCAAGCCAGTGATACAGGCAGCGGCGCTTGACGGCGTCGTTCAGCTCGCGGGTACGGTTGCTGGTGAGAATGGTGACCGGTGTGGCCTGGGCCTTGATGGTGCCCAGTTCGGGGATGCTGACCTGGTACTCACCCAGGTATTCAAGCAAAAAAGCTTCAAACGGCTCGTCGGCGCGGTCTACCTCGTCGATCAGCAGCACGGCACCGGGCGCTGGTGTTTGCAGGGCTTGCAGCAGGGGGCGGCGGATCAGGTAGCGGTCTTGGTAGACCTCGCGCTCGATGTCTGTGCCGCCGTCGGGCTTTTGCAACTCGGCGGCGCGCATGTGCAGCAGCTGGGCTGCGTAATTCCACTCATACAAAGCCTCGCGCTGCTCCAGACCGTCGTAGCACTGCAGGCGAATCAACTCTCGCTGCAATACCTTGGCCAGGGCTTTGGCCAGCTCGGTCTTGCCGACGCCGGGTTCGCCTTCCAGGAGGAGGGGGCGCTGGAGCTTGAGGGCCAGGAATACGGCGGTGGCCAGGCGGCGGTCTGCGAAATAGCCAGCGGTTAGCAGGGCCTGGGTGAGCGAGTCGATGGTGAAATTCATGGAACCGGAGAGTTTTGAAGGCAGAGGACGCAAAGTATTCGCAGAGTGCGCAGAAGGGTACAAAAAAGCGAGCAGCAAATTCTCACTTTCTTTTTTTGCGTCCTCTGCGCAACCTCAGCGTCCTCTGCGTTCAAAGGCCCCGCATTTCTGCAAAGCCTTGCCAACTTTTCAGACTGCGAGCGCCTGCGTCACCGCCCGTTGCGTCATCACGCTGATCAGGTTCGCCCGGTAGGCTGCTGTCGCGTGAATGTCGCTGGACAGGTCGCTGGAATCGATCACCACTTTGGCGGCTGCTTCGGCTGTGAAGCTGGCACTCAAAGCCGCTTCCAGACCCGCATGGCGAAACACGCCGTTGCCACCACCGGTTACGGCGACGCGCACACCGCCGTCGGTCTGCGCGACGAACACCCCAATCATCGCGAAACGCGAGGCGGTTTGTTTGAACTTGATGTAGGCGGCGCGCTTGGGAATAGGAAAGCTGATGCCGGTGATCAATTCGCCATCTGCCAGGGCCGTGGTGAACATGCCCTGAAAGTAGTCATCGGCCGCAATGGTGCGCGTGTTGGTGTGCACCGTCGCGCCCAGTGCCAGCACGGCGCTGGGGTAGCAGGCGCTGGGGTCATTGTTGGCGACGGAGCCACCCAGGGTGCCCATGGCGCGAACCTGTTTGTCACCGATGTGGGCTGCCAGATCGGCCAGCGCAGGGATGGCGGCTTTGACGTCGGCGCTGGTGGCCACGTCGGCATGGCGGGTCATGGCACCGATGACCAGGGCGTTGCCATCATTCTTGATGCTGGCCAAGCCGCTGATGCCGCCCAGGTCTGCCAGCTGCTCAGGGCTGGACAGGCGCAACTTCATGGAAGCCAGCAGGGTTTGACCACCGGCCAGAACCTTGGCACCCGCGCTAGCGAGTTTGGCGGCGTCAGCGACCGAGGTGGGACGTTCGAAGGTGAATGTGTACATGGTGTATCTCCTCAGGCTTTGGATTTCTGAATCGCTTCCCACACCCGCGCAGGCGAGGCGGGCATGTCGAACTCTTTGACGCCCATGTCTCTCAAGGCATCCAGCACGGCGTTGATCACGGCTGGCGGCGAGCCAATCGCGCCGGCTTCGCCGCAACCCTTGGTGCCCAGCGGGTTGTGGCTGCACGGGGTGCACACATGGCCCAGCTTGAACTCCGGGAAGTCGTCGGCACGCGGCATGGTGTAGTCCATGAAGCTGCCGGTCAGCAACTGGCCTGTTTCTTCGTCGTACACACAGTTTTCCATCAGCGCCTGGCCAATGCCCTGCACCAGGCCGCCATGCACCTGCCCTTCGACAATCATCGGGTTGATGATGGTGCCAAAGTCGTCGACTGCGGTGAACTTGTCTACGCGGGTCACGCCGGTGGCGGGGTCAATTTCCACTTCGCAGATGTAGGTGCCTGCGGGGAAGGTGAAGTTGGTGGGGTCATAGAAAGCGGTTTCGTTCAGGCCGGGCTCCAGCTTGTCGAGCGGGTAGTTGTGGGGCACGTAGGCGGTGAGTGCCACCTGGCCAAACGTCACTTTTTTGTCGGTGCCTTTGATGGTGAACTCGCCATTGACAAACTCCACATCGGCATCGCTGGCCTCCATCAAATGGGCGGCAATTTTCTTGGCCTTGGTCTCGATTTTGTCCAGCGCCTTCATGATGGCCGCACCACCCACGCTGATGGAGCGCGAGCCATACGTGCCCATGCCAAACGGTACGCGGCCGGTGTCGCCATGCACCACATCGACGTTTTCAACCGGAATGCCCAGACGGGCTGCCACCACCTGTGCAAACGTGGTTTCGTGGCCCTGGCCGTGGCTGTGCGAACCGGTGAACACCGTCACGCTGCCGGTGGGGTGCACGCGCACCTCGCCGCATTCAAACAAGCCCGCCCGTGCACCTAGCGCACCAGCAATGTTGGAAGGCGCAATACCGCACGCCTCGATGTAGCTGCTGTAGCCAATACCCCGCTTCAAGCCCTTGGCCGCGCTGGCGGCTTTGCGGGCGGCAAAGCCGTCCACATCGCCCAGCTTTTTCGCGCCATCCATGCAGGCCTGGAAGTCGCCCACGTCGTACATCAAAGCTACCGGCGTTTGGTATGGGAAGGTGCGCACAAAATTGCGCTGGCGAATTTCGTCCTGCGCCAACCCCAGATCCCAGGCGCAGCGGGACACCAGGCGCTCCAGCAAATACGTGGCTTCGGGTCTGCCGGCACCGCGGTACGCATCAACCGGCGCGGTGTTGGTAAACCAGGCATCCACTTCGACGTAAATCTGCGGGCAGGTGTACTGGCCCGCCAGCAAGGTGGCGTAAAGAATCGTGGGTACTGCGGGCGCGAAGGTCGACAAATACGCGCCCATGTTGGCGTCGGTATGCACGCGCATGGCCAGGAACTTGCCGTCTTTGTCCATCGCCATCTCCGCGTGGCTCACATGGTCGCGTCCATGCGCATCCGACAAGAAGGCTTCGCTGCGGTCGGCTGTCCATTTGATGGCGCAATTGAGCTGTTTGGCAGCCCAGGTCAGCGCCACGTCTTCCGCATACAAAAAGATTTTGGAGCCAAAACCACCGCCCACATCGGGCGCAATCACACGCACCTTGTGCTCTGGCAGGCCCAGCACGAAAGCGGTCATCAGAAGACGCTCGACGTGCGGGTTCTGGTTGGACACATACAGGGTGTAGTCCTCGGTGGCACGGCTGTAAGCGCCGATAGCCGCACGGGGCTCCATCGCATTGGGGATCAGTCGGTTGTTGGTCAAGTCCAGCTTGGTGATATGGGCGGCATTGGCAAACGCCGCATCCACGCCCGCCTTGTCGCCAATCGCCCACTTGTAGCAATGGTTGTCGGGCGCAGCCTCGTGTAATGCGGTGGCCTTGGCGGCGTGGGTCACATTGACCACAGCGGGCAACACGTCGTAGTCCACTTCCACGGCCTCAGCGGCGTTTTTCGCCTGCTCGATGGTGTCCGCCACCACCATGGCCACGTGGTCGCCCACATAGCGCACCTTGCCCTGGGCCAGGATAGGGTGAGGCGGCTCTTTCATCGGCTGGCCGTCGGTGCTGGTGATCAACCATCCGCAGGGGAGCCCACCCATTTTTCCTTCGACGTCTTTGCCAGTGAACACTTTGTGAATGCCGGGCATCGCCTCGGCTTTGCTCACGTCTATGCTTTTGATCGCAGCGTGTGCATGCGGTGAGCGGACAAACACTGCGTAACGCTGGTTCGGCAGGTTGATGTCGTCGGTGTAGTTGCCTGCGCCGGTGAGGAAGCGGTAGTCTTCCTTGCGCTTGATGGACTCCCCAATGTGGGGGAGGTTTGCAAAATCGGGTGCGCCCATGTGTAGCTCCTGTTGAATGTGGTTGGTGTTCAGGCGGTTGCTGCCATGGCCGCTTGTCCATGCTGAACAGCCTTGACGATGTTCTGGTAGCCGGTACAGCGACAGATATTGCCCTCCAGCAACTCGCGAATTTCGCCTTCAGTGGCTTTAGGGTTGTGTTTGCACAGGTCTACCGCACTCATCACCATGCCGGTCGTGCAGTAGCCGCACTGCAGACCATGGCACTCTTTGAAAGCGGCCTGCATTGGATGCATGGTTCCGTCTGCGGCAGCCAAGCCTTCGATGGTGGTGATTTCCGCGCCGCTGTGCTGCACGGCCAGGGTGTTGCACGACTTGATGGCCCGGCCGTTGACGATGATGGTGCAGGAACCGCACTGCGCGGTGTCGCAACCCACGTGGGTGCCTGTGAGTTTGAGGTTCTCGCGCAGCGCTTGCACCAGCAGCGTGTTGGGCGCGACGTCGATGCTGGACGTTTTGCCGTTGACTTTGAGTTGAACCAGCATGTGGGTAGTCTCCATCGATAGGTTGGGTGGGTAATTTCCATCGGCATTGTTGGAGCCAGACCGTGCCCGTCGACTAGGCAAAACCCTAGAGCCCCAAAAGCCGCCTGGGAATTTCTCAAAATGAAACACGGCGGGCGGGCGCTTGAGGCACTATCACTAGACAAAACCACTGCAACGAGACAAGCACCATGTTGCCCAGCCTTGCATCAACTCTGGCCCACGACCGCCTGGCGCGAATCAGTCAGGCGCGTCAGATTGCTTTTTCTGACGACAACACGCAGGCCGTCGGCACTGCGCTCGCCGTAGAGCCCTGGGTGGAGCGCTCGTGGCGACGCTGCCTGGCACATGGCCAGCGGCCACACGACCGGCTCGGTTTTGACCTGTTGCCCCGCGAAGCTGCGCAGCGCGCGTTGGAGGCCAACCAGGGTTTGGCCCAGGCCGCCAGGCCAGTGTTGCAGCGCCTGGGTCGGGCGATTGCCAACACCCACTACTTCGCCATTCTCACCAACGCGCAGGGTGTGGTGCTGGATGTCGATGGCCCCATTGACCACAACGACCGACGGGCCCGCGTCATCACCCGCATTGGGCTGGACTTGTCGGAGCGCGCCGTGGGCACCACGGCCATTGGCGCGGCCCTGGCCGAGCTGCAACCGGTCTGGATGCACCGGGGCGAGCATTTTTACAACGACACCAGCGCCTACAGCTGTGCCGGCGCACCCCTCTTTGGACCCGACGGTGCCTGCATCGGCATGCTCGACTTGACCGGCATTGACACGGTGGAGCGGCCTGAACTGCGCCATCTGGTGGTGCAGTCGGCGCGCAGCATCGAAAACGCACTGACGATGGCCCGCGCCCACCGCGTGCTGCTACGGCTGAACTGGTCGCCCGCCGCGATCGGCCAGGAGACCGACGGCCTCATTGGCTTGGACGCCGACGGCTGGGTAACTGGTGCCAATGCGGTGGCCCGGCAAATGGTGTCGGTGCTGGGCGGAACGCCCGCCGCCACGGCAGTGCACAGCAGCGAATTGTTTGCGCTGCCGTGGGAGCAGTTGTTCGACGAGAGCTTGCAGACAACGCCTGCCGAGCTGCCGCTGTGGTCTGGCCTGCGCCTGTCAGCCCTGGCGCAATCGCCCAGTGGCGCACCCACACGCCCTGTCGGACGCGCCAGCCAGACCCCGCCGCCCTTGAAAGACGTAGAAGCCGCCATGATTCAAAAAGCCATTGCTGCGGCGCACGGCAACATCAGCGTGGCAGCCAAGCAGCTGGGCATCAGCCGGGCCACGGTTTACCGGCGCCTGCATGAGAAGCGGCACTGAGAACATGAACCGCTTGTTGACGATGCTGGCGGCGATTGCGCTCGCGGTTTGCGCCACGGGGCCACAAGCGGGGGAGGTCAGCGTCGCCGTCGCCGCCAACTTCACCGCGCCCATGCAAAAAATTGCCCTGGCTTTCGAACAAGACACGGGTCACAAAGCGCTGCTGGCATTTGGCTCTACCGGCAAGTTTTATGCGCAGATTAAAAACGGGGCGCCGTTTGAAGTGCTGCTGGCGGCAGACGACGAAACGCCTGCGCGTCTGGAGCAAGAGGGCCTGGGCGCGACAGGCAGTCGCTACACCTATGCGGTGGGCAGGTTGGTGCTGTACAGCGCCACACCCGGCCTGGTCGATGACAAAGGCCTGGTGCTGGCGAGTTCCTTCACCCGACTGAGCGTCGCCGACCCCAAGCTCGCACCGTACGGCGCTGCGGCGGTTCAGGCACTGACCGCGCTGGGTCATTGGCCTCGTTTGCAGGGGCGGCTGGTCACAGGCGAGAGCGTGGGGCAGGCGTTTCAATTTGTGGCCACCGGCAACGCACCGCTAGGCCTCGTGGCGTTGTCGCAAGTGATGGTGGACGGGCGCATCGGCCAGGGGTCCGCCTGGGTGGTGCCGCAGAACCTGCATGCGCCCTTGAAGCAAGATCTGTTGGTGCTCAAAGCGGGGCAAGCCAACCCGGCGGCGAAGGCGCTGGCAGATTACCTGAAGGGCGGCAAGGCGCGGGACATCATGCGCGGCTATGGGTATGGGTTTTAAAGTCGGATTTATGACAAAAAGTGGCTATAGCCCTTATATATACTGCTCAAGCAGCTATAAATAATATAGCAATTAGTATTGCTACATGCTGTTTTCCCCTGACGACCTGGCCGCTCTGTGGCTGACTTTCAAGCTGGCTTTGCTGACCACCGTGCTGCTGCTGGTGCTGTGCACGCCGCTGGCCTGGTGGCTGGCGCGCACGCCGTCGCGCTGGGGCGCGGTGGTGGGTGCTGTGGTGTCGATGCCGCTGGTGCTGCCGCCCACGGTTCTGGGTTTTTACCTGCTGGTGGCTCTGGGGCCGAACGGGCCGGGGGGGCAGCTCACCCAAGCGCTCGGGCTGGGGCTGCTGCCGTTCACGTTTGCAGGGCTGGTGGTGGGCTCGATGATCTATTCGCTGCCCTTTGCGGTGCAGCCGCTACAAAACGCTTTTGCCGCCATTGGCCAGCGACCGATGGACGTTGCCGCCACTCTGCGCGCACGGCCGATTGACGCTTTTTTTACCGTGGCAGTACCACTGGCCCGACCCGGCTTCATCACCGCCGCCATCATGACCTTTGCGCACACCGTAGGGGAATTTGGTGTGGTGCTGATGATTGGCGGCAACATTCCGGGCAGCACGCGCCTGGTCTCCATGCAAATTTACGGCCACGTGGAAGCGCTGGAATACACCCAGGCCCATGCGCTGGCCGCCAGCATGGTGGTGTTTTCGTTTGTGGTGCTGCTGGGTCTGGCACTGGTGAACCGGCGTAGCAACCCACATCAGGTGCAACGGTGACCGACAACACCATCGCCATCACGCTGAAGCGACCTGACTTTGCGCTGCAGGTCAAGTTGAGCCTGCCAGCGCGGGGAATCACCGTTCTTTTTGGCCCCTCGGGTTGTGGGAAAACCAGTTTGCTGCGCTGCGTGGCAGGGCTGGAACGGGCCAGCCCGGCGCGGGTGTGCATTGCAGGCCAGGTGTGGCAAGACGACGCCCAAGGCGTGTTTTTGCCCACCTGGCAGCGCCCGCTGGGTTACGTGTTTCAAGAGGCCAGCCTGTTTGACCACCTGAACGTGCAACGCAATCTCGAATACGGCCAGCGGCGTGACCGCAGCACGCTGCGCATCTCGCTGGCCGAGGCCATCGAGCTCCTGGGCATAGGCCACCTACTTAAGCGCCGCTCGCAAGAGCTGTCGGGCGGCGAGCGCCAGCGCGTAGCCATTGCGCGCGCGCTGGCCAGTCAGCCGCAAGTGCTGCTACTGGACGAACCGTTGGCCGCGCTGGACCATGCCCGCCGCCAGGAGGTCATGCCCTGGCTGCAGCGCTTGCGCGACGAGCTGCACATTCCGATGATTTACGTCACCCACAGTGCTGAAGAGCTGGCACGCCTGGCCGACACCGTGGTTGTGCTGAACGCGGGCCAGGTCGTGGCGCAAGGTCCCGTCGCGCAAACCCTGGCGCAATTGAATCCGCCACTGTTGACCGGTGATGACACCGCCAGCCTGGTTGAGGGTACCGTCAGCGAGCATGACCTGCGCTGGAGCCTCGCGGGCGTGGCGCTGGATGGCGATGCAGCCTTGGCCCCCATGTGGCTGCCCTGGCAAGCGTCGCTAGCCTTAAGCCAGCGGGTGCGCTTGCGCGTATTGGCACGCGACGTGAGCGTACTGACCGCGCTACCAACTGTCGGCACCAGCAGCATTCAAAACCTGTTGCCCTGTACGGTTGATGCGGTGTCTGCCGATATGCACCCCGCCCAGGCTCTGGTGCGGCTGCATTACGGAGACGGTTACCTGCTGGCGCGCGTGACGCAGCGAGCCGTTCACACGCTGCCCATTGAGGTGGGCCAAACGGTATGGGCACAGGTGAAATCAGTCGCATTAGTGGCTTGAACCGCCCCCCTATCTAGGTAGATAGGTACCTGCCTACCTAGATAGGTACTTGAGCATGGAAATGCGTGCAGGCAGGCCTAGACTGCTCGCCTGCCCATGATCACCTCAATCCACCAAGCCCAGCGCCACGGCTTTTGCAACCGCTTGCAAGCGGGTGGCAACGCCCAGCTTGCGCATCACGTTCTTGATGTGAAAAGCCACCGTGGGCTCGGAGATGCGCAGCAGGTCCGATATCACCGAGTTGCTTTTCCCCTGCATGACCAGGCCGAGACACGCGTGCTCACGCGGTGTGAGCTGTGGCGTTTGCGCCGTCAACAAACTGGGCACGATCAACCGGGAAGCCGCCACATGCGCACATGCCGCCAACACGGTGGCCGCTTCGACCAATTCCTGCTGCTCGCCCGGCGCTTGATCGATTGGCCGGTCACGGGCCAGACTGATCATGCTTTTGGTGGCGTCGGTACCGTGTACACCCACGCTCAGTCCGTGCGACAGCCCAAAACTACGCGCTTCCTCGAGCAATTGCGTAGACTGACCCCGGTACATGGTGTCCTGCCAGATCAGCGGTGTCGTGTGGTGCTGGCAGTAGGCGATGGTGGGATCGACCGCTATGTAGCCCTGCTCGGCATATCGGCGTTGCCAACTCAGCGGGTAGCCACTCGCAACATGCTGAGCCGGTTGCAGGGCAGGCTTTCGCACCTCCACCCCCAGCAAAAAGTGCTCACAGCCCAGCTGCCGCACCGCGTGACCCATGCGAGTCACCAACTCGTCAGCCGTGCTGGCAATCGCCACCGAATAGATGGCACGGGTGAGGTCATGCGCCAGGGAAGTCATCTCATCAACTCTTGTTTCACATCAAAAAGGGTCTTTGCTCACCATGAATAATTATTTTGCAACGTCGCTTTCGCAAACAGCATACGTCTTTACGCGCGATTACTACATCCGCATTACAGAGCGAATGCTGTCATCCGTTCATCTCTTGCATGCCTACAGCGAGCGAGACCACGCGGTGCTGATGCAGACCAGCACGCACGCGAGCCACGAGCGTGGCCTGGAGGGTGGCTATACCGAATGGGTAGGTCAGCTGGGTACCTCGGCACTGTCGTTGGGCTGGGACTGGGTGATTCACAACGACGGCTACATCAGCGCCCTGCACGAGGTGTCGCCACGCACCAATCTTCTGGTGCTCGGCCCGGGCGGATACGACCCATTGCCCGGGGAATCCACTCGCGCTTTGTGGGCTTACATCGACACCCTGCCCTGGCAAAAGCAGGTCATTCAGGCGATTTGACCCCCCTGCGGGACGCCGCAAAAGCCGCGCAACCTATCTACCTAGATAGCTATCCCCGAACTGCATTGGCCAGTCCAATGAGATCACGTTTCGTCACACATCTTGCTTTTCAACGTTTTCTCAATAGGAGTTCTGGGATATGCAACACGCCGTGATCAGTGCCCCGCTGGTGGATTTGACCGCACAGGAACAAAGAGGAATGTTTCAGTTGCGCTACCAGGTTTTTCATGACCGTCTGGGCTGGGACGTCAAGACCACCGACGACGGGCAGGAAATTGATGAGTTTGATGCCCTGGATCAGGCGCACTACATCGTGGCCAAGGCAGATGACACGCACGTCGATGCGTGCTGGCGCCTGTTGCCCACGCAGGGACCCAACATGCTCAGGGATATTTTTCCCGAGTTGTTGCACGGTCAGCCTGCGCCGATGGGCAACGACGTGTGGGAGCTCAGCCGCTTTGCCATCGCCACAGACCGCGTCGCGGCGGGCGAAGACACGGTGAACCACCAGTTGGGTTTTGGCGAACTGTCGGTGGCGTTGATGGCGGAGGCGGCGAAGTTCGCCAGAGCCAACAACATCAGCCGATACGTGACGGTGACCACGGCGGCCATTGAACGCATGCTCAAACGCCAGGGCCTGCACATCCACCGCCTGGGCCCACCGGTGCGCATTGGTCTGGTGTTGACCGTTGCCTGCTTCATCGAAGTGGATTCCATGACTTTGGGCGCGGTGGGCTACACAGGTTGAAATGCCATGGGCACCGTCTTGCAACTGAGCTCATTGCAGCCGCCTGGCGGCACCTTCCCACAGCGTTCTGCGCTGCGGCAGGGTATCAACCAGCGGTTTCTCGTCACGGGCTCCCGCGCACGCCAACGAGCCCCTACCAGTTTTCCGCTCTACCACCGCCCAGGCGTGATTGCCGTGGTAACAACTGACTGGGATGCCTGCGAAAGCCTGCTGTCGAAGTGCTACGGCCATTGCCCGCTGCGGGTTTTTCATAGCGCTGATTCATTTTTAAACTGCCTGCAACAAGAGCCACCGATCCTGGATCACGACCATTGGCTGCACCGCCAATTGCTCGCTTCCGCACCCGGGCAGGCGGCGTTGATTCCAGCCATCCTGGATTACTGGGCCACACAACCCGAGCGCCTGAATTTGACACGGGCTTGCGTGGTCGATGACCTGATGGCGGGCCACGATGGGCTGGATATTCTGGGCGAGTTGATTGGCTGGCGCGGTTTGCGGATTTTGTTGACCGACGACACAAGCACCGAAGAGTTGATCAGTGCGGTCGAGATGGGCATGGTCGACAGGCTGGTTGCCAAAACAACTGATTCGTCCATCGACCAGCTCACCACCATTCTGTCAACGCAGCTGTCCACACCCAGTGCCCGCACACAGCAGCTGTGGGCCAGCACGCTCAGTGTTGCCCAGATAGACGCGTTGCAGTCTCCCGGCATTGCCCGTGTGCTGCTGGAGTTCGCGCAATCACACTGGGTCGAATGGGCCTGTATTGGCGAGCCGTTTGGTATTTTGGGACTGGACGCCAAAGGCTTCGCCTCATGGTTGCAGTTGCAAGAGGCATCCGAGCGCAACGAGGCGGTGTACCAGGCGATTGCCCGCGGCCTGCGGCCCGATGAGGTGACCCGTGTGGCACGCGGTGACGCGATGGTGGACTTGTCCGCCCAGGCTGATGAGACCAACGCGGTGTTGACCGCATTCCCGATTGACCGCAAAGCGCGTTTGATCGGTGCTTGGCGGCCGCTTGGGATAGCTAATCGTGCGACATCGCAGTTATCGATCCCATCAGGGCAAGCGATGTCGGCGACTGAACACTCCGAATTTTCACGCCTGACCGCCGGGTAACCCGGCACCTGTGCGCCTCCAGCGCGCTGCAAGCAAGGGCTTGGCGCCTCGCTGAATCAGCGGGGCGACATCCTGAAACCTGGCTGGCAGCGCCGTTTCAGACGCTACCTGTGGGCAATCGAACGTGGAATGGGTTGCGCAGCGGTTTTCTCGCCAAACCGCAATGTAAAAATGTCTCTGTGACAAACACCCACGACTTCTTCTTCAGCCCCGAGGGCGGCACCACCCCTGCAGAGTTGGCCAGTGCCATGGCGCCGCTGGCCGCGCCAGGGCATTTTGACGAATTGCGTGGAGTGGTACAGCCGCATGATTCGTCAAGCGCTACTCATTCGATAGCTGCTCGAGCAGTATTGACAAGGGCTTGGGCCCAATTCTTTGAAAATTTGGGGCTCGATGGCTTTGTCGACCTGAACCACCGCACCACCAGCGTGCAGCGCCAGATTCGTGACAACGGCGTGACCTATAACGTCTACGCAGACGCCGACGGACCCCAACGCCCGTGGAGCCTGGATCTTTTTCCGCTGATCGTCACGCCGGTTGACTGGGCGCAGATTGAGGCCGGTGTGCTGCAGCGCATGCACCTGCTCAATCGGGTCATGGCCGATGTGTATGGCCCACAAGATCTGCTGCAAGCCGGTCTGCTACCACCGGCTCTGGTGCATGGCCACCCCGGCTATCTGCAGGGCATGCACGGCGTGCTGCCAGTGGGCGGACACCACTTGCACATCGCCGCGTTTGATCTGGCTCGCGGACCAGACGGTCAATGGGTGGTGGTAACCCAGCGCACCCAGGCTCCTTCGGGCCTTGGCTATCTGCTGGAAAACCGGCTGACCATTTCGCGCCAGTTTCCCAAAGCCTTTGCCGACCTGCGGGTGCAGCGCCTGGCCGCCACCTACCGTGCATTGGTCGATGGCATGAAGCAGATGTGCCCCACCGCGCCCGGCGAATCGCCGCGCATCGTGCTGCTCACGCCCGGGCCGTACAACGAAACCTACTTCGAGCATGCCTACCTGGCCCGCTACCTCGGCCTGACCCTCGTGGAGGGCAGCGATCTCACGGTTCGCGGCACCCACCTGTATCTGAAAACCCTGCGCGGTCTGGAGCCGGTGCACGGTCTGCTCAAGCGCCTGGACGACGAGTTTTTAGACCCGCTGGAATTGCGTGCCGACTCCACCCTGGGCGTGCCAGGGCTGCTGCAGGTGGTGCGGGCGGGCCACGTGCTGCTGGCCAATGCGCCTGGCTCGGCATTTTTGGAGTCCACCGCCCTGCTCGGCTTTCTGCCCGCCCTGTCGCGCCACCTGCTGGGGCAGGACTTGCGCATGCCCTCACTGCCCACCTGGTGGTGCGGCGAACAAGCCGCCATGCAAGCAGTGCTGCCGCGCCTGGCCGACAGCGTGATCAAACCCACCTGGCCAGGCCCACCCGCCACCTTAGGCCAGCAACTGCCCCGGCGCAGCCTGGACGAATGGGCCGGTCGAATTGCGCGGCGCGGCGATGAGTACACCGTGCAGGCCTATTCGCCGCTGTCGCAAATGCCCACCTGGAACCAGGGATCCGACGGCACGGAACAAATCGCCCTGCGCTCGGTGGCACTGCGTGTGTTTGCACTAGCCGACGGGCCGAACTCCTGGCGTGTGCTGCCTGGTGGCCTGGCCCGCCTGGCCGCGCGCGAGTTGCACATTGCCTCCATGCAGCGTGGCGGCAGCAGCGCCGACGTGTGGGTGCAAACCGACCCACAAGCAGGCCAGCCGGTCGACACCACCACCTTGCTGCAACACGCGCAGCCCGCCAATCCTTCCCATCAGCGCCACAGCATCACCAGCCGCGCCGCGGAAAATCTGTTCTGGCTGGGCCGCTATACCGAGCGCTGCGAAAACACCGTTCACCTGGCCCGCCTGACATTGACCTGTCTGAACGGAGAAGACCAGAACGCTGCACCGCTGATGGCGTGGCTGAGTACCCTGGCTGTGCGCCATTCGCTGGTATTGCCCAGCGTTCCACCCGCCGGTACGGCGGATTCCTCGGGCGCCACGACCCAGGCGCGCCGCGTGTTCGAGCGCTCCTTGATGGCAGCGCTGGCCGACCCGCAACAGGCCAGCGTGGGAGCCGACCTGCGCGCGCTGAAAAACGTGGCCTCATCGGTGCGCGAGCGGCTGAGCCTGGAGCAATGGAAGCTGATCGTACGGGCCGAAGGCGAGTTTTTCGGCCAGTGTGCCGCCAACCAGGCACCCGAGCCGGGCCAGGACGATAAAGACTACAGCGCGGTGGAGTCGCTGCGCGTGCTGGACACCGTCAGCAGCCACCTGGCCGCCATCACCGGCGCCCAGACCGACCGTATGACGCGCGACGACGGCTGGCGGCTCCTTTCGGCAGGCCGGCTGATTGAACGCCTGGGCTTTCTGGCAGGGGCCCTGGGCTGCGGCTTTGAAACCCGTGCCGTGCACGACGAGGCCGGATTTGAAGCCATCGTGGCACTGTTTGACAGCACCATCACCTTTCACACCCACTACCAGCAGCGCCACGATATTCCGGCCTTGCTTGATTTGCTCATGCTGGACCGCGACAACCCGCGCAGTCTGGGCTGGGTGGCGCAAACCCTGCGTGGGCGCGTGGCCAAACTGGCTGGCAGCGCCGCTGGCGAATTGCCGGGTATTGCCCAGGTCGTACCCGACCCCAAACTGTGGCGGCTGGAGCAATTGCTGGGTGCTGACAGCGCGCAAGGAACCGCCAGCAACATGGCCTTTGCCCCCTTCGCGCCATTCAAACCCTTTGGAGCCCCGGACTCCCCGCCGCCTTCGACGCAACCCGGCCAGACCGCGCCCGATGGCGAAACCGAAACGCTGGTGCAAAGTCAACAAAGCCAAAGCGCAGACTCCGAGCAGGCCCCAGCGGGCTACGCCATGCTGCTGGGCGAACTTCAGCGCTGCCAGGCAGCCGCCTGGCAACTCTCCGACGATTTGAGCACCCGCTATTTCACCCACAGCGCCGACACGCGGCAAAGCCTGGGAGCCTGAACGACCATGCTGCTACGCGTCACCCACGAAACCCGCTACGACTACCGGCCTGCCGTCAAAACCGCCCAGCACATGGCGCATTTAAAGCCGCGTAATATGGCGTGCCAGACGCTGGTCAGCCACAGCCTGAGCATTACGCCCCGGCCTGCGCAACACAGCGAATCAACCGATGTTTATGGCAATACCCGCGCGTTTTTCAGCCTGCCCGGCGCGCACGACATGCTCACCGTGGTGGCTGATAGCGTGGTGCAAACCAGCGCCGCGCTGGCACCTGCGAACGACAGCATCACCTGGGAGCAGGCCCGCGAGCGCTTGCGCTACCGGCGCGGCGCGGCCTATGACCGGGCCAGCCAGTTCTGCTTTGCATCACCCTACATCCCCCGACACGATGATTTTGTGGCCTATGCCCTGCCCAGCTTCACCCCCGAGCGCCCGCTGCTGGAAGCCGCGCAGGACTTGATGACCCGCATCCACCGCGAATTTGCCTACGAATCGCAGGCTACCGAAGTGAGCACGCCCGCTTTGGAATCGCTGGCCCTGCGCAAAGGTGTATGCCAGGACTTTGCCCATGTGCTGGTGGCCTGCCTGCGTGCGCTCGGCCTGCCCGCCCGCTACGTGAGCGGCTACCTGCTCACCCAGCCGCCACCCGGCCAGCCGCGCCTGGTGGGCAGCGACGCGTCACATGCCTGGGGATCGGTGTACGTTCCCAGCCCCGACACTGGCGAACCCGGCCAGAGCGCTGGCACCTGGTACGACCTGGACCCCACCAACGACCGCGCCCCGGGTGAAGACTACGTCACCCTGGCGATTGGCCGCGATTACTCCGATGTGTCGCCCCTGCGCGGTGTCATCCACGGCGGTGCCAGCCACACCTTGCGGGTGGCGGTGACGGTGGCACCAGTAGACGAAAATTAGCGCGCCGCAAAACCCGCAAAAAGAGTTCCTTTCAATCCACAAACGTGCCAACACAACTATGTCTGTCTACACCAAACTCCAAGCCCTCTCCATCACCCTGCCCCCCGTCGCCACCCCTGCTGCGGCCTATGTGCCCTTCGTGCAGACCGGCAAACTCGTCTTCATCAGTGGCCACATTGCCAAGCGCGATGGCAAGCCCTGGGTGGGCCAGTTAGGCAAAGACAAAACCACTGACGAAGGAAAAGCAGCGGCCCGCGCCATCGCCATCGACTTGATGGGCACCCTGCACGCCGCCTGCGTGGCAGCGGGCACCGATTTGAACGGCGTCAAACGCATCGTCAAACTCATGAGCCTGGTCAATTCCACCCCTGATTACACCGAGCAACACCTGGTGACCAACGGCGCCAGCGAACTGATCGGCGAAGTCTTCGGCCCCGCCGGTGCCCATGCCCGTAGCGCTTTTGGCGTGGCGCAAATTCCGATGGGGGCGTGTGTGGAAATTGAAATGATTGCCGAGCTGAACTAAACCAGGTCACTATTATTTTGATAGCTGCTTGAGCAGCTTCCACCAGGGCTGGATGGCTGTTTTATATATAGGGGCCACGCACAGGCTACAAACCACTCCCAACATCGGTGGCCTGAGGTTTGTACATCTTGACCCCCTCGGCTTTGCCGCCTTTGGACTTGCCATGCATGTGATCGGGGTTAATGCCGTCGTTATTTTTCAACCCAGAATCTGGGTTCAACTGTTCACAAACCCATGCGCGTACTCCTCTACAAAGACCTCAACACCCGCCATGTGAAATCGGCGTTCGCCAAAGTGCTTGCGTCCTTGCAGTCGGGTGACTTTCGCAGTTGTGACGTTAAAAAGCTCAATCCGACAAATTATTGGCGGGCCAAGCTAGATGCCAGCAATCGCTTGCTGCTGCAATTTGCAAAGTTTGATGGCCAGACGGTTTGCCTCGTACTGGAGGTGATTGAGAACCACGCCTATGACAAATCGCGTTTCTTGCGTGGTACGCCGCTTGATGAGGCAAAAATTCAGCGCGAACCCGCTTTGGCCAGCGCCACCGATCAGCCACTGACCACTGAAAAAAGCCTGCATAACCTGCGCTGGCTGCACCCCAACCGTGATCAGTTTGACCTGCTCGACAAGCCTTTGATGTTTGACGATGTGCAAGAAGCCGTGCGCTGTTTGCCGGCGCCCGTGGTGGTCGTGGGTTCTGCGGGTTCTGGCAAAACGGCCGTGACTTTAACCAAGCTGCGTGAGGCGCAGGGGCGGGTGCTGTATGTCACGCATTCAGCGTATTTGGCGCAATCAGCCCGCCTGCTGTACTCCGCGCACGGCTATGACAATGCAGCCCAAGAGGTAGCTTTTTTAAGCTATCGCGAGTTTGTTGAAACCCTGCATGTACCCGATGGGCGAGAAGTCACATTTACCGCTTTTGCGGGTTGGTTTGAACGTCATCGGCACAGCGTGCGTGCAGCGCTAGGCGAAATGGATGCGCATGCCGTATTTGAGGAATTTCGTGGCGTGATCGGTGCGGCAGCGGGCGGCCCGCTGGATTTGCCGCAGTACCTGGCGCTGGGTCCGCGCCAGTCTTTGATGGCAGCTTCGGCGCGGCAGGCGGCGCATGCCTTGTTTGGTCGTTACCAGCAATGGCTGCGCGACTCGGCCCAGTTTGATCTCAACTTGCTGGCGTATGCCTGGCTTGCGCATGCACAGCCGTGCTATGACTTCATGGTCATTGACGAGGTGCAGGACTTGACGCCCGTGCAGCTGGCCTTGCTGCTGGCCTGCTTGCAAAAGCCCGGGCAGTTTTTACTCTGCGGCGACTCCAACCAGATTGTTCACCCCAACTTTTTTTCTTGGGCGGCCATACGCAGCCTGTTCTGGCAGGGGCTGGCGGGGGACATGGCGCAGCGCCAGGCGCTGTCGGTGCTGCAAGCCAATTTCAGAAACACACGCGCCGTCACGCAGCTGGCCAATACCTTGTTGCAAATCAAGCAGGCACGCTTTGGCTCGATTGACCGGGAAAGCAATTTTCTGGTCAAAAGCGCGTCCCTTGACGCGGGAGACGTGTACCTGCTACCCGCCAAAGATGCCGTTTTGCGCGATCTCGATGCCCGCACCCGAGCCTCGGTCAACCATGCCGTCGTGGTGCTGCGCGAGGAAGACAAGGCCCAGGCGCGCAGCCTATTCCACACACCGCTGGTGTTTTCAGTCCACGAAGCCAAGGGGCTTGAATATCCGCACGTTATTTTGTACAGCATGGTGTCGGGTCAGCGCGCCGCTTTCAGTGAAGTTTGTGCCGGCGTCACGCTGGCTGATCTGGCAGGCGATGCGCTCGATTACAGCCGCGCCAAAGACAAAAGCGACAAGTCATTGGAGCTGTACAAGTTTTATGTCAACGCCCTGTACGTGGCCATGACCCGCGCGGTGCAAAGCCTGGTGTTGGTCGAGTCTGACACCAGTCACCCACTGCTGCAGCTTTTGGGGCTACAGGTGACCGCTTCAACGGGCGCTGGGCCCGCCACTGCGGCGTCGACCAAAGAGCAGTGGGCACAGGAAGCACGCAAGCTTGAGATGCAAGGCAAGCAAGAGCAGGCACAGGCGATTCGCGACACCTTCTTGCAGCACAAACCCACCCCGTGGATCCCTTGGTCCGAAGCCGTGATGCGCGAGCTGACCCCACGCGCGCTCGACAAAAATTTGCCATCCAGTAAACCGCGCCAGGCGCTGCTGGACTACGCCCTGTGGCATGGCCAACAGGCTTGGGTGGAGCAGCTGGGTGCTCAAGCTGGTTTTCAGCCAGCGCGCGTTTTGGCTGCAGGCGGTACCTTTGCCAGCCCGCCACCCGATCAATTCACTATCGACGGGTATCAGCGCCACCAGCGGCTGGCATTGAAAGCTGTGACGGCGTTGCGCCTGCGGCACTTGCAAGCCGCCGCCGCCCATAGTTTCAAGGATTTATTGCGTCAGTGCGACATGTACGGGATCGATCACCGCACCTATACCGGCGCCACCACCTTGATGCTGGCCGCGCGCGCCGGCAACCTGCCATTGGTGCAAGCGCTGCTGGCGCGCGGTGCCGACCCGCTGGTAGAAGACGAATTTGGGCACACCGCCTGGATGGTTGCACTGAGCCGGGCCATAGAAGAACCCGCATTTGCACGCCAACACCTGGCACCGCTGTTTGAACGCATTGCACCTGCCGCGCTGGATGTGCAAACGGGCGGCAGGCTGCTGCGGCTGGAGCGCCAGCAAGCCGAATACTGGTTTCTGGGCCTGATGCTGGCGGGTTTAAAAACGCTGTATTCAGCGTGTTGGGCACGCCAGCATCAGCCCTACAAATACCATCGTGGGTTTTTTGCTGACTATCTGCTGGACACTTTGCAACACCTGCCCGACTATTTGTGGACTGCGCAGCGCAAGAAACGCAGCTACATCAACCACGTGCTGGCACGGGCCGAGCTGGACAGCACCTACCAGCCGTCGCGTCAGCTCTGGAGACGTGTGACCAATGGCCATTATTTGCCCAACACAGATTTGCAGCTACGCGCCAATAGCGCTACCGATGCCAATACGCCGTGGCGTGGCGTGTACCAGGCATTGAATTTGCCGTGGTTGCACCTGGGCACACTGCATAGCAGCTACAACACGGAGCGCAGCCCACAGCGTTTGGTCGAGTTCATGTCCAACCGCACCGGTACAGCCTCTCAGGCGATGGATGGAGAACCTGAAATCCCATGAATCGGCATAGCAGGCAGCCATCACTGACTGCGCCCCTGCGATACCACCTGGCATGCGGATCCGCGCCGGGCGGTTCGGGAAGTTCATGACATGTGGATCGGGGGGCTTCAAGGCGATCAAGCTGAGTGTGTTTGCTATACATTCAATAGCTGCTTGAGCATATTTCACAAGGGCTAGACGCCCTTTTCGACATCAATCGCAACTTTTTACGCCTTGAACCGCGCTTTGGCCTTCAGCGCGTACTCGTTGGTAAAGCTCTTGCCCAAATCAATTTTTGATGCAACAACCGACGCATCAAATCCCGCCACAGCCGCCAGCGCATTGCGGGGGCCTTCTTCGGGCATTACGCCGTCCAACGCAAAAGCCTCGCGCACTTTGTTGAAGGCGGTCAGGTACAGGGCTCGGTCACCCAGCATGTAGGCCTCGGGCACGGTTTTGATGAGGTCGCTGGGGCCGGCGGTTTGCAACCATTTCAGGCTGTGCACCACGGCGTGGGTCAGCGCCTGACAAATGCCCGTCTGCTTTTGCACAAAGTCGCTGGACGCATACAGGCAAGCTGCGGGCATGGGACCGCCAAACAATTGCTGGCTGCCGCGCAGGCTTCGGGTGTCCGTGACGATGCGCACATCGCCTTTGTGTTCCAGCATGGTCATCGCCGGGTCGGTGCCCGCCAGCGCGTCAATCTGGCCGGTGCGCAGCGCCGCCAGCGCCTCGCTGCCCGTACCCACACTGGCAAAGTTCACGTCCGCTGGCGTCATACGGGCGCGGGCCAGTACCAGCGTCGTGAGCACATGGCAGCTGGAACCCAGGCCGGACACACCAATGGTCTTTCCGCGCAGGTCTTGCATGCCGTTGAAGCCGGATACGGTGCGCAGCGACACACCCAGCGCAATTTGCGGTGCCCGGCCCGCCAACACAAACGCACGAACCGCCTGGCCCTTGCTTTGCAGCATGAGGGTGTTTTCAAAAGGGGCACCCACCACGTCTGCCGCACCCGTGGCCAGCGCCTGGGCTGCACGGGCCTCGTCCGGCACGTCGAGCCACTCAACATCCAGTCCGTGCGCCTTGAAGTAACCCAGTTGGTAGGCCAGGGTCAGCGGCAGGTAATAAAGCGACGGCTTGCCTGCGACTGCAATCACCACACGGCTTTTTTCGGGACGCGTTTGCGCCCGGGTAGAGACCGGTAACCCCGCCAGAGCACCGCCCGCGGTAGCGAGGAGCGCACCAAAGCGTCTTCGGTCTATTCGGTGTGCAGCGGTGCGCATGGGTAAGCCTTCCTGGAGTATTTTTTGAATACCAACAGCTTAGATAAAACCCAAAAAACCCACATCGGTAGCATCCCGAGCGGGTTTTTACGTAAGTTGTTTTGTGCAGCGATCCGCCGCCGTGCCATACGGCGGTCACAGCATTTGGCTAGCGGTAACCCAGAAACAAGATCGCAATATTGATTCCGAATGCGCCGATCCACAGCAGGCTGCGCGCATTGCCCAAGCCCGCCACGTACATGGTGATGTACAGCGCCCGCAGCACCACAAACAGGAAGCTGAGCACATCCAGCGTGACCTGCGGCGCAGCCAACTGGTGCGCAATGATCACGGCGCCAATAAAAAAAGGCAGCGCTTCAAAACTGTTGGCCTGCGCCGCGTTGGCACGGGCCCGCCAGTCAGTCTGGCGAGCCAGCCAGGCGCGGGGGTCGTCGTTGTCGTAGCCACCCTGCTTGCGCGGTTTCACACCCCCGCCAAACTTGGCCAGGCCCGCACAAGCGAGGGGCAGTAACACGGCGATAAAAACGCAGCCGTAGGCCACAGAAAACTTCACCTCGGTCATCGTCTTCTCCTTTGTTATTTGACTAGCGCCTGTCCACCAACGCATGCGCAATGGTGCCCAAATCCACATACTCCAGCTCACTGCCCGCTGGCACACCGCGTGCCAGTCGGGTCACCTGCAAACCGCGTGCCTTTAGCGCCTGCGCAATCACATGCGCTGTGGCCTCGCCTTCGGCCGTGAAATTGGTCGCCAGAATAACTTCCTGCACCACGCCGTCGGTGGCGCGGTCAAACAGCTTTTGCAAGCCAATGTCTTTCGGGCCGATGCCGTCCAGCGGGCTCAGGCGGCCCATCAGCACGAAATACAGGCCTTTGAAAGCACCGGTGCGCTCCAGCGCCGACTGGTCAGCCGGCGTTTCCACCACACACAGCTTGGTGACATCACGCCGATCGTCCGTGCAGGTGCTGCACAGCTCTTTTTCGGTGAAGGTGTGGCACTGCTGGCAGTGACGCACTTGACCCACGGCCTGTTGCAACGCCTGGGCCATGAGTTGCGCACCTTCACGGTCGTGCTGCAACAAATGAAAGGCCATGCGCTGGGCTGATTTGATGCCGACGCCAGGCAGACGGCGCAGGGACTGGATGAGAGCTTCGAGGGCGTGGGTGTCTGACATGTAGGGTGAATCTAGCAGACGCTTGGCTTGTTGCCCCCTCTCCCGCGAGCGGGAGAGGGGGCAATACACGGCTCTATGAACTTGCTTCCATGTCCTCGAGCATCCGCTCCAGCCGCGCCGACAGTTGCTCCGTGGTCAGCGCCTCGCGAAAGCGCTCGACCATCAGCGGCAGGCTCAAAGGGCTGGGTTGGGCAAGTTGCACGAAGTCGATGCGTTTGCTGGCCAGGCTTGTGAGTGTCGTGGTCAGGCGGGCGATGTCCAGCTCCTGGCTGAGCACCTCGGTTTGCGCCTGGCCTAGCAGCAGGTTGTCGGGATCGTATTTCTTGAACACTTCAAAAAACAGGCCGCTGGAGGCTTGCACCTGCTTCATGCTTTTGGGTGCGCCGGGGTAGCCGCTGAACACCAGCCCGGCCACCCGCGCAATTTCGCGAAAACGGCGTTGCGCCAGTTCGCTGGAGTTCAGCGAGGCCAGCACATCGGGCAGCAGGTTGTCGACCGCGAAAACCGACCGGTTCAGCACCGGCGCAATGTCAAACGGCTCGGGGGCCAGCAGCTCAAAACCATAGTCGTTGACCGACAGGCTGAAGGAATTCGGCTGGTCTCGGGCCAGGCGCCAGGCCAGCAGACTGGCCAGCCCCAGGTGCACCGAGCGGCCGGCAAACGGGTGCAGATACAGGTGGTGGCCTTCTTTGGAGGTGTATTGCTCCACCAGCAAGGTGGTTGGGGTGGGCAGGCGCGACAGACGGGCCTGGGTTTGCAGCATGGGTCGGGCGGCTTGTAGCTCGGGCTCCAGAAAATCGTCGCTGGCGGCGCGTTGCATCATCTCCAACACCGCTTGGCCCAATTCAGCAGAAATCGCCATCTTGCTGCCGCCCCAGCTGGGCACGGTGCCTTTGTTTTTGGTGGCTTTTTTAACCTGCGCGGCCATTTCGTGAACCCGGATGAATTCCAGCAGGCGGCCCGCAAAAAAGAAACAGTCGCCCTTGCGCAAACGGGCGATGAAGCTTTCTTCCACCACGCCAATGCGGTTGCCATTCATGAATTTCACCGTAATCGACGCGTCGCTGACGATGGTGCCGATGCTCAGGCGGTGGCGCTTGGCAATACCGCGGTCTGGCACGCGGTAGATGCCGTTGTCGTCGGGCTTGATGCGGTGGTAATCGGTGTACGCCGTCAGGCTGTGCCCGCCGCGCTCGCAAAAGGCCAGTGCCCAGTCAAATTCGTCTTGCGAGAGGTTTCGATAAGCCCAGCTGGTGGTGACCTCTTTGAATAACGCTACTTTTTCAAACCCGCCGCCAAGCGCCACCGTCACCAGGTGCTGCACCAGCACATCCAGCGGTTTTTCGGGCGACTCGCGCGGCTCCACGCGCCCAGCCAGCGCGGCGCTGCGCGCAGCCGCCGCCTCCAGCAGCTCCATGGTGTGGGTAGGCACCACCGTCACACGGCTGGTGCGCCCGGGGGCGTGGCCGCTGCGCCCGGCGCGCTGCACCAGGCGGGCAATGCCTTTGGGCGAGCCAATTTGCAGCACGCGCTCCACCGGCAAAAAGTCCACACCCAAATCGAGCGACGACGTGGCGACCACCGCGCGCAGGCTACCCGCTTTCAAACCCGCCTCGACCCAGGCACGCACCTCTTTGTCCAGACTGCCGTGGTGCAGCGCAATTTCGCCGGCCCACTCGGGCTTGGCAGCCAGCAGCAGTTGGTACCAGATTTCGGCCTGCGAGCGGACGTTGGTAAACACCAGCGTGGTGCCGGTGCTGGCCGCAATTTCGTCGACCACCGGTTGCTGCATGCGCGCCCCCAGATGACCAGCCCAGGAGTAGCGGCCCGGGTCTGGCGGAATCAAGGTGTCGATCTGCAGCTTTTTGTCCATGCGGCCGCGTACCAGGACGGGTTTCGACGCCAGTTTTTTTGCCAAATCGCCCTGTAGCCCACACAGAACCTGCATGGCCTGCTCTGAATTTCCTAGCGTTGCGCTTAGACCCCAGGTAAGCAGACCAGGGTTGATATCCCGCACCCGCGAAGGCTGGTTGAACTCGCGCAGCCGCGCGAGGGCCAGCTGCAACTGAACCCCGCGTTTGCTGGCAATCAGCTCATGCCACTCGTCGCACACCAGCGCCACTACGCCCGACAGGGTTTCCCGCGCGTTCTCGCGCGACAGCATCAGGCTGAGCGACTCGGGCGTGGTCACCAGCACCGTGGGGTAGCGCCGGTCTTGCTTGGCACGCTCGCTCGCAGCGGTGTCGCCGGTGCGCAGGCCCAAAGTCCAGCTGGGTGCCAGGTCGCGCATCGGCTCCTGCAAGGCGCGACCCGTGTCTGCAGCCAGCGCGCGCATGGGCGTGACCCAGATCACCGACAGCGGCGGAGCAGTTTTTGAATTACCGTGTTTCGCCAGCAACAGCGCCAGCAAGCCCAGCCACACCGCATAGGTTTTGCCTGAGCCGGTGGTGGCGTGCAATAAACCGCTTTGGCCAGCCGCCATGGCAGCCCATACCTCGCGCTGAAAGTCAAAGGCCTGCCAATTACGCGCGGCCAGCCAGGCTTCAACTGGTAGGGTCATACCTCGTTCGCAGCCAGCAGGATCGAATGCTTGACCGCCTCCGACACAAAGTAGCCGTGACGCTGCCAGGTCTCAAACACGGGCAGTACGCGACTCAGTAGACCCTGTTGCTTCAACTGCACCAGCAGCGTGCCGCTGCCAATCACCGGCACCCGCAGACGCTGGGCCACACGGCGCGCACGCCGTTCGTCAATCAAGGCCAGCAATTGGTGCTCACCGGCATAAGACAGCACTGCAATTTCGCCTGTGCCCAGGCCTTGTGCAAACGCTGCGTCCAGCGGGGCCAGATGCTCGGTGGCAATCACCGTGAAACTGCCACCGTCCAGCGCTTGCTGAATTGGTGCCGCCCCCGCAGCGGATACATCGGCTAGGCATTCCTGCAGCACTGGCTGCGGCACACACAAGCCGCCCAACATGCTCAGGCAGGGCTGCAACACGCCGCCCACCGCCAGCGCAATCAGCGGCCCGGCATCGGCCACGATCAGCTTGGTGGTCGTCACTTAGACAGATGGCTGCTCAGCAAAGCCAATTCGCCCGCCGTGTCGGTCGCTTCATCCAGCATGCTGTAACCCAGTGCGCTCAGGTGCTGTAGATAGCGCGCATAAGGCAAGCCTGCCAGCTTGGCACCTGCCGCCACCGACAGCTCGCCGTTTTGCACCAGCTTGTCGGCCAGCGCCACATTCACCCCGGCTTGCAACAAGGCATCGCTGAACGGCATGGCCACAAACAACGGTTTGCCGTGCTTGGAAACCACCGAATAAGCACCGCTTTCGGCGTTGCGCACCAATTCGCCGGTGTGTTCGCGCAAATCGCGCACTGCAAAAGCTTCCATCACCGTCTCCTTAACAAAAAATATGCCATCAAATGATGGCGCAAATACGAATTAAGCCAGACTTCAAGTCACCCCGGGTTTTCCGGGGGTCTACCAATGCCTGAATCGGCGGTAGGGTGATTAAAGTGAGCGACTTCACACCAAAAAAGCAGACCACCATGCAACGCAGACACCTCCTGGCCACCGCCACAGCACTCGCGGCAACGCCTTTTTCATCCCTCGCCTGGGCTCAAACCGACCGCCCCCTGCGCATCCTGGTGGGTTTTCCGCCCGGCGGCTCGCTGGACACGGTGGCCCGGGCGCTGGCAGACAAGATGACGGGCGAACTCAAGCGCCCCGTGTTGGTGGACAACAAACCCGGCGCGGGTGGCCGCCTGGCCGCCGAGCTGCTGAAAAACGCGGCGCCCGATGGCGACACGATGATGATGGCGCCCATCGTGGTGCCGGTGCTGGCCCCGCTGGTATTCAGCAAGCTCAACTACAACCCGGCCACCGACTTTGCGCCCGTGCTGCACGCGGCCAGCTTTCACTTTGGCCTGGCCGTGCCGGGCGACGCACCCTATAAAACTCTGGCCGAGCTGGTGGCCTGGTTCAAAGCCAACCCCGCCAAAGCCAACTACGGCATGCCTGCTGCGGGCAGCCTGCCGCACTTTTTTGGCTTGATGATTGCCAAAGAAATCGGTGTGGACATCACACCCGTGCCGTTTCAGGGTGGCGCACCGCTGATCACGGCGCTGGCTGGCGGCCAGGTGGCCAGCGGTATTGATGTGCTGACCGAGCAGCTGGAGCTGCACAAAGCAGGCAAGCTGCGCATCGTGGCTACTTCCGGTGCGCAGCGCAGCAAAGCCGTGCCCGATGTGCCCACTTTCCGCGAACTGGGTTTTGCCAACATTCAGGCGCAAAGCTGGTTTGGCCTGTACGCCCCCGCCAAAACGCCCGCGGCATCCATTGCCGCCGTCAACGCCGCCGGCAACAAAGCCCTGGCATTAGCCGATGTGCAGGAGCGCTTTACCAAACTGTCGCTCGAAGCCGGCGGCGGCTCAGCGGCTGATTTGCAGAAACTGCAGGACGCGGAAGTAGCACGCTGGGCTCCCGTGGTGAAGGCTTCGGGGTTCAAGGCGGATTGAGATAGGGTTTAGTTTGCTATTATTTATATAGCTGTTTGAGCAATATTCATAAGGGCTGATCGCTGATTTCGCATAAAACTTATAAAACTTCGAGTATTGACACCATGCGCCCCAACCTCATCTTCATCGTCGCCGACGACCTGGGCTTTGCCGATCTGGGCTGCTACGGCGGGCGCGAGGCCGACTTTGGCCCCGTGTCGCCCGTGTTGGACAGCCTGGCCCACAACGGCATGCGCTTCACCCAGGGGTATGCCAATTCCCCCGTCTGCTCGCCCACCCGCTTTGCGCTGATGACCGGGCGCTACCAATACCGGCTGCGCGGCGCGGCAGAAGAGCCCATCAACAGCCAGGCACGGGGTAGCAACACATTAGGTCTGCCGCCCGATCACCCCACCCTGCCCTCGCGGCTTAAAGCCAGCGGCTACCGCACCGCTTTGATCGGCAAATGGCACCTGGGCTACCCGCCACACTTTGGGCCTTTGAAATCGGGTTACGACGAATTTTTTGGCCCCATGTCGGGCGGGGTGGACTACTTCACCCACTGCGACTTTCGCGGTCACCACGACCTGTTTTTGGGCGATCAAAACCACCACGAAGACGGTTACCTGACCGATTTGATTTCCCAGCGCGCGGTGGACTATGTGAAATCCAGCGCACAGCCAGACGCACCGTTTTTCTTGAGCCTGCACTACACCGCGCCCCACTGGCCCTGGGAAACGCGCGACGACGCGACGCTGGCGCAAGAGATCAAAGACAACCTGTTCCACCTGCACGGCGGCAACATCCACCGCTACCGCCGCATGATTTCCCACATGGACGAAGGCATTGGTCAGGTGGTGGCAGCCTTGCGGGACAGTGGCCAGCTGGACAACACCTTGATCGTCTTCACCAGCGACAACGGCGGCGAGCGCTTCTCCGACAACTGGCCCCTGGTGGGCGGCAAGATGGATTTGACCGAAGGCGGCATTCGCGTGCCCTGGATTGCTCACTGGCCCGCCGTGATTCAGCCCGGTGGCATTAGCGGCCAACACTGCATGACCATGGATTGGTCTGCCACCTTGCTCGATGCGGCCGGCGTGCCTGCCCACCCCAACTACCCGCTGGACGGCGTCTCGCTGCTGCCCACCTTGCAAGACGCTCAGCAGCAAGTCCCCCGCCCCCTGCACTGGCGCATGAACCACCGCGGCCAGCGCGCGCTACGCGATGGCGACTGGAAATACCTGCGGGTGGATGGCCACGACTACCTGTTCAACCTGGCGCAAGACGAACGCGAACGCGCCAACCATGCCAACCGCGAACCTGAGCGCCTGCACGCCCTGCGCAGCAGGTGGGAAGCCTGGAACCTGAGCATGCCCACCATCCCCGACGACGCGACGGTGAGCCTGGGCTACTCGGTGCGCGATATGCCGCAACGGTGAGCGTCAACGCCACAACAGGCGACGCCGAAAACATTCACCTTGACGATGCCGGTGTGCCGCCGTCAACGCTTGCAGGCGTGGTGACGGCGCTGGGGTTTCTGGGGGTGGGTGGCGTGATTTTGTAGGGCGCGCTGCTGGTACTGGGTGGCAAATCGGGCGGCTAAGGAATGAACTAACTGAAGTTAGAAGTGGGAAGTGGGAAGTGGGAAAAGCGGCATGACCAACATGACACGCCAGCGTCACGAAAGTTGGCTATTTTCCGCTGCAGGTCTTGCAGAGATTCCTTATTGCGTATCACTCGATACACACACCGTAGCCCACTTGTTTTTCAGGAAACCACTATGTCTTACATCACTGACCGTGCGCGCGAATCACACGCTGCCCTCTACGCCACCACCCAAACCTGCGAGATACCCGGGCAGATGCTGGACGATGTGATCCGCCAGATGCCGTTGGCCCGCCGCACCGTACTGCGCGGCGGTTTTGGTGCAGGCTTGGGTGCTTTGTTCGGCGCAGTCGGCCTGAGTGCTTGCGGCGGCGACAGCGACAGCGTGGCGCAGGCGGCTGAAAGCTATGCCGTGTCGTTCGAGAAGATCGCCCGCGTAGTCAACGACAGCGTCACAGTGCCCACCGGCTACACCATGGACGTGCTGTTCGCCGCAGGTGATGCAGTGGAGCCCAACTCAGTGGCCTACGCCGGAACACCCCTGTCGTCGGCACAGACTGAAAGATTCGCGGGTGGCCAGCACGACGGCATGTTTTTCTTCGCCCTGCCCGGTGTAGACGCCAACAAGCGCGGCCTGCTGGCCGTCAACCATGAAGCGCCTGACCTGGCGATCCTGGGTCTGGCCAACGTCACCACGGCTGCTGCAATAACCGCATTGACACCCGAGCAGCGAAAAATCGTTCTCTCCAGCGTGGGCGTGTCCGTCATTGAAGTACAGGAAGTGGCGGGTAAATGGACCGTGGTGAAAAACTCCGCTTTCAACAAGCGCTACACCGGCAACAGCAGCTACCGCGTCAGCGGCCCAGCGGCCTCTGTGGTGGGTGCCACCGTGGTGGGCACCTTGAACAACTGCGCCAGCGGCGAAACGCCCTGGGGCACCTACCTGACCTGCGAAGAAACCACCGACAACTACCTGGACCCCTCACAGCCCGAACAAGGCTACGGCTGGGTGGTCGAGATTGACCCGCAAAACCAGCTCGCAGGCATGCCCGTCAAGCGCACTGCCCTGGGCCGCTTCGACCATGAAAACACCGCCTACATGCTGGACAGCGCCAACAACATGGCGCTGTACATGGGCGACGACAGCACCCCGGGTTGCATCTACAAATTTGTGCCCAGCGCCAAAGTCACACCCAACAACCGCAGCGCCAATGCCAACCTGCTCGACGCCGGCACGCTGTATGTAGCCAAGTTCAACCCCAATGGCACGGGCAACTGGATTGCTCTGGTGCAAGGCCAAAACGGCCTGGTGGCAGGCGCGGTAGACCGCGGCAACGTGACCCAAACCGGCACAGCGCCCACCCCGGTCACCGTGAACTTCAACACCCAGGCCGACGTGGTCATCAACGCCAAAGCAGCCGCACGCATCGTAGGCGGCACGTTGATGGACCGCCCCGAGTGGATCACCGTGGGGCCTGACAAGCGAATCTACGCAACCCTCACCAGCAACGGCAGCCGCGCCGTGGCCGACGCCGCCAACCCACGTACCGCCAACAGCCAGGGCCACATCATCCGCTGGGCAGAAACCGGTGACTCCCCCACCGCCACCACCTTCACCTGGGACTTGTTCCTGCTGGCCGGCGACCCCCGCCGCACGGCTGCCAGCGAGGTCGGCAATATCAACGGCGACACCTTCGCCAACCCCGACGGCATCGGCGTAGACCCCCAAGGCCGCCTGTGGGTACAGACGGACGCTGGCACGGGCACCTCAGTGACCAACATCTATGGCAACAACGCCATGTACCACCTGAATCAAATTACCAAGGAGTCCAGGCGCTTTCTGGTCGGCCCCAACGGCTGCGAGATCACCGGCTTGGCCTACACCCCCGACCTCAAAACCTTTTTCATCAATATTCAGCACCCCACCGGCACCTGGCCCTCGAACGTGCAAGGCAACACCTACCCCGCCCGCTCTGCCACCATTGTTGTGCGGCGTGCGGATGGGAAGCCTGTGGGCGCGTAAAGCCAGCTGCGCTTGACTTGGAAATAACAAACGCCCCACCAGTGGGGCGTTTTTTTTTGATGCGCAAAACATGGGTGTGTTGGCCGCTACGGTTGGCCCGGCCAGCCGGCAGGCCACCTCGGTGGTAATGCCCTGCACACGGCCAATGACGGGCACTGCCATGAATCGCCGCAAACGGCCCACTTTGAGGCTAGCGGTACAGTGGCTATTTGTCCGTCGGCAGGCCTTTATGAAGTTACTGCGAATACTCAAAACAGATTTCAGCCTGATTTTTGCTTGCCTGGTGGCGATGGCAGCCATCATCGTGAGCGAGATGGCGTTTCATGCTTCTGCGCAGGCCCATGCGGACGTGCGAGCGGAGCGAAAAATGCGCATTGCGGTGAATGCTGTGCAAAGAAACATGCTGGATGTGGAGACCGGCCAGCGGGGCTATTTGTTAACCGGTGAGCCGCGCTACCTGGAGCCGTACGAGGCCGCGCTGAAAGAATTCAACACCAACCTCGAAACCCTGCGCGAATCGCTGACCGAACACCCCGATCAGATGCAAACGTTTTACCAACTGAGCACGGCCCTTGCAAAAAAGCTGGCTGAGTGTGCAATCACCATTGAACTGCGACGGGTGGGCTCTGACACCAGCTGGAAAGACGTCGTATTGACCGATCTGGGGAAAAACGACACCGACGCCGCACGTGGCCACATCCAGTCGCTCATCGTAGCCAGCAGCAAACGCCTGGTGAACTACGACAAGGTGGTGGCGCAGACCGCTGACATCGCCCGCCGTGGCATTGCCTTGCTGGCCGCTCTGGGGCTGGCGGCATTTTTCCTGTACCTCAAGACCATGCAGCGCTTGCGCCGCACCGAAGCGGCGCAGCAAACGGCGCTAACGCAGGAGCGTGACCAGCTGGAGACACTGGTGGCCCAGCGCACTGAATCGCTCAATGACCTGGCCACCCACCTGCAAGAGGTGCGCGAAAACGAGCGCAGCCACTTGGCGCGCGAGCTGCACGACGAGCTGGGCGCATTGCTGACCGCCGCCAAACTGAACGTGATGCGCATCAAATCGCGCGTGGATCCTGGGGCTGTCGATCTGCAGCAGCGCATACAGGAGCTGACGCAAATTCTGAATGAAGGTATTGCGCTGAAGCGCCGCGTGATTGAGGACCTGCGGCCGTCGTCGCTCTCCAATCTGGGCCTGGCACCTTCGCTTGAAATTTTGGGACGCGAATTTTGCGAGCGCGCGGGTATTTCGGTCACCACGAACCTGGACCCGGTCACGCTGGACGAGGCAGCGCAGTTAACCGTGTACCGCCTCGTGCAAGAAGCACTGACCAATGTGGGCAAGTACGCCCAGGCGACACATGTCGACATCAGTCTGCAAGACCTGGCCGACCACATCACGATTGCCGTCACCGATGACGGCCTGGGTTTTGACGAATCCGCCATTGCCCACAACGCCCACGGCCTGCAAGGCATGCGCCACCGCGTGCAGGCGGCGGGCGGGCAGCTCAGTGTGTCGTCTACCCCTGGTCACGGCACCAGCGTGTCGGCCGCCCTACCGCGGCAAGCGCCGGTGCGCGCCAAGTCACCGGGGCTGGCATCCGGCGCTGTGAAAGTGCAGCCACGGCAACTGCCGTCCAACGGCGCGGCCAGGGCCAGCACAGCCACTCCTAAATAGATAGCTGGTTGAGCAGTCTTGGAAAGGGCTGGTAGCCCTTTTCGTTCATAAACCTAAGCGCAACGCACACCATCCCCGCGGAGCGTAGGCACCCTCCTACAAGGCGTTGGCAATCCGTCTGGCACGTACGCGTATCACCTACCGACTGGCAGAAGCGGTTGCAAAACCTAATCTCGTCGACAGGCGTTTCATGCCGAAACGCCACAACAAACCTCTGCACAACTGGAGCCCGTGATGCTGCACTACGCCGTTGTATTTTTTGTGATTGCATTGATTGCGGCTGTTTTTGGCTTCGGCGGCATTGCCGCTGGTGCCGTTGAAATAGCCAAGATCCTGTTTTTCATATTCGCTGTCATTGCCATCGTGACGTTCTTGATCAGCTTGGTCAAAAAGCGTTAGTGATGCAGCGAAATCCGTCTTCCATCATTCCAACTGTCTCGCATCTTTAAGGAAAAACCATGATCAGCAACCCCAACGCAAAACCCGACATGTGGTCACTTGAAACTCAAGCCAACCGCCTGACCGACAACACCGCTGACAAAGCAGTCAACACCGTGCGCAACCTGCAAGACAGCGTCGGCCCGGCCGTCGGTGTCATGGCTCATAAAGCCCAGGAACTGGCCCGTCGCGGGCAGGCCGCGGTGACGGACTCGGCCGCTAGCGTGCAGCAATCGGTGAACCGCAGCCTGGATGCGACGTTTGACTATGTTGGCCGCAAGCCCATGCAGTCGATGTTGATTGCTGCCGCAGTGGGCGCAGCTGCCACGGCTGTGCTGATCGCGCGCAGCCGCCGCAACACACACTAAACCGCAGTTAACTATTGATCCGGCACGATTCACTCGCGAATTCCCGTTCAGGCTGAGGTAGCCACCTCAGGGCGAACGGTCGGGAATAAACCGTGCCGGATCAACAACATTAAGGAGTCCCTCATGATTTTCAGTTCCCGCTTTTCTCACGGTGCTTTTCTGGTTAACCCGCGCGCTTGGCTGATTGCTGGCAGCCTGGGCCTGTCAGTCATGGCGGTTGGCTGCGCTGTGGTGCGTGACCAGCAAACCGTCGGTGCCTATGTGGACGATGTGACGCTGACCACATCGGTCAAAGCCAAGTACGTCGAAGACAAAACTGTCGACACCGTTGCCATCAAGGTGGAAACCTTGAACGGCACAGTGCAGCTCTCCGGCTTTGCCAAATCGCAGGCTGAAAAAGACCAGGCCGAGCGACTGGCCAGGCAAGTGAATGGTGTGAAATCAGTGCGTAACAGCCTGATTGTTCGGCCTTGACGCAGTCTTGGTAATTACAGGACTGACGCAGACCCACAAAACGCCTTCTGCTGTCATCCCCGCGCAGGCGGGGACCCAGGCGCGAAGACTGCGAGGCCAACGGGCTTTGCGGTTCTCAGCGGTAGATTCCCGCCTGCGCGGGAATGACGCAATTGAGTTTTTTGCGTAAGTCGTAAATTATTTGCCGCTGCGTCGGCGATAAAAAAGCCCAGCAAAACTGCTGGGCTTTTTTGTGGGCGGCTGATGTTGACGATTAGCTGGTCTTGAGCACCAGTTTGTTGTCCACATTGGTCACGCCTTTCACACCACGTGCAATGGTGGTGGCACGCTCAATGGCGGCGCTGTTGGGCGCAGGGCCGATCAAAGTCACGGCACCGGCCTTGGTGGTCACATCAATCTTGATAGCGCTCAGCTCCGAGTCTTTGGCAAAGCTGGCCATGATCGATGTGGTGATGGCTGCGTCGTCAATCTTGGCTTCCACGTTTTGCGCGGTTTCCTGACTGCCTGTACGCATGTCTTGCGTTGCACTGCGAACGCTTTCGCCCGCGTTAGCCACGCCCTGCTTCACGTCGCTGGCCGCCGATTGGGCTGCCTGCTGCGTGCTGGTGATCGCCTGGTCAACCGTCTGACCGACGGTTTTTTCAGGGACACGCTCACTGCAAGCGCTCAGCACCTGGGCTACTGCCAGAACACCGAGCGGAAGCAGCAAACGCATGCGACCCGGTGCCTGGTTGGGGCGGGTAGATAGGGTGTGCTGGTTCATATTGCGAATCTCCCCATTAGCGCTTGGTTTTGTCAATGATGTCGTTGGCCATGTCTTTGACGCGTTCTTTCGTGTCGCCAAACGCGCCTTTGACTTTGCCCTTAACCTGATCGGCCTGGCCTTCAACTTCCAGCCGCTCGTTGCCCACCAGCTTGCCGGCGACTTCTTTGACTTTGCCCTTGGCCTGATCAACGCGGCCTGTCACTTGGTCCTTGTTCATAACTATTCTCCAAAAAGTTAGTAAAACGCGACCGGCGTGATGCCAACTCGCTTTGCAAATCGTAGTTTTGGAGGCTGAGGAAATCCGTCAGCCAGCGGGCACGCTGGGTGTAGGACAGTGGCTCAGCCGGCGAGTTGAAACAGCCTGCTTGTTGCTACGCTATTCATAGCTGCTTGAGCAGTATCAGAAGGGGTGAGAGGCACTTTTTGCCTTAATCAGCCACGCCACAAAGCGTCATGCCAGGCAGAACGCGGGTGCACCTGTCGGCATTGCCTCAGATGGGCTTTGATTCGACAACCGGGCTGAGCTGCAGCACCCGCTGCGGCGGCCGGATGTCAATGCGCGCGTGGGTGAGCGCCTGTTCCACCGCCATGTTCACGGCCGAGCGAACGTTGGTCTGCCCGTTGCCAGGGTCGGCAATCCAGAAGCTGAGTTGAAACTCCAGCCCCTCCGGTGCAAAGTTCAGCAAATACGCCTCTGGCGCGGGCTTGGCAAGCACCCGCGGCACGCTGGCAGCGGCCGCTTGCAACAGGGCCATCACCTGCTGCACATCGCTGCCGTATTTGACCGACAGCGTGCTTTGCAGCTGAAACTGCAGGTCGGCTTGCTGCAGGTTTTCGACGCGCTGGGTGATCAGCAACTCGTTGGGCACGATGGATTCGCGGCCATTGCCCGCGCGCAAGCGGGTGTAGCGGGTGGTGATGTCGGTCACAACGCCTTCAAAACCGTCTACCCGCACGTTGTCGCCAATGCGCAGCGAGCGTTCAAACAAGATAACGAAACCACTGACGTAGTTGGCCGCCAGCTTTTGCAAGCCAAAGCCCAGGCCCACGCCGAGGGCGCCGCCCAGCACCGACAGCGCAGTTAAATCAATGCCAACCGACGACAACGCCAGCAGCAAGCCGATCACCAACAACATGGCGCGCATGGCGTTAGCCGCCACCTTGCGCAGCGACAAGTCGGCGACGGTGTCCACCAAAATTCGTTTTTCCAGCGCCGCCGAAATCCACAAGGTAACGACTAGCACCACACCGGACCACAGCACGCCTTCGCCAATGCTCAACAGGCTGAGCTTGCTTTTTCCGAAGGCAAATTTGATGCTGTCCAGCTCGGCCAGTACCAGCGGTAGCAAACCCACAATCCACAGCACCGCCGCACCCCACGCCATCCAGGAGAACAGCCGCTCGATCAGCCGTGCCAACGCCCAGTTGGGGAACACAATGGTCAGCACCCGCGCCAGCAGGCGAATGCCCGCCAGCGACACCAGCACCGGCACCGCAATTTTCAGCACCTCCACCCGCTGGTACTCCACCAGCACCCGGTTGGCGATGTAGACCAGCACCAGCGCCAGCAGCGGAAACAGCAAACCATCCACCATGCCCCGGCCAAACCACACCGTGTCTTTGGGTTGCTTGCGCCCCACCAGCCAGCACAGGCCGTAGGCCGCGGCCAGGCAAACCAACAGCACCGCGACTTCAGTTGGTGCGTCGGGGTGTGTGATGTTGCGGATCAGTTTGTCGAGGTCGGTCATGGATTGATATTGGGGTGGTCATTTGCGCAGGCGTTTTGAACGCAGAGGGCGCAAAGGTTACGCAAAAGTCGCAGAGAAAACCGTGAAGTTACCTTCAATTGCCCGGTTTTCCTCTGCGTACTTTGCGAAACCTTTGCGCCCTTTGCGTTCAAAAAAAGTGTCTCATCTCACGACTACGACCAATTGGGCGCACGCTTCTCGGTAAACGCCAGCACCCCCTCTTGCGCACTGGCTTGCATCATGTTGGCCGCCATGGTTTGCCCGGCCAGCTGGTAGGCCGCCGCGGTGCCCAGCTCGCGCTGGCGGTAAAAAAGCGCTTTGCCCACGGCAATGGCTTCGCGCGGCTTGGCCACGATGCTGGCGACCAGTGCGTCCACCGCAGCATCCAGTACATCGGGCGCGGCGACGCGGTTCACGAGACCGCGCGTCAAAGCCTGGTCTGCGGTGATGAAGTCACCCGTGAGTAGCATTTCCATGGCCGCTTTGGCAGGCACGTTGCGCAGCAGCGGCACGCTGGGCGTTGAGCAAAACAGGCCCAGGTTGATACCGCTGACCGCAAACCGTGCGTCGCTGGAGGCCACCGCCAGGTCGCACTGCGCGACCAGCTGGCAGCCTGCGGCGGTCGCAATGCCCTGCACACGGGCAATCACGGGCACGGGAAGGTTTTGAATGGCCAGCATCATGCGGCTGCACTGGGCAAACAGGGCCTGGTAATAAGACAGCTGCGGGCTTGCCACCATTTCCTTGAGATTGTGGCCAGGGCAAAACGCCTTGCCCGCCGCCGCCAGCACCACCACGCGGGCGGTGTCATCTTTTGCCACCTGGTCCAGTGCCGCTTGCAACGCAGCGAGCATGTCAGCGCTTAGCGCATTGAACTGCTCGGGCCGGTTGAGCGTGAGGGTGACCACGCCCTGCGGGTTGCTTGCATACAGAACAGATTCAGACATTTATTGCTCCAATCGGACTTCAGCCCTTGTATATATTGCTCAAGCAGCTATTATTTTTATAGCATTTAATTTTGATCTGTCATTCCCGCGCAGGCGGGAATCCACCGTAGCGCACTACCACGGCATCGCTCCGCTCAGTCCTCGCACCTGGATTCCCGCCTGCGCGGGAATGACGGATTTCAGGCTTCTTATCGTCTTTCACAAATCTGCCAACACCCGGATATGCGCCTCCACGCTGCGCCCCAGCGCGTCCAGGTTGTAGCCGCCTTCCAGGCACGAGACGATGCGCCCCTTGGCGTGGCGCTGGGCCACGCTTTTGATGCGGCTGGTGATCCACGCGTAGTCTTGCTCGACGAGGCCCATCTGGCCCAGGTCGTCGTCGCGGTGGGCGTCAAAACCGGCGCTGATGAAGATCATCTCGGGGGCGAAGGCTTCAAGTTTGGGAATCCAGTGCGCATCAATCAGCTCGCGCACCGCCGGGCCTTTGGTGTAGGCCGGAACCGGTAGGTTGAGCATGTTGGTCGCCGGGTTTTGCGTGCCGGTGTAGGGGTAAAACGGGTGCTGAAAAAAGCCCACCATCAGCACGCGCGGGTCGTTACGCAAGATGTCTTCCGTGCCATTGCCGTGGTGCACGTCAAAGTCCACCACCGCCACACGCTGCAGGCCGTGGCGCTCCAGCGCATAACGAGCGGCCACCGCCACATTGTTGAAAAAGCAGAAACCCATGGCCTTGCTGTGCATGGCATGGTGGCCGGGCGGACGCACGGCGCAGAAGGCGTTTTCGATTTCTCCGGCCATCACTGCGTCGGTCGCTGCCAGCGCAGCGCCACTGGCGCGCAGGGCAGCGTTCCAGGTGTGCGGGTTCATGCTGGTGTCAGGGTCGATCTGCGCGTAGCCGGGGCCACCGGCGGTGATCTCGTCGCCCAACTGGTCGGTCAGGCCCCGCAGCGCAGCGATGTGCATACGGTCATGTGCCAACACCAGCTCGTTCACCGAGGCGCTGGGCGCTTCGCGACGGTCCAGCGCATCGCCCACACCGCTGAGTAGCAAGCGGTCTTCAATCGCATCGAGCCGTTGCGGGCACTCCGGGTGACCCTGCCCCATTTCGTGTTTCCAACAGTCGCGGTGCGTGAAATATCCAGTGGCGGGCATGGCAAAAATCGTGGGGAAAGTAACTGTCGAACGAATCGGGTAACGTCATGCATATGGATACACAAACAACCCTCAAAAAACTTCTAAATCAGCTTAACACGGTGATCGTCGGCAAGCCCTCCCAGGTACAAGACTGCGTGGCCTGCCTGCTCGCTGGCGGCCACCTGCTCATTGAAGACGTGCCCGGTGTGGGCAAAACCACCCTGGCCCATGCCCTGTCGCGCAGCTTTGGCCTGGCGTTTTCGCGTGTGCAATTTACCGCCGACTTGATGCCCAGCGACCTGTCGGGCGTTTCGATTTATGAGCGCGGCAAGGAAGCCTTTGTGTTTCACCCCGGCCCCGTGTTTGCGCAGGTGCTGCTGGCCGATGAGATTAATCGCGCGAGTCCTAAAACCCAAAGCGCGCTGCTAGAGGCCATGGAAGAAAAGCAGGTCACCGTCGAAGGCGAAACCCGCCCCCTGCCCTCGCCGTTTTTCGTGATTGCCACACAAAACCCCCACGACCAGCTGGGCACCTACGCGCTGCCCGAAAGCCAGCTGGACCGCTTTTTGATGCGCATCACCCTGGGCTACCCCGACCGCGCCAGCGAGCGCACCTTGCTGGCCGGTGGCGACCGGCGCGACATGGTGGAGCAACTGCCCGCCGTGATCACCCCCGCCGACCTGGCCACCCTGCAACAACAGGTGCTGGCTGTGCACGCTGCCGACCCGCTGCTGAACTACCTGCAAGACCTGATTGCGGCCACCCGCAGCGGCCGCTGGTTTTTACAAGGCCTGTCGCCGCGCGCCGGCATTGCGGTGATGCGTGCCGCCAAAGCCCAGGCTCTGCTGGCGGGGCGCGACTACGTGGCGCCCGACGATATTCAAAGCATCTTGCCGCAGTCGATTGCGCATCGCTTGATTCCGGTGGGTGACGCCGGGCGCGGGCCGGTGGAACAGGTGCGGGCGATGGTGGATGCGGTGGCACTGCCGTAACGAGCAGCCTTACTTTTCGAACACGCGGTAGGTCCGCGTGGGCACTTCGTTCAGCCATTTCATGGCATTGACGGACATGCGTTTGCCCACATTGGGGCTCCACGGGTCATGCAGCCGCAGGGTGGTGCCAATTCCGGTCTGGTCGTTGTCTCCGCGCACGCCCACCACGCAAATCATGTGGCCTGGCGAGCCAGCACCGGACGTGTAGTCGGACACATTCCACAGCATGTCAAACATCAAAGGGCCCTGTCGCAAAGCACCAGTGAGCTTGGACAGCGACCACGACATGGGTGGGTGGCAGCGCAAGCCGTGAATCTTGGCGTAGCGGTTGCCGGAGGTCACGGCATCGTCGGTTTCGGAGCTGTTGAAAAGCCCATCATCGTCACTCCACATGTCTTGCGGCGTTTTGGTCTTCACGGCTGCCACCGAGGAGTTGGTCATCATGGCCGTACTGGCAGCCCAGCAAGTGGTTTTGGTGGGCTGCGGAATGAACGGAATTTGGTGCAGCACGGCGGGATAAGCCTCTTTGCCATACAGCGCATTTTGGGTACAGACCCCTGCGTGCCCGTCGACCACGAGCCATTTTTCAGCCTGAAAGGCCTTCACAGCCCGATCGGTGGCCGGGCCGAACACACCATCTGGCGCCAGGTTGGGACTCGGTCGCAACTGCGTGTTCAACGCACGCTGCAAGTCCGCGACCAGCGGGCCCCTGGAGCCCATTTTCAAGAGTGTCACCATATCGACCATCCTTTCGGTAAACAAACACCACAAAAAATCGGTTGGATGCTGGCGGTCGCTTGAAGCAAGCGCTTTAGCAGGCGGACGATATCGCCACGCCCACACGGTGCAATGGTGCAAATAGTCATACGAACAGGCCAAAACCGTAGAACTTTGGTGCAAGCGTCGAAAAGTGCACAGATCGGTCTGATCACCCCTGAGTTTTTGAGGCGCGTGCGCCCATGTTGCTTCGTTGATTTGCTCCTATATTAATAGCTGCTTGAGCAGTATTTATAAGGGCTAGGAACACTTTTCATTAAAAACCACGGGCATGAGACGAATCCGGCCTGCCGGGTTCAAAACAAATGCCCCTGCCCCGCCGCCCCCGCCGGTCGAAACTGGCTTAAATCCAGCTCGTGGCGCACGCGGTTCAGGCCCAGGCGGGCGCAGGTTTTTTGAAAGCGTTGGGCGATCAGATCGGCCCACAATCCACTACCTTTCATGCGGGTGGCAAAGTCGCTCTCGTAGTGTTTACCGCCGCGCATCTCGCGCACACGCGCCATCACGCGCTCGGCACGTTGCGGGTAGTGCACCCCCAGCCATTCCTGAAACACGTCGTTCAGCTCCCACGGCAGGCGCAGCACGGTGTAGAAGGCGCTGGTGGCACCGGCTTCTTTTGCTGCGGCGAGCACCTGCTCCATGTCGTCGTTGATGAAGGGGATTTGCGGGGCCACGCTCACGCCCACCGGTACGCCCGCCTGTGCCAGTGCGCGGATGGTGCGCAGGCGACGCTGGGGGCTGGCGGCACGGGGTTCGAGCTTGCGTGTGAGCTCGGAATCCAGGCTGGTGATGGTGATGTAGACGGCAGCCAGGTGCTGCGCGGCCATCGGCGCAATGATGTCCAGGTCGCGCTCGACACCGGCGGATTTGGTGATGAGGGAGAACGCGTGGCGGGTTTCCTGCATCAACGCCAATACGCTGCGAGTAAGTAAAAGTCGCCGCTCTACGGGCTGGTAGCAATCAGTGGCAGAGCCGATGTTGAGCAGTTGCGGCACGTAGCCGGGTTTGGCCAGTTCGGTGCGCAAGACCTCGGCCAGGTTGCGCTTGGCAATCAACACGGTTTCAAAGTCCAGCCCTGGCGACAGGCCCAAGTAGCTGTGCGTGGGCCGGGCGTAGCAATACACACAGCCATGCTCGCAGCCGCGGTAGGGGTTGATGGAATAGTCAAAGTAAATGTCGGGCGAGTCGTTGCGCACGATGACGCTTTTGGCGTCTTCCCAGCGCACGGTGGTGGCGGGGGGCGGGCCATCAAACGGTTCGTCGTCTCCCGGCCAGCCATCGTCGAAATTGGCGCGCTCGTTCACGGCAAACCGGTGTGGCGTGCGGCTGGCGCTGCCGCGGCCCTTGATGACGCTCGGTGGGATATGGAAGTCGCTCATGGGTGTGCAGCGTACCCGAAGACTGGTTAAATAACCAGCTAGTTGAGTCGAACCTCCAGAACGCAGAGGACGCAAAAACTACGCAGAGGTCGCAGAAAAAGCGGGGAAAAAGCACCAACTTTTGGCTGTTCTTCTGCGCCCTCTGCGAAACCTTCGCGTCCTCTGCGTTCTAGAGCCCGTATTTTCACTCCCAAATTGATAGCTGCTTGAGCAATGAATACCAGGGCGGAATGCACTTTTTACTCATAACCTCATATTTCAGTCTTGAATTTTCAGTAATTCGTGAAATCTCAGGAAACTCCGTACACAATCACCCTCATGCCACTGCAAAACACCCTCCCCCCACTGTCCAGCCAGTTCGTATCGCACTTTGGCGAGATGGGCAGCAAATGGGGCATCAACCGCACGGTCGGCCAGATTTATGCGCTGATTTTTATCTCGCAGCGCGCCTTGAATGCCGACGAAATTGCCGAATCGCTGGAGTTTTCGCGCTCCAACGTGAGCATGGGTTTGAAAGAACTGCAGGCCTGGCGTTTGGTGCGGTTGCGCCACCAGGTGGGCGACCGGCGCGAGTACTTTGAAGCGCCGGGCGATGTGTGGGAAATCTTTCGCGTGCTAGCTGAAGAGCGACGCCGCCGCGAGATCGAGCCCACCTTGAGCATGCTGCGCATGGCCCTGCTGGAAACGCCCACCAGCGACGCCGAGCGCCATGCGCAAGAGCGCATGCGCCAAATGCACGAACTGATTGACCGCCTGATGACCTGGTTTGACGACGTGCAAAAACTCGCACCCGAAACCGCCATGCAGCTGATGGGCATGGGGGCCACGGTGACCAAGGTGCTGGAGTTCAAAGACCGCATTTCAGGCCGCTCGCCGAAATGATTTGACGAACCGAAATCAAAGGACCACGCATGGACACCCTACTGCTCGCGCGCCTGCAATTTGCAGCCAACATCAGCTTTCACATCCTGTTTCCCACCATCACGATTGCGCTGTGCTGGATGCTGGTGTTTTTCCGGTTTCGACACGCAGCCACGCGGGGCACACCAGCGGCCAGCGGATGGGAACAGGCTTATTACTTCTGGACCAAGGTGTTTGCGCTGACCTTTGCGCTGGGTGTGGTGTCGGGCATCACGATGAGCTTTCAGTTCGGCACCAACTGGCCTGGGTTTATGGAGAAGACGGGCAATATTTCGGGGCCGCTGCTGGGCTATGAGGTGCTCACCGCGTTCTTTTTAGAGGCCACGTTTCTGGGCATCATGTTATTTGGCAAGGGGCGCGTGTCGGAGCGGGTGCACTTGATTGCGACCTTGATGGTGGCGTTTGGCACCACCTTGTCGGCGTTCTGGATTTTGGCCCTGAACTCGTGGATGCACACGCCCGCCGGCTACGAAATCATCAACGGTCAGTTTCACGCCACCGACTGGCTGGCCGTCATCTTCAACCCGTCGTTTCCCTACCGGTTTGCCCACGTGCTGCTGGCCTCGGCGCTCACAGCTTCGTTTCTGGTGGCGGGTTTGAGCGCCTGGCAGTTGCTCAAGGGCAGCGCCACCGCGGGCACGCACAAGGCGATCAAAACAGCCGTGATCGCCGCCGCCTGCGTGATTCCGCTGCAAATTTTCATGGGCGACCTGCATGGCCTGAACACCCTAGAGCACCAGCCCGCCAAGATTGCCGCAATGGAAGGCATCTGGCAGACCGAAAAAGGCGCGCCGCTCACTTTGTTTGGCATTCCCGACGAGAAGGAAGGCAAGACCCACTTTGCAATCCAGATTCCAAAAGGTGCCAGCCTGATCCTGGCGCATGACGCGGATGCCGAAATCAAAGGCCTGAACGAATTCAAGGGCGCACACCCGCCAGTGGCCCCGGTGTTCTGGAGCTTTCGCGTCATGGTGGGCGTGGGCATGTTGATGCTGGCCGTGTCGTGGTTTACCGCCTTCACGCTGTGGCGCAGGCGGCAGCTGGCAGGTAGCGCACAGGTGAACCTGCCACGCAAGTTGTTGTGGGTGCTCAGCGGCATGACGTTTTCCGGCTGGGTTGCCACCCTGGCCGGCTGGTACGTGACCGAAATCGGCCGCCAGCCCTTCATCGTCTACGGCTTGGTGCGCACCGCCGACGTGGTGGCCCCCATCGCCCCGCCTTTGGTGGCGCTGACCCTGGCGGGCTATGTGGTCGTGTATGGGTTGCTGCTGGTGGCCTATGTAAGTGTGCTGAAGTACATGGCTGAAAATCCAGTCAAATCGGTGTTACAGCCCGCCAATACGGCTCAACCAGCTATCGTTTCAGGAGCATCATGATGGACATCACCTGGAACTACCTGGGGCCACTGCTCTTCATGGCCGTGATGGGCCTGTCGCTTCTGGCCTATGTGGTGCTGGACGGCTACGATCTGGGCGTGGGCATCTTGCTACGCCGTGCTAGCACGGCAGACAAAGACGTGATGGTCAGCTCCATTGGCCCGTTTTGGGATGCGAACGAGACTTGGCTGGTGCTGGGCGTGGGTATTTTGCTCACCTGTTTTCCGCAAGCGCATGGGGTGATTTTGCAGGCGCTGTATTTGCCAGTGGCCCTGATGCTGCTTGGTCTGATATTGCGCGGTGTGGCGTTTGACTTCAGAGCCAAAGCACATGACGAACACAAAGCGCTGTGGAACGCGGCGTTCTACGCAGGCTCATTGTTGGCTGCGCTATCGCAGGGCTGGATGCTGGGCAGCTACATTTTAGGTTTTGAAACCACCTGGGAGGCGCATGCTTTCTCAGGCTTGATAGCGGTATGTTTGGTTGCAGGCTATGCGCTCTTGGGCGCGTGCTGGTTGGTGATGAAAACCGAAGGCGCACTGCAGCTGCAAGCAGTGCGATGGGCGCGGGGCGCACTCATGCTCACCGCGCTGGGTGTTGCGGCCGTGTCGCTGGCTACGCCGTGGGTGAGCGAGGAGATTTTCAATAAATGGTTTCGCTTGCCCTATATCGCGCTGCTCGCGCCGATACCGCTGGCTACAGCGCTGCTGTTTTTTATCAC
>JANOQJ010000045.1:0-61324 GCA_031414805.1 Comamonadaceae bacterium
AAGCGCCGTCAAGTTCCAAGTCAACGGCAAACTGGCCCTGGGCAGCACCCGGCATGACCTGGGCTTTGGCGTTCTGCAAAGCCGCGTGCGTGACCGTTTTGAAGGCCAGGCTTACAACTACGTGGGCGCAGGCCAGGTCGGTGCCGTGCAAAACTTCGCGCCCGATGCGAGCCTGACCGGCACCAACACCAACCGCAGCGAGCGCAGCACCGAGTTTTTTGCGCATGACGCCATCACCTGGAACCCACGCCTGTCCACCTGGCTGGGTCTGCGCCACACCCAGGTGCAAAAAGACAGCGTGCGCACTGATGGCAAAGCCCCCACTGCCTACAGCGCGCGCATCACCACGCCCTGGCTGGCCACCAGCTACGAAGCCGCGCCGGGCGTGTTTGCCTACGCCAGCTATGGCGAAGGGGCCGAAACCGATGTCGCACCCAACCTGGCCCGCTACGCCAACGCGGGCCAGGCCTTGCCCACGCTCAAAAGCCGTCAGGCAGAAATCGGCGTGAAAGTGCAGGGTCAGACAGTCCGCTACAGCGCTGCGCTATTCAACATCCGTCGCCCCGCGTTTGCCGACGTGGGCAGCTGCGACACCGCCGCCACCTGCGCCCGCCAGCTCGACGGCCAGGCTCGCCACCGCGGCCTGGAATTGGCGGCGGGCGGCCAGACCGGCGCGTGGACGCTGGACGGCGGACTCACCCTGATCGATGCTGAGCGACGAGGTAGCACGGCCAACACGGCACTGAACGGCAAACGTCCCACCAACGTACCCGACTGGGTGCTGCGCGCGAATGCTGCGTATCAAGTGGCCGGCGTGACCGGTCTGTCCGTCTCCGGTCACCTCTCGCATGAAGGCGCACGCGCCGTGGTGCCCGACGGCTCGGTCAACCTACCCGCCTGGACACGCCTGGACGCCGGTTTGCGTTACGACACGCAGCTTGGCGGCTACAAAACCACGTTCACGCTGGGCGTCGACAACTTGCTGAACAAGCGCTACTGGCGCGAGTCGCCCTACCAGTTTTCCCACGCCTACCTGTTCGCAGGTGCCCCCCGCACCGTACGCATTGCGCTGCAAACCAGCTTGTGAGGAAAGAGAGCACAAATCACAGGCTATAATTTGAGGCTGTTCCTCGATAGCTCAGTCGGTAGAGCGCCGGACTGTTAATCCGTAGGTCCCTGGTTCGAGCCCAGGTCGAGGAGCCAGAAATTACAAGAGACTGCGTCACAAGCGCAGTCTCTTTTTCTTTGCCTGAATGTCTTTGGTTCAAAGCAAAAAGCCCGCCGGTGTCCCGGCGGGCTTTTTTCTTGTTTGGTGAAGAGGGTTTACTTCAGTGTCAAAACCCAAGCGGCCAGTTTTTTGGCGTCGGCATCATTCACCTGAGCATTCGCCGGCATGGGCACTGGACCCCATACGCCAGCACCGCCCTTGACGATCTTGCCGGCCAGCTTGTCTACGGCGTCGGCTTGACCTGCGTACTTGCCAGCGATTTCTTTATAGGCAGGGCCCACCAGTTTTTTGTCCACTGCGTGACAGGCCATGCAGTTTTTGGCAGTTGCCAGAGCTTGGTCGGCAAATGCAGGCGCGGCAAGGCTCAAGGCAAAGGCGGTAGCCAAAACGAAGCGGGTCGACATCAAGGCGCTTTTCATCGTGATCTTTCAAGGGTTGGGTAACATGACTTGCGTACAGTCACTGCAACGCGATTGTAGGCAAGTGGGTTGACCGCCCGCAGCGAGCCCAAGTTCTTGATTCGACCTTTACTGACTGGAGACATCCCATGTATTTCCTGATGGCTGGCGTGCTGGCACTCCTACTCAAATACCTGGAGATCGGGTTTGTGGCACGGCTGGAGTGGTGGCAATGCCTGATTCCGTTTGGCTGCGCATTTGTGTTCTGGATTTGGGCCGACATGTCGGGCTACACCAAACGCAAAGCGGTGGAGAAAGAAAACAAGCGCAAGCAGGCGCGAATCGACAAAAGCAAGGTTGCACTGGGGATTGACCCGCGCAAGAGCATCAAACGCCGGTAATCCCGTCTTTTTAGGTCAGTAGTCGTCCAGCACGGCGCCCTTGCTGGCGCTGGACGCATTGAACGCAAATTTCGCCTGCACACCCCGCATGTAACGTGGTTTGGGCGCTACCCAGCCCTGGCGGCGCTGAGTCAACTCGGATTCGGCGACGTTCAGTTCCAGCTTGAGTTGGTGCGCATCAATGGTGATGCTGTCGCCTTCGCGCACAAACGCGATCGTGCCACCCGCAGCGGCCTCGGGGGCTACGTGGCCTACCACCATGCCCCAGGTACCGCCTGAAAAACGCCCGTCTGTCACCAAGCCCACGCTTTCGCCCAGGCCAGCGCCAATCAATGCACCGGTTGGGGCCAGCATTTCGGGCATGCCAGGGCCGCCTTTGGGCCCCAGGTAGCGCAGCACCATCACGTCGCCCGCCACGATTTTTCCGTCCAGAATGGCTTTCAAAGCCGACTGTTCGTCGTCAAACACGCGGGCTGGACCGGTCATCACGGGGTTTTTCAGGCCAGTGATCTTGGCCACTGCACCCTCGGGCGACAGGTTACCTTTGAGAATAGCCAGGTGGCCCTGCGCATAGATCGGCTTGTTGATCGGGCGAATCACGTCTTGATCCGCACGCGGCGCATCAGGCACATCCGCTAACACTTGCGCCATGGTCTGGCCGGTGATGGTGATGCAGTCGCCGTGCAGCAAGCCGGCGTTGAGCAACACCTTCATCACTTGGGGAATGCCGCCCGCCTTGTGCAGATCCACCGCCAAGTATTTGCCGCTGGGCTTCAAGTCGCACAACACCGGCGTTTTCTGGCGGATGCGCTCAAAGTCGTCAATGTGCCATTCCACACCTGCAGCGTGTGCAATGGCCAGAAAGTGCAGCACAGCGTTGGTGGAGCCGCCGGTGGCCATGATCACCGCCACGGCGTTTTCAATCGCTTTTTTGGTCACGATGTCGCGTGGCTTGATGTCTTTCTTGATCGCCTCCACCAAAACTTTGGCCGACTCCTTGGCCGAGTTCATTTTCTCGTCGTGCGGGTTGGCCATGGTGCTGGAGTAGGGCAGGCTGATGCCCAACGCCTCGAACGCGCTGCTCATGGTGTTGGCGGTGTACATGCCGCCGCAGGAGCCGGGGCCGGGGATGGCGCGCCGCTCAATTTCCAGCAAGTCTTCGTCGCTCATCTTGCCGGCTGCGTTCTGGCCCACCGCTTCAAACACACTGACGATGTTCAAGTCTTCGCCTTTGTAGCGGCCCGGCAAGATGGTGCCGCCGTACACGTAGATGGCAGGCACATTCGCCCGCAGCATGCCCATCAGCCCTCCGGGCATATTCTTGTCGCAACCGCCTACCACCACCACGCCGTCCATCCACTGGCCCTGCACGCAGGTTTCCACGCAGTCGCTGATGACTTCTCGCGACACCAAGCTGTATTTCATGCCCTCCGTGCCCATGGCCATGCCGTCACTGATGGTGGGTGTGCCAAAAATCTGCGCATTGCCGCCGGCCTCTTCAATGCCCGCTACCGCTGCATCTGCCAGCTTTTGCAGGCCGCTGTTGCACGGTGTGATGGTGCTGTGCCCATTGGCCACGCCCACCATGGGTTTGTTGAAATCACCCGCCTCGTAGCCCATGGCGTAGTACATGCTGCGGTTGGGTGCGCGCGACTTGCCTTGGGTGATGTTCTGGCTGCGGGGATTGAGGATGATGGGCTTGGTTTCCATGAGGGTCTCGTTGGGGTTGGTTCAGTAACGACGCAAAGTATGCCCGTGCAAAAATCACGGGTCTAGTATATTTTTAAGTTCCTATTGATTCATCTTGCATATGACTGATGCCTTGATAGAAACCCGTTTGTGGCGGCAGTTTGTGGCGGTTGCACAGGAGCTGCACTTTGGTCGTGCCGCCCAACGCCTGCACATGACTCAACCGCCACTGACGCAGGCGATTGCCGCACTGGAGGGCAGTTTGCAAGTGCGACTGTTCGACCGCACAAAACGCAGTGTCCAGCTCACGGCTGCAGGCGCAGCATTGCTGCCTGCCGTGTTGGATTTGCTTGCCCGCGCCAGTGGGCTGCCCACGCTGGCGCGCGATGCTGCGCAAGGCAAGACCGGACGCTTGCGTCTGGCTTTCGTCTCGACCGTGGGCTTTGCGCTACTGCCCGCTTGGGTGCGTGCCTTTCACAAGCAGCAGGCAGGTGTGCAATTGGAGTTGATCGAAGCCACCAGCGACGTTCAGGTGCAAGCCCTGCACCGCGGCGAAGTCGATGCAGGTTTCGTTTTGCATTCGCCCGGCTTTGTGTTGCCAGGCCTGACCCAACTGCGGGTGGCGCGCGAGCCGCTGGTGTTGGCCGTGGCCGACCACAACCCGCTGGCCAGCACCGCCCGGCTGACGCTTTCCAAAGCGCTGGCCCAGCCGCTGGTGATGTTTCCCCGGCGTATTGCGCCGTCGCTGCACGATGCAATTTTTGGGCTGTACCACGCCCAGGGGCGATCTCCGCAAGTGGCCCAGGAGGCAATACAGATGCAGACCATCGTCAACCTGGTGTCTGCTGATCTCGGTGTGGCCTGGGTGCCCGACAGCGTTCGCCAGTTTCAGAGGCCCGGCGTGGTGTACAAAAAAGTTGCCAGCTTGCGCGTGCCCGCATGTGAGGTGAGCCTGGCCTGGCAGTTGCCGGCCAACCCGGCGTTGGAGCGTTTCCTGACCTTTGCGCGCGACCAGGTGCTTCAAGATTCGCAGGCAAAATAAGCCATGCTTGTCTACCCCTACATTGATCCCGTCGCCCTCCAACTCGGCCCTGTGGCCATCCATTGGTATGGGCTGACCTATCTCGCCGCATTCGGTTTATTCATGCTGTTGGGCATCTGGCGCCTGAAGCACGAGCCGTTTGCGTCTGTGACGGGGCCGGGCGCGTGGACGCGTAAAGACGTGGAAGACATACTTTTCTTCGGCGTGATGGGCGTGATCATCGGCGGGCGCTTGGGTTATTGCCTGTTTTACAAACCCGCCTACTACGCCTCCCACCCGCTGGAGATTTTCATGGTGTGGAAAGGCGGCATGGCTTTTCACGGTGGATTGTTGGGTGTGATTGCGGCTCAATGGCTGTTTGCACGCTCGCGCGGCAAGCCGTTTTGGCAGGTCATGGACTTTGTTGCTCCTTGCGTGCCGACCGGCCTGGCCATGGGTCGCGTGGGTAACTTCATCAATGGCGAGTTGTGGGGCCGATTTTCGTCGCCTGATTTGCCTTGGGGCATGGTGTTTCGCCACAGCGGCAGCCTGCAGCCGCGCCATCCGTCTCAGATTTACCAGTTTTTGCTGGAAGGGCTGCTGTTGTTTGTGTTGCTGTGGCTGTATGCCCGCAAGGGGGGCAAAGGCCGCAAGCCAGCCCAGGTGTCGGCCGCGTTTTTGATCGGCTATGGCGTGTTCCGCTTCATTGCCGAGTACTTCCGTGAGCCCGACAGCTTTTTGGGCATTCTCGCGCTGGGCATGAGCATGGGGCAGTGGCTGTGCGTGCCCATGGTGCTGGCGGGGGTTGGGTTGTGGTTGTGGGCCGACAAGCGCCAACCCAGCTGATCTGAATCGCCAGAGAACACAAAAAGCCGCTTGCGGCTTTTTGTTTGGGTGTTTCATAATTTGCTGTAATTATGAGAAATTATCAATCCCACGCCACAGAAACAGCCTGTTTTCGTAACGACTCAGGTCACGGCGGCACGCCTGACCCCTTCCCGCCTTTGGGGAAAGGTTGGTATGGGGGCTTGGGGTCAACGCATGAACCAGTGTCAGCACGCGCATGCCCCCATCCCTGCCTTCCCCCAGTGGGGGAAGGGGTTGTCTTTGTCCGGCTGAGTCGTTGTCTGTTTTCAGGAAAAAGGACTGTTGGCCCTAGTGAATACTGCTCAAGCAGCTATATAAAGAATAGCAGCCACACCTCGACGGCTCGTGTCACGTTGCCGGGTAGGGCAAGGTTCAGCACATGCGCCTAGTCCAAAACTCCCTGCACCACGAAGTTGCCAACACCCTGCGGGAGCGAATTTTTGCTGGCCTGCTGCTTCCGGGTGCGTTTTTGGACGAGGTGGCGCTGAGTGAAGACTTGAGCATCTCGCGCACACCGTTGCGTGAGGCGCTGAAGGTGCTCACGGCCGAGGGCCTGGTACGCCATGAGCCGCGCCGGGGCTGTTTTGTCAGTGAAGTCACCGAGCAGGATCTGGATGAAATTTTCCCGGTGATTGCCATGCTGGAGGGGCGCTGCGCCTTCGAGGCGGCGCGCCAGGCCACCGATGCGGATCTGGCGGCGCTGGAGGTGTTGCACGAGCGGCTGCACCGGCATGCAAGGGCCAAGCGCATCAACGACTACTACGAAGCCAATTTCGCCATTCACGAAGCCATCATCACCCTGGCGGGTAACCGCTGGCTGGCGGGTGTGATTGGCGACTTGCGAAAAATCGTCAAGCTGGCGCGTCTGCAGCAACTGCACGCACCGGGGCGGCTGGCGCAGAGCCTGTCGGAGCATATGGCGGTGTTTGCCGCGCTGAAAGCCCGCGACAGCGAGGGCGCGGAAGCCGCCATGCGCACCCACCTCACACGCCAGCGCCAAGCCTTGCGCGAGCTGGCGCGCGCACAACGCTCGCGGATTGCCTGATGACCGCCGCTGGGGACTGGTTCACACGCGGCGTGCGCAGCCTGCGGGCCGGTAAATCGGCCAAATCAGAGACAAATCAGCCTCCAGCCCTGGTAAATACTGCTCAAGCAGCTATTGATTTAATAGCGACTGGTGCTCCAACGCCCGAAACCCCAGTCAAACGCAACACACACGAGCGCCTGGCCGCCACCTTGCGGCGCGAAGCCGAAGCCTTGTCGCCGCGCGTGTTGCGCCGCACCTGGGTCGATCTCAAAGCCATCGTCGATCCACGGGTCAGCGAAGTGGAGGGTGGTCGCCGTGCCAAGGCGCTGGCGCAGTGGTATGCCAGCGCCAGCCACGAGGAGCGGCTGGACACCTGGCTGCTCATGAGCGAGCAGTTCATGTCCGACCCGCAGGTGCTGGCCCGTGCGCAAGCCCGGTTGGAAAAAGCCGTGGGTACAGCGGACGAGGCCGAGGCCCAGGTGCAGTACCGGCGCGACACGGTGTCGCCGCGCCGCCGCTTGCTGCAGCGGTTTTCGGCCTATCCCGGCGGCATTCGCTTCCTGGTCGACATGCGGGCCGACGCCAAAGCCGACAAGCGTTTGCGTGCGCTGGATGTGGAAATGGAATACATGTTTTCCACCTGGTTTGACGTGGGATTTCTGGACCTGCGCCCCATCAGCTGGGACTCCCCCGCCTCGTTGCTGGAAAAGCTCATTCAATACGAGGCGGTGCACGACATCAAAAGCTGGGCCGACCTGAAAAACCGGCTGGACAGCGACCGCCGCTGCTACGGTTTCTTTCATCCGCGTCTGCCCGACGAGCCGCTGATTTTTGTGGAAGTGGCGCTGCAAAGCGGCATGGCCCACAGCATCACGCCGCTGCTGGACGAAACGGCTGCGCCGGTGGACGTCAAGAAGGCCAGCACCGCGATTTTTTATTCCATCAGCAACACCCAATCGGGGCTGCGCGGGGTGAGCTTTGGCGACTCGTTAATCAAGCGGGTGGTGGAAACACTGAAGGCGGAGTTTCCGCGCCTGACCACATTTGCCACCTTGTCACCGATTCCGGGCTTTCGCAACTGGTGGGCCAAAAATGCCGTTGGTTTGATGGCGCAGCTCAGTGAACGGGATCGAGCCGCGTTGCTGGCGGTGTTGCCCGCGGCAGCCAGCAGTGAAACTGATATGCAACGTCTGACAACCGCTGCCGAACACGTACAAAACCTTCAAGAAACCGACCCACTGCGCCAGTTCATGCTGCGCTGCGCCGCCCATTACTTGGGCAAGGCATGGCAAGCCGACAAACCGCTGGATCCGGTCGCCCGCTTCCACCTGGGCAACGGCGCGCGCGTGGAATGCCTGAACTGGGCGGGCGACCCGTCGGCCAAAGGCCAGCGCCAGTCGTATGGCTTGATGGTCAATTACCTGTACGACCTGAAACGCCTGGACAAACACCGCGACTTGCTAGCCCAGGGAAAAGTCCCAATGTCTGCGGCCCTTGAAGCCCTGTATTTTCAACACGGGTCATGAGCAACCCAATATCCGTCATTCCCGCGCAGGCGGGAATCCAGGCGCGAAGCCTTCGCGGTTTGCCGTGTTTCTGGTGCGCCACGGGGTGGATTCCCGCCTGCGCGGGAATGACGTGAATGCGTTTTTGCCAGTCGTCTTGAGCCCGCGAGTTTCCCCGTCAGTTCGTTCGTCATTTCAATAACAGGAGACATTCCATGCCTTTTCAAGCCACCCGTCGGGAGGCCTTGCGCTTTGCCGCCGCCACCGTCTGCACCGTGCCGCTGGGGCACTCAGCATTTGCACAGTCGAGCTGGCCCGGCAAACCCGTCAACATGGTTGTTCCCTTCCCGGCAGGCGGCGGCACCGACGCGTTTGCCCGCCCCCTGTCTGCGCAGTTCGCCAAGCTCACCGGCAAGCAACTGATCATTGACAACCGGGGCGGCGCAGGCGGCACGCTGGGTGCCGGGGTAGCGGCCAAAGCGGCACCCGATGGCTACAACCTGTTCATGGGCGCGGTACACCACACCATTGCGCCCAGCATGTACCCCAAGCTGGACTACGACCTGGAAAAAGACTTTGTGCCCTTGATCCTGGTGGCCAATGTGCCCCAGGTCATCGTCATCAACCCCAAGCGCGTGCCGGTCAACAACATCAAGGAATTCATTGCGTATGCCCGCCAGAACCCCGGCAAGCTCAACTACGGCTCCGCCGGTGGCGGTACCTCGCACCACCTGGCGGGCGAGTTGTTCAAGCAGCAAACCGGCACCTTCATCACCCACATTCCTTACCGTGGTGCAGGCCCGGCGCTGCAGGGCTTGATTGCGGGCGATGTAGACATGATGTTTGACGGCCTGGGTTCGTCAGCCGCGCACATCACCGGGGGCCGCATCAAGGCGCTGATGATGTCGGGCAACAAACGTGTTGCAGCCTTCCCCGATGTGCCCGCTGCCGCCGAATCTGGCCTGCCCGACTACACCGTGACCACCTGGTATGGCGTGTGGGCACCCAAAGGCACACCCGCTGACGCGCAGGCCCGCGCCATTGAAGAAATCCGCAAAGCCTGCACCACCGACGAGGCCAAGCAAGCCTGGGCGCGCCAAGGCGCCGACTTCAGCAACATCAGTGGTGCGCAATTTGGTGGCTTTGTATCTGCTGAAATAAAAAAATGGGCGGCCGTGGTGAAAGCCTCGGGTGCCAAACTCGATTGAGAAAGAAGCTGAACTGATGAATTTGTACAGCGCCCTGCGCGCCGCCTTCCCCGCCGACCTCGATACCGTCGCCGTTGAAACCGCCGATACAGGTCGCCCCGCGTTGCGCTACACATGGCGAGACCTGGACCGGGCCAGCGCCATGCTGGCCAACCTGCTCGAATCGCTAAATCTGCCGCCCGCCTCGCGCATCGCCGTGCAGGTCGAGAAATCCGTTGAAGCCCTTCTGCTGTACCTGGCCACCTTGCGCTCAGGCCATGTATTTTTGCCGCTCAACACGGCTTACCAGGGTGGTGAGATCGAGTATTTCATTGGCAATGCCGAGCCCGCCGTGGTGGTGTGCAGCAGCAAAAATTTTGGTTGGGTGAGCAAGATTGCATTCAAGGCAGGCACGCAAACCGTGTTGACCTTGAACGATGACCGCACGGGCTCTCTGCTGGACAGGGCCACATATTGTTCCGATATTTACTGCTCTGATATTCATAGCTGCTCCAGCAATAAAGACGAGGGCTTGGCCGCTATTTTGTACACAAGCGGCACCACAGGCCGCAGCAAGGGCGCCATGCTGTCGCACGGCAATTTGCTGTCCAACGCGCAGGTGCTCAAAGACTATTGGGGCTGGCAACCCAACGACGTGTTGATCCACGCCCTGCCCATCTTTCATGTACACGGCCTGTTTGTGGCTATTCATGGTGCCCTGTTGGCGGGTGCAAAAATGATCTGGTTCAGCCAGTTCGACCCGGCGCGTGTGGTGGAAAAACTCCCGGAAGCCACCGTGTTCATGGGCGTGCCCACCCTGTACACACGCCTGCTCGCGCAGCCTGGCTTGACCGCGCGAGCCACCCGCAACATGCGCTTGTTCATCGCAGGCTCCGCCCCCTTGCTGCTGGAAACCTTTAACGACTGGCAAAGCCGTACCGGACACACCATTCTGGAGCGTTACGGCATGAGCGAGACCACCATGCTCACCTCCAACCCCTACCTGGCGGCCGACGGCCCGCGCCGGGGCGGAACCGTGGGGTTCCCCCTGCCGGGTGTGGACTTGCGCGTGTGTGGCGACGATGGCCAACCCTTGCCGACGGGCGAAGTCGGCGGCATTCAGGTGCGGGGACCCAACGTGTTCAAGGGCTACTGGCGCATGCCCGAAAAAACGCAAGAAGAATTCACCGCCGACGGTTGGTTCAAAACCGGCGATGTGGGCCGGGTGGATGAGCAGGGCTACATCCACATCGTGGGCCGCAGCAAAGACCTCATCATCAGCGGTGGCTACAACGTGTACCCGGCGGAAATTGAAGCGGCCATCAACGCACTGCCCGGCGTGGCTGAAAGCGCATTGGTCGGCGTGCCACACCCGGACTTTGGTGAGGTGGGCGTGGCCGTGGTGATTGCCAAACCTGGCACAAGCCTCGACCCCGCCACCGTGCTGGCCACACTAAAAGCCCAACTGGCCAATTTCAAAATCCCCAAGCGCTGTGTCGTGGTGCCCGAATTGCCGCGCAACGCCATGGGCAAGGTGCAAAAGAATCTTCTGCGGCAGGCGTATCAGGGGCTGTACCAGCCCGCATGACAAACCACGGGTGGTCTGGCTCGGCGCATTCCGTGGTGAGCGCCGTAATGGGCTGGACAATCTGATCAACCAAATCGGGTATCAGCCCTTTTCGAATATGCTCAAGCAGCTATTTAATCGATAGCACCTAAAACAGTCTTTTTTCAAGCGACGCACCACGCTGTGCTGCTCGCCACTTTTCGCTGGCAGTGATCAACTTGGCAGGTGGTTTGCTTTGCCTGGGAAAAGAAACGCTGACAGTTGGCTTCAGAGTGTGATTGTTTGCACAAAATACTTTGAAAAGTAGACTGTCTTTCACTGTCACATCCAACAAAACTTGCATGCCTTCCAACAGCCAGACCGCTGATAAGCCCTCATCACGCAAGCCTGACGCCAGTTTTTCACTGAAGCAAAACGCCTTGTTTTTGAAGGTCGCCAGCAGCCGCACGCTCAGTGGGGCTGCGCAGACCTTGCACATGTCCGCGTCGAGTGTCACCCGACAGTTGATCGACCTGGAGTTGGCAATGGGGTTGACGCTGCTGGACAGGGCGCATGGAACCAACAAGCTCACGCAAGCGGGCCAAGTGTTTTTGCCTTACTGCCAGCGCATTTTTCAAGCGCAACTGGCCATTGCGCAGTTCGCCAAAATTGCTACGGACAGCTCAAACCCCATCGGCGCACAGGCGCCGACCGATGAAACGGCAGTCCGGCGTGTGGCAGTGCGCCTGACGCTGGCGCAAATTCATGCATTTATTAGCGTTGCGCAGGATGGGGGGTTTTGCAGTGCAGCCCGAACAAACCAGCAAACACAAAGTAATCTGTCGCGCCTGCTGAAAGACATGGAGTCTGTATTGGGTGTCAGCCTGCTGTCGCGTATGCCTGCAGGCATTGCGTTGACGTCTGTCGGGAAGTTTGTCTTGCCCCTGGCCGAGCAACTGCTGGCGCTGCACACGCAAGCCAGCAATTGCTTGCGGCTGCAACGTCCGCAGGCGAACAGCTATTTGCTGATTGTGGGCAGTCTGTCCGTGATGCCGCCCGTGATGTCAACGCTTTTAAAGCAACTGAAGGCAGACTTACCCCGCCACCACATTGAAGTTCGCAACGAACTCAGCGTCGACGTGGAGAAGGCTGTACACAATGGATCGGCCATCGTGGGGCTGTGTGGGGTGGTGCGCGAGAAGCCCCACTTCATTTACACGCCTTTGCTGCAGGTACAGCTCGGGCTGATCTGGGCACCCCGGATGAATATGCCGCACTTGCCAAGCAGCCTGGACGAATTGGCGCACATCGCTTTTCTCAGGTTTCATGATGGCGCACTGACTTCAGAGGCCTTGACCGCCAACCAAACCCGCTTTTCGGCTTACTTTGACTCCCACGTCACCGTGGACAGTGTCGAAGCAGGGCTTGATCTGGTGCGCAATGGTGACTTCGCCATGGTTGCAACAGGCGTTGGCGCAAGTCGCAAGGCGGCACAGGGTTTGAACTTTCTACCCTTGCCGCACTTGTTGCCATCGTTGACTGTCAGCATCATCAGCCGCCGTGAGAGCCCGTTAGATGAGCGGCACGAACAGGTGCGCCATGCATTGGCCTGTTGTGTGCTGCAGACCCGTTGGCACGGGAGCGTCAAGCTACTCAAACAGCCTGCCATCTAAAAATCGCAAACGTAGATCTGTAAATAGCAAGAGACTTCTGCGGCTGTTTGCAAATTGGCTTATTAAAATTTAAGCATTAATCGGGAATGCCTGATTTTGTTAAATGAATCCCGAGCCAAGCATGAAACCAATTTCCACATTCGGTGCATCTTTTTACAAATCGGATACCGACAATTCAATGTCGTCGTGTGTGCGCGCTAATTTCATCTCGCCTACCTCAGCAGCCTCAGCGATCAGTTTGCTCCTGCTGTCGGCTTGCGGGGGCAATTCACCGGCGAGTGTCGAAAACACTTCCCCGATACCCGCGGTGCAAATTGGCACGCCTGTATTAGCCACGCCGGAGACAACTGCAGTGCCCAATACAACACTGGCTGCCAGCACAACCCCGACCTCAAATACAGCCCCTGCAACAAGTGCAACTGCGATTCCCAGCCCCGCACCAAGTACGACCACGGCGATCACAAGCCCGCTGCCGGGTTCAGTCTCTGGCGCACCGTTTCCGACCGTCGCGCTGGCTCCAGTTCCAAACCCGCCACCAACCCCGAGCCCAGTACCAGCACCGAGCCCAGCACCAATACCGAGTCCAGCGCCAGCCCTGAGTCCTGCACCAACCCCAACTCCAGCTCCGAGCCCAGCTCCGAGCCCAGCGCCAGCTCCGAGTCCAGCGCCGGCTCCTGGCCCAACTCCAGCTCCGAGTCCAACTCCAACTCCAGCACCAGCACCAGCACCAGCACCAGCACCCGCACCCGCACCCGCACCCGCACCCGCACCCGCACCCGCACCCGTCGCGGTTTCCCACGCGTACCTTAAAACTGACGGCCCTGCTAAAAACCCAATGAAGGGCTGGAATACCGGTACGTGGGACAACCTGCCGGACTCAACTGTCGCGTTTACTTATATCGATTGGAAGACCTTTGAGCCCAGTGACCAAGATTTCACTTCCGCAAGAATAGAGAATCAGCCGGCCATGGACTGGTGGCTAAATCGTCCTGGAACCAATAATCGACACATAGTCCTGCGGGTCATCTGTCAGTGGGATGGTGGTGAAACTAAAATTGAACAGCTCTCATGCCCGTCCTGGTTGATGCCAAAGGTCAGCCTGCTGACGGGACAAAATACGCCTGGTCAATGGGGCGGCACATCCGTTGACTTCAACGATCCCGACTTCATTGCGCAGGCCGAGGAGATGATTGCTGCTTTGGGCGCTAAATATAATAACGATCCGAGAATATATGCCATTCAACTCGGTCTACTTGGCTACTGGGGCGAATGGCATGCTTACCAATTTAAAACCAGTTCGGGTGCCCAAGGATACCCAATCGCAACAGAAACCAAGAGTCGAATTCTCGCAGCCTACAAAAAAGCCTTTCCGAACAAACTGCTGATGGGCCGGTATCTCAATGACTCGGTGCTTGGAAAAGATGCTCGAATCGGATACCACAACGATTATTTCTGGCCATCCCACGGGCACAACAATGATTTTGAATTCAGCGTGGGAGAAAAGTGGAAGCAAGGGCCCATCGGCGGGGAGACTCCTCCAGATCCCAAGGGGAATGAATTTTATAATAATGGCATTGGTCTTCAATCAATCAAAAATGCACATTACTCAACGATGAAGCCTGGTGGCTTTTATCGTGGACCGTTTGATCCCACAAAGCATTCTGAACAGCAGCGGCTTGAGCGCGAAGAGTATGTCAAAGCTCACAAGCTCATGGGTTATAACTTTCAGATTGAGCAGGCAGTGTTCCCCACCAGTGTTTTGAAAGGAACAAGTGTTTTGCCCGTGGCGCTTGATATCAATAATATTGGTATTGCACCGTTTTACTACGATTGGGATATCGAGCTGGCACTGCTCGATCAGTCAACGAATACCCTTGTGCAGTCGGTGAAGTCCACGCAGAAGCTGACCAGCCTTGCGCCAAACCAAAAAAATACGATCAGTGTCAATGTGCCCATCGGTTCAACGCTCAAAGGTACATACAGCGTGGCTATTCGAATAGCTCAACCGGGTGCTTCAACAGCAAAGGCTGCTGCGTGGAAGCTTGATGCACGCAATACTTACATACAGTTTGCCAATCAAATGACAGTCATTGACGCCAGTTGGAATGCAAGCAACGCGCTACAAGGTGGCTGGTCTGTATTGGGCAATGTGACAATTCCATAAAGAGGGCTTGCACAACTTGATTGAGGACAAAAACCAGTGTAGGCCCTTTCGCAAATTGCTTAGGCAGCTATCAAACCTGTAGCGTTTCAAAAAGCGCTGGCGTGAGACAATGCTGGCCCTTTCGCTGCTCAACCCCATGACCCAGTCTTTCTCCCAACTGAATCTCGCCCCACCCCTTGCCCGCGCCGTGGCCGAGATGGGTTATGAAAACATGACGCCCATTCAGGCGCAGGCCATTCCCGTGGTGCTGCAAGGGCGCGACGTGATGGGTGCAGCTCAAACCGGCACTGGCAAAACCGCCGCTTTCTCCCTGCCGCTGCTGCAACGCATGCTGGCCCACGAAAACGCTTCCACCTCCCCCGCGCGCCATCCCGTGCGTGCCCTGGTGCTGCTGCCCACGCGCGAGCTGGCCGACCAAGTAGCCCAGCAAATCAAGCTGTACGCCAAATACACCGAGCTGCGCAGCGCCGTGGTGTTTGGCGGCATGGACATGAAACCGCAGACCCTGGAACTGAAAAAAGGCGTGGAAGTGCTGGTGGCCACGCCAGGCCGTTTGCTGGACCACATCGAGGCCAAAAACGCGGTGCTTAATCAGGTGGAATATGTGGTGCTGGACGAAGCCGACCGCATGCTGGACATCGGCTTTCTGCCCGACTTGCAGCGCATCCTGTCCTACCTGCCCAAGCAGCGCATCACCTTGCTGTTTTCTGCCACGTTTTCCCCCGAAATCAAGCGCCTGGCCAGCACCTACCTGCAAGACCCCATCACCATCGAAGTGGCCCGCCCGAACGAAACGGCTTCCACCGTGGAGCAGCGCTTTTATGCGGTCAACGACGACGACAAGCGCCGCGCCATCAAGCAAATCCTGCAGCAGCGCGGGATCAAGCAAGCGTTTGTTTTTGTGAACAGCAAACTGGGCTGCGCCCGCCTGGCGCGCAGCCTGGAGCGCGAGGGCATGGTCACCACAGCATTGCACGGTGACAAAAGCCAGGACGAGCGCCTGAAAGCCCTGGATGCCTTCAAAAAAGGCGAGGTTGACCTGCTGGTGGCCACCGATGTGGCGGCGCGCGGGCTGGACATCAAAGACGTACCAGCCGTGTTCAATTTCGACATTCCCTTCAACGCCGAAGACTATGTGCACCGCATTGGCCGCACCGGCCGCGCCGGAGCCTCGGGCCTGGCGGTCAGCCTGGTCTCGCCCAGCGATGGCCGCTTGATGGCCGACCTGGAGAAGCTGCTGAAAAAGAAGGTGGAAATCGAAGGCATCGAGTTTGAAAGCGACCTGCCCGACATCCGCAAACAAGGCCGCATCAACGATGGACACCGCGCCTGGCGTGAGCAAGACAGCGCGGGCGAAAACCGCCCCGACACCCGATCCGACAGCCGCCCACCCCGACGCGACTACAGCCGCCCCGCTTTCGGCAGCAACGCACCCAAAGACCCCTTCTTCGACCGTCCCTACGAAGCCCCGAGCGCCGAAGCCAAACCCACCTGGGAAGCCGCCAAGTCCGCCTCGACACGCGGCGTGTCGGCCAACATCAAGTCCAAGCGCCGAGTGGCGGCCTTGTTCACGACGCGGCCAGCGCCAGCGCCTGCCGAGCAACCGGCTGAACCGGTCGACCAGATGGTCACGGAGACGGCAGATAGCTGAAATTTATAGCTTTTGGGCATCCAGCCCTTATCAATACTGCTCAAGCAGCTATTGAATAAATAGCAAAAAAACTTCATCGAGCCATGCCACAAGAGCGCACACGCTTGTACAGCGGGCCTGGTTTGCTGGTGGAAAAGGTTTTGCATGCGGCTGCTTCACCGGCTGATTCGATTCTTGCAGTCCGCCCCACGTATGAAGTAGCCAGCACGCGCTACGTGACGTCAACGGATTCGGCCGCCGAGTTCTGGGTGGGTGACCAGTGCACTTTGTTAGACCCGATCACTGCGCTGTGCCTGCCTGCGGGCCTTCGCTACCAGACCGTTCCCCTGGGGCTGGAGACCCGCATCAGTTGGGTCGTCAGTGCCCGGTCGCCCGGTGTCCACACCTTGCCGCCCGCTGGTGCCTGGCTGTTGACGCCTTTCGCGGTCTGGCAGTCGCATCTGCACTGGTCGCATTTGCACTGGCAATCCTTGTCGCGAATTTCGACCTGTTCCCCAAACCCCGACTTGACGACGCAGCAGCTGCTGCGCGGCGCACTCACCTGCGCCACACCCACTGCTGCGGCGTGGGCTTTGCGGCCGCTTCGCCCTGCCAGCCCGGTGGTACGGCGTGCCAGACGCTACCTGGCCACGGCCGAGCTCGCCAGCCCGTGCCGCCTGCGGGATGTGGCGCAAGCGGCGCATTGCAACCCTTTTCACTTGGCGCATGCCTTCACGCAGCAAACCGGTATCAGTGTCTATGCCTATCGCCAGCGCCTGCGCCTGGCACACGCCATTGCCCGCTTGCACCACCCCAACACGTCACTCGCCCAGCTCGCAGACGAGCTGGGCTACAGCAGCCAGAGCCACATGGGCAGTGTGTTCAAGCAGGCGCTGGGCATCACGCCGGCCCACGCGCGAGCAAAGCTCGCGCACGCCTGAACTGCGAGCAAAGCTCGCGCACGGCTGAACTGCGAGCGCTGCCCGAGCAGGGCTGAACCGAGAGTTCTGCTCACCTTAGAAAACCGCAAGAAGCTGATAGACCTGTCATCGCCCGCTGCCCCACAGTGTCTGTATGACACGCAACACACTTTTAGGCCTGCTGGCCGCGCTGGCTGCCGCCGCCATCGGCAGCAGCTGGCAACTCTTGTCGCGCTACGGCGTCACCACCCACCTGGGGCCACTGGAGCTGGCGGTGCTGCGCTACGGCGTACCGAGCGTGGTCCTTTTGCCGCTGTTGCTCCAGACCAGCATGCTGCCAGCCCAGGTGCCTGGCAGAACGCTGGCGTGTCTGGTGTTCGGGGGTGGTTTGCCCTTTGGCTTGCTGGTGCTGGCCGGTGCGCAGTGGGCCCCCGCAGCGCACATCGGCATTTTTATGTCAGGCGGCGTGCCGCTGTTTACGGCCTGCGGAGCCCGTCTGTTGGGCGGGCCGCCCATCGGCGGGCTGGCACTGTCCGGATTCGGGTTGGTGGCCATCGGCTTGCTGGTGTTTGGTTTTGGCAGCCTGGGTAACCTGGCGGCCACCTGGCGTGGTGATGTGTTGCTGCTAGCGGCCGCCGCTTTGTGGGCCGCGCACACCCTGAGCTTTCGGCGCAGTGGCCTGTCGCCCTGGCAGGGCGCAGCGCTGACCAATGCCTGGTCTGCGCTGATGCTGTTGCCGCTGATTCTGGTGATTGGCGTGCCCAAATTGATCACGGCACCCTGGCGCGACGTGGCACTGCAAGCATTGGGGCAGGGCGTGTTGGCCGGTCTGCTGGGCTTGGTGGTTTACCTGGTGGCCGTGATACGCCTGGGTGCCTCCAAAGCGGCGCTGTCGGCGGCGCTGGTTCCGATACTTACCGCCGGGGGCGCAGCGTGGCTACTGGGTGAGCCTGTGACCCACCAGACGCTGCTGGCGCTGGGATTGATGGTGCTCGGCATGATTCTGGTCAGCGGCGCGGTGAGACCCCGGCTGACCACCTGAGTGACCCGGATGTGAGTCTCAAGACTCCGCCATCAGCCCGGCATATATCAGGGCTTGCTCGCCATTGGAAGATACCGCAGATATCTCAATAAATGACGGTGCGGCCGCAGCCTTTGTATAGTGTGCAAGGGTAATTTCCCAGCCAGAATTTCGCAACCGAATATCGCGAAAAACCGCTTCTACATCTTGCCGCTCAACCGTGAGCGGAAACGTCGTTTCCACACCCGCTTGTAATATGCGAATCGATTCAATAGGGCTGTCGTCGAATGAAGTCGCCCAGCCTGACAGGTGTACCAGATCGAGATCAGCAGTGGTCGACAGGCGTCTCACGTCAACCCAGCCCCACGGGCCCCAGCTGAATTTATCCAATACCGTCAAATCGCGCGCCGGATTTTTCGGCACGATATAAAGGTCTTGCTGATAGGCGAGACCGCGTGGAATTCTGTAGTAAGGATGAGCGTTGCCCATGGCCCGTTCGACCACAGCGCGCACGTAACTTTCAGTCACGTGGCTGGTTCCGTATTCGTCCTCATCAAGATCCGCGTTTTCACTGTGCGCGGCGAATTTAATACCGCTTTCAGGCATTGTTTCACCGGGCGACAACAACGCTTCGTCGTGAACGCTGAAACACAAAACGCCCTTGTCACTCAGCAAACTGGTCAATTTGACCAACCAACCGTGAAACAAAGCTTCGGGCAGATGCGAAAACAAGGATGCGACCCATATGAAATCAAAACGCTCTTCTGGATTGAAGTTTGGCGGGTCTGAACCAGAATACAAAGGCTTGACGCCAAATTGTGCTGAAACAAAATCGACCGCATCGTGCTGAATATCAGCCGCCCAAATTTGGCTCGGCGAAACAGAATGGGCCATTAACCGCAGCATGCGCCCATAGCCACAAGCGAAATCAAGCACCTTCACTTCGCTCAAGTCGGGGTGGAACAGCTTGAGTATCTGCTGGGCTGATCGATGCTGTTGAAGTGCAACCCCAAAATACTGGCTGAGTGCAGGCCCAACTGCGCCGAAGTGTTTAAGCGAGTGCTCCAGCATTTGATCATTTGAATGAATGACCATATTAATTTTCGCCTGGGGTGCACTTTTATCCACACCCGAAACGTACCGGGCAATGACCTCAGAGAATACTTTGCTCTCTGCGAATTCGCGTGCATGCTGCGCAGTGGTTTGATTGTTCATAAATCGTATGGGTAGCTGACCGGGGCTAAATGCAATATTATTCAAGTGTCAATATTAAAAATATCTCAACAGCCTGAAAATTTGACGCGCGAGTTTAACCGACATTTTTCAGGGTGATTAAGGATCGTCTGATGTGGCATGTTGTTTTGGAGATGCAGCCGCTACATCCGCAGCCGCTTGGCATATCCCGTCATTTCCAGATAGCCGCGGCCCACGGTTTTGCCGTTGCTGTCAATCAGGTCGCTTAAGCCTTCCCAGTAAATGCCGCCGGTGGACCGGCGGCTGTCCAGTTCCTGGTTGTCGATGAGCGCGCGCACCGTGTAGAAATCTGCCGGGGTACGCACGATCCATTCCACCGGGTAGGTGGCGCCGCTGAGCGGGCTTTTCCAGCTGCGCACGGGTTTGAAGATGACTTCACCAGGGGAAAAAACGTAGGTTTGACCGTTTGCCGGGCGGAACGAGCCGCCATCCCACAGCGCGCCGCCATCCGCCGTGCGCAGGCGAAAGGCGGTGAGGGCGCTGCCGTCAGACAAGTTCATGCCAATCCAGTCCCATCCCACGGCCTGCGGATGCAAAATTTCTTGGCTCCATTCGTGGTCCAGCCAGGCGGTGCCCGTCACATTGAAACGCTGGTTTTTCACGCGCAGGCTGCCGCTGGCGGCCAGCTGGGGCTGGCTGTAGTAGTAGCTGGCCTGTTTGTCTTCGGGGCCTTTGCGCGACAGGCCGTTTTTGCCTTGCAGCAGAACGGCCTGTTTGGGTTGCAGTTTGAGATCAATCGCCAGATCGTCCGCGGGCAAGCTGGCCTGGTAGCTGTTGTCAGCGTTGCGCTTGAATGACCAGTCGCGCAGGCGTACGTCGGTGTCGGCCTCAGAGGTTTGCGCAATGCCAAAGCCCGCCCGCGCCACCCGCTGGTCATGCCAGAGTTTTTTGCCCTGCACATCGGTGATGGCGGCATGGGCGAACACCAGTTGCTTGGCGGCAAAGGCCGATTGCATGGCCTGGGTGGCGTCGATGCGGGTGCGAAAGAAGGTCAGCTGGAAGCCGAACTGTCTTTGGCCTGATGTGGCGTGGCCAGTCGCATACCACCACTCGGTGCGAAAGCTCGGGTGCGCACCATGGTCGCGCGGAAAAACCAGGGTCCGGGCGGGCAGTGCCAGCGCCGGTTGTCCCCAAGACACGCCAGCCAGCGTGCCGACCGTGATGAGTTGGCGGCGCTGCATCATGCGGTCACGCCCCGCATCAATCTGGCCAGCTGCTCATGCGCCGCCGTGCAGTCACCAAACCGTCCCCCAACCCAACCTGCGTCGTGATACGTCGGCAAATACCGCTCCCCCACATCGCACAGCAGCGACACGATGGAACCCGCCTCACCGCGCTCGCGCATGTCCTCTGCCAGCGTCAACATCGCCACAAAGTTCGTGCCCGTCGACGGCCCCACTTTTCGCCCTAGCAGCCCCGACAGCAGTCGCATGGCCGCCACCGATTCCACATCGCTGACCACCTGCATATGGTCCACCAACTCACGGATGAAGCTGGGTTCTACGCGGGGTCGGCCAATGCCTTCGATGCACGAGCCAGCGCCCGTCACCCCTTTATCGCCGCGCGACCAATAGTCAAAAAACACCGAGCCCGCCGGGTCGGGCACGCACAGGCGCGTGGCGTGTCGCTGGTAGCGGATGAAGCGGCCGATGGTGGCGCTGGTGCCGCCGGTGCCTGCGCCTGTGACCACCCAGGCGGGCACGGGGTGGCGTTCATGCGCCATCTGGGTGAACAGACTTTGTGCAATGTTGTTGTTGCCGCGCCAGTCGGTGGCGCGCTCGGCATAGGTGAACTGGTCCATGTAGTGGCCGCCGGTCTTTTGCGCAATCGCTTGGGCTTCCTCGTACACCTGCGCCGCGTTGTCCACCAGGTGGCATTGACCGCCTTGAAACTCAATCAGCGCAATTTTTTCCACCGAGGTGCTGCGCGGCATCACCGCCACAAACGGCAGGCCCAGCAGCCGGGCAAAGTAAGCCTCGCTCACCGCCGTGGACCCGCTGGAAGCTTCCACCACCGTGCTGCCCTCACGCAGCCAGCCATTGCACAGCGCATACAAAAACAGCGAGCGCGCCAAGCGGTGCTTCAGGCTGCCGGTGGGATGGGTCGACTCGTCTTTCAAATACAGGTCAATACCGTGCGCAGCCAGGCCAGGCAAGGGCAGGGCGATCAGGTGCGTGTCAGCGCTGCGCTGGAAATCGGCTTCGATGCGGGCGATGGCTCGGTGCGGCCAAGTTCTTGGGTCGAGGCGGGTGGTCATGGTTTGCTTTTTCAATTTTTCAATACCAAATCGAGCTGTAGCCCATATGAATCATGCTCAAGCAGCTATATAAAACGTAGCGAATTAGCTGGCAGATTAGTCTTCCAATGCCTCAAACTGCTCCAGTGCCACCCGTAAATCTTCGGCAATCTCCGCGGCAATCAGGTGCGGTGCGGGCAGGTTGGCGCTCGCTTCCAGGGCTTCGTCTTTAAGCCAGAAAATGTCTAGGTTGAGTTTGTCGCGCTTGAGCAAATCAGCGTAGCTGAACGCCTTGAAGCGTTCGCTCTCGTGCCGGTCGTGCCGGTTGGCGGCGTTGAAGCAACTCACAAACTCCAGCAAATGCTCGTGGTCTAGCGGGTTTTCTTTCAGCGTGAAGTGCTGGTTGGTGCGCAGGTCGTAAATCCAAAGCTTGTCGGTGTGGGCTTTTTCCTGGGCAGCCCGCTTGTCAAAAAACAGCACGTTGGCCTTGACACCTTGCGCATAAAAAATGCCGGTGGGCAGGCGCAGCAGGGTGTGTACATCACAGGTTTTGAGCAGCTCGCGGCGTATGGTTTCGCCTGCGCCGCCTTCAAACAGCACGTTGTCGGGCAGCACCACCGCCGCGCGGCCATTGGTTTTGAGAATGCTCACGATGTGTTGCACAAAATTAAGCTGCTTGTTGGCCGTAGTGGCCCAAAAATCGTCGCGGTGAATCGACAAGGTGCTGCGCTGCGCCTGCCCCTCGTCATTGGTCATGGTCACGCTGCTCTTTTTGCCAAACGGCGGGTTGCTCAGCACCAGGTTGTATTCACCGTGCTTTTTGCCCAAAGCGTCTTGCACCAGCACCGGCACCGTTTCGTCGCTCTCGCCGCCAATCCCATGCAGCACCATGTTCATGCAGCACAGCCGCGCCACGCTGTCTACCAGCTCCACCGCGCGCAGCGCCTGGTGGTTCAGGTGTGCCACCTGCGCCGAGGTGAGTTTGTGGCTTTCCTTAATCAACTCATGCGCCGCCAGCAAAAAGCCGCCGGTGCCCGAGGCCGGGTCGCAAATCGTTTCGCCCGGCTTGGGGTTCATCACCTGCACGATGGCGCGAATCAGCGGGCGCGGGGTGAAGTACTGGCCGGCACCGCTTTTGGCGTCTTCGGCGTTCTTTTGCAGCAAGCCCTCGTAGGCATCGCCTTTCACATCGGTGTCCAGGCTCAGCCATTGCTCTTTGTCGATCAGGTCTGACACCAGGCGCTTGAGCTTGGCCGGGTCTTGAATCTTGTTTTGCGCCTTGCGAAAGATGATGCCCATCACACCGTTCATCTTGCCCAGCTCCAGCAGCGTGTGGCGGTAGTGGGTTTCCAGCTCGTCACCGTCCAGCGCGCGCAGCGCGCTCCATCGGTATGGCTTGGGCACTGGCGAGGTTTTCTCGAAAAACGGCCCCGCCAGGCGCTCATCGGCCATTTTGAGGAAGAGCAAAAACGTGAGTTGCTCTACGTAGTCGCATAGCTCAGGCCGTCGTCGCGCAGCACGTTGCAGTAGTTCCAGAGTTTCTGGACGAGGGTGGAGGCGTTCATTCGGTTCTCGTTAAATTTTCGTCAGTCAGGCCTGCAATCGCCACCAGCGTGCGTTTCACCACAGGCACGCGCAATTGGCTCACCGCGTCGGGTGGCAGGTGTCCGTCAATACTCTGGATGAAAGCGGTGGTGCGGTTCAGTTGATTCGCCCACTGCGCCAAGTAGTTACGCAATTCAGGTGCGCAATGCCTTATCTCTTCCAGCAGCGTGGCGCGGCCATCCAGCACCGCAATGAAGTCGCCCAAGTCGTGGCTGCCCAGATAGTCGGGCAGACCCGCACTGTTTTTGCCCCGGTCAGAAAACGCTTCCAGCTTGGTGGCGCAGAAACACGGCGCATCCAGCGCGAAAATTTCGATGCCGCTGGGCAGCATGATGGGTTGGGCCGTCTGCACGCCCAGTGGGTACCAGCGGTTAGCAAAGCCCAGCACTTCTTTTTCACTGGGCACCACATCGACCGTGATGCCCGCGCAGCGCCAGCGGCAAATGGGCGCCTGGGGGCTAACATCGTTCACAAAACCCAAGTCCCGCAGCTCGTCTTCCAGCGCATAAAACCCAGGGCGGCCAGCTACTTGCACCACCAGGTCAATATCGTCGGTGGGGCGGATCGCGGGTAGCAGGGGGTCGGTGATCAACAGCCCGGCAATCGAGCCACCCACAAACACCAGGCGGCTCAGCATGCCTGGACCCAGCTTGGCGGCCACCACCTCCAGCATTTGCACGTTGGGGTCGTGCGGGTTGTTGTGGCGGCGGCTCATAGCTTGGAGGTTTTGTGGTTCATTGAGCAGGGCTGGCATCCGGCTCGCGGGCCAGCCGCTCGGCCAGCATGCTGCGCGCCAGCGTTCGCTCGCGGGCGCTGCCTGCGCGCAGAGCATCAAACAGTGTGAGCAGCTCGTACAGGGCGGGCAGTCGCAGCGCAGCCAGCGGCACCGATGGGTACAGCGGATACAAGGCACTTCCCCGCACTGTGCCCGCCGCATCGGGCCAGACCGGCGGGGGCTCGACAGCAGTAGCAGGCGGCACGATGACGGCTGACAGCGGCGGTGCAGCGTACCCGGTTGGCATGCCGCGCATGACCACGCCGCGCACCGGCGGATACACATAAGCCGCGCCGTGCAAGGCGAACTCGGAAAACGCTTGCCGCACCAGCACCACCGTGCCCTTGGCCGTGTGCGCGCCCAGCACCCCGTCTTTTGGCGGTTTGCGCACCAACTGCGCTAGCGCAGCCCGCTCCAGGCTGGCGTGAATTTCAGACTTGGTGAGCATCAACTCGCCCGCCATTTGCTCGTAAGTTGGCGCGGCAGACAGCAGCGACAGCCTCAGCAGGACCACAAAGTCATGCGGGCGCAAGACAATTTGAGGAGACGATTTGCTCTTATACATGCAACATTCTAATGTATCATTCTAAATTTAAGAACAAAAATAAAAGCAATTAAGCTATTGAAAATAAACAACTTATTGTATTTATTTTTTGTTTGCAAACAAAAAATATCAGTGGACTCTGGGAGAGTCATGCAACTGTGATTCCAGCCCATGATGTTGCAAACCGTGATTTGCGGCCACACACGTTCCTACATGATTGATTCAATAGTCTTGAATCTTGAACATCAGCGGAATCAGTGAACGGCGCTGGCAAACGCCAACACGCGCGCTTGATCGGAAAACGGCACAACTTCAATGCCCAGGTTTTCCAATTGCGCCACCACGTCTGCCCGGGCCTTGCCAGCGGCAGACTCGCCAATCTCGCCACTGACGGGGAACAAAACATGGGCAGGCAACTGACCGCGTTTTTTCAAGGCATTGACCCGCACGATCCACTGCCCGCCGTGGTCAATGATCTTGGACGCCTGACCGTGATTCAAGTGCAGCGGCTTGATGATTTGAACGGGCTTGTCGCCTTGCAATGCAACAAAGGGAAAATTTGCGTCGTATTCCTCATTGCCCACGCGTTTTTCCTGAAACCGTTGGCCTGCTGGCGCAGTTTTTAGCAAGGTACGCACATCGCGATTGAGCAAATCCTCGTGGTATTCGGGTGTGGCGAAATCGTGTTGAACGTACAACTCAAATAACTCGTTCAGCTTGGTGGCAGGGTCATTGGCCATTACCAGACGCGTAGCGTCAAATCGCAACATGCTCTCCAGCGGCTTGGTCAATTCCTGCCACAAGGCCAGCGTAGTCGCTGTTGGGTGTACCTCAAAATTGGCATCGGCACGCAGGGCGTTGAAACGGTCTGCCACGCGCTGAAGCTCATCGCGCGCGACCTTCATGACCAGGCGAAAGTCCTTCGCCTCAAACCGCTCAAAAAACCCCGTGATACGGCTGTGCTTCTGCGTGAGCACCCTAAAGCCAAAGTAACGCGCTTTCGGTGCATACAAAACAATGCCCACATTGGCAAATTCGCCCGTTTCCACATAGGGCAAAAAGCGAACCACGGCGTAGTGGCAGGCGGTCATCATGGTGCAGTGTTCCAGAAAGTTTCCAGGTGGCAGCGTTGCAGGGTGGTCAGCATGTCGGGTAGACCTGTTTCGGCTGGAATCGTTTGCTCGTCGTCCGCAAACGTCCAACTCAAAGGCATGGTAGCGCAGATGGTTTTCCATGAATTGAGTGCGGCTACCAGCTTTTCCTGCCATTGCTGGCGTAAAAACATGTCGCTGCACACTGCTTTGAATGCGCCTGAAAACACATGCAGTGCGTTGAAATCGGCTACTGAGAAGTCCTTGTCAAACGCCAGGTTGTGGTCAATCACTACCAAGCCGCCTTGCGCCGACGTGTGCCACAACAAATTGGCGTTACCCCCGTGCACTGTCAAGGTGCGGTCAGCGTTGCGCACCCACCAATCCAGCACGGTCACGCCCTGTTGAATCTGTGTGCTGACCTTTGGAATGTGGGTCAAAGACAACTCCATGGCATTTGCCCGTTGCGAACCGAATACCAGGCCAGCACCCAAGTCACCCAAATCCAGGCTACTGCCCTTCGAAGCTGCCAATAAATCGTACGGCACCTCCAGAAGCTTGAATGGCGCAATCGGCAAACCCAGTTGCTGCGCCAGATGAGCGCAAATCCACTCACACACCAAGCCGCGCCGGTTGGCTGAGCGACCTTTGGCGAAATACACCAGTCCATCGTCACCCCTGCAAACATACGGCTGGGTGCGGCCTTGCTGCGAGCGGTACAAAACTTCTGAAACCTGGGTGAACGAGGCTGCCATATTCGACGCTAGGGGTTGCTGGACAGGCAGGTTTCGGGCGCAAACGCCTGCTGCAAGATGGACTGGCGCAGGCGCTTGGCGCGGGCCAGTTGGGTTTGCAGGGATTGTTCGGTGCGGGTGATGAGGGTGAGGTGGCGTTCGACTTCGGTGACGATTTGGTGTTGGGTTTCGAGGGGTGGCCACGGTATTGGCAGCGACTGCACCAGCGATTTATTCAAGGCTTGCTGGTTGTTGCCAGAGCCTACCCGGCGTGTTTCGTCGTACTGGAGCATTAACCAGTAGTACACATACTCAGATGGAGTCGGAGTTTTGCTGACCCAGATTGCCGCGCAGTTTTGGTTGTTTGCTGCCTCAATCTCCAGAATTGCTGCTTGCCCTCTTGTGCGCCCCTGCCCAATCATTCCCAGCAAAACGCTGCCAGCCGGATTGAGCTTCGTGCTGCTGTTTTGATAGCCTGCATCTGTGATTTTTTCGGTAGTTTCATGCACGCGGCAAAACTGAACTTCCCCGGAACTCACCCATGGGATATGTCCCTGCCAGTAAGTAGGCTCCTTCCTGCTCGGAGTCGCACCAACTTCCACGCGGAATTGATCCCCTATCGTTGACCACGGGAACGACCGCAAATTGGCAGCGCTCGCGTCGAAACCATATGCCTTTTTCAACACGCTGGCCCGATACCGCTTGAGGTTGGCTTGGGCACGCAGGAGGGCGGATTGGGCGGCGTCCAGGCGGGAGAGTTTTTCTTCCAGTGCTTGGACGATGCGGTGTTGGGTGGGGAGGGGTGGGAGCCAAAACTCGAACGCGCCAATCTGTCCAAAGTCCACGCGCGGCCTATCGCCTTCGTCGAGGGAATTTGCAAAACGCACGAAGTCGCTGGCATTCAGGCGATAGCGCAAAAAATCTGCATCTAAAGCGTCAGTTCTGGGAAAAACAATGAATTCGGCGGAGCAAAGCCCCTCCGTGGCCGCGCGGTGAACCTTGTTTAGGTACGGTCGAAGTCGGCTGTAGAGCACGTCACCTTCATAAAAACGATTGGCCGCGCTGCGCATTTCCGTTGCAGGAACAGAACCCAGCAGCCGTGTTGTTTCGCTCTCAACATGTTCCAGGCCTACATATCTCAGACTCGGGTGTGCGTCAGGCTGGACTTTTTCCCTCCGGGGTTTAGTAACTGCTGCTAGCTGGGTTTTGCGCTTCAAACCAACACCTCATTCATCTCATCCATCACCGCATCCAGCCGTTCCCCAAACACCCGCCACGCTTGCCCCAAATCGTTGCTGGCTTTCAAAGCTTCCCTGTCTACGCTGCCGCTGGCGATGATGCGGTCGCGCATTTTGTCCAGCCAGGCTTTTTCTTCTGCGGTGAACACGGTGCCCGCTGCGGATTTGGCGGCCAGCCAGGTGGCGTAGCGGGCTTGCACGTGGGCTTCAAACGGCTCCAGCACCGGGGCGGCGTGCATGGCGTAGCGCACCAGGCTGATGAGGTCGGTGACCCTTTGCACTTTGCCTTTGACTTTGGACGGATTTTTGGGCGCGTCTGCGGTAGCGCCCCCGTCACTCCCTATTTCATAAGCCCGCCACAGCGCTTCCTTGGTGAAATGCTCAGGGCTGGCTTTGAGTTTGGCTTCCAGGTCGTCGAGCAGCGCGTCCGTCAGGCGTAGGCGGCGGGGGCGGCTGTATAAAAGTTGCAAGGCTTCGATTTCGCTGTGGTGGGCTTGAATGAACTGGGCAAAGCTGGCGGTGAGTTGGCGGGCTTTTTCGCGGGCGGTTTCGTCTAACTCGCTGGTTTGCAGCACGTCTAGCACCGCCGTGGCGATGGTTTGCTCGTTGCGGGTTTTTAAGGAATGAAGTAGATCGCGCAGGGCGGGGTCGCCGAAAGGCTTGCAGGCTTCTTCAAACAGGCCTTTTTTCGCGGTTTCAGCATCAAAAGTGCCATCCGCCCTTGTAGATATTGCTGAAGCAGCTATTGAATTGATAGTGTTTTGCAGCTCATCAGCATCTGCCACGCGGCGCAGGTTTTGGGCCACCAGCCCTAAGTCCAGCCCCACAAAGCCGCTGGCAGCCAGTTGCTCGCGCACTTGCTTGTGCTGCGCGGCATCGAGCTTGCTATTCAGGCGCGCCAGGCGGCTGGCCAGGCTGAGCAGGGTGCCTTCGGTGTGGTCGTTAAAGGCCACGCGCAGCATGAGCTTGTCAAAGGCTAGCGTGGGCTCGGTGTCCAGCGGGGTGCTGTCGGCTTTGATGCTCTCGGTGACGCCCACCGCGTCAAACAGCACAAAGCGGTCTTTGCTGTCGGCCTCCAGGCCGCTGCGGGCTTGCAGGTCGGTGGGGCTGATGGTGCGGGTGCCTCGGCCCTTCATCTGCTCGAAGTAGGTGCGGCTTTTCACGTCGCGCAAAAAAAGCAGGCATTCCAGGGCTTTGATGTCGGTGCCGGTGGCAATCATGTCGACCGTCACGGCCACGCGCAGTGCCGGGCTGTTGCGGAAGGCGGCGATGAGTTCTTTGGGCTTTTTGTAGGCGCGCTCGGCCCGGTCGAAGTACTTGTGGGTGATCTTGCTGCAAAAGTCGTCGCCCTTGCCAAACACCTCTTTGACCATAGCCACGATGTCTTCGGCATGAAAGTCGTCTTTGGCAAAAATCAGGGTTTTGGGCAGCATGCTGCGGCCGGGGAAGAGCTGGGGCACGGCGTCTTTGAAGGCTTGCAGCACGGTGCGGATCTGGCTGGGCACCACCACGCTGCGGTCCAGCTCGCCGGGCTTGAAGTCGAGGTCAGCATCGAGCTGCTCCCAGCGCTGGGCGCGGGTCTGGCGGTCGCGCTTGTCGACGAATAAACCCGCTTCCACCGTGCCGCCCTGGGTGGTGACTTCGGTTTTGATGCGCCAGACCACGTGGTCCACGTTCACCTGGTCGAGCACAGCGCGCTCGTAGCCGTATTCCATCACCAGGTTTTGGTCGAAAAAGCCGATGGTTTGTTTGCTGGGCGTGGCCGTGAGGCCAATCAGGTGCGCATCGAAGTACTCCAGCACCTGGCGCCACAGGTTGTAGATGCTGCGGTGGCATTCGTCGGTGACGATGAAGTCAAAGGTTTCAGGCGGGATGGCGGGGTTGTAGGCCACGTCTTGCGTGGGCGTGATGACGGCAGCCAGGTCTGCGCCGCCCAGCTCGTCTGCGCCCTGCGGCAACTCCTCGCCGCGCAGCAGGCTGTAGACCCGTTGCATGGTGGCAATCGTCACCCGGGCCACGGGGTCAATCTGCGGGCCTTGAAGATGCTGCACGTTGTAAACCTGGGTGAACTTGCGGCCATCGCCGGGCAGCACGTACTGGTCAAATTCGGCCAGGGTTTGCTCGGCCAGGTTGGTGCGGTCGACCAGAAACAGAATGCGCCGCGCCCCGGCGTGCTTGATGAGGCGGTGGGCAAAGGTGGCGGCGGTGTAGGTTTTGCCCGCACCGGTGGCCATTTGAATCAGGGCGCGGGGTTTGTCTTGTGCCAGCGAGGCTTCCAGGTGGGTGACGGCCTCGATCTGGCAGGCGCGCAGGCCCTGAGTGGGCAGCACCGGCATGTGCTGCAAGCGCTCGCGCAGGGTGATGGGCTGGGCGGCCCATTCGGCCAGCGTTTCTGGGCGGTGAAAGCTGAACACGCCGCGGGCGCGGGGTGCAGGGTCGCGCATGTCGCGGAAAAAGGTTTCCTGCGCGGTGGACTCGTACAAAAACGGCAACTGCGCAGCATGCGTGCCCGCCAGTTGGGCCAGCAGATCAGGCAGGGCGCTGGAGTAGCTGGCGGTTTGCTCGCCCACGGTGGACAGCGTGGCACCGAGCTTTTTGGCTTCGACCACGGCCAGCGGTGTTTTATCGACCAGCAGCAGGTAATCGCAAGGGCCGGTTTTCAGCGGCACCTCGCGCAAGGCAATGGCGCGGGCGGCGTGGGGGTGAAACTGCTTGTAGTCCTGCACCGCCCAGCCTGCGGCGGCCAGTTGCTGGTCGATGTGCTGGCGGGCGCGTTGCTCGGGGGTCATGCCAGGATGGTAAGTGAGTCAGTTGTTTCAAGCCAAATCGGCCATCAGCCCAGGTATACATTGCTCAAGCAGCTATCAAATAGATAGTGACACCGAGCCCTACCAATCCTCTTTCACCGCCAGCACCGCATCCCGCCCCGCCGCCGCCCGCCCCGCCAGCCAGGCTGTGACGGTGCCTGCCACCACCACCGCCGCACAGAGCGCTGCCAGTCGCGACCACGGCAAAGCCATGTCCATGGTCCAGTGGAAGCTTTGGGGGTTGACCACATGCACCAGCACCACGCTCACGGCCAGGCCCAGCAGCAGGCCGGCTACCGCACCCATGGCTGTCCAGGCGGCGCCTTCGCCGGCGACCACGCTCAGGATTTGTCTTCTAGTCAGGCCCAAATGGGCCAACAGGCCAAACTCTTTGCGGCGGGCCAGCACCTGGGCGCTGAAACTGGCGGCTACGCCGAACAGGCCGATGGCGATGGCGACGGCCTGCAGCCAGTAGGTGACGGCGAAGCTGCGGTCGAAAATCTTCAGCGAGACGGCGCGAATTTCGGCGGACGAGGCGAATTCGATCAGGCTGCCTGCGTTCTCCCCCACTTCTTTTTCAGCCAGCGCGCGCAGCGCTTTTTGCACGGCTGCCGTGTCGGCATCGGGCTCCAGCCACAAGGCCAGGTCGTTGACGCGCAGGTCGCCCGTCAGTCGCTCGTAGTCGCGCTGGCTGATGCTGATGGAGCCGGTCTGGCGGGCATAGTCACGCCATATGCCTGCTACAAAAAACGTAGCTGCTTGAGCAGTATCTACAAGGGCTGATGGCCTGTTTTGCTTAAAAATAGCCCTGGACAGCGCCGGAAACGCATCGCCCGGCTTCAAGCCATACAAATCCACCATGGCCTCGCTGATGTACACGCCGACCTGGCCGGGCGGCACCGGCAGCAGGGTGCCCACCAGCGGCAGGGTTTTGGCCGGGTCGTCCATCGGGCGGGCGATCAACGTGACCGCAGGGCGGGTGGGTTCCAGCAGCACGCTGGTATAGCGCTGGGCGCTGGCCCGCGCCACGCCGGGCACCTGGCGCGCGGCCTGGGCGAAGCCCGGGCTTAAGGTCAGCGTGTCGGCCCCCCCGTTGGCACCGCCCGCGCGGGCATACAGCTGGGCGGGTAGCACCACGTCGAGCCACTGCGTCACCGAGTCGCGAAAGCTGGCCACCATCACCGTGAGCGCCACCGACAGGCTGAGCGCCGCCACCACGCCGCTCACCGCCACCGCCGCGCTGGCCCGCACCCGCCGCGCGCGCTCCACCGCCAGCAGCGGCAGCAGGCGGTGCGCCACCAGCGGGGCCAGCCGGTCATAGAGCAGCGCAATCAAACCCGGCAGCGCGGTGATGCCACCCACCAGCAGCAAACCGACTGATACATAAGCCGCAATCGGCAACCCGCCCACCGGCGGCAGCAGCGCCATGGCACCGCCGGCCAGCAGCAAGGCCACACCCCAAGCGCTGCTGCGCCCACTCGCCGTGCCCGCGCCCAGGCCCTTGAGCGTTTGCGCCAGCGGCAGCTGCGCCACCGCCCGCGCAGGCCACCAGCCACCCACCAGCGCCGCGGCCACGCCCAAAGCGCCGTAAAGCAGCGCCGCGCCTGCGCCCCACTGCAAGGCGGGTGTGGTGCCCGCCACATCAAAATAACCGCCGCCCAAATCACCGCCCAGCAGCTGCAGCGCCAGCGCCGCCAGCCCCGTGCCCAGCGCAATGCCCAGGCTGCTGCCCAGCAAGCCCAGCAGCAGCGACTCCGCCAGCACCAGTTGCAAACGCGCCCGCGCCGCCAGCCCCAACACACCTAGCAGCGCAAATTGCTGCGCCCGCCGCGCCACGCTCAGCGAGAGCACCGAAAACACCAAAAACGCCCCGGTGAACAGCGCCACCAGGGCCAAAACCGTGAGGTTGGCCCGGTAAGCCAGCGACAGGTTGCTGATGCGCTGCGCCGCGTCGCCCGGCTCGGCGGCAATGACGTTTTCTGGGAAGGTTTTTGAGGTTTGCAGCGAGGCGATGAAGCTGGTTTTGGCAGCGCCGGGCTTCAGGCGCACGTCGATGCGCGAGAGCTGGCCTGGCTTGTCAAACAAGTCTTGCAGCGCCGCAATGTCCATCACCGCCAGCGCCCCACCCCCCGCCGCCACGCTGCCCGCAATCGTCACCGGGCGCAGCTGCAAACCCACCTGCAAAAACATCACGCTGCCGTCGGCCGGGTTGCCCAGCAGCTGGCGCGCAGTGGCGTTGAGGAAGACGGTGGCCGGGGCGAACAGGGCAAAGCGCTGACTGTCGTCTCCTTGTTCTTTTATCTCAGCAGGCTGTGGCATCAGTGCCGGCGCAACGCCCAACACCACCAACGCATCCACCCCCAGCACCCGCAGCGACTTGCGCTCCCCTTTGGCGTTAGCGGCCAGCGTGCCCAGTTCCAGCACCGGGCTGGCCAGCGCCACATCCGGGTGCCGCGCCACCACCCCATAAAACGCTTCATCAAACCCACCCTGCGCCGCCCGCAACTCCAGATCAGGCTGCCCATTGACCGAGCGCACCGCACTGGAAAACGCGTCGAGTGCCGAAGCATTGATCAGGTGCACCGCAAACGCCAGCGCCACCCCCAACATCACCGCCAACACCGCCGCCGCGCTGCGCCACGGGTGGTGGCGAAGTTCTTGCCAGGAGAAGGTTTGAAGGAGGGGGAACATGGGGTTTTTATGCTATTAATTTGATAGCTTTTTGAGCAGTATTTACTTGGGCTGATGGCGTTTTTGGCTTAAAAAGCTGTCATTCCCGCGTAGGCGGGAATCCACCTGCCCGCAGCAAATCCTGGTGTAGCAGCGGGCTCGCGTCTGGATTCCCGCCTGCGCGGGAATGACGGGTATCCAAAGATCGTTGTGCGATCCATCAACCCGCACCCGCCACCCAGTTCTCCATCAACAACCCCGGCACCCGCTCAAACTCGCGCAGGTTGTTGCTCACCAGGGTTAGGCCAGCGCTGCGGGCGTGGGCGGCGATTTGCAGGTCGTTGTTGCCGATGGGGGTGCCTGATCGCTGGAGTGCGGCGCGGATGTTGCCGTAGTGCGCGGCGGCTGGCCTGCCGTAGTCCAGCACAGTGACTTGACTGCAAAATTCGTCAACAGAAGCTAAATTGCGGGCAACGGCGCTGCTTTTCTCGGCCCCGTAAATCAGCTCGGCCACGCTGATAGACGACAGCGCCATGGCAGCACTGTTTTGGCTGAACGGTGCCAATACGCTCAAGGGCGTTTGGCGCATGACGTAAATAGCGATGTTGGTATCCAGCAAATACTTCAGCACGGCAGGCAACCTCTAAAAGAAATCGCGCTCTTGCGGCGGCGGGTCGATGCGCTCCACCATGAAATCGTCGGATACCGTGGGCCCTTTGTTGAAAAACTCTTCCCAAGTGCCCCCCACCGGCGTAATCACCCGCGAATTGCCCACCACCCGCACCTCCACTTTCTTCACCGAATCTGGAAAACGCATCTCAGCGGGCAGGCGCACGGCCTGGCTGCGGTTGTTGAGGAAAACGGTGCTTTGGGCCATGGCGCGCTCCTGGTGACAGGTTGGATATGGCAGAAGTATATGGCGCTAACCGTGACTTTTTCCACTGCTACCATCGCCGCGTCATGAATCGCCGTTTTGTTACTTGGTTGCTGCTGCTGGCCGTGTTGTTCAACACCTTGGTGGGCATGCCATCGCATGCGGCAACTCATCTGGACTCAGCCGCGCATGGGGGTCACACCCATGCCGATGACGGTGACGCGCATGACGAACATGGTCATGACGCGGAAGATGGGCCTGCTCAGGTGCATCAAGCCTGCGTCTGGTGCCACAACGCAGGCCAGGTGGGCGATGGCATGGCGAACCAGCCGTTTGCGCTGCCCCAGAACCCACAGCAGGCCATTTGCGCGGTTGAGCCAGCCAGCACATTTGTGCCGGGTTTGAGCCGCTGGCGCTTTGCTTCGCGCGATCCGCCCGCGTTTCACCTTAGCTGATCTGGTCTGGGCGTTACGGGCGGCACCTGCTGTGCTGACTCGTCCATTTTGCGTCGCGTGCCTTGGCGCGTTTTCACCATTTCCACGTCTTGTGCCTTGCCCCAGACGTTTGCTCCCTATTTCCACGCCCGCTCGGACAAAGCGGGCGATTTTCAGAAACGATTTTCATGATGACTCCTCTTTTCCCGCGCCAAGCGCCGCATGCCCTCGCGCTGGCCGCGTTGGCGCTGTGTACCAGCCTTGCCCAAGCACAAACGCAAACGGCCCAGCCCGCCACGTTGTCCACCGTTGACGTGGTGGGCCGCAGTGAATCGGGTACCTATCAATCGGGTGAGGCGGCCGGTGCCAAGTCAGAACTGCCGCTGCGCGAGTTGCCGCAGTCTGTGCGCATCGTCACGCGCCAGGCGATTGACGACTTGGGGGCCACCAAGCTGGACGATGTGCTGGACTATGTGGGCGGCGTTTCGCGCCAGAACAACTTTGGTGGCTTGTGGGACAACATTTCCATTCGCGGCTTGCCGGGCAACGAAAACACCGGCATGGCCACGCTATTCAACGGTTTTTCATCGAACCGGGGCTTCAACGCGCCCCGCGACCTGGCGGGCGTGCAGCGCATTGAGTTTCTCAAGGGCACGGCGGCGGCGCTATATGGCAGCACCGAACCCGGCGGCACGCTCAACATCGTCTCCAAGCAGCCCCTGTGGAAGTCGGCCAACTCGGTGGAAGGCTACCTGGGCAGCTATGGGCTCAAGCGTGTGGCGCTCGACAGCACCGGCCCTTTGAGTGAGAACTTTGCTTACCGGCTCAACGTGGCAGTCGAGGACCGGGACAGCTTTCGTGACACGGTGAACACCCAGCGCCGCGTACTGGCACCGGCCCTCACATGGAAACTGGGGCGGGGCACCGTGCTGGACTATTCAGGCGAATACCTGCAGCAACGTGCACCACTGGACCGGGGTGTCGTGGCGGTCAACAACCAGCTGGGTGCCATCCCGGTGAACCGGTTTCTCGGCGAGCCAGCCGACGGCAATATGAAGCAGAGCAACAGCACGCACCAGTTCGTTCTGTCGCACGACTGGAGCGCCAACTGGCGTAGCCGCGTGGCCCTGTCGTTGCGCGACACCTCGCTCAATGGCTTTTCGACCGAGCCCACAGCGCTGCAAGCCAACGGCAACTTGACCCGTCAGCGCCGGTTTCGCGACTACACCTCTGACGACATCGCCATTCAAGCCGAGCTGCAGGGCACCCTCAAAACGGGTGATGTGGCGCACGAGTTGCTTGTCGGTGTGGAGCGCTTTCGCTTCAACATGGACACCGTGATGCGTCGCGTCAACCCCAGCGCCGCTGCGCCCTACGCCATCAACATTTTCAATCCGGTGTACGGCCAGGCAGCGCCCACGCCGCTGGCCAATACCGATACGTTGGAGCAGCAACGCAACACCGCGCTGTATTTTCAGGACGCCATCAAGCTGTCGCCGACCTGGCGCGTCGTAGCGGGCTTGCGCGTCGACAACTACGAGCAGTCTTTGCTGAACCGCCGCACCAACGTGCTGGCCAGCCAGTCGCCATCAGCCACCTCGCCGCGCATCGGCGTGAGCTGGTTGCCCACGGCGCAGTGGACGGTTTATGCGAACGCAGGCCGGTCGTTTCGCCCGAATGTGGGCAGTGACTCGGCGGCTCGCAGCTTCGAGCCCGAAAGCGGCCGCGCGCTGGAGCTGGGCACCAAATGGGAAAGCGCTGACCAGCGCATCGGCGCGACAGCGGCCTTGTTTGACATTCAAAAAAGCAATGTGCTCACGGCTGATCCGGTCAATGCGGGGTTTTCTCGCGCTGCTGGAAAAATCCGCAGCCAGGGCCTGGAATTTGATCTGACGGGCCAGCTCACGGCCAACTGGCGGGTCAATGCCAGCCTGGTGTTCAACAACGTGAAGGTGACGCAAGACAACACCCTGCAAGTCGGTGGGCGGCTGCTCAACGTGCCCCGGGTCAATGGCAGCGTGCTGGCGGTGTACGAAGACGCACTTGCTAACGGCCAGCGCTATGGCATTGGCGGCGGCATCACACACGTGGGCAAACGCCTGGGCCAGGCCTACACGCAGGCCGAGGCGAACGCGGGAACGGCGGCATTCGACTTGCCGGCCTACACCACCGCCAAGCTGGTGGCCCACTGGCGCTTGAACCCGATGCTGAAGCTCACGCTGGACATTGATAACCTGTTCAACACCCGCCACTACACCAGCTCGTTCAGCCGGGTATGGGTCACGCCTGGCGCTTCCCGCACGGTGACGGCAGGTCTGCAGGCACGCTTTTGATGTTGCGCGCAGGCGGTATTTCCAGGCGGCAAGCTGCTGTAGCGCTGGCGGCCAGCGCGGCCACTGCCGCCGCACCAACGCTGTGGGCGCAATCTGCGCGAGCGCCGCTGCAAATCGTCGGTCCGTGGGAAATGGCAGGCCTGGCACCCAGTAACAGCGGCTATGTGTTTACCCGCATGCAAATTGCCGAAACCCTGACCGAGGCGCAAGACGATGGCACGCCCCTTCCGGGGCTGGCGGCACGCTGGACCACCTCGGCAGACGCTCTGGTGTGGCGCTTTGTGCTGCGCGCCAGTGCCCGCTTTCACGACGGCACGCCCGTCACGGCAGCGGCGGTGGTGCGTTGCCTGCAAGCGGCGCAAGTTCCGCCTGCGCTGCTGAGCCTTGCGCCTATCAAAACTATTGCCGCCGACGGCGCAGCGCTGGTGGTGGTCAGCCTGAGCGCGCCGTTTGCAGGCCTGCCCGCGCTGCTGGCCCACAGCAGCACGTTGGTGCTGGCACCGGTCAGCTACGCGGCTGACGGCAGCGTGCGCGCCATCATCGGCACCGGGCCCTACCGTGTGGCGGTGCTGGTGCCACCGCAGCAGCTCGAAGCGGTGGTGTTTGACGGCTACGACGGCCCCAGACCCCGTGTGGAGCGGGTGCATTACCTGGCTGCAGGCCGCCCTGAGACGCGGGCTTTGATGGCGCAAGGCGGGCAGGCGGATTTGGCTTTCGGGCTCGATCCGGCCAGCGTGCAGCGGCTGCGCACGCTGCGCAACTTGCGCGTCGAATCAGTGGTGCTGCCGCGCACTGTGGTGCTCAAACTCAACGCGGGTTTGCCAGCGCTGGCCAAGCCGAAAGTACGCCTGGCCCTCAGCTTGGCGATTGACCGCGCGGGCATTGCCAAGGCGGTTCTGCGCGACCCGGAAATGGCCGCCACGCAGCTGTTCGCGCCCACGCTCAAGGCCTGGCACAACCCGGCTTTGGCACCGCTGGCACACGACCCGCAGGTCGCCATCGCGCTGCTCATCCAAGCCGGATGGCAAAACTCGCCCGATGGCCTGCGCGATGCGACAGGTCAGCCACTGCGCCTGAGTTTGCGCACTTTTCCCGATCGCCCGGAGCTGCCCATCATTGCCTCGGCGCTGCAGGAGCAGTGGCGCCAGGTGGGCATTGCGGTGCAAGTGAAGGTGGGCAATTCGGGCGACATTCCGCTGGGCCACCGCGACGGTAGCTTGCAACTGGCCCTGGCCGCACGCAACTACGCCACCGTTCCCGACCCGGTGGGCACCTTGCTGCAAGACTTTGGTGCGACAGGTGACAAATGGGGGGGCGACTGGGGCGCCATGGGCTGGAAAAACGATGCGATGGTGCAAGCGCTGGGCGAGCTGTCGCGCGGCAGCGCCAACGCCCAGCGCGCCGCCAGCTTGCGCGCGCAGATCACCAGCACCTTGCAAGCCGAGTTGCCTGTTATTCCCATCGCCTGGTACCGCCAGCAGGTGGCGGTGAATCAGCGCTTGACCGGGGTGTCGCTGGATCCGTTGGAGCGCTCGTACCGGTTGACGGCCATGCAATGGCGATGACTCAATCCGTCATTCCCGCGCAGGCGGGAATCCACGCTGAGCGGATGCATACCTTTTGCTACGGGAAGACCTCGCACCTGGATTCCCGCCTGCGCGGGAATGACGGTCTGAGATATGTGGCTAATAGTGCTGTTTCGGCCAGTAGCCCAGGTAAATACTGCTCAAGCAGCTATCAATTAAGTAGCGAAACAAATGACAACCCACAACACCCTGATTCCCCTGCTGGCTCGCCGCACCCTGCAAATCGTGGCCGTCGCGCTGCTGGTCGGCACGCTGTGCTTTTTCATGGCGCGGGCGCTGCCGGGCGACATGGCCACACGCATTGCGGCGGGGCGTTACGGCTACGACATGGTGAACAACGCGGCGGCAGACGCGGTGCGGCTGGAATTGGGGCTCGACCAGCCGCTGTGGCAGGCCTTGCTGCAGTGGTGGGGTGATCTGGCGCGCTTCAATTTAGGCGCTTCGCTGGTGACTGGGCAGCCGGTGTGGCACGAGGTGGCGCACCAGCTGGGCGCCACAGTGGAACTGGCGGGTACGGCGCTGCTGCTGGCGCTGTTGGTGGGGCTTCCGCTGGGCGTGTGGTCCGGCTTGCACGCAGGCGGTTGGGTGGACAGGCTCACGCTGGCTCTGGCGGTGGTGCTGCGGGCCACGCCGCCGTTTTTGCTGGCGGTGCTGCTGATGCTGGGCGTGTCGGTTCACTTGGGTGTGCTGCCGGTGGCGGGCGACCACCATGCGGGCAGCGCGCTGTTGCCTGCGGCGACATTGGCGCTGGGGCTGGCCGCAGGGCTGGCGCGCGTCACGCGCAGCGCCATACGGGAGGTGGCGGCCTCGCCGTCACTGGCGTTTGCGCACACCAAAGGCTTGGGCCACTGGCGCGCGCTGCTGCGCCACGGTTTGCGCCAGGCGGCGCTGCCCGTGGTGGCCTATTTGGGTGTGCATGCGGTGTTTTTAGCCGAAGGCGCGGTGGTGGTGGAAACGCTGTTTGCCTGGCCGGGTATTGGCCATGCGCTGGTGCATGCCGTGTTTGGCCGCGACGTGCCCATGATTCAAGGCACAGCCTTGTGTATGGGGCTGCTGTTTGTGGTGTTCAACCTGCTGGTGGATGCGGCTTGCCTGGCGCTGGACCCGCGCAGGCGCGCGGTGCCACCGCAAGTGGGAGCCGCCGCATGAGCACGCCTGTCCCCGGTAACTACCTGAGCAACCACCTCAGCCACAGCGGTGCAAAACCCGTCTGGCCGCGCCGGATCGGCCTGGCGCTGCTGCTGCTGATCGCCGTGTTTTGTCTGCTCGGGCCGTTGGCGATTGGCGTCGATCCTGCGCGCCAGTCACTGGCCAACAGCCTGCAGCCGCCCAGTCTTGCGCAGGGCTTGTCGCACAGCCTGGGCACTGATTTGCTAGGGCGCAGCGTATTGGCGCGTCTGGCGCAAGCCGCCCAACTGTCGCTAGGTCTTGCGGTGTTGGCCGCCTTGTCTGCGGCGCTGCCCGGTGTCCTGCTGGGCGTGCTGGCGTGCTGGTGTGGCGGGCGCATTGAGCGGGCGCTGGTGATGCTGGCCGACGCCTTGCTGGCCGTGCCCGGTTTGCTGCTGGTGCTGCTATTTGCCGCGCTGGCACCGGGGCAGTACTGGACGCTGTACCTCGGGCTGTCGCTGTCCTTGTGGGTGGAGTATTTCCGGGTGAGCCGGGCAGCGGCGCGCCCGGTGCTGGTGGGCGACGCGGTGCAGGCATCGCGCTTGTTGGGGTTTGGCCCGGCGTATGTGGTGCAGCGCCACGTGCTGCCCGCGTTGGCCCCGGTGCTGCTCACGCTGCTAGCGTTCAGCACCGCACAGGGTGTGTTGGCGCTGGCCGCGCTGGGCTTTATTGGCGTGGGCCTGCAGCCGCCGACTGCCGAGCTGGGATTGATGATGACGGAGTTTTTGCCGCATTACGACGAAGCGCCGTGGCTGATGGCTGCGCCCGTGGCCCTGCTGATGGGGGTGGTGCTGGCCATGATGCTGCTGGCGGGCCAGGAGGAAAGCGCATGAGCGAATCCGCCCTTTTATCGGTGGCTGGCTTGTCTGTGTACGCGGGTGCCAAACCGCTGCTGCGCGATGTGACGTTCAGCCTGCACCCTGGCCAGGTGCTGACGCTGGTCGGCGAGAGCGGCGCGGGCAAATCGCTGCTGGCCCAGGCCGTCATGGGCAATTTGCCCAAGAGCTTGCAGGCCAGCGGTTCGGTGTGTGTGCAGGGTAAGCGCAGCGAAGCCAGCGATGCACAGGCGCGCCGCAGCGGCTGGGGCCACACCCTGGCCCTGCTCCCCCAGGAGCCTGCCCAGGCACTCAACCCACTCATGCGCACGGCGGCGCAGCTGACCGAAGTACACCGCTTTGTTCGCGGCGCCACGCCCCAGGCGGCGCAAGCCCAGGCCCTGGATGAACTGGCAGCGTCGGGGCTGCAAGATGCGTCGCAACATTACCCGTGGCAGCTGTCCGGTGGCATGGCGCAGCGTGCGGTCGCCGCCATGGCCTGCGCGGGGGGTGCCCAGATCGTGCTGGCCGACGAACCCACCAAGGGCCTGGACCCCCATTGGCGCAACCACCTGCTTACCAAACTACAAGCAGTGCAGCAACAAGGCGGCTGCGTCGTGGTGATCACGCACGACCTGCGCGTGGCGCGCGCGCTGGGCGGGCACATCGCCGTGCTGCAAGCCGGCGAAATCGTCGAGCAGGGCGAGGCTCACGGCCTGCTGGCGGCACCGCAGCACCCGTTTACCCGCCAACTGATCGCCGCAGACCCCAGCCACTGGCAGCTTCCCGCCGCCCCTGCGCCCGGCGCAGCGGTGCTGAGCGCACGCGGACTGAGCAAAGGCTTCGGCGGTACCGCTTTGTTTGACGCACTGGATATAGACCTGCACGCTGGCCAGCGTTTGGTGGTGCAAGGCCCCAGCGGCGCGGGCAAAAGCACGCTGGGCAATGTGCTGCTGGGCCTGTTGCCTGCTGACGGCGGAACGGTCACCCGTGCGCCGGGCCTGGCTGCCACGGCCTTTCAAAAGCTCTACCAAGACCCGGTCGCCTCGTTTGTGCCGCAAATCAGCCTGGCTCAGTCACTGCGTGACGCCGCACGGCTTCACGGCTGCGCCTGGCCCGATGTGCTCAGGCGCCTTGACAAACTGGGCGTGCCCCACGCGCTACTGGAGCGCCGACCCACGCAGGTCTCGGGCGGCGAGTTGCAACGCGTGGCACTGGCCCGTGTGCTCATCGCCCGCCCCGCGCTGCTGTTTGCCGACGAACCCACCTCGCGGCTGGACGCCATCTCGCAGCGCGAAGCGATGGCCGTGCTGCTCGATGCGGTAGACGCCTGCGGTGCCGCGCTGGTTTTGGTCACGCACGACGACGACATTGCCCACGCCGTAGGCACGCAGCGTCTGGATTTTTAGTTTTTTTAAGCCAAAACAGCCATTAGCCCTTGTAGATATTGCTCAAGCAGCTATTAAAAGCGTAGCGGCTATCCACAGGCAATTCGGTATTGCAGTTCGTCTACGCCGCACAATAGAAAGCCCGTTCACCCGAAAGCATGCCCTCATGACCTTCCCTCAAAACCCGCCCCGCGTCGGCCTCATCGGCTACGGCGAAGTGGGCAAAACCTTTGCCCTGGGCTTGAAAGACAAGGCCAGCATCAGCGCCTTGAGCGTGTGGGACCTTGCGTTTTTTGACTTGGCCGCGCGTGATGCGCTGTTGGCCCACGCCACGCAGCACCACGTTACCGCCCACAGTTCACTGCGCGCCTTGTGCGAGGCCAGCGACTTGGTGATCTGTGCCGTGACCGCCTCCAATACCCTGGCGGTGGCCACGGAGGCTGCGCGTTTCATGCAGCCGGGCAGCGTGTTTTTAGACCTCAATTCCGCCTCCCCCGGCACCAAGCAGCAAGCCGCCGCAGCCATCGAAGGCTGGGTAAAAAACGTGTATTACGTCGAAGCAGGCGTGATGACTTCGGTACCGCCCTACGGCATTGCCGTGCCCATGCTGCTGGGCGGTCCACAGGCGGCGGCGCTGGCGCCGGTGCTCAACGCCTGGGGCATGCAGGCGACGCCGGTGAGCGACAAACTGGGTGTGGCCAGCGCCATCAAGATGTGCCGTAGCGTGATGATCAAAGGCCTGGAAGCGCTGGTGATTGAAAGCTACGCCACCGCCCGCGCGTACGGCGTGGAAGACCACGTGTTGCCCACGTTGCAGGAAACCTTTCCCAGCATTGATTGGCAAACCCAGGGCGCTTACTTTTTCAGCCGCGTGGTGCAGCACGGCCAGCGCCGCGCCGAGGAGATGCGCGAAGCCGCCCACACGGTGCGTGAAGCGGGCTTTGCACCGCTGATGGCCAGCGCCATTGCCGACAAGCAGCAGTGGGTGGCTGATCAGGCCAAAGCGGGTGTTTTTTCGGATGTGGCCAAGGGTGCACGGTGGCAGGATTACGCGGATGCGTTGCTGGCCGCAAGAACTGATTCGCTATTAAATAAATAGCTGCTTGAGCAATATTCGTAAGGGTTATAAGCCTATTTTGACTAAAAATCAGCTGCCAAACATTGAACCCGACGGCACCAGCGCCATCTACAACAACTCAAGAAACGCAGGTTCACACAAAGGGCACGACATGTTCAAACGTTTGGCATTGATTTGGGCCGCATTGCGGGGCGATTTGCGCTTGCTGTGGCGGGCGCTGCGGCACCCCCAGTCGCCGGGCTGGTTAAAACTGGGCGTGGCGGCCCTGCTGTTTTATTTGATCCTGCCGGTTGACCTGATTCCGGATGTCATTCCGCTGCTGGGCGCGATGGATGACGTGCTCATCGTCACCCTGGGCGTGAAATGGCTGCTCAAAAGGCTTCCAGCGGGCATGCTGCGCGAGATACAGGGCCAAGGATGATCGGCACGCCCGGCCAGCCTTGGCGTGCCGCAGACATCGCCGAATGGCGTTCGCAGCAGACACGCCATCGCAGCTACGAGGCCGGCGTGTTGCACGTGATCGAGCGGTTGCGCGCGCGCTTCGACCTGGAGCCATACGGTTTGCTGCAACACGACAGCGACGCTTACCAGCTGATGGCGATCAAGAGCCGCAACTGGCGCGACGAACTGCCTTGTGTGCTGGTCACCGGCGGTGTGCACGGCTATGAAACGAGCGGCGTGCAGGGGGCGTTGCGATTCGCCGACCTGTATGCGGCTGATTACGCCGGCCGTGTCAATTTGCTGGTGGTGCCGTGCGTGAGCCCGTGGGCCTATGAGCGGATTCAGCGCTGGAACCACGATGCCATCGATCCAAACCGCTCGTTTCGACAGCACAGTCCCGCACCGGAGTCGGCTGCTTTGATGCAGCTCGTCGCACCGCTGCAGGGGCGCTTCATCGTGCACATCGACCTGCATGAAACGACCGACAGTGACGAGGCGGTGTTTCGCCCCGCGTTGGCCGCGCGCGACGGCACGCCGTTTGTGCCGGGCACAATTCCCGACGGCTTTTATCTGGTCGGCGACTCCGAAGACGCGCAGCCGCCATTCCAGCAGGCCGTGATCGCGGCGGTTGCGCAAGTCACCCACATCGCGCCAGCAGATGCCAACGGGCAGATCATCGGCTCGCCCGTGGTTGCGCCGGGTGTCATCAACTACCCCGTCGGGCCGCTGGGCTTGTGTGCTGGACTCACTACCGCGCGGTACCGCACCACCACCGAGGTCTACCCCGACAGCCCGCGTGTCACAGCCGAGCAATGCAACGCGGCGCAGGCAGTCGCCGTGCGGGCGGCGATCGAGTTTGCGTTGGCGTCGCCCTAAGCCATCAGCGCTTCATTTTTGATAGCTGCTTGAGCAGGTTTTACAAGGGCTGACTGCCATTTTCGTTTGTAGGTGCGTGGGTAGGTGCATGCGTAGGTGCACACGTAGACGGGCGGTTGCCAAACGTGCAAAACTGTGCCCGTTGCCTATCGTCACCCCCTCACGGAGACAAGCCATGCAAACCACCATGATGAACGTGCCCCTGTCGCTCAACCACTTGCTGGAGCGCGCAGGCACCTTGTTTCCCCAGAGCTCCATCACGTCCCGCCTGCCCGACAAGTCGCTGCGCACGCACAACTTCGGCCAGTTTTACCGCCGCAGTCGCGCCCTGGCCAGCGCCTTGCAAAAGCTCGGCCTGCAAAAAGGCGAACGGGTGGCCACACTCAGCTGGAACCACCACGCCCACCTGGAGTGCTACTTCGGCATACCAGCGGCGGGCGGCGTGATGCACACGCTCAACCTGCGCCTCTCGCCCGATGAACTGGGCTGGATTGCAGGTGACGCGCAAGATCGTTTTCTGGTGATTGACGATGTGTTGCTGCCGCTGTATCAGCAGTTTGCGCACCTACACAAGTTTGAAAAAGTGATTGTGTTTTCGTTCTCTGGTGCCCCTGTCCCGCCAGGTTTTGATGATTACGAAGCCCTGCTGGCCCAAACTGATCCGGACGGCTTTGAATACGCCCCGCACGATGAAAACGACCCCGTGGCCATGTGCTACACCTCCGGCACTACCGGCCGCCCCAAAGGCGTGGTGTATTCCCACCGCTCCACCATCCTGCACACCCTGGTCGGCTGCCTGGGCGACTTTTGGGGCCTGAAGGGTACCGATGTGCTGCTACCCGTCACCCCCATGTTTCACGCCAACTGCTGGGGTGTGCCCTACGGCGCGGTGATGATGGGCGTGGAGCTCATGTTCCCCGGCCCGCACTTGCACCCCGACGATTTGCTGGATTTGATGACGCAAAAGCCACCCACCCTGTCGTTGGGCGTGCCCACCATCTGGATGGGTCTGATTCAAGCCTTCGACGCGGCGCAAAACCCCGCTTCCCCCAACTTTTGCCGCTGGAAACTGCCCGTCGGCATGCGCAGCCTGGTCGGCGGCGCGGCCGTGCCAGAGGCCTTGATTCGCGCGTTTGACAAGCACGGCATCTGGCTGCTGCAAGGCTGGGGCATGACCGAGACCTCGCCCCTGGCCAGCGTGTCCTACCCCAAGGCTGACTTGAAACACGCTGATCTGGATGAGCGCTACCGCCGCGCCGCCATGGCCGGGGTGCCGGTGCCACTGGTCGATCTGCGCATTCAGGGCGACGAAGGCGTGCAGCCGTGGGACGGCAAAAGCGTGGGCGAGATTCAGGTGCGCGGCCCGTTCATCACAGGCAGTTATCACCAAGTCCCGGTCACCGAAGACAAATTCACTGCCGACGGCTGGCTGCGCACCGGCGACGTGGCCAGCGTCGATGCCTTGGGCTTCGTCAAGATCAGCGACCGCACCAAAGACCTCATCAAATCCGGCGGTGAATGGATCAGCTCGGTCGATCTGGAAAACGCCCTGATGGCCCACCCCGCGGTGGGCGAGGCGGCGGTGATTGCGATTCCCGACGAGAAATGGAGCGAGCGGCCGTTGGCTTGTGTGGTGTTGAAACCGGGGGCTATCGCACCGTTGGCCGCCGAGTTTGGGGCGCATCTGCTGGGCAAAGGGTTTGCCAAGTGGCAATTGCCCGACCGCTACGAGTGGATTGATGCCGTGCCCCGCACCTCGACGGGGAAATTCTGGAAGATGAAGTTGCGGGAGCGGTTTGCGGGGTAGGCGACAATTGTGGGACGCCAATATAGAAGAAAGACATACATGAGCGCAGTGATGACATCCCGCAACGTGGACTACGTTGCAGCGGCTCGTCGGCATTTGAAAGATGCACATATTTTGATGCATGCCAGTCAACGAGCAAATGCGGGGCAACTACTCGGCTTCGCCGTCGAATGTGGTCTGAAAGCATTACTCGTTGCATGCGGAATCGTCCCGGATCCCGATGGTGGTATCCCGCGTGGAAACAAATTTCGGCAACACATGCCTATACTGAATATCCAGTTGATCTCGTCCGGACATCTTGTACCCGATGGACCTCGATCATCACACTATCGCGCAATGCTACCCAGTGTCGTGGAATTGTCTGACTGGTCGGTGGATCACCGCTACTTCCGGGAAACCGCTTTGCCGCTTGCTTCCGTACCCAAATGGGAACTTGCAGCACTTGAAGTGAATGAAATGTTGGATCAAGCAATCGTTGACGGAGTGATGTGATGGCCACGATAAGGTTCAACGATGCGCTGCGGCTCGCAGCCCGAGCGGCCCAATACCCAGGATTGCCAAATCAGTGGCAGGTACGTGTGGTGCGTGACGTGTATGGTCGCATACGTTTCGCCATTGATTGCGATGCTCAACAATACCCGCTGGAATCGCGCCTATTCCTTGAAGTAGCCTTGGCCGATCTGGGGGTTTATGCAACCAGGGGGGAAATTATCTTCAGAGATGATTTATCTAACCCAGACCTGATTTTCAAAAGCCCTGATTGGCATCTAACCACCGTAGTTGGAGGTTTTGATCAGGAAGACCAGGCTCAACCGGATATCACCGTCTGCGTGCTGGATCGCCAGATCATGGGTCAAGACTGGCTGAATCCGATCACGGAATCTGAACCGCATCCGCACAGAATCGTTTTTTTTGGGCTTAAAGGTGGTGTGGGTCGATCCACTGCTTTGGCAATGGTGGCATATGGACTTGCGCGCGAAGGGAAACGAGTTCTGTTGTTGGACTTCGACTTAGAGTCTCCTGGGCTTTCCGGCTTATTGCTGGAGCCCGATCGCGTCGCTGAGTTCGGATTAGTGGACTGGTTTGTCGAGGATGCGGTCGGCCAAGGTGAGTCCGTTTTAAGAAATTTGGTGTCTACCAGTCCACTTGCAGATACGACAACCGGGTCTATTCGTGTTGCCGCAGCTATGGGGCAAGGCGAGTCAGCGTACTTATCCAAACTGGCTCGCGTGTATGCGGACATACCGGGCCGAGATGGACGTCAGGGCGTACAAAGATTTGCGACCCGAATGCAAAGAATTACGCAGCTTTTGGAAGCCCAAGAGAAGCCTGATGTAGTGCTTATCGACAGCAGAGCCGGCCTACACGATGTAGCAGCTATTTCCATTACCAGTTTGGCAGACACTGCGCTTTTGTTTGCTACCGACAGCGCTCAAAACTGGCTCGGATACATGCAACTGTTTGCGCATTGGCAACATAGGCCAACTGTTTGCGCACAGGTACGTGAACGACTCGCCATTGTTCAAGCGTTAGCTCCCAAGAGTGACCGCGAGGGCCGCTCCAAGTCCTTCCTAAATCGGTCGTACGAGTTGTTCTCCAGCACGCTTTATGACGAAATTGCCCCCCCCACGGGAGGTTCTACGGCACCATCAATGCAGCCGATTGATCTCTACAACCCGGGAATGGAAGACGAATCGGCTCCACATTTCCCTATTCGAGTGGATTGGGACGAAGTGTTTCAAGAATTTGACCCCAAAGTTCGCCCAGAACAAGGTGGCGTTAGCGAAGGAGAAGTCGATGCCAAATTTGGTCACTTGATTTCTTGGATCAAATCTAGAGTATTGGTATCCTAAATGAATGACGTAAAAAAACTCAGAAATGGGGTGCGCGAGGCGGCAGATTCACTAGATCAAGCCGAGGAGCGACCCGAACGTGCACCCGCGTTTACTTATGTACCGCCCAGCCATGCAAAGGCTCTAGATCCTGAGGCGACGCTTGTCGAGGGCATCAGAGGTGCAGGCAAAAGCTTCTGGTGGGCACAACTCGCATCTGAGAGCCACAGAAAATTTGTTCAAGCCGCTTTTCCAGAGGTACGCTTCAACGCCAAATTGAAAGTGGCCCGAGGATTTGGAACAGGACTAAGCCCGGCAGAGGCGCCTAGTTCAGACTCACTGGCTCAACTGGTTGAAAAGTATCGCCCCCGATCTATTTGGCGAGCGGTGCTGGCGTTCCATGCTGGATTTGGTGGTGAGTTTAGAGAGCTAAAACGTTGGTCTGACAGAGTTCATTGGATTCAGTCACATCCTGAAGATTACGATGATTTGCTAGATCGTGCAGATCAAGATTTGGACGAGCGCGGAGAAACTTTACTCATACTTTTTGATGCGTTGGATCGCCTTGCCGAGGATTGGAAACATATTAATCCGCTGGCTAAAGCGCTTTTACAGGTGGCTCTTGATGCACGATCTACACGCCGTATTAGATTTAAAGTTTTCCTGCGACCGGACATTTTGCAAGACCCAGCCATTACCGGATTTCCTGATTTTTCCAAACTGCTAGCCCATAAAGCAGCACTGGATTGGCGCAGAGCAGATTTATATGCGTTGTTCTTTCAATGCCTGAGCAACACAACGGCGGGGGGCCTGGCTTTCCGCAACATGGCCAAGGAATCTGGAGCGTTACTGGCAAAAATAGGAGATGGCTGGACGTTGCCCCCCCGCCTGAGAATTGACGAAGGTCTACAAGAGTTGACATTTATCAATTTGGCAGGTAAGGCTATGGGTAGTAGCACAAAGCGTGGCAAGCCGTACTCTTGGTTGGTTAATCACCTTCAGGACGGTTTGAGTCAGGTGAGTCCGAGAAGTTTTTTTGCTGCGTTAGGGGCGGCTGCTGAATTGACATCCGATGATTTTCCGTTAGCTATTGATTACCGCGGTATTCAAGCGGGCGTCCAAAAGGCCTCTCAAATTCGAGTTCAGGAAATTACTGTAGAGGACTATCCCTGGGTTCAATTGGTAATGGCTCCACTCTACGGAAATTTAACCGTACCTTGTGAAGCCAGGGAGTTCGAAAAAATATGGAAACAACACGACACACTTCTAGTCTTAGAGGAAAAACTTCAGACAGGTAAAGCACTTGTAAAACTGCCCCCGCAGAATTTGAATCTTGGTACCATCGGTATATTGCGCGACTTGGAGTTTTTGGGAATTGTTCAGCGCTTACTTGACCAACGCATTCAAATGCCAGATGTCTATCGATTAGCATTTGGCCTTGGTCGCCGCGGAGGTGTTAAGCCGTTGAAATGATTTTTTAATATCTGATCAAACGGTAGAGGGCTGCCGTTTTGAAGATTCCGGTTCTTCCAGTATGTTGAGACTGTTAGCCTTTCGTACACTGCTCAAGCAGCTACTATTTTTATAGTAAATAAATAGATGTGTGATCCCAGCCTTCACACACAGGTCGAAGCGGTACTAAACCCTCCCTAAAATGCCTGCATGTTCATACACCTGCGCCTGCACACCGAGTTTTCCGTCGTCGATGGGGTCAACCGCATCGACGATGTTGTCCAAGCCGCCAAAGCCGACAGCCAGCCAGCGCTGGCCATTACCGACCTGAACAACCTGTTTGGGGCCATCAAGTTTTACAAAGCCGCGCGCGGCGCGGGCATCAAGCCGCTGATTGGGGCGGAGCTGGTGCTGCAAGGGCTGGGCACCGATGTCAATGCCACCACGCGCCTGCAATTGCTGGTGCAAAACAACCAGGGCTATCTGAACCTGTGCGAGTTGCTCTCACGCGGCTGGACGCAAAACGCGTACAAGGCGCAGGCGGTGTGCAAGCTGGCGTGGTTGCAAGAGCTCAATGAGGGTTTGATTGCGCTATCAGGCGCGCAGGCCGGGCCGCTGGGCCAGGCGTTGCTGCAGGGCGATGGGCAGCGCGCGGCTGATGTGGCCTTGCAACTGGCGGCCTTGTTTCCGCACCGCTTCTATATAGAGCTGCAGCGCGCAGGCCGGGCCGATGACGAGGCCCACGTGGCTGCCGCCGTGCAACTGGCCGCGCGCCTGAAGCTGCCCGTGGTGGCCACCCACCCGGTGCAGTTCACGCAAGTCGACGATTACGAAAGCCACGAGGCGCGCGTGTGCATCTCCGAGGGTGAAATTTTGGGCAACCCGCGCCGGGTGCGCAAGTTCACCCGCGAGCAGTACTTCAAAACCTCGGCGCAAATGCAGGAATTGTTTGCCGATGTGCCCTCGTCCCTGGCCAACACAGTGGAAATTGCCAAGCGCTGCAACCTCACGTTGAACCTGGGCAAGCCGCAGTTGCCCAACTACCCCACGCCCGTGGTCGACGGCCAGCCGCTGCCCGTAGACGCTTACTTTCGCCAGGCCTCGCACGACGGTCTGGTGCAGCGCATGGCGCAGCTCTACCCCGACGCAGCGGCGCGCGAGGCACACATGCCTGCCTACGTGGAGCGGCTGGAATTCGAGATCAACACCATCGTGAACATGGGTTTTCCGGGTTACTTTTTGATCGTGGGCGATTTCATCAACTGGGCCCGAAACAACGGCTGCCCGGTGGGCCCAGGCCGGGGCTCGGGCGCGGGCTCGCTGGTGGCGTATTCGCTGCGCATCACCGATCTGGATCCCTTGCAATATGGCCTGCTGTTCGAGCGCTTTTTGAACCCCGAGCGGGTGTCCATGCCCGACTTCGACATTGACTTCTGCCAGGGCAACCGCGACCGTGTGATCGACTACGTGAAAGCGAAATACGGCAAAGACGCCGTGGGCCAGATTGCCACCTTTGGCACCATGGCCGCCCGCGCCGCCATTCGCGATGTGGGCCGTGTGCTGGACATGAGCTACACCTTTTGCGACGGCCTCTCCAAGCTCATCCCCAACAAACCCGGTGCCAGCGTCACTCTGCAATACCAGCCCGCCGACTACAACGCCGACAAAGACAAAACCATCTACGCACCCAACGCCGAGCCGGTGCTGGCCGAGCGCGAGCGCAAAGAAGAAGACGTGAAAACCCTGCTGGAGCTGGCCCGCAAGCTGGAGGGCCTGACGCGCAACGTGGGCATGCACGCAGGGGGCGTGTTGATTGCGCCCGGCAAGCTCACTGACTTTTGCCCGCTGTACCAGCAGCCCGGCAGCGACTCGGCCGTCAGCCAGTACGACAAAGACGATGTAGAAGCCGCGGGCCTGGTGAAGTTTGACTTTTTGGGCCTGGCCACACTGACCATTCTGGAGCGGGCCAAAAATTTCATCACTGCCCGCCACCCGGCGCAAAAAGACTTCACGTTTGAAGCGGTGGCGCTGGATGACGCGGCCACCTACAAGCTGTTTGCCGACGGCCTGACCGAAGCCGTGTTCCAGTTTGAAAGCCGCGGCATGCAGGGCATGCTGAAAGACGCCAAACCCACCCGCCTGGAAGACCTGATTGCGCTGAACGCGCTGTACCGCCCCGGCCCCATGGACCTGATTCCCAGCTTTGTGGCGCGCAAGCATGGCCGCGAAGCTGTGGAGTACCCGCACCCGCTGGTGGCCGACATGCTCAGCGAGACCTACGGCATCATGGTCTACCAGGAGCAGGTGATGCTCACCGCGCAGATTCTGGGCGGCTACTCGCTGGGTGGCGCGGACCTGCTGCGCCGCGCCATGGGTAAAAAGAAGGCCGAAGAAATGGCCGAGCATCGCGCGATTTTTCGCGATGGCGCTGCCAAAAACGGCATTGAAGAGCTCAAGGCCAACGAGATTTTTGACCTGATGGAAAAGTTTGCGGGCTACGGCTTCAACAAGTCGCATGCTGCCGCTTACTCGCTGCTGGCCTATCACACCGGTTGGCTCAAGCGCCACTACACGGCCGAGTTTTTCTGCGCCAACATGACGGTGGAGATGGACAACACCGACAAGCTCAAGGTGCTGTTTGAAGACGCGGTGAAAAACTTTGGCATCACCTTCGAGCCGCCCGACGTAAACCGCGGCCACTACCGCTTTGAGCCGACGGGTGACAAAGCCATTCGCTACGGCCTGGGGGCCGTAAAAGGCACGGGCGAGCAGGCGGTGGAAGCCATCGTGGCGGCCCGCAACGCGGGAGGCCCGTTTAAAAGCCTGTTTGATTTTTGCGCGCGCGTGGAGCGCACCAAAATCAACAAGCGCACGGTCGATGCGCTGATCAAAGCCGGTGCCTTTGACAACCTGCAGCGCAACCGCGCCGCACTGTCAGCCGCTGTGGATCAAGCCTTTGACTTCGCTGCCGCCTGCCAGGCTGCCAGCGAGGCGGGGCAGGTGGACATGTTTGGCGTGGCCAGTGATGACGCAACCGTGGGCCAGATTGAAGAGCCCGCCCTGACCGATGTGGTGCCCTGGGGAGTGAAAGAGCGCCTGAGTCTGGAGAAAACCGCCATCGGTTTTTACCTCTCGGGCCACTTGTTCGACGAATCCGCCCTGGAGATTCGCAAGTTCGTACGCCGTGAAGTCAATGACCTCATCGACTCGCGCGAGCCGCAATTGCTGGCCGGCATCGTGAGCGACTTTCGCGTCATCAACGGCCAGCGCGGCAAGCTGGCCCTGTTCAAGCTGGACGACAAAAGCGGCGTGATCGAAGCCACGGCCGACGAAGCGCTGATCAACGCCAACCGCAACCTGCTGAAAGACGACGAACTGATCATTGTCATGGGCAAGCTGCAACCCGACCGCTTCTCCGGCGGCTTTCGTTTGGCCGTCAACCAGGTGTGGGACCTGGCAGCGGCGCGCTGCCGTTTTGGCAAGTTTTTGCGCGTGGCGGTGAATGGAACCGCCCCCGACATCGCCCGCTTGGTGCGCGAGTTTCCACCCAAAAAAGAAACCACCGATCAGGGCGATTTGCTGCGCGGCCTGGGCGTTCGCCTGCACGTCAAACGCATCGCCGACTTCGGCCCGATTGCCGCCGAAGTGGTGCTGGACGAACGCGCCAAGTTTTTCCCCAGTGATGCGGCGCTGGCCAGCTGGATGGCGCAGGCGGAGGGGGGCAGGGTGGCGGTGGTTTATGAGTAAGCCGGCCGTGTGGTGATTTACGTTGCCGTGTTGACCATCACTGACGCATGACCTAAATTCAATGGGCTAACCCATCAAGTCAGCGAATATGAATGCAGTGATTGAGCGCACCGCTACCCGTCTCGCCCAAACGTGCAGCTGCGCAGGCCGTGTGAACCCTGTTATTCATCAGCGTTATTGATCCAAGGAGTACGCCATGCAAGCTAACGCCCAATTCCCTACCCAGCCCAGCCCGGGGTTCAGCGCCAGCGTACAGGTGTTGTTTCACAAGATTCAGAGCCTTCCACCTGAGCGGGTGGCCGAGGTGGAGGACTTTGTGGAGTTTCTGCGCCTGCGGATGGCGCAAGCCCAGGAGCAGGCACTGACGCGCATGGCCGCGCAGGTCAGCGCCCCCGTTTTTGCGGCGGTGTGGGACAACGCTGAGGACGAGGCCTACGATGCCCTTTAACGGCGCACCCCAGTTCGGCGATGTGGTGCTGGTGCCATTTCCGTTCACCAACCAAGCCACCACCAAGCAGCGCCCCGCTGTGGTGGTGAGCACCCATGCCTATGCCATGGCCCGGCCGGATGTGGTGCTGATGGCGATTACCAGCCAGGTGCGCACGCCGCTTTCGTTTGGCGAGGTGCTGATTGCCGATTGGCAGGCCGCCCGGTTGATCAAGGAGTCGGTGGTCAAGCCGCTGTTGGCCACGCTGGAGCAGTCGCTGATCATTCGCCAGTTGGGCACGTTGTCCAGTGCCGATCAGGCGGCGCTGCGCAAGGCGCTGGCGGGGGTTTTGGGGTAGTCGATCGGGATGAAGGGTTGGCGGTCGAAGTAGGCTGTAGCCCAGGGATTCATTGCTCAAGCAGCTATTGAATTGAGAGCAACTAAGTGAGGGAAATGTGATGTTGAAAGACCTGACCCCGGTGCCGATGTGGTAGCCCAGGGATTCATTGCTCAAGCAGCTATTGAATTGAGAGCAACTAAGTGAGGGAAATGTGATGTTGAAAGACCTGACCCCGGTGCCGATGTGTGACCCCGGTGCCGATGTGCTAAGTGAGGGAAATGTGATGTTGAAAGACCTGACCCCGGTGCCGATGTGTGACCCCGGTGCCGATGTGACCCCGGTGCCGATGTGTGACCCCGGTGCCGATGTGACCCCGGTGCCGATGTGTGACCCCGGTGCCGATGTGCTGACCCCCGTGCCGGTGTGACCCCGTTGCCCCGTTGCCGACCCTGGTGTCCGTGATATTGAAATACCCCTATCTCTGTTTCGATGCCTTTGGTGAATGTGATGTTTCAAGATTTCACACCTGCACCCGATGCTTGCTGATCTTCTTGCATCCATTTATCGGGGTCAGGTTTGAGGCCCTCCAGCGTGTTGGTTGGAAGACCTTAGCTTTTCGCATACCGATATCGACTGATCTCAACTCACCCACGCCTGAACCAGAAAAACAGGCCGAGAAACACCAGGCCGACCAGCAAGGGTGACCAGGCGAAGAGTTTGCTGGTGAATGAGCTGCTGCCCAGGCCTGACCACACTTCGATTTGCACACTGTCGATGCGCACGTTGTTGGCTAGTTGCAGGCCCAGGGCGGGGGCTATTTTTCGGTCGTCTTTGAAGCTCATAGGGGCTGAGGAGCCGATCAGGTTCACGCGCTCGCCGGCTTTCACGCCGTCTTTCAGGAGGCCGGTCATCAGGGTGCTGCGGGCATCGCCGCTGTCCAGTGCCCAGCTGGGTTGCCAGCGGGTGAGTACGTTGCCGTCGGCCACGGCCAGGCCGCTGACTTTGACCACCATGACATAGGGGTTGCCTTTGGTGGGCGCGTCGAATTCGGCGCCTTTCCAGTCTTTCAGGGTTTCGAACACGCCGCTTGGCGCACCCGGTTTGGCGGCTGCGGCGGCGTTGTTGAATTCGGCGACGACCTGAATGGGCAAGTCGATGCTTTGCAGCAGGTTTTTGCCGTAAACCGTGGGTTTGTCGGCGGCGTGGGCCAGTGGTGCCATGAGTGCACAGGCCAGGCTGAGCAGGGCGGCCAGTGCGGGTGCGAATTTCAAGCTGTGCAAGTGTCTTCTCCTGTTGTGATGGTGGATTTTATGAACGGTTTGGCAGCGCACCATCGGCTCGCGCGTCCCACCACAGCGTAGCGGCGGCTGCCAAGGCAAACGGCACGCCGACCCAGGCCAGTTGTGCAAAGCCCAGGCTGTTGATGAAGCTGCCACTGATGGCCGCACCCAGCGCGGTGCCCAGGTACAGCATGGAGCCGTTCAGGCTGAACAGCAGTGGCGCTTGCGCAGGGGCCAGGCTGGCCAGGCGGCTTTGTTGCGGGGCCATCATGCCGAAGCCTGCCACGCCCCACACCACGAACACCGTCACGCACAGCCAGTAGTTACCAGCGGTGAATGGCACCAGCACCATCATGGCAATGAGCACCGACAGTTGCAGCCGCAAGGTGCGCAGCGGGCCAAACTTGTCGGCGGCCCAGCCACCGACAAACGTGCCCACCACCCCGGACAGGCCAAACATCAGCAGCGTGAACGACAGTTGTGCGGTGGTCATCGGGTTCAGCGCTTGCAGCACCGGCCCGGCGAACGAAAACACACTGAAGATGGCGATGAAATACAGCAGGGTGCGCAGCCACACGCGTTGCACCGGGCCCCGCTTGGCCACATCGGCCAGCCCGGCAAAGCTGGCCCCTGGCGCGTTGATGTGGGCGGGCAACAGCAGGCTCAACACCACCAGCGCCAGCACGCTGAAGCCCGCCACCAGCCACACGGGTGCCTGCCAGCCATACGCAAACCCCAGCCAGGTGCCCAGCGGCAGCCCAATGGCATAGCTCAGGCCAATACCCAAAAAGCTGATGGCCAACGCCCGCGCCCGCTTGGCCGGCTCCACCAACGCCACCACCACACCGGAGGCGACGGCCGAGAACATGCTGCCCACGCCCATCAACACCCGACCGCCCAGCAAGGTCAACAGGTTGGGCGACAGTGCGCAGGCCACATTGCCCAACACAAACAGCAGCAAGGCCAGCTGAATCACCCGTTTGCGCGGCCATTTGCCCGTGGCCACGATGACCAACGGTGCAATGAACGCCGAGGCCACGGCATACGCCGTCATGGCCTGTCCCGCCGCCGCCACGCTGATGTCCAGCGAATCGCTCATGGGTTTGAGAATGCCGGTAAGTACGAAAGCACCGGTGCCTAGCACCAGATTGGTCAACATGAAAAGGTAGAGGATGGGAGGCATTTCGGGGTTCAGCCCTTGTATTGATTGCTCAAGCAGCTACTAAAAATATAGCGATCGGCTTGTGCGGGCGTCGCGGTGAAGCAAGATGGTTGGCGCGCAGCCTAGCTGGTTTTCAGCGGCGCTGCTGGCGCGCACGCATCACGCGCGGGCTACGCACAGGCTGGTAGCAGGGCAAATCAGGGCACCGACGGCGGCAGCGGCATCTTGCGCAGGCGCATTTGTTCGCGCAGCAAGTCCGGGTAATCGGTGATCAGTCCGTCCACGCCCCAGTCGATGAAGCGCTGCATGTCCGGCGCGCTGTTGACCGTCCACGGAATGACTTTCAGGCCTAGGGCCTGAGCGTCTTTCACCAGGGCTTGCGTCAGGGAACCGCCGTTGGGTGACCACACGGCACCACCGGCGGCTTTGACCATGCGGGCCACACTGCCGCCGTGCTCGGCTAGTTGAAAGCCAGCCGTCCACACGCCGTCTTTCATGGTGTCGACCGTGGCGGTTTGAAAGCTCAGGTACACGGTGGGAATGGCGGGTGCGAGCTTTTGCGCCAGCTGCAGGGTGCGCCAGTCGAAGCTTTGAATGGTCACGCGGCTGGCCATGTTGGCGGCGTTGATGGCGTTGAGTAGCGCTTGCACAAAGGCTTCGGGCGGCACGGTGTCGTCAGCCTGCTGTGGGTTGATCTTGGTTTCAATGTTGAAGCGCACCGCATCGGCCTTGAGCGCTTTCACGCGCTCGAACAGCGCCGCCAGCGTGGGCATGCGCGTGCCGTCGCGCGGGGTTTGGGTGGAAAACTGCTTGGCGTAGGGCGTGTCGGGCTTGATGCGGCCCACGTCAAACGCCTGGACGTCGGCAAGCGTCATGGTCTTGATCAATGGGCCTTTGCCACCGGCGGGTACCGTCAACCACTGACCGGTGGCATCGCGGGTGATGTTGGGGTTCAGCGCCGGGTCGTGGCCGATAACCACCACGCCGTCGGCGGTGACGCCTACGTCCAGCTCCAGCGTGGTCACGCCGAGGGACAGGGCTTTTTCAAACGCGGGCAAGGTGTTTTCAGGCTCCAGACCGCGGGCACCGCGGTGGCCTTGCAGGTCGAACGCAAAGGCACTGCTGGCGGCAAATACAAGGTAAATCAGACTGCAGCCCTTGTAAATACTGCTCAAGCAGCTATCAAAAAAGGAGTGATTGGTGTTTTTCATGATGAAGGGTCTCGCAGGTGCGCGTTGTTCTTGCAGATACCATTAATCTGTACATTGTTCACAAAAGCCGGAGACACAAGATGAGCGCCCCGCACCACGCCCTGCACTACGCCGTTTGGCCCAAGCGCCTTCCCCACCACCTGAACCCGCCCGCCACCTCGTTGTGGCACAACCTGGCCGTGAGCGCGCTGCGGTACCCCCACAAAGCAGCGCTGGTGTTTTTGGGACGCACCTGGACCTATGCACAGCTGATGGCGCAGGCCGAAACCCTGGCCGGGCAATTGCGTGCGATGGGCGTGCAAGATGGCGACCGTGTGGTGCTGTGCATGCAGAACTGCCCGCAGTGGGTGATTGCACATTTCGCAGTTCTTCGGGCCAATGCGGTGGTGGTGCCGGTGAACCCGATGAACCGGGCAGAGGAACTGAAGCACTACATCACCGACCCCGATGCACGGGTGGCCATTACCAGTGGTGATCTGGCCGCTGAGTGGGCCAAGGCCAATGAAGCGCTGCCAGCCGACCAGCGGCTGACGCACTTGCTGGTGACGCAATTTGCTGACGCTTTGCCCGACGAAAAGCTTGATCTACAAACCGTCTGGCAAGACTGGTTGCTCGCCGTGCACCCACTGCCAGTGCTGAACGGCACCCACGTCACCCCTTGGGCTACCGCACTCGCCAGCACGCACCCCGCACCGGCTCACAACCGCACCCCCATCGACCTGGCCGTGCTGCCCTACACGAGTGGCACCACCGGGCTGCCCAAGGGCTGCATGCACACCCACGCCAGCGTGATGCACAACGCGGTGGCCAGTTGCCTTTGGGGCAACGCCAGCCCAGACAACATATCCCTGGTCGTGGTGCCCATGTTTCACATCACCGGCATGGTCAGCGTGATGCATGCGGGCATCTACAACGGCAGCACCCTGGTGCTGATGCCGCGTTGGGACCGTGACCTGGCGGGCCGCTTGATCTCGCAGCACCGCGTGACGCACTGGACCAACATCCCCACCATGGTGATTGACCTGCTGGCCAGCCCGCAGTTTGACCAGTACGACCTGTCCAGTCTGGTGGCCATCGGTGGTGGCGGTGCCGCCATGCCGCAAGCGGTGGCGCAGCGTTTGTTTGAAAACTACGGCTTGCGGTATGTCGAAGGCTATGGCCTGACCGAGACCGCCGCACCCAGCCACAGCAACCCGCAAGACGCGCCCAAGCAGCAATGCCTGGGCATTCCCTTCATGAGCTGCGACGCGCGGGTGGTTGACCCGGAAACCTTGACCGAAGTCCCACCAGGCGAGCAGGGTGAGATCGTGATGCACGGGCCGATGGTTTTTCAGGGCTACTGGAAACGGCCCGACGCCACCGACGCGGCGTTTTTCGAGCTGGATGGCAAGCAATTTTTCCGCTCGGGCGATCTGGGCCGCATCGATGAACAAGGCTACTTTTTCATCACCGACCGGCTCAAACGCATGATCAACGCGTCGGGCTTCAAAGTTTGGCCTGCCGAGGTGGAAGCGCTGATGTTTCGCCACCCCGCGATTGCCGAGGCCTGCGTGATTGCCACAAAAGACAGTTACCGTGGCGAGAGCGTCAAGGCGGTCGTGGTGCTGCGTGCCAGCCACCGCAGCCACGTCTGCGAGGCCGACATCGTGGCCTGGTGCCGCGACAACATGGCGGTGTACAAAGTGCCGCGCGTGGTGCAGTTTGTGGACAGCCTGCCCAAAAGCGGCAGCGGCAAGGTGATGTGGCGCAGCCTGCAGGAAGCTGAAGTAACAACCGAAGGAAACGCGACATGACCAGCCAAGTGCCCAGCACACAGCCCAGCACCGGGTGGGTTGAAAAAACCGATCCGTCAGACGATGCGCGCTATGCGGGCTATGTCAAATTGTTTGAGCAGATGCAAGCCGCCAAGAGCAAAAAGCAGGGCCCGGGTCGTGCGCTGCATCGAAAGCAGCACCTGGGTTTGGGTGCCGGCCTGGAGGTACTGGACAACCTGCCTGCACATGCTCGCTATGGCTTGTTTGCCAAGCCGGGGCGTTACCTGGCGCACGTTCGTCTGTCCAACGGCAGCGCGGATTCGGTGCCCGACAGCACGCCCGATGGAAAACCGCATGGCAGGCCCGATTTGCGTGGCTACGCCATCAAAGTCAACGGCATCGATGGCCCCGGCGCACTGGGCGGCAAAACCCAGTGCCAGGATTTTTTACTGGTCAACCATTTATGGCTGCCTTTTCGCAGCGTGGATGAGTTTGTCGGCATTGCCATGGCGGGTTCCAAAAGCCCGTTGTCGCTGGTTCGCTATCTGGTGGGGCGTCATGGTTTGGTCAAGGGTTTGAAAGAGCTGGTCTACCTGGGCAAAGCCGTGAACAAGCGCTTCTCGGGGTTTGCCACTGAAGCTTTTGGCAGCGTTGCACCCATCACGTGCGGCCCTTATCTGGTGCGGGTGCGCCTGACTGCCGCCAGCGTGAAGATCAACCCCGATGCCCGACAAAACTGGGCCAAAGACATGAGCATTCGCCTGCGTGCCAGCCATTTGGTGCACGAGTTGCAATTGCAGTTTTTCACCGACGAAGCCACCACACCCGTGGAAGACCTCAGCTGCGAATGGCCCGAAAGTAAGACCCCCTGGGTCACGGTAGCCCGCCTGACGCTGGCCCAGCAAGACGCCGACAGCCCGCAAGGAAAAACCATGTCCAAAGAAATAGAGGCTGCCAAATTTGACCCGTGGGCCGCGCTGGCCACGCACCGTCCCGTGGGTGATGCAGCGCGCGCGCGCAAGGCGGTTTATCTGGTGAGCCAGCGGGGCCGTGATGCGGCCTGAGCACGCGCCTGCGTTGTGACAAATGGCGCAGGGATAATCCGCCCCCATGGAACTCATCACCTTTCTCATCGACTTCATTCTTCACGTTGACAAGCACCTGGAAGCGTTTGTGCTGGCCTATGGCCCCTGGGTTTACTTGTTGCTGTTCGCTATTGTGTTCACCGAAACCGGCGTGGTCGTCATGCCGTTTTTGCCGGGCGATTCACTGCTGTTTGTGGTGGGGGCGCTGTGCGGCGTGGGCTACATGAGCTACCCGCTGGCCTGCGTGGTGCTGCTGACGGCGGCCATTCTGGGCGACCAGTGCAACTACATGATTGGTCGCTACTTCGGCCCCAAGGTGTTTCAGTGGGAGCACAGTCGGTTTTTCAACAAGCGTGCCTTCAATCAGGCCCACGCGTTTTACGAAAAACACGGAGGCGTCACCATCATCGTGGCCCGCTTCATGCCGTTCATTCGAACGTTTGCGCCGTTTGTGGCGGGTGTAGCGGAAATGAACCGCGCCAAATTCACGGCCTACAACGTGGTGGGTGCGTTTATTTGGGTATTTGGCATCGTGACCTTGGGCTACCTGTTGGGCAACCTGCCCTGGGTGCAGGCCAATTTCAGCAAAATCATCTGGGCCATGATTTTGGTGCCCGGCTTGATTGTGTTGTTTGGGGCGTGGAAGGCACGGCGGGCAGAAAGTGGTGCCGTTGCACCGTGACAGCCGACCCGCGAAACCGCAGTGGGCCGCGCTGTGGTTTTGGTGGGACGAAGTACTAGTCATCATGTAAACCCCAGATCAGATGCGCGTCCACCAGTAGCCGATAGCGTGCTTTGAGTGCATCCAGCCGTGCCTGGGTGGCACCGAGTGCGGCATCGATGAGTTGCCGGCGCGCCAGCACCACGGCCTGCAAATCAGCCTCGCCCAGGGTGTAGGCACGCTGCGTGAGTCGCGCATTTTCCTGGGTGGCGGTAAGAGCCTGGTCGGCGAAAGTCCAGCGCGCCAAGCTGCCGCGGGCATCGGTCAGGCTTTCGGCAATTTC
>JANOQJ010000046.1:0-65870 GCA_031414805.1 Comamonadaceae bacterium
GCCGGGCTCGTCCACCACGGTGCTGGTGACCTTCACCGTGCCCGCGCTGGGCCCGGTCAACGCCACCAGCACCATCACCACCACCACCGCCGACCCGGTGCTGGGTAACAACACCGCCACCGCCACCATGAGCGTCAACGCGACGTCAGACATGAGCGCAAGTTTTGCTGGTTTTCCGTTGAGTGCGCCTGTAGGAAGTGTTGTTGTTGGAACCGTGAATTTTGTCAATACCAGCACCACAAGCACGGCCACTACAGCGGTGTTTAGTCTTCGCTTGCCAATTGGGTTGAGCAATGTGACTGTGACGAGCGCCCTCTTAGGATTCGGCGTGTATGTCCCCGCGAGTGGATTGGTGACATTCCCAAGCGCCCCCACCTTAGTCAATGTCACGCCGAGCGTCACAGTGAGCGCCTCGATCAATTTCCTGCAGACCAGTACTGGCGTATCCGGTACTGGTAGCACGGGTGCTGCCAACGATAGCAACGCTCTCAACAATACTGCAACTTTTAGCGTAGCCACAGCCACTGTGGCGGACGTCAGCGTGAGCCTGGTCTTGCCTACCAGCGCACCAGCCAGTTCATCGGCAGTAGGCACAGTAACTTTCTACAACGTAGGAACCGCTATTGCAAACAGTGTCACCCGTAGCGTGTTTATCAGTGGCGGCACGCTTACCGCAGCGATAGGTGGCGTTATTTCGGTAGGCGGAGTCACCGCAACGTTTAACGTTTCGTCGATGGCTGCCGGGACCACTGCCAGCTTCACTTTCAGTTACGTGATGCCTTCTGCTGGCGGTGTCGATGCAACTGCCAGCGTTGCAACGGCTTCTACCGAAACCAACACAACAAATAATTTGGCGATTGGATTCACAACTGTCAGCGGCGTAGGTGTTGATCTATCTGTTTCCTTGGCAGTGAATCCTGGTGCGTCGCCTGCGGTGCTCGCGGTCGGGGGCAACACGGTTCAAGTGGTGGTGACGAACGTAGGTGCGGTACCGTCTCTTGGGACCGTCACACTGGTGTTGCCGGGTGCTGTAGCCAACACATTCGTTACGGTCACATTTACGTTGCAAACCCCGCTAGCAGTCGGGCAAACAGTTGGATTTACGACTACCTACACCATGGGTACCCAGACGACTGCTGCGCAAACGTTTACTGCCGCCGTGACAGGTGGGCCGACAGAGACAAACCTAACCAACAACAACGCAACTGTGCTGGCGGACGTCGGCGCAAATGTGTCCGGTAGAGCCTGGGTTGACGTGGGAGTGGGCGGTAGACAGACCTATAGCCCCGGTACAGATATTCCGTTGCGCGATGTGTTGGTTCGTCTGTCCAACGCTTTCGGGCCAGTTGCTACTGCTTTCACTGACGTGAATGGACAGTACGAAATCAGAGGTGTACGCCCTGGGGCTAATTACAGCATTCAGTTTTTCAGGTGCGCGAACCCATCCAACCCTTCAACTTGCGTGGTGATCGGCACGACGCCGCTGAACCAAGGACCTCTGACGCAACGATATGGCGTCGCAAACAACGCCGTCACAGTTCCTCTCAACCCGACACCAAGCGTCACAGGGGTCACGATCGGCAATGCGATTACCGGCATCACCCTGATCGCAGGCGACAACACCATCAACCAAAATCTGCCCATCGATCCAGCAGGGGTGGTGTACGACTCCGTGACCCGATTGCCTGTCGCTGGTGCAACGGTGTCGATATCTGGCCCGCCGGGGTTTGCTGGTTTTATTCAGAATGGCAACGGGGTTATCAGCAGCACCCAAGTGACTGCAATCGACGGGCGGTATCAGTTCTTCCTCATGCCTGGATTTGTCCCAGGTACTTACACCCTGTCGGTCGGTTCGCCAGGTGGTTACTTCCCGGTATTGGTGACACAGACCACCTTCGCTGTAGCTGGCGGAGTCGTTCCACCTGCCACCTTCCCCGGAGTGGTTCCACCGGGCATCAATCAAGCAGTGCCAAATCCATTGGCGCCTCAAGGTGCTAACCCAACGACCTATTACCTGGCCTTCAATTTCGGAGTTGGTTCGGGCGATGTCATACACAACCACATTCCGTTGGACCCGCTGCCTGGCGGGGGGGGTGGGGTGCAAACGCCAACAGTCGCCGATCTTGCGATAACGAAGGTCGGTCCCGCGACTGTTGCGGGCGGCACAACTGCTGCTTACGTCATCACAATCTCAAATGCAGGCCCTGCCGATGCACAGAACATCACTGTGACCGACGTATTGCCAGCCGGTTTGACGCTGATTAGTATCAATTCCCAGCCTCCTGGATTGTTTGCTTTGACCACAGCGACCGGTTCGTTCAGTGCCTATTTGCCTTTGCTGCAGGCGGGCGCTGCCGTACCGCTCAATTTGGTGGTGCTGATCGACCCAGCAGTAGTTGGGTCCACTGTGACCAATGTGGCGAGCGCCACAACGACAACGCCCGACTCAGACTTGAGAAACAACACCGCGACCACGAGTGCAACGGTACTGCGTTCCGATTTGCAGATCACCAAGCAGGGACCTGCATCCTTGCTGCCGGGCGGGACAGCCAATTACACAGTGACGATTGCGAACATCGGGCCTAGCGTGGCGCTGAACGTCACCGCAACAGACGTGTTGCCTGCAGGCTTGACGTTGATCTCGGCATCGGTGGTTTCTGGAACCGCTAGTTTGAGCACCTCGACGGCGGGAATATCTGTATTCAAGAGCGTTTTGTTGCCCAATGGCGCCGAGCCAGTCGTAATCGCTCTGGTTGTAACCGTTGATCCATCCGTTGCAGGAACCACAGTCACAAACGTAGCAGGCGTTACCGCCACCACCGCGGACAGCAACCTGAATAACAACACCGCCACCGCTGCATCCAGAGTGCTGATTCCTGATGTTCAGATCACCAAACAAGGGCCACCAACAATGGTCGCCGGCGGCACGGCGTCCTACACCCTCACGATTGCAAACATCGGGCCCGGCGCTGCGGCCAACGTCACTGTCACCGATGCGCTACCCACTGGATTGACCTTGATCGCTGCTACCGTCGTGTCCGGCAGCATGACGCTCTCCACATCAACTGGTGCTGTGACGGCTACCAAAGCGTTGTTAAACGGGATTGGTCTATTTACAACCCCTGAGTCGGTGGTGATCCGATTGGTTGTTGCGGTGGATCCTTCCATTGCGGGGACGACAGTCACCAACGTAGCGCGGGTGACCACAACCACGGCCGATAGCAACCCAGTCAACAACTCATCGACGGCAGTTTCCCGTGTGCTCGGCGTTGATGTGCAAATCACAAAGCTGGGCCCAGAAACACTGGCTGCTGGCGGTACAGCGACCTATACATTGATCGTCGTCAACGCTGGACCGAGCGTCGCGTCTAACGTCACGGTTTCAGATGCGCTGCCAGCCGGTTTAAGTTTGGTGAGTGCATCGCTGGTATCGGGCGGTAGTTTCAGCTTCACGACCAGCACTGTCGGCGTTACGGCAAGCGTGGCGCTCATGCCTGTGGGAACAACGGTGTTTGCGCTCAGCGTGAACGTTGACGTCACTGCGAGCGGCACCATTACCAACGTGGCGTCTGCGACGACGACTACGCCAGACACGAACAACGCAAACAACACGAGTTCAGTGGCCAGTCGGGTGCTGGGTGCCGACGTGCAAGTATTCAAATTTGGCCCGCCAACCTTGACTGCAGCAGGAACTGCCACCTACACGCTCGTGTTGGTAAACGCTGGGCCAAGCGTCGCAGCGAACGTGACATTGACTGACGTCATGCCGCTCGGTTTGACCTTGCTGGGTGCTTCGGTAACCGTGCCCGGCAGCCTGTCATTGACGATCTCGCCAGAGGTGTTGAACGGGGTCGTTCCGATTCTGCGCTTGGGCACTGTCACTGTTAATTTGACCGTTCAAGTCAACTACACCGCAACTGGAACGATTACCAACGTTGTGACAGCCACCAGCACCACGCCCGATCCGAGCCCAACCAACAACATCGCTTCCGTCACTTCGCTCGTGAAAGAGGTTGAATCGGGCGTCCTTCTCGTCAACAAGACCGGTAACAAGACTGTTGCCGAGGTGGGCGATTCAGTCCAGTACACCATCCGCATACGCAACACCATCTTCGTACCGGTGCGCAATGTGACGCTTGAGGATTTACTCCCAGCCGGCTTCCGCTACATACCCGGCACGGCGCGTTTGAACGGAACAACGACAGCGGATCCGCAGGGCGGGGTAGGGCGGCAACTGCTATTCAATATCGGTAACTTACCTGCTCAAACGGTGTATGAGTTGACTTACTTTGTTCGCTTGGGCGTCGGTTCTCAGCAGGGCGACGGAATCAACCGTGCAACCGCGATCTTCCCGGGTGCCAACGGAGCCCCTATACGTTCCAACACGGCGCAATTCAAAATCAATGTGCAGGGTGGGGTGTTCACTAATGACGGTTGTATTGCAGGCAAAGTCTTCGTCGATTGCGACGGAAACGCCGTGCAAAACAACGATGGCGGCTCACGTGAACTGGGTATACCGGGTGTACGTCTGGTGATGTTGGACGGCACCTACATCGTGACGGACAACGAAGGCAAATACAGCATCTGCGGTATCAAGCCCCAAACCCACGTGTTGAAGGTTGACCGTGCGACCTTGCCGAAAGGCTCACGTCTGGTCCCGTCCAGCAACCGCAATGCAGGAGTCGGTGACAGTATCTTTGTTGACTTGAAGGGTGGCGAGCTATTCCGTGCGGACTTCATCGAAGGCTCGTGTAGCGTTGAAGTTCTAGATGAAGTCAAAGCGCGTCGTGCTGTCGGCGGGCCATCCCAGCCCCAGACAGACAAATTTATAGAACCGCTGGTGCCCGCTGTACCAGCTGCCAGCACGATCAGGCCATGAAGACACAGCAATCGCCCCAATTCCTGCAGGCGACATTCCTTCGCGTGCCCTTAAGCGCCATGGGTGCTGCGGCGTTGGCGTTGCTTCACGGCATCGCAGCCGCCCAGCCCGCTGCTAACACCACCAGTGCCGATGCGCCCGCTCCGCGCAGCTTGTTCGAAACCGCTGGACAGGAAAGCATTGGCCCCAGGCCTGCTACGTCATTCCTGGAGCGGTTGTCCTCACCTGCGGACAAAATCACCATCAAAGCGTTGGGCGACAACCTGCCCGCCGACGGCAACACCAGCACCGATGTCCAGGTGCGCTTGCTTGACCGCAACGGGACCTTGCTTCGCGGCGAGGTGGATGTCACGATCGAAGTTGATTCCGGCGCGCGTATTTTGTTGCCGGGCCGCAAGACTTCGGAATCAGCCGCAGACCGCGGTGACATAGACCGCATTCAGCCCGGTATTCAAGCTGTCGCGAAAGACGGCGCCCTGGACTTCAAGTTAATCGCGCCGATCCGACCCGAAAACGTCACCGTTCGGGTGTCGGTCAAAGGGGTAGTGGAAAAAATAACGGTTCGCTACGTGCCTGATTTACGCGAACTGATTGCGGTTGGCCTCCTGGAAGGTCAGCTACGCGCAGACAAGTTCGACCCCAAGCAAATTGTTCCGGTACGCGAAAACGACAGCTTTGAAAACGAAATCAAGAATTTCAGTAAAGAGTTCAATGGTGGGCGTGCCCGTTTTGGTGCACGTGCTGCTCTGTATTTGAAGGGCAAAGTCAGTGGTCAATACCTGCTGACTTTGGCGTACGACTCTGAAAAAGACACGCGCAAGAAGCTCTTCCAGGATGTTGACCCCAATACCTTCTATCCCGTGTATGGCGACTCCAGTTACCGCGGTACCGATGCGCAGAGCAACGGCAAGCTGTATGTGCGCCTTGACAAAGGGTTGAGCTATTTGCTGTGGGGTGACTACACAACTGCGGACACCAATCCAGCCAGGCAGCTAAGTCAGTACTCCCGCTCGCTACCTGGATTTCGTGCGCACTATGAAGAAGGCGACATCACTGCCAACGCGTTTGTCGCCCGTCAATCGCTCACGCAGATCGTTGATGAATTTCCGGCGCGCGGTGTGTCGGGACCGTACGGTGTTTCCAAGTCAAACGGCATCGCTGGGAGCGAAAAAGTTGAGATTCTGGTGCGCAGTCGTGGTCAGACCTCGATTATTTTGAAAGCCACACCGCTGACGCGTTCGCTGGACTATGAATTCGAGCCCTTCAACGGCCAGATCCTGTTCCGCGCGCCTGTCCCCAGCGTGGACGATCAACTTAATCCTGTGTCGATTCGGGTCACATACGAAGTAGACCAGGGCGGCAAGCAATTCACGATCGTTGGTGGTGATGTGCGGTTGAAAATCAGCGAGTTGTTGTACGCTGGTGTGTCGATTGCCAAAGACAACAATCCTGACACGCCAACAACCGTCATAGGCGCCAACCTGCAGCTGCGCTTGAGCAAAAACACCGAGATGATTGCTGAGCTGGCGCGCGCCAAAAGCGTCGTGGGCGCTACCAGCAATAACTTTGGTGTGAATAACAGTGCCAATTTTGTAGGCCTGGGTGGCGAGGTCTCAGGCAATGCTGCACGCGTCGAGATTCGCCACAGCGACGCCGATCTCCAGGGCCGGGCGTATGTGTTGCGGACCGATGACAATTTCAACAACAGCTCCGCGGGTGTCGTGGGCGGACGCAGCGAATTCGGCGCTTCTGGCGCGTATCGCATTACCGAAAAAATCACGCTCAATGCCGAGGCCACACGGTCCGAAGACCGCATCAAGGCAGGTACCAGCGATGCCGTGTCGCTGGGCGCAGACCTCAAGTTGTCGGACCGCCTCACTGTGGGTGCAGGTGTCCGTCATGTCAAACAAAGTGCCACCACGCTGGTGTCGTCGATTGGCAGTAACTGCTTGGGCATTGGCAGCAACACCACCAACAGCCAGGGCTACAACGTCGGTTATGGCATCAGCGACGTGGGTAACCAGCAAATCGACCCCGCCACGGGCCGCCCAGTCACCTGCACCACCGTTTCCTTGCCCGGCGGACCGGTTACCGAGCTGGATACCTCGTCTATTTATGGCCGCGTGAGCTGGAAAGCCACTGACACTGTCACGCTGACTGGCGAAGTGCAGCGCGAGCTCGGTGCGAATGCCACCACCCTGGTTCGGGCCGGTGCCGATTGGCAAGTGGCCGAAAAAACCCGCGTGTATGGTCGTTACGAGCTGGCCCGCCAGTACACCGGTTCTTTCGGCCTGGGTGTGGGCAGTACCGGCAGCAACTTCGCGCTGGGCATCGACACCCAGTACATGCAAGACGGCAGCCTGTACAGCGAATACCGTTTGCGCGATGCGAGTGCTGGCAAAGAGGTGCAGGCAGCCGTTGGCCTGCGTAACGGCTGGCGTTTGGCTGAGGGGCTGAGGCTGAACACCAATGTGGAGCGTCTGACGGGCAGCACCGGCAGCGCAAACGCAGCGGGCGTGGGTGTGGAGTACACCGCCAGCGAGTTCTGGAAAGGCTCCGGTCGCCTTGAATGGCGCCAGGACGCTTCGTACACCAACTACTTGCTCACCCTGGGTGTGGCTCGCAAGCTCGATCGTGACTGGACCCTGCTGGCACGCGATTACCTGACCCTGACCTCTCCACGCGGCAACACATTGAATGTGGGTACGATTCAAGGCAGCAAGCGGCAAAACCAGTTTCAGCTCGGTTTCGCGTTCCGGCCAGTGGACAACAACCAGTTCGACGCATTGGGTTTGTATGAGCGCAAGTCGCAAACCGACCCGTCCGCACAGATCAAATCCACCACCGACATCATCAGCTTCCGTGGCAACTACCACCCCAGCCGCGCCTGGTTGGTCAGCGGCCGCTACGCTTTCAAGAAAGTCGATGAATTACTGCTGGGCACCATTCAAGACAACTACCACGCCCAGCTATTTGGTGGCCGCGTTACCTACGACGTGACCAATCGCTGGACGGTGGGCGGTATCTTCACCGTGCTGCAAGGCAAGGGTGGCGCGCGGCAATACGCTTATGGGCTGGAACTGGGCTATGTGGTCATGGACAACCTGTATGCCACGGTCGGCTACAACTGGCGCGGCTTCCGGGACGACGATCTCGTAGAAAGCAACTACACCAACCGCGGCTGGGTGCTGGGCATGCGCTACAAGTTTGACGAAGATGTCTTCAAAAAGAACGATCCCACGGTAAACAAAACCCTGGGCGGCGCGCCCGTCCCAGCCGCCAAGCCCTGATAGCGTGCCAAGGGTGAACATCTGCCACCCAGGTCTCACGCGTAGCCGCTGTGCCTTTTGATAACTGCTTCTCGTACTGCCAACGCTTAACCCAAGAGAACGCTATGAAATCGCTTGCCTTCATGCCCACCCGCCCGCCCGTCTTCGTGCCAGTTTTCGCGCCAGGCTTTGCACTATTTGTTGCTCTAGCCCTTGTAGGTTGTGCTCAACCAGCTATGAAAAACGAAGCGCCTGGCCCGGCTGCGGCTAATACCGGCTTGGTCAGTCAACAAGCGCGCATCACTGACTCTGCCATCGCTGGCGACCTCAATCGGTTTGCCCAGGCGCAGCAGCGCCTGCGCAAGCTCAACGAAGCTGGCGTGCCGCAGGGCAACTACGCACTGGCAAAGGCTCAGTGCTGGTTTGATACCGCGCGCACCCAATACGAGGAAAACGATCGCACAGGCTACGTGGAAGAAGCCCTGACCGAGTCCCAAAAAATCACCCAGGCGCTGGAAGCCGATCGCAATGCTCGCGCGGGGAACGACACCCCCTTGATCGCCCGCAGCAGCAAACTGCGTGACGACCTGTGGGCTCAGCTGGGTAGCCTGAAATCCAAATCCGACGGCATGGCCTGTTATGCCAGCACCGTGGCTTGCGCCGAAGTACGGCTGGTGCGTGCCGGCCATGCGAACGAGCAAACCGGCTGGCGTCAGGCGACGCCTCATATCCAGATGGTTGAAGACGCGCTGTTGCGCAGCAGCGCGCTGGCTGCGCAATGCAGGCCCGTAACCGTCGCTGCAGCCCCCGTGGTGGCTGCGACCGTTGCGGCTACGGCGGCTCCTCAACCAGCAGCGCCAAGCGGAGCGCTTGCCGCTGCTGGCCGCGAGAGCTTCGTCGTTCTGTCCGATGCCCTGTTCGCGTTCAACAAGTCAGGCCGCGCCAACCTGTTGCCCGGTGGTGTCCAACGCCTCACCGAGATTGCCGGTCGCCTGAAAACTTACCAATCCATCGCGTCCTTGGCTGTCGTGGGTCACACCGACCGCCTGGGTTCTGCTGACCAGAACGCCAAACTCTCTCAAGCGCGGGCAGACACCGTCAAAGCCTTTTTTGACGAGCAAGGCATCAAGGCGACGGTCACCAGTGCCCAAGGCGTCGGCGCGCGCGATCCTGTGTCTGGCGCGCAATGCAGCAAGCGCATGGCCAAGGCGGCACTCATCAACTGCCTGCAAGCTGACCGGCGGGTGACGGTGGAAGCCAGGGGCACCGTGAGGTGAGAGCCTGGGTTGCGTGTGACGTAGCGGCGCGTAGCCGCAACACCAAATAGCTTCGCAAGCCTTGATTGGCCAGCGAAAGCGTCTATTTACTCTGTAGCAATTCAGTGTTGCTGGCTCTGTTCGCTGTCACACAAGTCGCACAAATACAAGCCAGCCCACGTAGCGCCGGTGGCACGCGCGCCAGCAGTTCCGGGCTCACGCGAACACCTTCGCACCAACACGGCGGGCGACTCGATCCGCAAACGCTTGGCATGCAGGCGTTGGCTTGTCCACACAGCGGACAGATGGACGAAAGGGGTGGCAGGTTCACGGTGATGTGGAATCTATAGCGCTATAAATTAAATAGCTGCTTGAGCAGTATCTACAAGGGCTGGAGGCTAAATATGCTTAAAAAACTTAAATCGCCCCAAAGCGGTACACACCGTCCACGCCTAACAGCCGCCGCAACTGTCCCGCAAACCACAGGTGGTGCAGGTGGGCGACCGACTCGCCCATGGCAAACGTCGTCTGGTGTAAGTCCAACTCGCGTTTGAACAACACGGGAAGCATTTGCGCTGCGGTTTGCGGCGCTTCCTGGCATGCGGCCAGCACGTCTGCCAGCCGGTCCCGGTGGTGGTCCTGCAGTTGCTTTACGCGGGTGTGCAGGCCTTTGAACGGTCGGCCGTGAGATGGCAACACCAAAGCATCGTCAGCCAGGCTGTTGAACTTGTTGATGGACTCCAGAAACAGCGCCAGTGAGTTGGATTCCGGCTCATGCTCATACACGCTGATGTTTGTGGAGATACGCGGCAGCACCATGTCGCCGCTGATCAGCACGTTCAAGGCTTTGCAATACAGCGCCATATGCTCCGGCGCGTGGCCATAGCCGCTGATGCATTGCCAATCGTGTCTACCGATGCTGACCACGCGCCCTTCCAAAAGCCGTGTGTAGCTGGCGGGCACAGCGGGCACCATGTTCGGGTAATAGCTTGTGCGGGCTTTGATTTTGGCTTGCGAATCGGGATCTGTCAGGCCGTGGCTGGCAAAGAAAGCCGCGGCTGCCTCGCCTCCAAAACCGGTGGTGCTCTGGCTGGCTAACTTGGCGGCCTGGTAGTCGGTGGCGCTAATCCACAGCGGCGCATGCCAGCGCGCACACAACCAGTGGGCCAGGCCCATGTGGTCGGGGTGCATGTGGGTGACCAGCACCCGCAAAATAGGCAGGCCCTCCAGTTCACTGTCAAAAATCTGTTCCCATTGCGACTTGGTTTCCGGGCTGGTGATGCAGCAATCCACCACCGTCCAGCCCTGTACCTTGCCGCTGATGCCGTCTGGCGCCTCCATCTCATCGCGCAGCAGCCACAGGTTGATGTGGTCCAGCGCAAACGGCAGACCCATGCGAATCCACTTGATACCGGGTGCCACGGCCATGGCGCTGCCCAGCGCGGGCAGTGCGTCGCCGAACGGGTACTGCAGCTGGCGCTCCTGCTCGTTCATGGGTTTGACGAGCGGCGTGGGGGTCACCGCTGCGGGCACAGTTAGCGAGGTTTTGGCAGGTGGGGTGGCGAGGTTCTGGTTTTGCATCGTGGCCTTGTATGATTGACGTTTACGTAAACGTCACATGCGAATTTTTCGATTGTAGGCAGCGCCCGTCCACCCATCTGTCACCTGTGTAAGCAACCCTCCAACATGGTCACCACCTACAGCATCAGCGACCTGGCCCGCGAGTTTGACCTGACCACGCGGGCCATGCGCTTTTATGAAGACATGGGCCTGCTGCAGCCCGAGCGCAGCGGCCCGGCGGGTCGCAACCGCGTGTACTCCGCACGCGACCGCACCCGCCTCAAGCTGACCTTGCGCGCCAAGCGCCTGGGCCTGTCGCTCACCGAAGCCCGCACCCTGATTGACATGTATGACTCGCCGCGCGACACCGTGCCGCAACTCAAACAATTTCTCACCGTGTTGGCCCAACACCGCAATGAGCTGGAAGACCAGTTGGCTGAGCTGCAAGCCAATGTGGAGGAGGTCAAGGCACACGAAAAAGAGGCGCGTACTTTGCTGGCACGTCATGTCTCAGGTAACGAAAAAAAGGCTGGCAAATGACCGATCCGTCAGCTTTGTATCAGCGCGTGGAAACCAGCTTTTTGCGCCAGGGAATGATGCAACACCTGGGCGCGCGCATCGTGCGCGTGCAACCGGGCGAGGTGGAGTTTGCACTGCCGCTGAGCGACAAAGTCACGCAGCAGCAAGGCGCGTTTCATGGCGGGGCCCTGGGCGCGCTGGCCGATATTTGCTGTGGCTATGCCGCGCTGACCGTCGCGCCCGAGGGCATGGAAGTCACCACCGTGGAGTACAAGATCAACTTTGTATCTGCTGCAGTGGGGCGCGAAGTGACGTGTGTCGGCAAAGTGCAAAAAGCAGGCCGCACGCTCATCATCACCAACGCAGAATTGTTTGACGTGAAAGACGGCCAGCGCAAGCTGTGCGGACTGATGCAAGCCACCTTGATCGCCATTGGCAAAACCTATTGAAACCTGGAGACCTGAAATGAACCTACCTGGCCTGAACTTCCAACTCGGCGAAGACATTGACGCGCTGCGCGACGCCGTGCGCAGCTTTGCCGATGCCGAGATTGCCCCCCGCGCTGGCGAGATCGACAAGTCTGACCAATTTCCCATGGACTTGTGGCAAAAAATGGGTGCTCTGGGCGTGCTGGGCATTACCGTGGGGGAGGAATACGGTGGCGCGGGCATGGGCTACCTGGCCCACATGATTGCGATGGAAGAAATCTCCCGCGCCAGCGCCTCGGTGGGCCTGAGCTATGGCGCACACAGCAACCTGTGCGTGAACCAACTCAAGCGCAACGGCTCCGAGGCGCAAAAGCAGAAGTACCTGCCCAAACTCATCAGCGGCGAGCACGTGGGCGCACTGGCCATGAGCGAGCCAGGTGCTGGCAGTGACGTGATTTCCATGAAGCTCAAAGCTGAGGAAAAAGACGGTTACTACATCCTGAACGGCACCAAGATGTGGATCACCAACGGGCCCGATGCCGACGTCATGGTGGTCTACGGCAAAACCGAGCCACAACTGGGCGCACGCGGCGTGACCGCCTTCATCGTCGAAAAAGGCATGCCCGGTTTCAGCACCGCGCAAAAGCTCGACAAGTTGGGCATGCGCGGCAGCCACACCGGCGAGATGGTGTTCAACAACGTGGAAGTGCCCACTGCCAACGTGCTGGGCAACCTGAATGGCGGTGCCAAGGTGCTGATGAGCGGCCTGGACTACGAGCGCGCCGTGCTGGCCGCTGGGCCGATCGGCATCATGCAGTCGGTCATGGACAACGTCGTGCCCTATATCCACGACCGCAAACAGTTCGGCCAGAGCATCGGGGAGTTCCAACTGATTCAAGGCAAGGTGGCCGACATGTACACCGTTCTGCAAGCGGCGCGGGCGTTCTGCTACACCGTGGGCAAAAACCTCGATCTGTTGGGCAGCGAGCACGTGCGCGATGTGCGTAAAGACTGCGCCAGCGTGATCCTCTGGTGCGCCGAAAAAGCCACCTGGATGGCTGGTCAAGGCATCCAGATTTTTGGCGGCAACGGCTACATCAACGAATACCCACTGGGACGCTTGTGGCGCGATGCCAAGCTGTATGAAATTGGGGCCGGGACGAGCGAAATTCGGCGGATGTTGATTGGGCGGGAGCTGTTTGCGGAAACGATGTAAGGGTGAATCGTGGCTTCGATAGAATTACAAAGTAATTACATCAGGAGATCGTTGTGCAAACGCAAATCGTACAAATCGGCAACTCGCTAGGGCTTCGCTTGCCCAAGGTGATTCTTGATTCATTGTCACTTGGCCGCGCCACAGTGCTCAGCATTCACACCCGCGGCGACAGCATTGTCTTGAAGCCGGTGAAGGCACCGCGCAGCACCTGGGCTGCGGCTTTCGCCCTTGACCCGGCCGCAGACGACGAATCGTTGTGGGGCGATTTGCCCATGTCAACCGTTTGGGAAGACTAGCGGTGGCTTCCCGCGCTCACCCCAAGCAAGGCGAGATCTGGTGGGTCAATCTGGATCCAACAGTCGGCCAGGAAATCAACAAACAACGCCCTTGTCTGGTGGTGTCACCCGACGACATGAATGCGCATCTGGCTACGGTGATCGCCGCCCCGATTACCAGCACCCTGCGTGCCTGGCCGACCCGCGTCACTGTCAAGTTCAACCGCAAGGAAAGCTCAGTGGCCCTCGACCAGATTCGGGCTGTAGACCGCTCGCGCTTGATTCGCCGGGCCACTACCATCGATGCCGAGCCTGCGCTGGACGTGTTGCGTGAGATGTTTGCTAAAGCCTGATCGTAAAAAATGCCCCTGACCCACCTCCTCACCCACAACCGCGAATGGGCCGCCACCATGGCACGCGAGCGCCCTGGTTTTTTCACCGCGCTCAAAGAGCAGCAAAGCCCGCGCTACATGTGGATTGGCTGCTCCGACAGCCGGGTGCCTGCCAACCAGATCACCGGGCTGGAGCCGGGAGAGGTGTTTGTGCACCGCAATGTGGCCAATGTGGTGGTGCACTCGGATTTGAACGCGCTGTCCACCGTGCAATACGCAGTGGACATGCTTAAGGTCAAGCATGTGATTGTGTGTGGTCACTATGGTTGTGGCGGTGTGCAGGCGGCGTATGAAAACGCGCGCATTGGCCTGGCCGACAACTGGATTCGCCACATTCAGGATGTGCGCGACCGCTACCAGGCCCAGCTCGCCGCAGCGCCAGTGGGGAACAGGCTGGACATGCTCTGTGAGCTGAATGTGATCGAACAAGTCGTTAACTTGTGCCACAGCACGGTGATGAAAGACGCCTGGACGCGCGACCAGGAGCTGATGGTGCATGGCTGGATTTATGGCGTGCACGATGGCGTGCTGCACGATGTGGGCATGCGCATTCAGGCCCAAGATGCGCTGGAGCCGATGCGCGAGGCAGCTGTGGCACAGGTTTTTGGTAAAAATCGGTTGTAGCCCATGAATTACCTGCTCAAGCAGCTATCAACTCAATAGCAATATGTTCCCCCAACGCCTCGATTCCCCGCTGGCCTACGACATTGCCAAAGCCATGATGGATGGCTTCAACCGCCACTACCGGTTGTTTCGCACCGAGTCGGCCCGCGCGAAGCACCGATTTGAAACGGGGGACTGGCATGGCCAGCAGCGCGCGCAGCGGGAACGCATTGAGTTTTACGACTTGCGGGTGCTGGAGTGCACCATGCGGCTGGAAAAAGAGTTCAAGGCGGGCGTGCAGGCAATGGACGTGTGGCAGCAGGTGAAGCTGCACTACATCGGTCTGCTGGTGGACCACCGCCAGCCCGAGCTGGCCGAGACGTTTTTTAACTCGGTGACCACCAAAATTTTGCACCGCACGCACTTTCATAACGACTTTATTTTTGTGCGTCCGGCGGTGAGCACCGAGTACATCGAGAACGAAGAGCCCGAATCCAAACCTACTTACCGCGCCTGGTACCCCAGCCGCGAAACGCTGGGCGACAGCATTGCGCAGGTGATCGCCAGCTTTGAGTTGCAGCGCGAGTTTGAAGACCTGCCGCACGATTGCGCCCATGTACTGCAAGCCTTCAGCAGCCGCATGGCACAGGTCACTTTGCGCGCCAATTTCCAGATTCAGGTGCTCTCAAGCCTGTTCTACCGCAACAAGGGCGCGTATGTTGTGGGCAAGATCATCAATGGCTTTGCAGAGGTGCCGTTTGCTCTGCCGATCCTTCACAACAGCCAGGGAAAACTGCGCATTGACGCCTGCCTGTTTGGTGAAGACGATCTGCAAATGCTGTTCAGCTTTGCGCGCGCTTACTTCATGGTCGACATGGAAGTGCCCAGCGCCTATGTGCAGTTTTTACGCAGCCTGATGCCGCGCAAACCGCGCGCCGAGATCTACAACGCGCTGGGCCTGGCCAAGCAGGGCAAAACCCTTTTCTACCGCGACTTTTTGTTCCACCTGCGCCACTCCAGCGACAAGTTCCGCATTGCGCCCGGCATCAAGGGCATGGTCATGTTGGTGTTTGACCTGCCCAGCTTTCCCTACGTATTCAAAGTCATCAAAGACTATTACCCACCGCAAAAAGACACCACGCGCGAGCAAATCAAGGGCAAGTACCAGCTGGTCAAACAACACGACCGCGTGGGCCGCATGGCCGACACGCTGGAGTACAGCGAAGTGGCCTTTGCCCGCACCCGGTTTGACGATGAATTGATCGCCGAAATTGAAAAATTTGCCCCCAGCCAGCTGGAGATTTCAGACCGCGATGGTGACGGCCAGGTTGAAGTCATCATCAAACATCTGTACATCGAGCGGCGCATGATTCCGCTGAACATCTATTTGCAAGAAGCCTTCGACGCAGGCGGTGCTGACCCGGCCGCCACCGGTGAAACAGCAGACAAAGCACGCGTGCAGATCGAGCGCGGTGTCATCGAATACGGCAACGCCATCAAAGACCTGGTGGCCGCCAACATCTTCCCTGGCGACATGCTGTGGAAAAATTTTGGCGTCACACGCAACGGCAAAGTGGTGTTCTACGACTACGACGAGATCGAGTACATCACCGACTGCAAATTCCGCCAGGTGCCCGCGCCGCGCAACGAAGAAGACGAAATGAGCGGCGAGGTCTGGTACAGCGTGGGCCCCAAAGACGTGTTTCCCGAAACCTTCGGCCCGTTTTTGCTGGGCAACCCGGCGGTGCGCGAGGTTTTCATGAAGCACCACGGCGATTTGCTCGATGCTGCGTTCTGGCAAGCGCACAAAGAGCGCATAGCAGCCGGGCATGTGCACGATGTGTTTCCTTATGAGTCAAACAAGCGGTTCGCCCTTGTAAATACTGCTCAAGCAGCTATTAATTCAGGAGCGTAAATCCTCCATGCGCGACTTCTGGGAACTGGCCAGCTACATCGTCACCGCCCTGGCGTTGCCGTTTGCGGTGGGCTTTTTCATGTGGGAGCAGCGCAAAGAGCGCGACAACGAGGAAGAAGCCGCCTATCAGCTGCTCAGCGATGCTTACAACGACTTTTTGAAAGTGGTGCTGGACAACGCCGACCTGCGCCTGCGCACAAACGAGCCGCTGGACAACCCCACACCCGAGCAAAACGAGCGCGTGCTGGTGATCTACGACATGCTGATCTCGCTGTTCGAGCGCGCCTTCATCGTGGCCTGGGGCGAGCAGATGAGCGAAGTGGAAAAGCGCCGCTGGAACAGCTGGGACGACTTCATGCGCGAATGGTGTCGCCGCGAACGCTTTGCCAATGCCCTGCCACTGCTGCTGCGGGGAGAAGACCCGCAGTTTCAACAATACATCCTGCGCATCACGCAAGAAGAGCGCGGAAATGTGGTTCAACTCACTTAACTTCACCTACCCAAGGAGCTTTTATGTCCAACACCACCGACCCCATCGTCATCGTCAGCGCCGCCCGCACCCCCATGGGCGCATTCCAGGGCGATTTCGCCACCCTCTCCGCCCATGACTTGGGCGGTGCCGCCATCAAAGCTGCCATGGAGCGATCTGGCATCTCCGGCGACCTGGTCACCGAAGTGTTGTTCGGCAACTGCCTGATGGCCGGCCAGGGCCAGGCACCCGCCCGCCAGGCGGCGTTCAAGGGCGGCTTGCCCAAAAGCGCAGGCGCGGTCACGCTGTCAAAAATGTGTGGCTCGGGCATGAAAGCTGCCATGTTTGCGCATGACATGTTGCTGGCAGGGAGCCACGACGTGATGGTGGCCGGAGGCATGGAAAGCATGACCAGCGCGCCCCATCTGCTGCTCAAAGGCCGCAGCGGCATTCGCATCGGGCACGACCGGGTGATGGACCACATGATGCTGGACGGCCTGGAAGACGCTTACGAGCCGGGCCGCGCCATGGGCACCTTTGGCGAAGACTGCGCCGCCAAATACAGCTTTACCCGCGAGGCGCAAGACGCGTTTGCCATTGCCAGCGTGCAGCGTGCGCAGGTCGCCACGAAATCCGGCGCGTTCAAGGCAGAGATCACGCCTGTCACCGTCAAAGCCCGTGCGGGTGATGTGGTGGTGGAGATTGATGAAGGCCCGGCCAAGGCACGGCTGGACAAGATTGCCACGCTCAAACCCGCCTTCAAGAAAGACGGCACCATCACCGCCGCCAGCAGCTCCAGCATCAACGACGGTGCCGCCGCGCTGGTGATGATGCGCGCCAGCACCGCCGCCAAGCTGGGCTGCCAGCCCCTGGCCCGCATCGTCGCCCACGCCATGCACGCGCAAGAGCCCAACTGGTTCACCACCGCCCCCGTGGGCGCCACACAAAAGGCGCTGGCCAAAGCCAGTTGGGCGGTGAAAGACGTCGACCTGTGGGAAGTGAACGAAGCCTTTGCCGTGGTGCCCATGGCGCTGATGACCGAGCTGAACGTAGCCCACGAAATCGTCAACGTCAACGGCGGCGCCTGTGCGCTGGGCCACCCGATTGGCGCCAGCGGCGCGCGCATCATGGTCACCTTGATGCATGCGCTGAAAGCGCGCGGCTTGAAAAAAGGCTTGGCCACGCTGTGTATTGGCGGTGGTGAGGGCACGGCGGTGGCCTTGGAGTTGCTATAACTTAAATAGCTGTTTGAGCAATATCTACAAGGGCTAGAGAAACTTATGACATGAAAACCGTCTTGGTGATCGGCCCATCGCGCTGTCGCAAGTACTCTGCCCTCTGTGGACAAACTCCGGGACAGTACCGCGCTATTCGGCGAAGGGCTGGGAAAGACCAAAGTCCTGGGCGGCTCACTTTGTGACAATGTGATTGGCCTGATTTAACGAAGGAAAAACCATGAGTGCGATCTCCGTACAAGACGCTGTAACCAAAGCAAAGAGTTCGTTGTTAGAGCTCTTTTCCGACGACCCTCCCAAAGCGTTGGCGTTGGAGGGAATTGAACTGATTGAAGAAAGTGGCCGTGAGCTTTGGTCTGTGACCTTGGGTTTCCACAGGCCGAAGTCGGTTTCGACGGTAGGGCCCTCCCGGTCGTCGGCGTTCATGTTTCCTGAGCCACCGTCCCAGGTCGAACATAGGGTCTATAAAACTGTTTTTATCGACGCGAGTAGTGGTCAGTTTGTGAAAATGGATATGCGGCTTGTCCAATGAATGCGTCATATGAAGATCAACTTCAGAGGTGCATCGAGCAGTATTCGGAGTCTGGCATCGTGCTGGATACCAATGTTCTTTTGCTGCTTCTGGTAGGACAATTTCGACCGTCGCTCATTGGAGGGCGTCGACTCGAAAAATATAGTGTTCCTGATGCTCAGTTGCTAATGGCGTTTGTTGAGCGATTTAAACGGATTTTTGTCACTGCTCATGTGCTTGCAGAAACCAGCAATCTGGCGGCTCAGGTTGCAAAGGGCCTGGCTCGAGATCAATTTTTCAGCGCACTTCATCCAGTTTTCTGTGGGGAAAGTGAAATATCGCTGGGCTTGTTATCGATCCTCGGACGTGAGGTGGTGCTCGACAAGTTCGTGCGTTTGGGTTTAACTGATGCTGCGCTGATCTCAGTTGCGGGGCAAGGAAAATTACTTCTGACGGATGATTTGGACTTGCATTTGGCAACAGTTACCAGTGGGTGGAGCTCGATTAACTTCACTCATATGCGCGAAGCGGCCGGGTTGGTTTGATAACGAAATGAGTCTGGAATATCAATGCTTCTCACCCCCGACCAGGAAATGATCCGCGACGCGGTGTGCGCCTTTGCCCAAGAGCAGCTCTGGCCCCACGCCGCCCGCTGGGACAAGGAGCACCACTTCCCACACGAGGCCCACAAAGGCCTGGCCGCGCTGGGTGCTTACGGTATTTGTGTGCCCGAGGAATATGGCGGCGCCAATCTGGATTACGTGACCCTGGCCTTGGTGCTGGAAGAAATTGCCGCAGGCGACGGCGGCACCAGCACCGCCATCAGCGTGACCAACTGCCCGGTGAATGCCATCTTGATGCGCTACGGAACTGAAGCGCAGAAGAAGCAATGGCTCACGCCGCTGGCCCGTGGCGACATGTTGGGCGCGTTTTGCTTGACCGAGCCGCATGTGGGCAGCGATGCGTCGGCGCTCAAAACCACAGCTGTTTTGGACAAAGACGGCTACGTCATCAACGGCGTCAAGCAGTTCATCACCAGCGGCAAAAACGGCCATGTGGCCATCGTGATTGCCGTGACTGACAAAGGCGCGGGCAAAAAGGGCATGAGCGCTTTCATCGTGCCCACCGCCACCCCCGGCTACCAGGTGGCGCGGCTGGAAGACAAGCTGGGCCAGCACAGCAGCGACACCGCACAAATCAACTTCGACGGCTGCCGCGTCTCGCAAGAAAACCGCATTGGCGAAGAAGGCGAGGGCTACAAAATTGCGCTGAGCGCGCTGGAAGGTGGCCGCATCGGCATCGCCGCCCAGGCCTTAGGCATGGCTCGCAGCGCCTTTGATGTGGCACTGGCCTACGCCAAAGACCGCCAGAGCTTTGGCACGGCCATCATCAACCACCAGGCAGTCGGCTTCCGGCTTGCTGAAGCAGCTACGAAATTAGAAGCAGCCCGCCAGCTCATCTGGCACGCCGCCAGCCTGCGCGACGCCAACCGCCCTTGCCTGAAAGAAGCCGCCATGGCCAAGCTGTTTGCCAGCGAAGTGGCCGAAGACATCTGCAGCGTCGCCATTCAAACCCTGGGCGGCTACGGCTACGTGAGCGACTTTCCGGTGGAGCGCATCTACCGCGACGTGCGGGTCTGCCAGATTTATGAAGGCACCTCTGATGTGCAGAAAATCTTGATTCAACGGGCCTTGGCATGACATGAGTCACTACGGTTTTGATAGCTGCTTGAGCAATGAATCTCTGGGCTGTCGGCTGTTTTTGCTTGAATCGCCTCAGCATCGTGAGAAAAATGGGGTCAGATCCCAATTCAGGACATGGTCTATCCGGCACGAAGCCAAACCCATACGAAATTGGGCTCTGACCCCATTTTTCAGGTTCCGGCGCGCGAAACCGTTGCGTGCCGCGATCGCAGTCTTTGGCGCCGCAACGCGAAGCCCGTGCATGCGAAGTTTTGCAGTCTCCGGAAAGTCCGCAATGGGGGTCAGAGCAAAATTTCGTACTTGCTCCCCGCCCGCCGACAACACCGCGTCCTGAATTTTGATCTGACCCCCATTGCTCGTCTCGTTCGCTCGTCCCAACCTGTCACACACCACGCACCATGTTCAACCAAACCGTAAGAGGCCTGTATTGCCTGCGCTGCGGCAGCCGCAAGATAGTGCGCGGCACGCTGGGCGAGTCGGCCCGTTTTTACCCCCTGCGCAGCGCCTTGCGGGCGCTGATGGGCAAGCCGGTTTTTCTGCAAAACGAGCACGCCCATGCCTGCCTGGATTGCGGCCTGACCTGGAACGAGGTGAGCCCGCATGAGTTGCGTAAAAACCTGCGGGACTACGGTCTGGTCAAGCACAGCACCGTGGTGATGGAGGCTGTGCGCAGCCAGAAACCGGACATCAAACTATGAAGCTGCGGGCCTGGACCCTTGGGCGCACGCTGGCTGCCTTGTTGGGCTTGCTGGTCATTTGGTCGGTGTTGATCGAGCCGCGCTGGGTAGCGGCGCGGCAGATTGATGTGCAGCTGGCCACGCCGCACCGCTTGTCGCCGCTGAAGGTGGCCGTGGCCTCTGACTGGCACATCACGCAGCGTGGGCTGTGGCGCGTGAACACGCTGGAGCGTGCGCAGCGGCTGGTGCGTGAGATCAATGCCAGCCACCCTGATGTGATTTTGTTGCCCGGTGATTTCATTGCCGACCACGACCTGCCGCCCGAGCTGGCCGCCACCCACGAAGACCAGATTGCGCAGGTGCTGGGCGAGCTGCGTGCGCCGCTAGGCGTATATGCCGTGCTGGGCAACCATGACTGGTGGTACGACGGAACAAAGTTGGCCAACGCTTTGCGCAAACGCGGCATCACGGTGCTGGAAAACGACGCTCAGCGCCTTGCCAAAACGGGTTTGTGGGTGGTGGGCATTGGTGACGATTCCACCGGCCATTCGCAGCCTGCGCAGGCGCTGAAAAAACTGCCCGCCAACACCCATGCACTGGTCATGATGCACGACCCCGCCAGCCTCATGGAACTGCCGCCCGTAGAAGGTTTGATCGTCGCGGGCCATACGCATGGGGGCCAGGTGGCGCTGCCCGGCATCGGCGCGTTCATCGTGCCAGGCCGTGCCCCGCGCCAGTGGGCTCATGGCTGGGTGACCCACGAAGGGCACAGAGGCCGGCGCATGTATGTGACCAGCGGCCTGGGCGTCAGCATCTTGCCGATTCGTTTCAACATGCGTCCAGAATGGGTCCTGTTTTCCGTCACCGACAGCTTCCCTTTGAATTCAACCCCAACCGGGAGATCTACGCCATGAGCTCAAACCTTCTGACCGAAAGCCTTTCTACAGGCCTGACCGAGCCACCCCTGATCGAGCAAACCATTGGCGCGTTTTTCGATGCCATGGTGCAACGCCAACCCGATCACCTGGCCCTGATCAGCGCTCACCAAAAGCTGCGCCTGACCTACCGCGAACTGCAAACCCAGGCCAATCAACTGGCCAGTGGTTTGCTAAACCTGGGCCTGGTCAAAGGTGACCGCATCGGCATCTGGTCGCACAACAACGCCCAGTGGTTGCTGATGCAGGTGGCCACTGCAAAAATCGGTTTGATCCTGGTCAACATCAACCCGGCGTATCGCACCAGCGAGCTGGAATATGCGCTGAACAAGGTGGGCTGCAAGGCGCTGGTGACGATGGCACGCTTCAAGACCAGTGACTACCTGGGCATGCTGCGCGAGCTGGGAACAGTCAGGTTGCCGCAGTTGCAGCACACGGTGTGGATCGACGAAGCAGGGCACGGCACTGACGAGCCCGGCATGCTGCGCTTTTCGCAAGTCATGGCCCGTGGCCAGTCGGATGACCCACGCATTGCAGCTATCAGCGCCACTCTGAAAAACGCCGACCCCATCAACATCCAGTTCACCAGCGGCACCACCGGTTTCCCCAAAGGTGCCACGCTCACCCATCGCAACATCTTGAACAACGGTTTCTTCGTGGGCGAGTGCATGAAGCTCACACCCGCCGACCGCTTGTGTGTGCCGGTGCCGCTGTACCACTGCTTTGGCATGGTCATGGGCAACCTGGGCTGCATCACGCACGGGGCCACCGTGGTCTACCCCAACGACGGGTTTGACCCGCTCACCGTGCTGCAAACCGTGCAGGACGAGCGCTGCACCGCGCTGTATGGCGTGCCCACCATGTTCATTGCGCAGCTCGATCACCCGCGCTTCAAGGAATTTGATCTGTCCAGCCTGCGCACCGGCTGCATGGCCGGCTCCCCTTGCCCGATTGAGGTGATGAAGCGAGTGGTGAGTGACATGCACATGACCGACGTGACCATTGCCTACGGCATGACCGAGACCAGCCCTGTCAGCTGCCAAAGCAGCACCGACACGCCCCTGGCCAAACGCGTGTCCACCGTTGGCCAGGTGCAGCCGCACCTGCAGGTGAAGGTGGTTGACCCAGTCACCGGTGCCACCCTGCCCGTGGGCCAGTCGGGCGAGCTGTGCACCAAGGGCTACAGCGTGATGCACAGCTACTGGGACGACGAAGCCAAAACCCGCGAAGCGGTCGATGCCGACGGCTGGATGCACACCGGCGACCTGGCTACCATGGACGCCGAGGGCTACGTGAACATTGTGGGCCGCATCAAAGACTTGGTGATTCGCGGCGGCGAAAACGTCTACCCCCGCGAGGTCGAAGAGTTTTTGTACCGCCACCCCAAGGTGCAAGACGTGCAGGTGGTGGGCGTGCCCGACAAAAAGTACGGCGAAGAGCTGTGCGCCTGGGTCATCACCAAGCCGGGGCAAGTGGCCACCGAAGACGAAGTCCGCAGCTTTTGCACAGGGCAGATAGCGCATTACAAGGTGCCGCGCTACATCCGCTTTGTGGAAGCGTTTCCTATGACCATCACCGGAAAAATCCAGAAGTTCAAGATTCGCGACGCGATGAAAGACGAGCTGCAACTGGCCGAAGACAAAACAGCTTGAGCGATGTTCCGCATTCCGATGTCACCGCACCGACAGCCATGACAGGGCCCCTACAAGGCCTGCGTGTGCTGGAGCTCGGCCAGGTGTTGGCCGGGCCGTTTGCAGGTGCCATATTTGCTGATCTGGGGGCTGAAGTCATCAAGCTGGAGCGGCCAGACGGAGGTGATGACGCACGGCGCATGGGCCCGGCTTTTGGTGGTGGCCCGGGCAGTGACGGCGCAGACGCACTGATCTTTCATGTGTTCAACCGGGGCAAACAGTCGGTGGCGCTGGATTTGAAAAGCGCCGATGGCCTGGCAGCTTTCGAGCGCCTGGCGACCAGCGCCGATATTTTTGTGCACAACCTGCGCCCCGACGTGCCGCGTGCCCTGGGCCTTGATGGGCCCGCGCTGTGTGCGCGCCACCCCCGCTTGGTGTACTGCGAAATCTCGGCCTTTGGCCACACGGGGCCTATGGCGCTGCAACCGGGCTACGAGCCCTTGATCCAGGCCTTCAGCGGCCTGTCGGCCACCAACGGTGGGCCAGACGATCCGTCGATGCGCAGCGGTGCTTCGCTGTGCGACCAGGGCACGGGCATGTGGGCTGTTATTGGCGCGCTGGCCTTGTTGCAGCGGCGCCAGCACACCGGGCGCGGCGGCATCGTCAGCGCCTCGCTGCTGGAAACCGCCCTGGTGTGGAACGGCCAAAAGGCCGATGCCCTGGTCAACGAAGGTCGCCAGCCCGAGCGCCACCGCAGCGGCCACCCCGGCTTTGCGCCCTATGAAGCCTTTGAAACTTTTGATGCGCCGCTGCTCATCTGCTGCGGCAACGACCGGCTGTTTGCCAAGCTGGCGCAGGCCCTGGGCCAGCCCGACTGGGCCACCGATGAACGCTTTGCTACCAACCGTGCCCGTCTGACGCACAAAGCACTGCTGTTCGAGTTTTTGACCCCCTTGCTGCAAAGCCGCCCGCGTGCTGATTGGCTGGCCCTGCTGGAGGCTGCAGGTGTGCCCTGTGCGCCCATTCACAGCCTGCCCCAGGCGCTGGCCCACCCCCAGGTGCAGGCGCTGAGTCTGCTGCAGCCTGTGCCCGGCGACACCGGGCAAACCCCCTTGAGCTTGACCGCGCTGCCGCTTTCAATCGATGGGTTGCGACCCGCCCACCGCAGCCGCGCACCCGCACTGGGCGCGCACAATATTCAGCACGGCCTGCCTGCAATAGCAGACAGTCACAACAGATTCAACCCCGGAGACAAACCATGAACCCAACCACCCGTCGCACCATCATTTGCAGCCTGTTCGCCGCCTGCGGTGCTACAGCCCTGCTGGTCAGCCCCGCCGTGCAAGCACAGGCTTACCCCAACAAACCCGTCAAGCTGGTCGTGCCCTTTGCCCCCGGCAGCGCCACCGACCAGATTGCCCGCGCCTTTGCCGCCAAGCTCACCGAGTCGCTGGGCCAGCCCATGGTGGTGGACAACAAACCCGGCGTGAACGGCATGCTGGGTGCAGACGCGGTGGCCAAGGCTGCGCCCGATGTCTACACGATTTTGATTGGCACCAACAGCACCAATGCCGCCCTGAAAAGCCTGATGAAAACGCTGCCCTACGACCAGGACACAGCGTTTGCACCCGTGGCCTACATGGGCCAGTTGCCGCTGATCGTGGCCGTCAACAACGACGTGCCCGTCAAGACCCTGCGCGAGTTTGTGGACATGGCCAAAGCAAAACCTGGCAACGTGACCTTTGCCAGCGCCAGCACCTCACAACTGGTGTCCAGCGAAATGCTGGCCAGCATGGCCGGCATCAAGATGACCAACGTGCCCTACAAAAGCGGCCCCGCCGCCATGACCGACCTGCTGGGCGGCCAGGTCAACATGTTTACTGCCGACTTTGGCGTGATGGTGCCCCAGGTCAAAGGCGGCAAGGTGCGCGCACTGGCCGTCACCTCCACCACACGCTCGCCTTTGGTTCCCGATGTGCCCACCGTCAACGAAGCCCTGGGCCTGAAAGACTACGAACTCATCGCCTACTTCGCCGCCTTCGCTCCGGCCGGCACGCCCGCCGACATCGTGAACAAACTCAACGCCGCCATCAATGCCGCGGCCAGCAGCAAGGACATCCAGGAGAAGTTCGCGCCGATCGGCTTTGCGGTTGAGCCGGGCACGCCGGATGCGCTGGCTCAGAGAACCCGGGCGGAGACAGCGAAGTGGGCGAAGGCGATCAAAGACGCAAAAATTGAGGCTCAGTAAGTTCTCGCTGCAACAACACAGCCATGTTGGAAGAAATCCTGCACGACCCGCGCGTGCAAGCTGCGATTCCAGGTCTGTCACTTGCTGTGCTTAAGTCCGCAGAAATTGCCGCGGTGCATGCCATCGGAATCCGCGGTGCCGACGATCGCCGGGATGTAGACACACACACCGTATTTGAGGCGGCATCTCTCACCAAGCCACTGGTTTCTTTCATTGCCCTTCAGCTTGCCGAGGAGGGACTGCTTGACCTTGATCGGCCGCTCTGTGACATCTGCGGGGAATACGTGCCGGGCGATGAGCGCGCCAACGCGATCACCGCCACCCACGTGCTGACACATACGAGCGGTTTGCCAAACATCGTCGGGCCAGAGACACCGTTGAAGACCCACTTTGCACCAGGTGAGCGGTTCAGCTACGGCAGTAGCGCCTTCGGCTGGCTACAACGTGCAATCGAAGCGTCGTCCGCAAGCTCGTTGGAAGCCGTCGCCCGAACCCGCGTCTTCGAGGCGTTAGGCATGGGTGACTCCAGTCTTGAATGGCAGCAACGGTTCGAATCCAATTACGCACAGGGACAGGAGATGGACGGCCAGTTCGTGTCCAAGCGCCGCATGGCAAAGGCCGCTGCCTCCTGGTCGCTGCTAACCACAGCAACCGACTACGCCCGGTTCGTACAAGCTGTGTTGCGCGGACGCGGCTTGTCTTCAAAGATACATGCGCGTTGGTTCACGCCTGCAGTGTCAGCGAGGGTGGGTGTCGATGATGTTTTGAATATGGATGCCGCGCAGGACAAGGAGGTCGCGTGGGGGCTTGGTTGGGGGTTGGAGCCTTCGCAAGGCACTTTTTTTCACTGGGGACACAACCCTGGGTTCCGGGCCTTCGTAATGGGCAACCTCAGCACTCAGGATGCCGTGGTGTGGTTTGCGAACTCGGCGCAGGGCTTGCGACTGGCGCGACATGTTCTGCCCGAAGTACTGCCGGGGCCGCATCGCTCGTTGGATTGGCTTCAGATCGCAAGGACGCTCGAAGGGTGAGACTGAGCGACGTTCGCGTGTTGCTACGCTGGGTCTTCGATGCTCAACTTCAGGCAGAATTGACGTTTACGTAAACGTCAACTAAACATTCACGTCAAACGAACCGCAGGTTGCACACATGCCCCGTCTAGAAACCAAACTCAACCCCCGCTCCGCCGACTTCCAGGCCAATGCCGCTGCGATGCGTGCCGTGGTCGACGATCTCAAACTGCAGGTTCAGCGTGCCACCGAGGGCGGTGGCGAGGCGGCGCGGGCCAAGCACACGGCGCGTGGCAAGTTGCTACCGCGTGACCGCGTGCAAATGCTGCTGGACCCTGGCACACCGTTTCTGGAACTGTCGCCGATGGCCGCGCACGGCTTGTATGGCGGTGATGCGCCTTGTGCGGGTGTGATCGCGGGCATTGGGCGGGTGAGCGGGGTGGACTGCCTGGTGGTGTGCAACGACGCGACGGTGAAAGGCGGCACCTACTTTCCGCTCACGGTGAAAAAGCACTTGCGTGCGCAGGAAGTGGCGCAGCAAAACAACCTGCCTTGTATCTATCTAGTAGACAGCGGCGGGGCCAACCTGCCGAACCAAGACGAGGTGTTCCCCGACCGCGACCACTTTGGCCGCATCTTTTTCAACCAGGCCAATATGAGCGCGCAAGGCATTGCGCAAATTGCAGTGGTGATGGGCAGTTGCACGGCGGGCGGTGCGTATGTGCCTGCGATGAGCGACGAAACCATCATCGTGGCCAACCAGGGCACCATCTTTTTGGGTGGCCCACCGCTGGTCAAAGCCGCCACGGGTGAGGTGGTCACGTCTGAAGACCTGGGCGGTGGCGATGTGCACACGCGCCTGTCGGGCGTGGCCGACCACCTGGCGCAAAACGACTTGCACGCGCTGGCGCTGGCGCGGCAAGCCGTGGCCAATTTGAATCGAAACAAGCCTCCAGCCCTTGTGAATATTGCTCAAACAGCTCCTGAATATGTAGCAGAGGAGCTGTATGGCGTGATTCCCGTGGACACCCGCAAGCCGTTTGACGTGCGCGAAATCATCGCCCGCATCGTCGACGGCAGCGAGTTTGACGAGTTCAAGGCCCGCTTTGGTGCCACCCTGGTTTGCGGCTTTGCACACATTGAAGGCATGCCCGTGGGCATCGTCGCCAACAACGGCATTTTGTTTTCCGAAAGTGCCGTGAAGGGCGCGCACTTCATCGAGCTGTGCTGCGCCCGCAAGATTCCGCTGGTGTTTTTGCAGAACATCACCGGCTTCATGGTGGGCCGCAAATACGAAAACGAAGGCATCGCCCGCCACGGCGCCAAGATGGTCACCGCCGTGGCGTGCGCCCAGGTGCCCAAGTTCACCATCATCATTGGCGGCAGCTTCGGTGCGGGCAACTACGGCATGTGTGGCCGGGCCTACAGCCCCCGCTTTTTATGGATGTGGCCCAACGCACGCATCAGCGTGATGGGCGGCGAACAAGCCGCCAGCGTGCTGGCCACCGTCAAGCGCGACGGCATTGAAGGCAAGGGCGGGCAATGGACGGCGGCTGAAGAAGAAGCCTTCAAATCGCCGATACGCGACCAATACGAGCTGCAAGGCCACCCGTACTACGCCACAGCGCGGCTGTGGGACGACGGCGTGATTGACCCGGCGGACACGCGGCGCGTACTGGCGCTGGGCTTGTCGGCGGCGCGCAATGCGCCGATTGCCGAGACGAAGTTTGGTGTGTTCAGAATGTAGGTTTCATGAGAACCGGCCCACCCATGAAGCACATGATTCCTTGGCTTTTGCCGCTGTTGTTTGCAGGGGCGGTGTTTGCGCAAGAGCAAGAACCACCTGCGCCCGAACAGCTGTCATTGGACATACGCGAAGCCATCGTGCGCGTGCCGGCCTCAGTGAAAGACGCGTTCAGCAAAGAAATCAGCGGCGATGTGTTGGTCACCACCTTTCGCCCGCAGGGCACAGGTCCGTTTCCCCTGGTGGTGATGAACCATGGCCGCGCAACAGCCACGCGCGCCCAAGACGCCAGGCCACGGTTTGAATCCATCGCCCGGTTTTTTGTGCGCAAAGGCTTTGCAGTGGCCGTGCCCCAGCGCTTGGGCTATGGCGCATCGGCCAGCGTGGGTGACCCGGAAGACAACATGAGCTGCAACAGCCCGCGCTACCAGCCCGCTGGCGAAGCTGCCGCCGCGCAGGTGCTGGCGGTGGTGGCCTACATGCGCCAGCAAAGTGATATTGACCCGGCTCGTCTGGTCGTCATGGGCCAATCATTGGGCGGTTTTACAGCGGTTGCCACGGCCGCCGCCAAACCCGATGGCTTGGTAGCCGCCATCAACGTGGCGGGTGGCCATGGCGGCAACCCCACGGAGCGGCCCGGCAATCCGTGCCAAGCCTATTTGCTGGAAAACACTTTTGGCACATGGGGCAAAACCGCCAGCGCGCCCACACTCTGGCTCTACACCGAAAACGACAAATACTTCAACCCGAAAAACAGCCGCGCCTGGTTTGACGCATACGTGAAAGCCGGTGGCAAAGCCGAGTACAAATTAATGCCGCCACACGGCGAAGATGGGCACCAGCTACTAGGCCGGGCCAATGACCTGTGGCAACCCGTGGCCGACGAGTTTTTGGCTCGCCACGGTTTCACGGTACCGGGAGCGATGACCAAACCGGCCATCACAGGCCCTGGTAAGGCAACCGATGCGGCATCGGTTCCGCTCATTTCTGCCAAGGTCAAAGACGAAACCTACTCAAAGTATCTGGCTGCCAAGTCGCCTAAAGCTGCGGCTTTGGGCTCGGGCGGACGCATGGGATACGCCTCGGGTGACGACGCGATGTCAAAAGCTCTGGGTTTCTGCCAGCGGCGCACCGGTGTGGCCTGCAAGCTGTATGCGGTAGATGACGACGTGGTGTGGACCCCTTGATGGGCCGAAGCACCGTCGAAAATCGCCTTTTTGCCTCAGAGCACTAAATGCCCAATATCACCGCCCTGGACACCGCACAACTCCTGGCCCTGGCCGCCGCCTTGGGCTGGGCCAGCGGCATACGCCTGTACGCCGTGCTGTTTCTCACCGGCCTGGCGGGCACGCTGGGCTGGGTGCCGATTCCCGAGGGCCTGAAGCTGCTCAGCCACCCGGCCATGTTAGGTGCCAGCGGCTTCATGCTGGCCATCGAGTTCTTCGCCGACAAGATTCCGCTGGTCGATTCGCTGTGGGACACCGTGCAAACCGTGGTACGCATTCCGGCAGGTGCAGCGCTGGCTGCAGGGGCTATTGGTAGCGCGACGGGGGCCGACTTTGGCGTAGACAACAACGTCATGACCATGGTCGCCGCGTTACTCGGTGGCACCCTGGCCGCCACCTCACACGCCACCAAAATGACCACGCGTGCCGCCATCAACACCTCACCCGAGCCGTTCTCCAACATTGCGATGTCGCTGGTCGAAGATGGTTTGGTGGTGGGGGCGCTGTGGCTGGCGACGAATGAGCCGCTGATTTTTGCGGCGTTGTTGGCGGTGGTGTTGGTGCTGTCGGTGGTGTTGATTGTGGTGTTGGTGAAGTTTTTGAAAGCAGTCGTGCACCGCGTGCGTGAGTTTTTCTCTGGATCGTTCACTGAATCGAAAGCCATCTAAGTGTTTAAAAAAATCCTCAGCGCCAACCGTGACCAGCGGCACTGCCGCGCAGCAGCGAAGCTAAATGACACGGCACGCGCAGCGTGCGCAAGGTATTTCACAGCGAGTGTTCATCATGTTTAAAAAAATCCTCATCGCCAATCGCGGTGAAATCGCCTGCCGCGTAGCCGCCACCTGCGCTCGCCTGGCCATCAAAACCGTAGCCGTTTATTCCGACGCCGACGCCAAAGCCAAGCACGTCTCCGCTTGCGACGAGGCAGTGCACATTGGCGGCAGCGCCCCCAAAGACAGTTACCTGCAGTGGGAGCGCATTCTGGAAGCCGCCAAGGCCACGGGCGCGCAGGCGGTACACCCTGGCTACGGTTTTCTGAGCGAAAACGAAGAGTTTGCGCAGGCATGCGCCGACGCGGGGCTGGTGTTCATTGGCCCACCGCCGTCAGCCATCCAGGCCATGGGTTTGAAAGCCGAGTCCAAGCAGCTGATGGAAAAAGCCGGTGTGCCGCTGGTGCCGGGCTACCACGGCGCTGACCAAGACCCGGTGCTGCTGAAAAACGCAGCAGGCCGTATCGGCTACCCGGTACTCATCAAAGCCAGCGCGGGTGGCGGTGGCAAGGGCATGCGGGCGGTGGACAAGGCCGATGACTTTGACGCGGCGCTGGCCTCGTGCAAGCGCGAGGCCATCAACAGCTTTGGCGACGACGCGGTGCTGATTGAAAAGTATGTGCAGCGCCCCCGGCACATCGAAATCCAGGTGTTTGGCGACACCCATGGCAATTGCGTGTACCTGTTTGAGCGCGACTGCTCAGTGCAACGCCGCCACCAAAAAGTGCTGGAAGAAGCGCCTGCGCCCGGCATGACGCAGGCCCTGCGCGAGCAGATGGGCGCTGCCGCTGTGTCAGCGGCCAAAGCGGTGAACTACGTGGGCGCGGGTACCGTGGAATTCATCGTGGAGTCATTGTCGGGCGATGAAGGCAAGATGGATCGCCCCGCCGACAGGCCGCCCTTAGGCGGGGCAGCCCCCCCGGGGGGCAGCGAATTACACGAAGTGAAAAGCGTGGGGGCGCGTTTCTTTTTCATGGAGATGAACACGCGGCTGCAAGTGGAGCACCCGGTGACTGAGGCCATCACCGGCCTGGACTTGGTGGAGTGGCAACTGCGCGTGGCCGCTGGCGAGCCGCTGCCCTGCAAGCAGGAAGACCTGCGCATTCACGGCCATGCCATCGAAGCGCGCATTTGCGCCGAAAACCCCGACAACAACTTCCTGCCCGCCACCGGCACCCTGCAGGTCTACCGCAAGCCCGCGTGTACGGCGTTCGCACGTAGCGATCTAAGAATCGACGACGGCGTGCGCCAGGGCGACGCGATCTCGCCGTTCTACGACTCCATGGTGGCCAAACTCATCGTGCACGGCGACACGCGCGTCCAGGCGCTGGCGCGCCTGGACGAAGCCCTGTCGCAAACCCACATCGTGGGTCTGGCCACCAACGTGCAGTTTTTGCGCTATGTGGTGAAAAGCCCGTCGTTTGCGCATGCCAATTTAGACACGGCCTTGATTCCCCGCGAGCAGGCCGTGCTGTTCAAGCAGGAGCCGCTGGGTGTGAATGTGGCGGTTGCCGCCTGCGTGGCGAAGACTTTGTTCGACGAGCAGTCTGAATACATGCCTCCATCCCAGCCTTCCCCCGCAAGGGGAGGGAGTCAAAGCAAGAGCAGCACCTGGACAGACCCCTTCGCCCGCCGAGACGGCTTCCGCGCCTTCGGTGTGGCTAAGCGCCGCTTTGCGTTTGAATTTCACGGCGAACCGGTGCAGGCCCTGTTGAGCTATTTGCACGATGGCGCATTGCATCTGCAAGTAGGCGAGGGCGAGCAGCAAACCGCTGGCACTTTGCGATTTGCACCCCAGGGCGATGCGCTGGACATTCAGTTCGCCAACCACCGCCACACAGCGCATTTGTATCAAAAAGGGCCTTCTGCCCTTGTATTTACTGCTCAAGGCGCTACACAAATCATAGTGATTGATCTGCTCGCCCATGCCAGCGCCAGCACCGCCCAAACCGGTCGCCTGACCGCGCCCATGCCCGGCAAGGTGGTGTCGTTTGCCGTGAAAGCGGGCGACGCGGTCAAAGCCGGTCAGGCGCTGGCCGTGATGGAAGCCATGAAGATGGAGCACACCATCGCGGCGCCCAAGGACGGCACCGTGGCAGAGCTGATGTATGCGCCGGGCGATCAGGTAACTGAGGGCGCTGAGCTGCTCAAGCTGGCCTGAACTGCTCCATGCACATCACCTTCTGCTGCACCGACACCAAGCCCGAGCCCTGGCTGGCAGGTCTTCGCCAAGCCTTGCCACAAGCCGACATTTCGCTGTGGCAGCCCGGTGCACCGCTGGCTGACCAGGCTGTGGTGTGGGCACCGCCCCAGCAGTTTTTTGACGAACAAACCCAACTCCAAGGCATCTTTAACATCGGCGCGGGTGTCGATGCGCTGCTCAAGCTGCGCCTGCCGACCGGCGCGCAGGTGGTGCGGCTGGATGACGCGGGTATGTCGGTACAAATGGCCGAGTTTGTTTGCCATGCGCTGATTCGCCACTTCCGTGAACTGGATGCTTATGACGCGGACACGGCGCAAAGCAAGTGGTCGTACCGCAAGCCCCGGCTGCGGGCTAACTACCCGGTGGGCATCATGGGCCTGGGTGTGCTGGGTCAGCGTGTGGCGCGGGCGGTGGCGGGGTTTGACTTTCCAGTCAACGGGTGGAGCCAGTCGGCCAAGCAACTACCTGGTATCAACACTTTCAGTGGGGCGGATCAGTTCGACACCTTCCTGAAAGCCAGCCGCGTGTTGGTCTGCCTGCTACCGCTCACGCCCGATACGCAAGACATCTTGAACGCACGCACGCTAGGCCAGCTCATGCCTGGCGGTTACGTCATCAACGTGGCGCGCGGTGGGCACCTGGTCGACGATGACCTGCTGGCCTTACTGGGAAGCGGCCATTTGGCAGGTGCTGCGCTCGACGTGTTTCGCACCGAGCCGCTGCCCGCCGAACACCCGTTCTGGCATCACCCCAAAATCAACGTGACGCCCCACACCTCGGCGCGCACGCTGCGTGAGGAAAGCATTGCCCAGATCGCTCAAAAGATGCTTGCTTTGCAGCGCGGCGAGCCGGTTGCGGGCGTGGTGAGTCTTCAAAAAGGATATTGATATGAGCCTGCCCGCAAAAGTCAAACTCGTCGACGTCGGTCCCCGCGACGGGCTGCAGAACGAAAAGCAGATGGTGCCTGCCGACATCAAGGTCGGCTTGGTGCACCGCCTGCAGCAAGCCGGTTTGACAGAGATTGAAGTCACCAGTTTCGTCAGCCCCAAGTGGGTGCCGCAAATGGGCGACAACGCGCAGGTCATGGCGGGTATTGAGCGGCAGGCCGGCGTGCGCTACAGCGTGCTCACGCCCAATATGAAAGGCCTGGAAGCGGCGCTGGCCGCCCCAAAAGAACAATGGCCTGACGAAATCGTCGTGTTCGGCGCGGCCAGCGAAGCCTTCAGTCAAAAAAACATCAACTGCTCCATAGCCGAAAGCATTGAGCGCTTTGCCCCCGTGGTGCAAGCTGCCAAGGCGCAAGGCATTGCGGTGCGCGGTGCCATCTCGTGCGCTGTGGGTTGCCCCTACGAGGGCGACGTGGCACCGGAGCGCGTGAGCCTGGTGGCGCGACTCATGCGCGAGATTGGCGTGCAGCATGTGGGCGTGGCCGACACCATTGGCGTGGGCACCCCGCTCAAGGTGCAGCGCGCCATGCAAGCCGCCTTGCAGCACTACAACATAAACGAAGTCTCCGGTCATTTCCACGACACCTACGGCCAGGCCCTGGCCAACACCGTGGTGTGCCTGCAAATGGGCGTGTGGCAGTTCGACACATCCGTGGCCGGCCTGGGTGGCTGCCCGTATGCCAAAGGTGCCACCGGCAATGTGGCCACCGAAGACGTGGTTTACCTGCTGCACGGCTGGGACATTGAAACCGGCATAGACCTGGACAAACTGATTGACGCGGGTCAGTTCATCAGCCAGCACCTGGGCCGAAAACCCAATTCGCGGGCCGCAACGGCGTTGCTGAATAAGCGGGTCGCGTGATGTGCGGTTCTGAACTTCACGTCCTGCCCGACAGCGTGCAGCGCGTTGCCCGCGTGCTCCTGGATGGTGGTCACCCACACATGCCCACCATGCTCGATGGTGCCGCCCGCACCGCCCAGCAGGCGGCTGATGCCCTGGGCATCTCGGTGGGCCAGATCGCCAAAAGCATCATCTTTCGCCGCAAGTCAGACGACGCGGCGGTGCTGGTCATCACCTCGGGCGACCGGCGGGTGGACGAGAAAAAGGTCGATGCGTTGGTGGGCAAAACGGGGCGGGCCGATGCGGAGTTTGTGCGCGCCAAAACCGGTTACGCCATCGGCGGTGTGCCCCCGCTGGCGCATGCCACGCCACCCGTGACCTTGATTGACCGCGAACTGCGGCGCTTTGACGTCATCTGGGCGGCGGCGGGCCATCCACACGCGGTGTTTCAACTCAACGCTGCCGATCTGCAACGTCTGACGGGCGCGCCGCTAGAAGATGTTGTGCTGGAACTTGCTACATGATTGCTACTGATTCAATAGCTGCTCGAGCAATATCTGCAAGGGCTACAACCCTGAATGTGCCTTCACCCTGCCTGTCGGTGTGCAAAATGAGCCGAGGCACTGCCTTGTGTGCAGGCTGTTTTCGCACACTGGACGAGATCGCTGCATGGGGCCGCATGGACGACGCAGGCAAGCGGGTGGTGTGGGGATTGATCGCGCAACGGGCGGGGGCCGCATGAAACACATCACCTGTTATTTCGACGTGATCTCGCCCTACGCCTACTTGGCGTTCGAGCACCTGCCCGTTGCGCTGGAAGGCTGCAGCTACAGCCTGCGCTACAAGCCGGTTTTGTTTGCTGGCCTGCTCAACCACCACGGCCAATTGGGCCCCGCCGAAATTCCAGGTAAACGCGAGTGGACTTACCGCCAGGTGCTGTGGCTGGCCCGCCAGCACGGCATTGCCCTGCACCCGCTGGCCGCGCACCCCTTCAATCCCTTGCCGCTGCTGCGCCTGGCCGTGGCCTGCAGCGCCAGCGGTGAGCCCAACCGCTACATCTGCGAAACGATTTTTCGCCACGTGTGGCGCAGTGGAGGCGACACGCCGCAAGACGCCGCCGACCCGCAACGCCTGGCTGCGCTCACCCAGCAACTGCAACCCGCGCGCGACCCGGCCAGCCCTGAGGTGAAGGCGCAACTCAAAACCCACACCGACGAAGCCATTGCCCTGGGCGTGTTCGGCGTGCCCACGTTTACGGTAGACGACCAGCACTTCTGGGGCCTGGACGCCCTGCCCATGTTGCGCGCCTGGATTGACGGCGACCCGTGGTTTGCTACCAGTGGCTGGCGCAACGCCGGTGACATTCCGGCGGGCGTACACCGGCCCCGCCCTTGAGCTGGCTGTGACTGCAGCGTTCGATCTCCCCGTCACCGCCCAGATCATTGCGTTCGTCCGCTCCATCGGCTTGCCGGCGGAGCTGGGCGAGGTGGCCGACGACGCTTTTCTACCCGGCATCAGCATCGCCCACGGCGGCCTGCGCATCGACCCCGCGCGCCTGCGCTTCCCCGGCGACCTGCTGCACGAAGCCGGCCACCTGGCCATGCTGCCCGCCGCCGAGCGCAGCCCGGTTGACGGTCGCTTGCCAGTCGAAGGCGGCCAGGAAATGGGCGCCATCGCCTGGTCATACGCCGCCGCGCTGCACCTCGGGCTGGACGCCGCAGTGGTTTTTCACGACGCCGGCTACAAGGGCGACGGGGCCTCACTGCGGGAGAATTTTCGGCAAGGCCATTACCTGGGCGTGCCGTACTTGCAATGGATTGGGCTGAGCTGGGAGGCGAATCAGGCGGTGGCGCGGGGGCAGCGGGCTTATCCGCAGATGGTGCGGTGGTTGCGGGAGTGAGGATTTCACTTCGAAGCCCGTTAAGCATTAAATCGGGCCTTAGCCCTTGAATTGACTGCTCAAGTAGCTATTAAAAAAGGAGCAACTCTTGTCGGTTCTCGATCTGATCCGTTGTCATATGCGTCACCTACTCCCCCGTCAAAATCCTCAGCGCATCCTCCACACGCTTCATATGCGCCCTGCTGAGTTCTGCCAGCGGCTTGTCGCCCATCAAGCGCCGGTTTGAAATGGTGCGAATCTGATCTAGCAGCAGATCAGTTTCATCCTTCATCTTGCCAATGGTGCCCAGAGACACACGCAGTGGGTAGCCATCACCCTGCGCATCGCGATACACCTGCGTGGTGCCGGGAATGACGATGGTGGTGGCGTGGCCTGCGGCGTTGAGGATGTTGGTTTGAATCACCAAGGCAGGTCTGCCACGTTTTCCAGGCTCTTCTTTGTGGGTTTGCGGTTCGAAATCAACTTCCCACAACTGGCCGCGTTGCACCCGTGCGGATTTACTCAAGACCGTCACCCGAAGCCGCATCCATGGCTTCGTTTTCCAGCAGATGCTTCGCCGAAAGCTGTTGGGACAGATAGGTCATGCGCTCTTTCAGCACCCGCTCGTTTTTTTCGCGGACGGCTTCACGTAGGTACTCAGAACTGGGCATGTTGAACAGGCTGGCCAGCGATTTGGTTTGTTCTGCAAACTCGGATGTGGCGCGAAAAGACAATGTGGCAGCAGTCATGATTTGCGCTCCATTTATGTAAAACGAAATTGTATGACGAATTTGTTATCGGTCTTGTAACGGTAACCGTGGCCGGGTTCATCCAACCCGCCAAACCAAGCCCGGATAATCCGCACCTTCAACCACCCTCCAAAAGGAATCCCGTGCGAACCCTTCGCTTCACTGCTGCGATTTGTCTGTCCACCCTGGCCCTGGTCGCCTGTGCCCAAGCCCCAGCGACCACCAAAACCGTCGCCACCCCTGCCGCAGCTGCTGCACCCTCTGCAACAGCCCCCGTCACCACCAAGAGCGGCCTGATCTACCAGTCGCTCAAAGAAGGCACCGGTGCCAGCCCTGCAGCCACCGACACCGTGAAGGTTCACTACAAGGGCACCTTCCCGGCCGACGGCAAAGAGTTCGACAGCTCCTACAAGCGCGGCGAGCCGACTGAGTTTCCGCTGAACCGCGTGATTCCCTGCTGGACCGAAGGCGTGCAGCTGATGAAGCCGGGTGGCAAAGCCAAGCTGACCTGTCCACCGGCGATTGCTTATGGTGCCAATGGCGCCGGCGGCGTGATTCCGCCAAATGCCACGCTGAATTTCGAGATCGAGTTGATTTTGGTGAAGAAGTAAAAACCTGACACGGGCCCGTTCAGGGCCGGTTCAAGGTCGCTGCCAGCGCCGCAAACGCCCGCCTGTCCAGCGTGTGGGTGAACGCGGTGTTGGGCACCGGGTGGGACGACAGTTTCACCACCACCAACTCGGCTTTGGCGTTGATGTGTATGTGTTGCCCATGAAGCCCTTTGGCTTCAAACGTGTCGTCGGCATCGTGGGGAATCCACCACTGGTTGTGGTACGAGTAGCCCGCTCGCATCGGCATGCCTGCGGCTTTGAACTTTTCGGGATCAGCGCCCTTGCGGATTTCGGCAATGCTGGCGGCTGACAGCACCTGGCGGCCGTTGAATTGACCACCCTGACGCAGCATTTCTCCGAGCCGACCCAGGTCGCGCAGGGTGGCGTTGACGCCGATGCTGCTCAGCTGTGTACCCATACTGTCCATCCACACATAAGCGTCTTCCTGTGCACCCAGTGGTTCCCAGATGCGCTGCGACAACAACTGCGCATAGCTCTTGTTGGACATGCGCTGCATCAGCCAGCCAATCACCTCGGTGTCCACGGTTTTGTACTGAAAAGCTGTGCCGTGCTCGCCCTGTTTTTTAACGGTCTTCAAGAACTCCGTGACGGTTTTAGGGCCTGGGTAGTTGGCCGGTGTGGGCACCAGCCCCGCCGCGATGAGGTACTGAAAAATGCCCGAGGCAGGGTCGGCAAAGTTCTCCTGGTATTGCGCGCCTGTGGTCATGTCCAGCGTCTGCTGCACGGTGGCGTCGCCCCAGGCGCTGTCATTCAGTTCAGGTAGATAACTCGACACCAGCGCGCCCCCGTCGATCATGCCTTCGCGTATCAACTCGGTGGCCAACAATCCCGTTAGCGACTTGCTCATGGACCACAGCACATGCGGTTGGTGAGCCGCCATGCCCACGTCGCTGCGTTCATAGACCACTTTGCCTCGGTGCAACACCAGCAGGCCATCGGTGTAGGTGTTGCGCTGCCAGTCGGCCAGGGTGGTTGGGTTTCCCTTGTCGTCGTCAAACGCCATAGCGTCCAACTCGCGCGGTGCACTGGGTAGCGGTGAGGCGTAATGGTTGCCCCGCCAGACGGCTGCCGTGGGGCCTAGCTCGCGCAGGTGGTGGAAGGCCCAGCGGGCGTTGGGGTATTTCAAGATCGTGGACAGCCGCACCACTTTGTCGGGCGGTGGCGGAAACCCCTGCATCAGCTGCAAGGTGACGGGGTTGGTTGACTCGGGTGGGGGCAGCGCGGGGGCTTGCTGGGCTTGCGCAGTGGGCAGCACCGACAGCGCGGCGGCCAGTGGAATACAAGTGAATGCAAAGCGGAAAAATGACATATTGATTCCTGATGTTGTGGTTGAAGTGGGTCTGCGTTAAACGAGGGGTTTCATGCCCAGCAAATGCCGGATGGCCGCCTCTGTGCGCTCGTACTGCCCTTCGCCAAAATGCTTGTATTGGGTGTTGCCCCGGGTATCCACCAGGTAGGTGGCGGGCCAATACTGGTTGGCATAGGCCTTCCAGGTGGCATAGCGGTTGTCTTGCGCCACAGGGTGCTTGATGCCCAGGCGTTTGATGGCGGCCTGCACGTTGGTGGTGGATTTTTCAAACGGAAACTCGGGCGTGTGCACGCCAATCACCACCAGACCAGCCGACTGGTAAGTTGCAGCCCAGCGGTTGACATAAGGCAGGGTGCGCTGGCAGTTGATGCAGGCGTACGTCCAGAAATCAACCAGCACCACGCGCCCACGCAGGCTGGTCAGGGTCAGGGGCGGCGAGTTCAGCCACTGGTCAATGCCGACAAACTCAGGCGCAGTGCCGTAGTCATGCAGGCTGGGCGCTGCTGCCACGCGCGATGCAGCGGCGGTGGCCAACACGGCGAGCAAGCTGCGGCGTGTGGGGGAAAACACAGAAGATTTCATGCTTAAAGTCCGGTTAGGCCTTGGGGATAAAACTGGGTCAGCCAGACGGTGATAGGCCCGTCCAGCTGGAACAACATGGCCAACCCGACGCCCACCACCAGCACGCCAAAGCCTTGCTGCAAGCGGTGGGTGTGGCGGGCCAACTGGCGAACACGGGTGGATGCGTGCTGGCCGCCGTAAGCAATCGCCAGCATGGGCAGCGCAGCACCGATGGCGTAGCACACCAGCAGCCAGGCGGCGCGGGTGTTGTCGGGCTCGGTGGCCACCAGCGTCAGGATGGAGCCGAGCACCGGGCCTGCGCATGGCGTCCACACCGCTCCGAGCGACAGGCCCAGCACCAAGCCACCCAGATTGCCGCTGCCTGCACGGTCTCCCAGGCTGCTGACGCGGTTAAGCCAGTCACTGCTGTGCATCGCCAGCCATTGGAAGGGTGTCGACCAGATCATCAGCACACCAAACACCACCAGCAGTCCTGCGGCCAGGTTGCGCAGCATGTCGGGCGTCAGACCCAGCACCTTGGAGAACGCATTGAACAGCAGCGCGACCGACGCAAAAGCGAGTGCAAAACCGGCAGCAATAAAGACGGGGCGGGCGCGGTGGTGCTGCCCCATCGAGGCACCCAACACCACCGGCAGCATGGGCAAAACGCAGGGCGCGGCCACGGTCAACATGCCGGCGGCTACAGCCAATACCGGGCTGGTCACTGCCCGCTCTCCGCCGGGCCAGGGCGACGCCAGACCTGGGTTTTGCCAAACAACGGTAAGCCCACGTAGCCGTGCACCAGTAACTGGTCAGGCGCCCCCAGCTTGACGGTGGCGCTGTAGAACTTGTCGTTTTCCCGGTTGTAAATGCGCCCTTTGAGCTGCCCATCGTCTGTCCGCAAGTCAGACAGAATCACCATGCCCAGGGGAGACGGCGCGTCGACCGGGGCTGCCGGGCCTGGGCCGCTCATCGCCCGGTTGGCTATTACGCGAACCACCTTGCCACACAACAGGTCGGCGCAAGGTGCGATTTCGACTTCCAGGTTGCCGCTTTCAACGATCCAGCGGCCCAGGTGTGTGGGCGCTGGGGTGGACTGGGCAAAAGCCAGTGGCAGGGCAACGATGGCCGCCAGGGCCAGACCGTGTTTCATGTGATCTCCATGCAAGTTGATGAAGACACGATTGAATGCAGCTGGCGTATCGGGCCTGTGTCCTGCCCGGGCAGATTTGTATGCGGTCATGTACCGTGGAGCGCCAGACATGTTGAGATACATGGCAGGCGATACGGCACTGGCTATTCAGGTACAAAGAACAAATGGAAACAGCCGACCACATCCTGATCGTTGACGACGACCCCGGCATCCGTGAGCTGGTCACGCAGTACCTGCGCAAACAGGGTCTGCAGGCCAGCAGCGCTGCCGACGGGCCGCAAATGCGCCAGGTGCTGGCCACCCAGCGCATTGACCTCATGGTGCTGGACTTGATGCTGCCCGGGGTTGACGGCATTGCCCTGTGTCGTGAGCTGCGCAGCCCCGGGCAGCCCCACCTGCCTATCTTGATGTTGACTGCGCGCAGCGACGAGGCCGACCGAATTCTGGGTCTGGAGTTGGGCGCCGACGATTACCTAACCAAGCCCTTTGCTGCGCGTGAGCTGCTGGCCCGCATCCGCGCAGTGCTGCGGCGCACCCGCATGCTGCCGCCCAACCTGGGCCGTACTGAGCCGGTCAGTCAAATCGGTTTTGGCGATTGGCGGCTGGACACCACGGCTCGCCACCTGTTGGATGCAGACGGCACGGTGGTGGCCCTGTCGGGCGCTGAATACCGCCTGCTGCGGGTACTGCTGGACCACCCCCAGCGCGTGCTCACGCGCGACCAGCTGCTCAACCTCACGCAGGGCCGCGAATCCGATGTGTTTGATCGGTCGATTGATTTGCTGGTCAGCCGCTTGCGCCAGCGGCTGCGCGATGAGGCCCGAGAAGCGCACTACATCAAGACCGTGCGCAACGAGGGCTATGTTTTTTGCGCGGCTGTCAGCAGTCAGGGTGTGGCGCAGTGAAGGCCTGGTTGCGCGGATGGCCTCAATCGTTGATGGGGCGGATCAGCCTGATTCTGTTTGCTGGCTTGGCGCTGGCCCATGTGCTGTCGTTCTGGCTGGTGGTGATGGAGCGCAGCCTGGCGATGGGCGGGATGATGGTCAATTACCTGGCCAGCGATGTCGCCAGCTCGGTGGCTATTCTGGAACGCTTGCCGCCCGCAGAGCGCGCAGCCTGGCTACCCCGGCTGGAGCGACCCAACTACCGTCTGGCGCCACTTGAACACGGTGTTGCACTCAAGCCCAGTCAGTCTGCCTTGGCACAAGCGGTGGCCAGCGCCGTTGGGGCAGCTTTGGTGCCACCGCGCGACGTGCGTGTGGTGGACGTGGGTGACGCAGGTGCGCTGAGCGTGCAGCTTCGATTGGTGGACGGCGCTGCACTGGCGATTGAGCTGGCGCAGCCGCGCCTGCGCATCTCGCCCTGGGTGCTGGCGGTGTTGGCACTACAACTCACGCTGTTGGCGGGGCTGAGTTGGTGGGCCGTCTCGCTCGCAACCCGACCGCTGCGGCGATTGGCGCAGGCCGCTGATGCCCTGAACCCGGCGCAACTCTCTCCCGCTCTCGCAGGTGCTCCTTTGTCTGAACAAGGGCCGCGTGAAGTGGCCGGCGCGGCCCGTGCGTTCAATGCCATGCAAGCGCGCATCCACGCCCATTTGAACGAGCGCATGCATATTCTGGCGGCGGTGTCGCACGACCTGCAGACCCCCATCACGCGCCTGCGCCTGCGCGCCGATTTGCTGGACGACACGGTGCTGCGCGACAAGCTGCATGCTGATCTCGCCGAGATGCAGGCCTTGGTGGAGCAGGGCATTTCGTATGCACGTTCGGCCCATGCGATGCAGGAGTCCACGCAGCGGGTCGAGTTGCAAGCCCTGATGGCCAGCCTGGTGGCCGACTACACCGACGCAGGCCACGCGGTCAGCCTCACGCTGGGTGACCCCTCGCCGGGCCGTTGCCAAACACGACCGCAAGCGCTGCGGCGCGTGGTGTGCAACCTGGTAGACAACGCGTTGAAGTTCGCCGGTGCAGCCGAAATATCGCTGCAGGGCACGCCGGAAGGCGGCTGGCAGGTTTGCGTGCTGGACAGGGGGCCTGGCATCCCCGCGCAGGAGTTGGAAGCGGTGATGCAACCGTTTTACCGCGTCGAAAACTCGCGCAACCGAAGCACCGGTGGCACCGGCCTGGGCCTGGCGATTGCGCAACAGTTGGCCCTGGCGCTAGATGCCACCCTGACGCTGGCACCGCGCACCGGCGGCGGCTTGCAGGCCTGCCTGGTGTGTTGCCAAGGGCTGGAACCTGTGGCCTCACTGGAACCCGCAATTGATAATGGCCTATGACCCTTACACCCGCCCGGCCCGACCCCCACAGTTTTCAGTCATTGCCGCTGAACCCCGCCACCCTTGCCAACCTGGCCCAGCTGGGCTATGCCGAGATGACCGCCATTCAGGCTGCCGCCCTGCCGCCCGCCCTGCTGGGCAAAGACTTGATTGCCCAAGCCAAAACCGGTAGCGGCAAAACGGCGGCTTTTGCCCTTGCCTTGCTCGCCAACCTCAACGCCAGAAGGTTTGCCGTGCAAGCCCTGGTGCTGTGCCCCACGCGTGAGCTGGCCGACCAGGTAACCACCGAAATTCGTCGACTGGCGCGTGCGGAAGAAAACACCAAGGTGGTCACGTTGTGCGGTGGCGTGCCCTTGCGCGGCCAAGTGGCCAGCCTGGAAAACGGCGCGCATGTGGTGGTGGGTACGCCGGGGCGGGTGATGGACCACCTGGAGCGCGGCAGCTTGACGCTGGAGGCGCTGAACACTCTGGTGCTGGACGAAGCCGACCGCATGCTGGACATGGGGTTTTTTGACGACATCACCACCGTGGCCAAACAGTGCCCGAAAGAGCGGCAAACCCTGCTGTTCTCCGCCACTTACCCGGAAGGCATTGCCAAGTTGAGCGCGCAATTCATGCGCTCCCCGCAGACCATCACAGTCGATGCGCAACACGACAGCAGCCAGATCGAGCAGCGTTGGTACGAAGTCAAGCCCAGTGAGCGCCTGCACGCCGTGAGCCTGCTGCTGAACACTTTCGCCCCGCCAGCACCCTGGCTTTCTGTAACACCAAGGCCCAGTGCCGCGACCTGGCCGCCGTGTTGCAAGCCCAGGGCTTTGTGGCTTTGGCGCTGTATGGCGAGCTGGACCAGCGCGAGCGCGACCAGGTACTGGTGCAGTTTGCCAACCGCAGTTGCAACGTGCTGGTGGCCACCGACGTGGCTGCGCGCGGGCTGGACATCCCCCAGCTGGCAGCGGTCATCAATGTCGACGTGACGCCCGATGCCGAAATTCATATCCACCGCATTGGCCGCACCGGACGGGCAGGCGAGCAAGGCCTGGCGCTGAATCTGGTCAGCATGAACGAGATGGGCAGCGTGGGGAAAATTGAAGTGCTGCAAGGCCACGCATCGCAATGGCACAAGCTCGACGCACTGACGCCGGCAAGCAAAACCCCGCTACGCCCCGCCATGACCACCCTGCAAATCGTCGGCGGCCGCAAAGAAAAAATCCGCGCTGGTGATGTGCTGGGTGCCCTCACCGGCGAGGCGGGGTTTGCCAAAGAGCAGATTGGCAAGATCAACGTGAACGAGTTTTCCACCTACGTGGCGGTGGACTCGGCGATTGCGCAGGAAGCGTTGCAGCGGCTGAACGCCGGGCGCATCAAGGGCAAGAGCGTGAAGGTGAGGCTGCTGGATGGGGCGGCACCCGAAATTTAAGTAAAATCGCCTCCACCCCTTGTGGATATTGCTCAAGCAGCTATTGAATATATAGCAAAACTACAGCTTCGCCAGCAACCCCGTCACCGCCAAACGCGCCTGCCGCCCCAGTTCGTGCATGTCGAGCCCCGCGATTCGGCCATGGCGCACCACTTCCAGGCCACCCACCAACAGGTGGCGCAGATCGGCACGGCCGCCACAGGCCACCGGGCCGATGGCAATGTCGTGCAGACCGAAGTAGCGGGGGTCGCTGTCCAGGCCGTAGATGGCGACGTCGGCCGCCTGACCCGGGGCCAAGGTGCCGATGGCGGGTAGGCCGAGTACGGCAGCGCCGCCCGCTGTGCCCCAGCGCACCACGTCTTCGATGGTGCAGGCGGCAGCCGCAGCTTCACCCTGGCCGCCACGGTGCAACGCCAGGGTTTGCTCGCCGTCGCGGGCGCGCTGCAGCAGCCAGGCTGCATGGGTTTCAGACAGCATGTCGGCCGCTTCATTGGAGGCGGCACCGTCTACGCCAATGGATACGGGCGCACCGGCGGCCTCCAGCGCCCGCACAGGCGCAATGCCGCTGCCCAGCCGACCATTGCTTTGCGGGCAGTGTGCAATGCCGGTGCCAGTGGCACCGAGCAAGGCAATTTCGTCGGCGTCCAGCTTCACCAAATGGGCAAACCACACGTCGGGACCCAGCCAGTCCACGCTTTCGCAAAATTGCACGGGCTTGATGCCGTGCTGGTCGAACACTGCATCGTGGTAGTGCACGGTTTCCGAGAGGTGAGAGTGCAGGCGCAGCCCCAAGCGGCGAGCCAGCGCGGCGCATTCGCGCAGCTCCTGCGGGTGCATCGAATGCGGCGGGGTGGTGGGTGCCACCACCACGCGCCGCCAGGCATCCGGCAAGGGGTCGTGGTAGGTGCTGGCCAGGCGCTGGATGTCGGCCAGGTAGGCATCCAGCGTTTCAGGCTGTGAGCCCGGCAGCGCATTGGCCCCTGCGCGCGACAAGGTGCCACCACCCCGGCACAGCACAAACCGCAAACCCAGCGCTTGCGCTTCGTCAAACAGAATGGCCGAACTGTCGTACGGCATATTGGGGTAGTAATGGTAGTTGTGGTCGGCCACTGTGCCGCAGCCGGACAGCGCCAGCTCCACCAGCCCAATGCGCGCTGCCAGGCGAAAACTGTGCTCGTCCATCAGCGGGCGCAGCCGCAGGGGTGTGGCCGAAAGCCAAGGTGTGAGCGTGGCGTTCAACCCCATTGGGTCGCCCTTGAGCAGCGACTGAAACAGGTGGTGGTGGGTGTTGACCCACGCGGGGTACACCACGCAGCCACTGGCATCGATTTGCGTTTCACCGGGTAGAGCTTGCAAGGCGCCGAGCGCTTGCACTTTACCGTCCCGAATGCGGATGTCGGGGCCTGGGTGGCGTGCCTCACGACCCACTCCTGTGTCTTTCAGACCCGTGAGGATGGCCGCCGCGTTGCGTATGAGCACATCGCTCATACAGTGGCCAGCACGTCGGCAGCCTCCATATTGCCGCGGTGAATCTCTTCCTCGCCGTGGGCACGCAGCAAGTCCAGCAACTGCTTGCGGATGACCAGACCTGGCTTGTCGGACGGCATGTGAAATTCCATGCGGCGCGCGGTGTCCACACAGGCGTCGAAGTCGGTCGATTCCAGAATGTCGCGGTCTTCGGCGGTGATCTGTGCGTCCCAGTCAATCAGTGCCTGGGTGCTCACATCGGCTTCGGTGTCGTTGCGGTATAGCCACTGCACCAGCATGATGCGACCATCCTCCATGGGCGTGGCGCAGTTGTAAATGATGTGCGCCCGCCCGCTGGCCGGGTAGGTGCAGCCAAACCGACGCGAAAACGGCAGGTAGTAGCGGTTGACCAAATGCCGGTCGGTGATCGGCTCCTGCGTGCCGGTGATGGCGTAGCTCTGCGGCGGATTGCGCACTGGCACGGTTGTTTCCGCTTCAAAACCGTAGTCTGTTTCCTGAAAGTGGTACGGGGCGGGTTTTGGGTTTTCCAGGATGCCGAAGTTGCCTTTGTGCACATACGAAAAATGCGCGTTGTCAAATGAGTTTTCCATCATGCGCAGCGGGGCAGTTTTCCACTCTTCATAGAACTGAAAAATGCGGCGAAAGCCGGGCGCGCCGTCTTCCGGAAAGTGCGGAATGGGTTTCAGAGGCTCGTCCAGCGCCACCCACACATAGCCGTATTTTTCCTGTGCCCGGTAAGCCGACACGCGCGCACTGGCTGGTATTTGCAAGTCGGGTTGCTGCGGAATTTTCACGCAGGTGCCGGTGCCGTCATAAGTCCAGCCGTGGTAGCCGCACACAATGTTGCCGTCCTCAACCGTCCCCTTGGACAGCTGCGCAGTGCGGTGGCAGCAGCGGTCGCGCAGGGCCACCGGTGTGCCATCGGTCTGGCGGAACATCACGATGCGTTCACCCATCAAGGTGAACGGTGTGGGGCCTTGCTCCAGCATGGACGCGGGTACGGTGGCATACCAGAAGCGGCGCAGCACCTTTTGGCGGGTGGTCAGCATGCGGCCACCTGCACGATGGGGATGATTGCCGACGCTGGTTTGTGTCCTGTCGACGAACTCAGCGGCCAGCCATGCACCTCGCTTTCGCCGTGTGCGGCCAGCAGCTCCAGCAAGCGCCTGCGCATGATCATTCCGGGCCGGTCCGACAGCATGCTTTGCTCGTCGCGGCGCGCGATATCAATGGGCGCGTCGGCATTCACCGACTCCAGAATTACCTTGTCTTCGGCCACGACGCGCCGATCCCAGTCGTTCAGGATTTCAGCTGGGCAGTCCGCCTCGGTGTCGTTGCGGTACAGCCACTGAATCAGCCGTATGTGGTGGTCGTCTATGGGCGTCGCAGCGGTGTACAGATTGTGTTGCAAACCATTGGGGTAAGACAGACCCAGCCGCCGCAAGAACGGCATGTGCCACTGGTTGTGAAAGTGGCGCGTGGTCGTGGGCTCGGTGCTGCCAGTGATGCGGTGCGAGGCGGGCGGGTTGTTGATGGGCAGAATGGTTTCGGCCTCAAAACCATAGTCGGTTTCGCGCAGCTCGAAAAACTTGGGCGTTGGTTTGTCTCCCTGGCCGAAGGTGCCTTTGTGCACAAAAGCGAAATGGGCGGTGTCAAACGAGTTTTCCATCATGCGCAGCGCGCCAGTAGCCCAGGTTTCGTCCATCTGGTGAATTCGGCGAAAACCGGGGTCGCTCTCTTCGGCCGTGTCGATCAGCGGCATCAACGGGTCGTCAAGCGCCACCCAGGCATAGCCGTATTTCTGCTGGCAATGATAGGCCGGCACCCGGGCGCCGGCGGGTATCTGCATGTCTGGCGCTTGGGGAATGCGCACGCACGCGCCGGTGCAGTCATAAGTCCAGCCGTGGTAGCCGCACACAATGTCGTCTCCCTGCACAAAGCCTTTGGACAGCCGGGCGGTGCGGTGGCAGCAGCGGTTACGCACTGCGGCGGTCTGGCCATCGGCCTTTTGCCACAGCACGATGTCTTCACCCAGCAAGGTGAAAGCTTGGGGCCCGGCTCGCAGGCTGTCCATGGGCATCACGGCATACCAGAAGCGCCGCAAAATGGGTTGTTTGGTGACCAGCATAAAAACCTTTCGAGTTAAGTTTTTATGCGCTCACGGCATGACTTTGAGGTCTTTGACAAACTGCGTGGTGTAGGCCTGCTGCCAGTTGGCAATCGGCTTGATCTGCCCACTGGTCACCATCAGGTCGTATGTTTGTTTCCAACGTGTGTCGGTCATGGTGCCCGCGCCCATCTTGGCGGCATCGCCCGCACCAAACAGGTTCAGTTCGCGCAGGCGCTTGACGCCGTAAGCGATCAGTTCGTCTTCCATTTTTGGGTTTTCCTGCTTGATCAAAGCATTACCTGCAGTGGGGTCAGCCAAGTAGCTTTTGTAACCCTCCAGCGTGGCCTGCACGAAGCGGCGCACCACCTCGGGCCTTTCTTTGGCAATTTTCTGTGTCGTCACCATGGTGTTGCCATACGGCGGATAACCGTCGTCGGCAAACAGGAAAAATTTCACTTTCTGGCCCGCCTTTTCTGCGATGAAGGGCTCTGAGGAGGGAAAGCCCTGCTGCGCCGTGTTTTTATCGGCAAAAAACGGCTGCATGCTGAAGGTGTAAGGGCGGGCCTGCTCGTCTTTCAGGCCGTATTTCAGTTTCAGCCAGGGCCACCAGGTGCTGCGCCCGCTGGTGGCTACCAGCACAGTTTTGTCTTTCAGGTCAGCCAGCGAATTCACGTCGGGATGGGTGACCATGCCCTGCGGCTCTTTCTGGAACAGCGCTGCCACCGTGACCAGGGGCACGCCCTGCTCGATGGCCGACAGTGTCTGAAAGTCTTTGCCCATCACAAAATCAGCCTGGCCGGCTGCGATGAGTTGAATCACGTTCACCTGGGGGCCACCCATTTTGATCGTGACGTCCAGCCCGTACTTTTTATACAGGCCCGTGGCGAGCGCCTGGTAGTAGCCGCCGTGTTCGGCCTGGGCATACCAGGAGGTCAGGATGGTGACTTTTTCCTGTGCAAAAGACAGTGAAGAGATGACGACAAGAAGCAGCCCGGCAAGCAGGCGTGTGAGCAGTGATTTCATGCGATTTCTCCGGTTATGTATGTCAAACACAAAGCACCAAAGTGGGTGCACATCAGGACGCATCCCGATGCCAGAGCAATGACCCGTGATCCTCAGATCACTGCCTGCTTCTACTCTGATGAGTACGTTGCAAAGCTCGTGCCAGCATGCTACGGTGGTTCACCCGTTCCCCTGGAAGGGGAAGGCGCAAAGACAGCCGTTAAGCCATTTGCATCCAGGCCCGCACCTTGCCGGGGTTTAGCAGCCCCAGCGGGTCAAAGTGCTTCTTGGCCTGCAATGCGGCTTCCGACAAGGCACCACCGGCTTTGCCGTCTTCCACCACGAACACATGCGGATCATTGATGCGAACCTGGTTGTCGCGAAAGATCTGCATGATTTGCTGCAAGCGTGCCTCGGTGGAAAAGCGCACCAGTTGCAGGGCGCTGCAGGTCACCAGTCCGTCCATGCCGCGAATGAATTCGGCATGCATCAGCACCTCCCCGCCCAGCAGCTTTTCCATGCGCTTGACCTGCTCCAGGTGCTGCCCTGACACAAAGGCGCTTTGCAGGTAGGTGAGATTTTTATCGGTCTTCAAGGCCACCAATGTGGTGTGGTTCCAGGTGTACTCAATCAAGGTGCGGTTGCTGACGGCCACTTCTTGTGCGCTCTTGCGGTAGGTCACGGCACCGCGGTGGTGCGCGACCAGATTCTGCAGGGCCGCCTCGCTGCTCGAGGCTGCCAGCACGATGACCGCGTGGCAACCGGGAGGCAAATACTCGGTCAGGGGTTTCAGGTAGTCAGGAACTGGATCCGCCAGCAGACAGACCTCGCGTTTGACAATACCGGGCGCCCGGGCTAGCGCATCGCTGAATTCCAGGGCGTCGTCAAAATGGGTGAAGGTGGCGATGAATTCCGACCAGTCGTGCACCGGGGCCAGGCCCAGCTCCAGCTCCAGCACGATGCCGTTGCATCCCCACAGGTGGTGCAGGGCCATCGCGTCAGGCCCACGCAGCTCTACTATCTGCGGCACCTCCTCTACGGTGATGACCTTGCAGCCCAGCACATTGCCCGGCGCGGCCAGCGGGCCGTAGTTGATGGAGCCGACGCCCCCAAAACCGCCGCCGTACAAGCCGCCCAGGGTGGCGCTGCGGTAGGTCGACGGCATGCAGCGCAGCTCAAAGCCGCCGGGTCGTGTGGCCTTTTCAAAGTCAGATAAACGCATGCCCGTCTGCCCGCGGGCTACGCCGTTGCGCGACCACAAGAACTGGTTGTAGCCACTCATGTCGAGCACCACGCCGCCGTGCAGCGGAACCGCCTGGCCGTAGTTTCCGGTGCCTGTGCCGCGCAGGGTGATCGGCACCCGCAGCCGGGCGCAGTGGCCGACCAGGCGGCAGATTTCGTCTTCGGTTCGTGGGCGCACCGCGGCATCGGCCCGTTTGTCGGCCAGTTGGCGCTTGAGCACCGGGCTGAACCAGGAAAAGTCTTGCGACAGGCGGGCAATGCGCCCTTCGTCGGTCACCCAGTCGAGATCGGGCAGGGCTAGTTGCAGTTGTTCAATGGGGTGTGTGGGTGCGTTCACAGCGACTCATTTTTAAGTGTTTTGGCGATCTAGCCCTTATGAAATATGCTCAAGCAGCTATTATTAAAATAGCAGAAAAATTTCCATCGCTTCATTCCCGGGCCAGTTCGCTGGCGTGCCAGGAACCCAGCGCCAGCTTGGTGAGCCAGGCCATGAGCGCAAACAGCGCGACGCCTGCCAGCGAGATCAGCAAGAGCGCGGCAAACATGCGCGGAATGTTCAGCTGGTAGCCCGCCATCAAAATTTGATAGGCCAGCCCGGTGGCTGCACCGCCAGTGCCCGCCACAAACTCGGCCACCACCGCACCAATCAAAGCCAGGCCGCTGGAGATCCGCAGCCCGCCAAAAAAGTAGGGCAGGGAGCTGGGAATGCGCAGGCGTACCAGGGTTTGCAGGCGGCTGGCCCGGTTCATGGCGAAGTAGCTTTGCAGATCCGGGTCCACGCTGCGCAGGCCTAGCGTGGTGTTTGAAATGATGGGAAACAGCGCCACCAACGTTGCGCAGATCACCAGCGAGGCCGTGGGGTTCTTCACCCAGATGATGATCAGCGGGGCCACGGCCACGATGGGCGTGACCTGCAACAGCACCGCATAAGGAAACAGCGCGGTTTCAATCGCACGGCTTTGCACAAACACAAAAGAAATCAACACACCCACCACGGTGGCCAGGGCGAATGACAGCAGCGTGATTTTCAGGGTGACCAGCAGGGAACCACCCAGCGACTGCCAGTCGGTCACCAGGGTTTGCAGCATCAGCAGCGGCGAGGGCACCAGGTACGGCGGCAGCTTGAAGCCTGTGACCAGCGCCTGCCAACCGCCCAACAGCACCACTGCCACCAACGCCGGGTAGGCAAAGCGCTGCACCGTTGCTGCATCGAATCGGCGTGTAGGCGTGGCACTCATGGCAAGGCCTCGTGTGCATCCGTACTCGCGCGCAGCAGGCTGTCCTGCAAGCGGCGGGCGTAAGCGGCAAAACGCGGCGTCACCTGAAAATCTGCCGTGCGTGGATAGGGCTCATCAATCACCACCTCTTCCGTGATGCGCCCGGGGCGCGAGGCCATCATCACCACGCGGGTGGACAAAAACACCGCCTCGTGAATGGAGTGGGTGACAAACATCACTGTGAGTTTCTTGTCGCGCCACAGGGCCAGCAGGTCGGCATCCAGCTTGTTGCGGGTAATTTCGTCCAACGCGCCAAACGGCTCGTCCATCAGCAGCAGATGCGGTTGCACCACCAGACTGCGCGCAATCGACACGCGCATCTGCATGCCACCGGACAGTGCGCGCGGCAGGGCGTCGGCAAACTGGCTCAGGCCCACCAGGGCCAGCGCATCGGCCACGCGGGTCTGCGCTACATCGCGCGCCACACCCGCCAGATCCAGCGGCAGGCGCACATTGGTGGCCACGCTGGCCCAGGGCATCAGCGTGGGCGACTGGAATACAAAAGCCAAGCGGCGTTGCGATTCGTCCAGCGCGGCCACCGGTTTGTGCCACAGGTGAATGCGCCCGTCGGTCGGTGGCAGCAAACCGGCAATCATTTTCAGCAAGGTGCTCTTGCCGCACCCCGACGGGCCCAGGAGGGTGACGAACTCGCCTTGCTGCACCGTCAACTGCACGGGTTGCAGCGCCACCGTGCCATTGGGGTAGGTTTTGTGTGCCGACAGCACCTCAATGGCAGGCGCCCCGGTCGGCAGGTCACGCATCACGGCAGCACCTTGGTGGCCTGGATGATGTCGAGTTTGAACGCCTGCTCAGGCGTGACCTTGGTCGGGTCGATCAACTTGTTCTCCACCAGGAAGGCGTAGTTTTGCTTGATGCGCGCTTCATTGAGCGTGCCAATGCCCAACTTGGCCGCCTCGCCGCCCGCCACAATGCCCATTTCCTTGAGCTTGGCCACGCTGTAAGCCAGTTGCTCGTCAGTCATGTTCGGGTTGTCTTTTTTGATCAGCGCGTTGGCAGGCGCAGGGTCTGCAAAATAGCTTTTCCAGCCTTCCATCGTGCCCTTGACAAAGGCTTCTACCGCTTTGGGGCGGTTTTTCACCGTTTCGTCCAGGCACGAGATCGTGGTGGCGTAGGACGTCCAGCCGTTGTCGGCAAAGAGAAAGGTGTTGGCTTTCACACCGGCCTTCTGCACCGCAAAAGGTTCCGAGGTCAGGTAGCCTTGTTGCACCGTGTTTTTGTCGGCCACAAACGGTTGAATGTTGAAGGTGTAGGGCCGGGTCTGGCTGTCCTGCAGGCCGTACTTGTTTTTCAGCCACAGCCAATAGCCCTGTCGTGCAGACGGCGCGATCAGGATGGTTTTGTCCTTCAGGCCGTCCAGACCTTTCACGTCTTCATGTGCAATGAAAACCTGCGGATCTTTTTGAAAGACTGAAGCCAGCGTGACCACCGGCAGCCCGCCGGCGCGCGCCACCATCATCTGCATGTCGCTGGAGCCCATCACGCAATCGGTCTGGCCAGCGGCCATCAGCTGAAGAATGTTCACCTGAGGGCCGCCCATTTTGATGGTCACATCCAGCCCGTATTTCTTGTAAATGCCTGTGGCCACCGCCTGGTAAAAACCGCCGTGCTCGGCCTGCGCATACCAATTGGTCATGTAAGTGAGTTTTTCCTGGGCCGCGACATGAGGGGGCGTTATCAGCGCAGCCAGACCGATGCAGGTGGTTACGGCAAGGCGGGAAAAAGCATGCTTCATGGTTGACCTTTCAAACGGTGGGTAGAGAAACTTCAGCAGAGACGGATCGGGATGCGGTTTCGATATGCCCATGCTGGTGCACATGCCCCCAAGACGGCGCATCGCGCACCACCCACTGCAGGTGGTGCAAGTCGGTAATGGCCTGAACCCAGCTGTCAGCCAGGCTGCTCAAAATATGCTGGCCTTGCTCGGCCGTGGCGCCGTGTGGGTCGCCAATCACGCCACTGTCGCCAAAGTCGCGAGCGGTCCAGGCGCAGGCCGGGCGACCGTCGGCTGACAACACTTTGGATGGAAACACCGGCGGGAAATTAGCCACCGCTTTCGCCATGTGCACCGTCTCGGGTGCCAGCGCCAGCATCAGCGCGGTTTCGCTGTGCCCCGCGTGCATGGCCAGGCGCTTTTCCTGCTCTGATATGTATTGCCCCGACGCGTTGGGCACCCGCGACACGTGGTGCGGCACGATCACATAGTCGCCATGGCGCAGCCGCAGTTCGCGCGCTGCCATTTCCAGCACCTGGGGCTGACCACCATGTCCATTGGCCAGCAGCAGCTTGCGAAAACCCGCCCGGTACACCGACTCGCCAATCTCGGTGACCATCGCCAGCAAAGTGGGACCCGTCACGGTCATGGTGCCGGGGAAATGCAGGTGCTCGTCCGACTTGCCGTAGGTGATGGGGGCCATGCCGAATGCGGGGACTTCAGCAGGCAAACGCGCCAGCGCCAACCCCATCACGCCCCAGGTAATCACGCTGTCCACCGCACACGGAAGGTGCGGGCCATGCTGTTCGATGGCACCCACTGGCAGCACGATGACCGTGTTTTCGCGGTCGGGCAGCGCGTTAATCTGCGTCCAGCTCAGGTACGGCAGGAAGCGGTTCTCGGGAAAGTAGCCATGCATCATGGTGGGGCCATGCGCAAAACTTGTGCCAGTGCTGTTGTGGTTGCGTCAGAGTGAAGTCAGGGCCAGCACCGACAGTTGCGGTTTTTCTTCAGGAGACAAGTATGTGGAAGCTCGCTTTAGGTTTTGCGGTATTTGCAGCGATTGCCTTGTTTGCGATTTTTAAAGCTGGTGACAAAGTAGATATGAGTGGCGAAAAGCACGGCGAGCAGGCGACACAGGCACCGGCGGCCGTTCCAGCCTCAGCGCCCGGTGCTTCGGCTGCCAAATAGGCCGTATACAAGCAAAAAGTGACTCTAGCCCTTTTAGATACTGCTCAAGCAGCTATCTAATTAATAGCAATTTCCTGTAGAGACCCTGTACCCAGGTCTTCCCACCTCGGGTCTCTAGAATCTTTCGCCTCACCACCGAAAGACCCCATGTCACAGGGACTCATCCGCATTCGCGGCGCGCGCCAGCACAACTTGAAAAACATCGACCTGGATATCAGAACCGGGGAGTTGACCGTGGTCACCGGGCCCAGCGGCTCGGGCAAGTCGAGTCTGGTTTTTGACACGCTGTTTGCCGAAGGTCAGCGCCGTTATGTGGAAACGTTTTCCGCCTACGCCCGCCAGTTTCTGGACCGCATGGACAAACCGGCGGTCGACCGGGTGGACGGTGTGCCGCCCGCCATCGCCATCGACCAGACCAACCCGGTGCGCTCGTCGCGCTCAACGGTCGGCACGATGACGGAGCTGAACGACCATTTGAAACTGCTCTTCGCCCGCGCCGGGGCTTTGTTTGACAAGCAGACCGCGCAGCCGGTGCGGCACGATTCGCCCGAGTCGATTTATGCGGAGTTGTTTGCGAGGACGCTGGGTAGCGATCCGCGGCTGGTGGTGACGTTTCCGGTGGAGCTGCCCGCCAACACCACGGCAGACGAGGTGGCGCAATGGCTGAGTGCGAGCGGGTTTACGAAAGTGCATGCTGAGCGGGAGGTACAGGCTGCAACCGGCCCGGCACGCAAGGTCTTGGATGTCGTGGCCGACCGGTTTCGGTTGCACACGGCCGAGAAAGCGCGGGTGATTGAGGCGATTGAGGTGGCGCTCAAACGTGGGAGCGGGCGGTTGACTGTCTATCCGCTTGTAGCTAAAGAACCAGACCAGGAACTAGGGTCAGAGCCCCATTTCGCACCAGCGTCGTCTTCTGCGGAGCGTGCTCGTCCTGAATTGGGAGCTGACCCCATTTCCTTCTCCACCGGCCTGCATTGCCCCGACAGCAACCTGCGCTACAGCGACCCGATTCCATCTGCCTTCTCGTTCAACTCCGCTGTAGGCGCTTGCGACACCTGCCGGGGCTTTGGTCGGGTGATTGGCGTGGACTACGGCCTCGTGATTCCCAATGAAAAACTCACCCTGCGTGCCGGTGCCATCAAGCCCATGCAAACGCCCGCCTGGAGCGAATGCCAGGACGATTTGATGCGCCACGCCGAGGCCGCAGGCATTCCACGTGACACACCTTGGCACCGGCTTACCCCCGAGCACCGCCACTGGGTCATCCACGGCACGCCGACTTACAAAGACGGCCAGTGGGGCAAGCAGTGGTATGGCGTGAAACGGTTTTTTGAGTACCTGGAAACCAAGTCCTACAAGATGCATATCCGGGTGCTGCTGTCGAAATACCGCAGCTACACGCCCTGCCATGTGTGCGGCGGCGCGCGGCTCAAGACAGAGAGCTTGCTGTGGCGTGTGGGCAGCAAGGTCGATGCCGATGCGGCGCTGGCACCGGGCAAGCGGTTTTTGCCGGTGGGCGTGCAGTGGTCGCGCGAGCAACTGGAGGCGCTGCCCGGGCTGTGCTTGCATGACTTGATGATGTTGCCGATTGACCGGTTGCGGCGGTTTTTTGACCGCATTTCTCCCTCCCCCGCCGAGGGAGGAAACATCTTGACTCCCTCCCCCGCTGGGGGAGGGCCGGGGTGGGGGCACGCGGGTGACAACGCCAGTACACCGCCAAGCCCCCATCTCAACCTTCCCCCAGCGGGGGAAGGAGCCAATCGGGGAGAAGCGCAAGCGCTTCGACTCCTTTACGAAGAAATCACCACCCGCCTGAAATACCTGTGCGACGTGGGCATTGGTTACCTCACCTTGGACCGCCAAAGCCGCACGCTCAGCGGCGGCGAGGTGCAGCGCATCAACCTCACCACCGCTCTGGGCACCTCGCTGGTGAACACCCTGTTTGTGCTGGATGAGCCCAGCATCGGCCTGCACCCGCGCGACATGCACCGCATCACCCAGGCCATGTTGCGCCTGCGCGATGCGGGCAATACGCTGGTGGTGGTGGAGCACGACCCGGCGGTGATGCTGGCGGCGGACCGCATGATCGACATGGGCCCAGGCCCCGGCGAGCGGGGTGGACAAATTGTGTTTGACGGCACGCCCGAACAACTCAAGCACGCCGACACGCTCACGGGCGCTTACCTGGGCGCGCGCAAACAAATCGGCATGGGCTTCCAGCGCCTGGTAGGCGACAACACGCCCCGCCTGATTCTGGAGGGCGCGCGCGAGCACAACCTGCAAAACCTGGTCATCGAAATTCCGTTGCAGCGCCTGGTGTGCGTCACGGGTGTGAGCGGCTCGGGCAAGTCCAGCCTGATTCAAGACATCCTGGCTCCAGCCCTGCTGCGCCACTTCGGCAAAGCCACCGAAACCCCCGGCGCACACGACCGCTTGCTGGGTGCCGATCACCTGGGCGATGTGGTGTTTGTCGACCAATCCCAAATCGGCAAAACCGCGCGATCCAACCCGGTGAGCTACGTCGGTGCGTGGGACGCGATCCGAGAGATTTTTGCCAACGCACCGCTGTCCAAACAGCGCAGCTACACGGCCTCCAAGTTCAGCTTCAACAGCGGCGATGGCCGTTGTCCCACCTGCGGCGGCAGCGGCTTTGAGCATGTGGAGATGCAGTTTTTGAGCGACGTGTATTTGCGCTGCCCGGACTGCGATGGGAAGCGGTATCGACCGGAGATATTGGAGATCACGATTGAGCGTGATATGTCATCGCTGAACGTCGCCGACGTCCTCAACCTCACCGTCAGCGAAGCCGCGCAGCTGTTCGCCAAAGACCGCGAAGTCATTCGCGCGCTGCAACCCATAGTCGATGTCGGCCTGGAATACGTCAAGCTCGGCCAACCGGTGCCCACGCTGTCTGGCGGCGAATCGCAACGCCTGAAACTGGCGGGCTTTCTGGCCCAAGCAGCAGGCCGCAAATCAAGCCAGGCACTCGCCACCAAAGGCACGCTCTTCCTCTTCGACGAGCCCACCACCGGCCTGCACTTTGACGACATCGCCAAGCTGATGCGCGCCCTGCGCAAGCTGCTGGACGCGGGCCATTCCCTGATCGTCATCGAGCACAACCTGGACGTGATCCGCGCGAGTGACTGGCTGATCGACCTTGGCCCGGAAGGCGGCGATGCTGGTGGCCTGCTGGTGGGCCAAGGCACGCCGGATGATCTGCGCAAGCATCCCAGCTCGCATACCGGTCAGGCGTTGAGGGACTACGACCGCGCGATGGGGCTGGGCGGGAATCGGGTGGAAGAGCGCGGGTTTGACTCCCTCCCCCACTGCGGGAGGGCGGGGGTGGGGGCGGCTGTTGGTGCGACCGGCCCCCACCCTAATCCTCCCCCAGTGGGGGAGGGAACTAGTCAGACGCACATCCAAATCATCAACGCCAAAGAACACAACCTCAAAAACCTGAGTGTCAACATCCCCCACGGCCAGTTCACCGTGGTCACTGGCGTCAGTGGCTCCGGCAAATCCACCCTTGCTTTTGACATTCTGTTCAACGAAGGCCAGCGCCGCTACCTGGAAAGCCTGAACGCCTACGCCCGCAGCATCGTGCAGCCCGCCGGCCGCCCCGAGGTCGATGCGGTGTACGGCATTCCGCCCACGGTGGCTATCGAGCAGCGGCTCTCGCGCGGGGGCCGTAAAAGCACCGTGGGCACGACCACCGAGGTGTGGCATTTCTTGCGCCTGCTGTATGTGAAGCTCGGCACGCAGCACTGCACAAAAGACGGTGCAGCCGTGAAGCCCCAAACCCCTGACAGCATCGCTGCGCAGCTTTTAAAACGCTACAAAGGCCACCACATCGGCTTGCTCGCCCCACTGGTCATCAACCGCAAAGGTGTCTACACCGAGCTGGCTGATTGGGCCCGCCCGCGCGGCTACACGCACCTGCGGGTGGACGGCAACTTTCTGCCCACCACCGGCTTCCCGCGCATTGACCGCTTCAAAGAGCACACCATCGAGCTGCCGATTGCCGACATCGTGCCCAGTGCCGCCACGGAAAGCCAACTGCGCGAGCATCTGGCCCGCGCACTGGAACACGGTAAAGGCGTGGTGCATATCCTGGCCCCACTCGACGGCCTGCGCCAGGCCATGCAAGACGGCACACCTGCCGCAGGTATCGGCACGCTGGAGGTGTTTTCCACCAAGCGCGCCTGCCCCGTCTGCGCGACCAGCTACGCCGAGCTGGACCCGCGCTTGTTCTCCTACAACAGCAAACACGGCTGGTGCCCCGATTGCGTGGGAACCGGCGTAGCACTCACGCGTGATCAACGCAAAGCCTTTGACGACACGATTCGCGACGATGACAACAAAGGCCGGGAGCAAACCTTTGCCGAGCCCGAGGTGGAAGACGTGACCGATGCGGTCTGCGCGACCTGCCAGGGCACGCGCCTGAATGCGATTGCACGTGCCGTCAGATTTGGCTCTGCCTTACTCCCTCTCCCGCCTGCGGGAGAGGGCGGGGGTGAGGGCGGTGGAGTCAACACACCAGGCCACCCCATCAAAGCTGGCTACGCCATCACAGACATCGCCCGCCTCTCCGTCCGCGAAGTCCGCCAATGGATAGAAACTTTGCAACAAGACGGCGCGCTCAGCACAAGAGAAGCCGGCATCGCGCGCGACTTGATCCCCGAGATCAAAAGCCGCCTGGAATTTCTGGAAGAAGTGGGCCTGAATTACCTCACCTTAGACCGTGGCGCACCCACCCTCAGCGGCGGAGAAGCCCAGCGCATCCGCCTGGCCGCCCAGCTGGGCAGCAACCTGCAAGGTGTTTGCTACGTGCTGGACGAGCCCACCATCGGCCTGCACGCGCGAGACAACCAGATCTTGCTGAACGCCCTGAAAACCCTGAGCGACAAAGGCAACACCCTGGTGGTGGTCGAGCACGACGAAGACACCATCCGCGCAGCCGACCACATCATCGACATCGGGCCGAGTGCGGGCAAACGCGGTGGGCGTTTGGTGGCGCAGGGTGTGGCGGCGGATATTTCTGATGCAGCGGAGTCGGTGACGGGGCGCTATCTGCTACACGCGATGAAGCATCCGTTGAAAGCTCGGCGTGTCGTCGCGCCGCCCTCACCCCAGCCCTCTCCCGGAGGGAGAGGGAGTCTGACCTCAGCGCCAACAAACGTCCCCAATTTGGCCCCCAACTCTGGGACATGGCTCGCGATAGAAAACGCCACCCTCCACAACCTCCAATCCATCAGCGTCGACGTTCCGCTGCACCGCCTGGTCGCCGTCACCGGCGTCAGCGGCTCCGGCAAATCCACCCTGGCGCGCGACGTGTTGCTGCACAACGTGCAGGCCGTCGTACAACAGCGAACCACCAAAGCCGGCCGGGAAGCCGACGATGCCGGGCAACACCCCGCTTGGCTGGGCTGCGCCGACGTGTCGGGCTACCAGGTGATCGACCGCGTGCTCGAAGTCGACCAAACCCCCATCGGCAAAACCCCGCGCAGCTGTCCTGCCACCTATATCGGCTTCTGGGACACCATCCGCAAACTCTTTGCCGACACGCTCGAAGCCCGCGCCCGTGGCTACGGCCCGGGCCGCTTCAGCTTCAACACCGGCGAAGGCCGCTGCCCCACCTGCGAAGGCCAGGGCCTGCGCACCATTGCCATGAGCTTTCTGCCCGATGTGAAAGTGCCCTGCGAAAGCTGTCGCGGTGCCCGCTTCAACCCCGAAACACTCGCCGTGAGCTGGCGTGGCAAAAGCATTGGCGACGTGCTGCAAATGGAGGTCGACGAAGCCGTGGATTTCTTCGCGGCGATGCCCAGCATCGGCCACCCGTTGCAACTACTCAAAGACGTCGGCCTGGGCTACCTCACGCTGGGCCAGCCCAGTCCCACGCTTAGCGGCGGCGAGGCCCAGCGCATCAAGCTGGTCACCGAGCTCAGCAAGGTACGCGACGACATCACGCGCCGCGGCCAGAAGCCGCCCCATACCTTGTACGTGCTGGACGAGCCTACTGTGGGCCTGCACATGGCCGACGTTGAAAAACTCATCCGTGTGCTGCACCGCCTGGTCGATGGGGGCCACAGCGTCATCGTCATCGAGCACGATTTGGACGTGATCGCCGAGGCCGACTGGGTGATTGACCTGGGACCTGAGGGTGGCAACGCCGGTGGCCTGGTGGTGGCAGCCGATACGCCCGAGGCCGTGGTGCGCATGGGCACGCACACGGGACAGGCGCTGGCGGGCGTACTGGCAAGGGCATAAAAAGGGTCAATCAAAGTTCAGGACACGGCTGGATGCAGGCGTTTCATTTGGCGGCTTGGCGACATACCTGTTCATGTATATTTGAGTCATGCCAACTAACCAAAGGCCTCTTGAGTGGATTGGCAGCAGCCACAAGGACTTGATGGCCCTGCCTTCAGATGTGCGTCGGTTTTTTGGCTTCGCTTTGTCGCTCGCACAGATGGGCGACAAACATGACAGCGCCAAAGTGCTCAAGGGTTTTGGTGGAGCCGGCGTGTTGGAGGTGGTGGAAGACGATTCTGGTGGCACCTATCGTGCTGCGTACACCGTCAAGTTTGCAGAGGCCGTGTTTGTTCTTCATTGCTTCCAGAAGAAAAGCAAGCGCGGTATCGCCACACCGAAGGAAGACATGGACATCATCCACGCCCGGCTGAAAATTGCCGAAGCCTATGCAAAGGAGTTGCGCAAATGAAAAAGAGTATTTTTAACGGCGTTGAAGTGCATCGCGGTTCGGGCAACGTATTTGCCGACCTGGGTCTGGCCGATGCTGAAAAACTCCAAATCAAAACAGGCTTGGTCATCGAGATAAGAAAAGCCATGCAGACCCGTGGCCTGACGCAACAAGAAGCCGCCAAGCGTATGGGCATTACCCAGCCTAAAGTCTCCGACATGATGCGCGGCGATTTCACTAACTTGTCTGAACGCAAGCTGATGGACTGTCTGACGCGGCTGGGCTACGACATTGAAATCAACATTCGCCCAGCGAAGTCTGAGGTGGGGCATTTGCTGCTGGCAGTTGCCTGAGCCCTTCAAAATCACTGCTGGCCCCTGCCGATACTGCTCAAGCAGCTACGTTTTTAAATAACACCAAAACACCGACACTGCGACATCTGAAGCAGCGAAATGCCTCTGCTTCACTTTCCTGAAGGTGTGCAGGACGCCTTTCTCGTGAAAGCCTCAGGCACCTGTTTAACGCAAGCCGTTCGCTTGCATACCCTCCCAAATGGCCTGACGCGAGATTGGCTATCTATTTTGCTGGAGCCGGTATGCCCGAGCATGATTCAATTTCCCGTCCTTTTGCGTCCTCAGGGTTCCAGCCTGATAGCCCCCTTGCTGTTTCCAGTGCTGCGCTGGTGCGGCGACAGGCGCACAAGCTTCATCTCGCTGCCAGAACTGGCAGCATTTCGCTTGCCATGCCAGCACTGCGCCTGTTGCAGTCAACCGATATTTTTCCAGGACAAGCCTTGAGCACGCTGTACCGGCAGCGCCAAAAGCTACAACGCAAGCACTTTTTGCGAGCGCTGGCAGTGCAGGCGGGTTTTGCTGATTGGGAGTCTTTGCGCCCCCAGCTTGATCAGCTCCCCGCGGAAGCCTTTGACCATTTCAAGGCGAACAACGAGTGGGTTGCCAACATCAATGCCTGGTTCTCCGATGAACAGCAAGCGCAGGCCCATGCGCAGCAGTATGGCGGCCGGGTGTACCGCGTGGGCACCCAGGCTATGGTGCGCTCAGTTGAGGCGCTACAGGGTGATGCCGACTGAGTCGCTCAGCATGCTTGATTCACTGTTTGAAGCGGGCAGCATGCTCGCAGTGGGCGCTTGGGCGCTACTGATATGTGCCGTCGTCCTACCGTCAGGTAGTGCGCGGCACTGGCTGTTGCTGGCGGGCGGGCGCGTGGTGCCTTTGGTGTGCATGGGCACGCACACGGGACAGGCGCTGGCGGGCGTACTGGCAAGGGTTTAGGTTTCAAATTGACGCCAATCCATTGCAAATACGGCTCAAAAAGCTATGTATTCAACGGCTTTTTTTCCGCAAAATCACACCATGAACCTCTTCAAAATTTTGTCTATCAGCCTCATCTGCCTGCTAGCTGCCTGCCAGTCGGCCCCGGTGAACCCGCCACCCACTGTGGCCAGCGTGGACTTGCAGCGCTACCTGGGAACCTGGCTGCAGCAGGGCCTGATACCCAACCGGTTTCAAAAGCAGTGCGTGCGCAACACCTCGGCGACCTACGCACGCGATGGCGATGCGGTGAGCGTGACCAACCGTTGCGTCACCGCCGAGGGCAAACTGGAAGAAACCCAAGGCGTGGCCAAAATTGTTGAAGGCAGCAACAACGCCAAACTGCGCGTGAGTTTCTTTCGACCGTTTTATGGTGACTATTGGATTTTGGCCCTGGACCCCGAATACCAATGGGTCTTGGTGGGCGAGCCACGGCGTGAGTTTGGTTGGGTGCTGTCGCGCACTGCACTAACCGACACCGCGTACAACGCCATCCTGGATCGGGCCGTCGCGCTGGGTTATGACCGGGCCAAGTTTGAGCGCAGTGTCAACCAGCCTTGATGCGTTCGCCGCTATTTGAGTAGTTACTGTTTTTTGTTTTTTAGTCAAAACGACTGCTAGCCCTTATGAATAGTGCTCAAACAGCTATTGAATATATAGCATTCACACATCTAACCCTAACCCACTTTTAACCTCCCCCAGCACCACATAGCTGGTGAAGCGGGCCACGTTGTCGTGGCTGACCAGGGCGTCGCGGGTGAACTGCTCGTAAGCGGCCATGCTGGCCACACGCACCACCACAATAAAGTCGGTCAGGCCGGTGGTGTACCAGCATTGCTGCACCTCGGGTCGGGCGCGCATGACGGCCTTGAAGGTGTCGATATGCCGCAAGGTTTCGCGTTCGATGTCGACGTGCACCACCACCGTCACTGGCAATCCGACAGCCGCGGGGTCGATTTGCGCAATTTCGGCCTGAACCACGCCCCACTCCCGCAGGCGCTTGATGCGCCGCTGGACGGCGGCGGCTGACAGGCCAACCTCGTGGCCAATGGTTGCGGCGGGTACGCGCGTGTTGTGCTGGTAGCGCCGCAGGATGGCGCGATCAAGATCGTCCGGCGTCGTCGGTGGAGTTAACGAGGTGGTGGGTGATGTCATCACTCAATTTTGCGGCCAAGCCGCAAATAGGTAGCGAAAAACGCGGCAGAAACCACGTGCAGTGCGGCCAAACTCTGGCCATGTACGACCCCATGCCCCACCACCGCCTGAGCCTGCAGCGCATCGCCAGCAGCACCCGCACGATTCCGCCCGAATTTCAACAGTCACCGCAGTACAACTGCGAACCTTTGAGCCAAGTCTTGGGCTGCCAGCTGACCATCAAATTGGAATTTACCAACCCGATTCGCAGCTTCAAGGGACGGGGTGCGAGTTTTTTGGTCAGCGAAATACGGCGCCGAGGTGATCCGCGGGCGCTGGTTTGCGCCAGTGCGGGCAACTGGGGGCAGGCCATGGCCTATGCCTGCCGGGCAGCCGGTTTGCCGCTGATCATTTACGCGGCGGTCAACGCCAATCCGCTGAAGGTGCAGCGCATGAAAGCGCTGGGTGCCGATGTGCGGCTGGAAGGACATGACTTTGACGCCGCCAAAGAGGCTGCCAAAACCCATGCCCGGCAGATCAACGGCTGGATGGTGGAAGACGGTTTGGAGCGCGACATCAGCGAAGGCCACGGCACCATTGCCATGGAACTGCTAGCGCACGGCGACAGCTTTGACGCCGTGACCATTCCGCTGGGCAATGGCGCGCTGCTGGGCGGCATGGCCCGCTGGTTCAAAGCGGCATCACCCGTCACGCGCGTGCTGGGCGTCAGCGCCAGCGGTGCCGACGCTATGGAAAAGTCGTGGCGCGGCAAAACCATCGTGACATCGCAAACAGCCGACACGATTGCCGACGGCATTGCGGTGCGTTTGCCGATTGTTGAGGCCGTCGCGGACATGCAGGGCCTGGTCGACGATGTGCTGCTGATTGACGACGCACACATCGTTGAAGCGATGCGGCTGGTCTATGACCATGCGGGCCTGTTGCTCGAGCCTGCGGGCGCGGTGGGCGTTGCCGCCCTCGTGGCCCATCGGACGCAGTTTGCGGGCCAGCAGGTGGCCACGGTGCTGTGCGGCAGCAACATCACCCCGAATCAAATAAAGGAGTATTTCAAATGATGAATGTTGCAGTTTTGATGTTTGACAACGTGGAGGTGCTGGATTTTGCGGGCCCGTTTGAGGTGTTTGGCGTGACCGGTGGACGCGAAAACAAGCGGTTGTACGACGTGTTTACAGTTTCGCAGCACGGCAAGCCGGTCATGGCGCGCAACAACATGAGCGTGAACTGTGACTACACGTTTGACACCATGCCCGATGCCCATGTGTTGGTCATCCCTGGCGGATTCGGTACGCGGCGTGAAAAGCACAGCCCCAGCATGCTGGCGTTTATTCGCGACCGCGTCGCCCGTGCGCAAAGTGTGGTGTCGGTGTGTTCGGGTGCGTTGCTATTGGCCAAGGCTGGTTTGCTCAAGGGTCTGCAGGCCACCTCCCACCAGGGTGCATTGGATGAACTGGCGGCTGACGCGCCGGGTTGTCACGTCCATCGCAACGCCCGTGTGGTGGACAACGGAAAAATCGTCACCTCCGCCGGTATCAGCATGGGCATTGACGCATCGCTGTACACGGTCGCGAAGCACCATGGGCTGGCACAAGCGCAAGAGACGGCTCGTTACATGGAATACGACTGGCACCACCAAACAGTAGACGGCAGCCAGATTGTGTTGGCCGTTGCGTAGCTCTGATTTCACGGCGGGTGATTGACCTCGGCCCGGAAGGCGGCAACGTCGTTGGCCTGGGGTGGTGGCAACCGAAGCGCCCGAGGCGTTGGTGGGCCAGGGTGCGCACACGGGGATAGTGTTTTGTCGACGCCCTTTGCTCAGAGCGCGACTTCCCCGTCGTCTTCGCCATCCCAGTAATGAATGCGAGTCGCGCGCACCTTGATCATCACCAGGCCTGGGGTTTCAACCCCTTGCTCGAACCAACGGGACAAACCCCGGGTCCAGTGCATAGCAAACGCAGACTTGTCGCGGATGATTTGTGCCTGACCCTGCACGGCCACAAAGATCGGCGGTTTTCCAAACAGGCCTTTGTTTCCCTGGAAGCCAAGACCAACCTCCGGCGGGGCATCAATGTCCTTGACCATGCGTGACGCTTCCCACGTGAAGTAATAGGAGTCGCCGCTGTACTCGACCTCTCCGTTGTTGCTCATCGGCCTGGCTGCCAGGCTGCCATCCTGTGTACATGTAGTCAGCAGCGCGAAATCGATTTC
>JANOQJ010000047.1:0-41797 GCA_031414805.1 Comamonadaceae bacterium
CGTAAAAAAGATGTTTCAATCCACGCCCGCCAATACTGGCGGGCGAATCCCCCTGGCTGGCTGTATTGCCGAGCGGTTGTTGCATGTTTCAATCCACGCCCGCCAATACTGGCGGGCGAATCTGAGCTTGGCCAGGACTATGCAGCAGAGGATAACGTTTCAATCCACGCCCGCCAATACTGGCGGGCGAATCCTCACGCTCAAACTCTGCAAACGCACCCATGATCTGTTTCAATCCACGCCCGCCAATACTGGCGGGCGAATCCAGAGCTTGCAAACCTCGCAGGCTATGGGCGTGTGGTGTTTCAATCCACGCCCGCCAATACTGGCGGGCGAATCTCGCCCGTTGCGCTGACAGCTCGCCCATCGCATCAAGTTTCAATCCACGCCCGCCAATACTGGCGGGCGAATCGGCTGGCGCAGGGTGAATTGCTGCCACACAGCGCAGTTTCAATCCACGCCCGCCAATACTGGCGGGCGAATCGCGCGTGGCGTTCGGCATTGACGAGCACTCCGGTGTTTCAATCCACGCCCGCCAATACTGGCGGGCGAATCGGTTGATGACGGCATCGTTGGCGACAACGAGCGCGTTTCAATCCACGCCCGCCAATACTGGCGGGCGAATCCAGGGCGCGAACTACGCCACCGATGGCTCGACCCTGTTTCAATCCACGCCCGCCAATACTGGCGGGCGAATCGGGTTGATATGGGCGCACCACGAATCCCCCCAAGCGTTTCAATCCACGCCCGCCAATACTGGCGGGCGAATCCGGTTTTAAAGCCGGTCAGTAGGGCGGAATAAATGTTTCAATCCACGCCCGCCAATACTGGCGGGCGAATCGCTTCCTCAATAACCACCTGTCACCACACAACAATTTTTCAAGTTTCCGCGAACTCTCCAACTTGAGGCTTGTGGCCACGGGAAATTTCTCGGGAATTTCGAATTGGGCATGTAGATCAGGTACTTACGAAAGCGCGAACCACATGAACAGATTTGGATCACTCAGGGTTCGCGGAAGTAAGTTACCACGCCTCGGTGCTGCTGACGCGGGTTGCAGGTAAAACCGTTGTGTCGGCTACAAAACCAGTGGCCCGTCAAAGTCCACCGCTTTAAAAGCACCATGCTCACGCACCTCAAAACCGCGCGTCTCAGGCATGCGGTACAGGCGCAGGCAGTCTTGCGTGGTGTCTATTTCGGCCAGCAGTTTGCGCTCCAGCTCTTCAAACTGCGCCAGGCTCACCTGGCATTCAAACACCGACTTTTGCACCCGCTGACCGGTGGACTCGCACACTTTGGCCACGCGGCGCAGGCGACGGCGGCCAGCTTTGGTTTCGGTGCTCACGTCGTAGCAAACGAGAACCAGCATGGCTGCCTCCAAAAAAGTCTATTTGTTAATGAACGGTACATACGGTGCTGCGTCATCACGCAGCGCACGGGCCAGCAGGCGGGCCTGCACCAGCGGCACCAAACCCAGCGGCACGGTTTGCGCCAGCAGGGGGTGGTTGATCTCGTCTTTTTTTCGCTCCTGGTAAGCCACGACTACGGTTTTGCGGGCATCGGGTAGCAGGTTGACGCCACCGCCTTCACGCATCGCAAAGTCGGTTGCACTCAGCTGGCCGCGGTTCACCAGGGTGAGCGCCAGGCGGTCGGCCCAGGGGCGGAACTCTTCCATCAGGTCCAGCGCCAGCGCCGCGCGGCCTGGGCGCAGCGCATGCAGGAAGCCGACCTGCGGGTCCAGACCTGCCGCCTCCAGGGCGCTGCGGCAGTCGTTCATCCACATCGCATACAAAAAAGATAGCAAGGCATTCAACCGATCCCTGGGCGGGCGGCGGGTTCGGCCCTCCATGGCGAAGTGTTCGCGCTGGTCGGCTCGCACCAGGAGGTTGAGGCCTGCAAAGTACTGGCGGGCGGCTTCGCCTTCCAGGCCGCGCACCACGTTCAAGTCGGTTGCGCCGGGCAAGGCGCGCAGGCTGGCGGCCAGGTCGTCTGCGGCGCGGGCGAGCGCTTTGGCTTCGCCGTCGTCTTTGGCTTCGCGTGCGCCGCGCTGCAAAACCTGGCGGCTGTTTTTGATCTTGCCGGCTACAAAGGCGCGGGCCAGCTCCAGCGTGTAGGCTGCATCACCCGCCCGCGCAAACTGGGCTTGACGCAGCAGCACATTGCCCGAGACCGCGCCTTCCAGCCGGGCTTTGAAGCGGCCGTTGTCGTCCAGCAGCACCAGGGCAATGCCGCTCTCGGCCAGCCGGTGCATCAGCGGCGACGACAAACCTACCGAGCCAAAGCACACCACGGCGCCCAGGTGGTGCAAAGGCACACGCAGCTTGGTTTCACGCTCCACTTCCACGCGCAAGGTGTCGTTGTCCAGCCGCAGATAAGTCTCTGGCGTGGTGACGTAGAGGGTGTTGAGCAGTTGCATGGCGCGGGCTTATTGATCAGGGTCAAACAGTGCAGCACGTGCCGCCTGTACTTGGGCTGTCACTGCCTGCGGCTGGCAGCGGTCAATCAGCGAGCAGGCTTTGCAGCGTTGGGCTACCAGGTCGGGCGGCAATACAGGCGGTAGTTGGGCAGACAGGAGCATCTGCGCCACCGCACGCGCCGTGTGCGCCACCTGCTCGCGCAAGGCGGGCGAAATTGGCACTACGCGCCGGCGCTTGGAGGTGGCGTAGTAAATCGCGCCTTCATTCACGCGGTGGCCCGTCATGGCTTCCAGGCACAGCGCCTGGCCCGCCAGCTGCACATCGTCACAAGCCGCAATAGCCGCGGCTTTGTGGCGGCTGCCGTGCTTGTATTCCACCGGATAAGGTGTGCCATCGGGCAAAAACTCAACAACGTCAGCTTTTCCCACCAGGCCCAGTTGGTCATGCCACAGCGGCAGCGCCCGCTCCACCCTCACGCCCTTGGCAGTTTCCACGCCGGGCTTGTCGACCCGAGCATGCACAGCCTGGCCGCGCAGGGTGTGTACGTTCTCGTCAAACGCCTGCTCCAGGTGAATCAGCCCGCATTGGCGCGGGCAGTAGGCCCAGTGCTGCAGGGCCGAGAGGGGGATCGGGTCGGCTTCGGCTGGCATGGCGAATCGTGGTTGCCGTGAGCTCTCAGGCTTTTTTCGGCGGCTTCAAGGCCTTTTTGGTCTTTACGGTGCCCGCCGCTTCGAGCGGCAAATAGTTGCTGCCCGTGACCACCGACTTGCCCGTCTGACTCTCCAGCTGATTGCGCGCCTGGCGGGCAATGCGGCCACCGGCCTGGGCCGCCGTCTTGTTTTGCGGCAAGCCCGTAGCATTGACGGTTTCAGAAATTTGCCGGGTCGACAGCTCGGCCAGCGCCGTAAAAATCAACTCCGCCTCGCTCATGTGATCGCGCAGGTTATGGCTCTTCAAGCCCTTCAGGTCTTTGTGCTCCTTCACGCTAACGCCCGACCACTCCTGGTGAATGATGTTGGTCAGGATGGCGAATTCACTGCCTTCTTTAATGTCGTGTTCGCGCCAGTAGTCGGTGAGTTTGTTGCGCGTTTCCTGCCCCGTCATGCGCTGCGCAATCCACTTCTCACTGCGCCCGTGCTGCTGCCAGGCCTCGCGCGCCCGGTTGAGCGACAGCGCCGGATCAGCCAGCTCCTGCATGCGCTCGTAACCCACCCTGGCCAGCCACAACTTGATGGGCTCGGCCTTGGGGCTGGGGACGGACTGGACGAGGCGCAGCAGGGTTTGGGCGGTGGCGCAGTCGGTGAGGTAGTTTTTGCCGTCGGCAGCGGGCAATTTCAGTTGGTGACAGTCTGTCACCAACTGACTGCCCTCCGCATTCAAGCGGCGCTTGAGCTGGTTCCAGTACTTTCTGGCGGTCAGGCTATCTGTCTGCTGCGTGAGTACCTGCACGACATCCACCACCGAAAACCACCAGGTTTCGGTTTCCTCTTCATAAACGCGGCGAATGGATTGGCCGTCGAAATCTGTGGGGAGGATTTTCATGTCAGCTGTCTTTCAATGTGGGCAATCAGAAGCCATCAATAATTTCTGGAGCAAGCCCATCCAAGTGCGAAAACTCCAAGTTTCCATCTGGCATCGTAGTCAACGTGCGGTGTACCCGTGACGAAGAATACTGACCTGCCTTGCAGTTATGTTTCCACCAGACGAGTTTGAGAACTCCCATACTGCCCGCTGGACGGGCGGACGATTCATCATTTTCGAATAGCCGGGGAAGTATCAGCTTAAGGGCCTCAGCATCGTTATCGCTAAAACCAGTTTTCTCTGCAAGTTGAGGATTCATGCTTCCGAAGAAAACATAAATTCCTTTATCTACGCGATGCTTCGTCCCCATCGTGTCAGAACTTCTCTTACCGTCCTTTGTATCCTCACCATTTACACTTTTTGTGATTTGCATACTGGCAATATCGATTGGCTCAACGCTAAAGGCAGATTGAACCGTAACGGGGCCACGTATACCAATAGACACTCCAGTGTCGCCCTCGTCGTCACTGCCGTCTTCATGCTTTTTGCCTGCTTTCTTATTGCTCTTTAAAGCAAACAACTGCCCAAATGCGCGCACATCAAACCATTTTTTACAGGCCAGCTCTGTAGTTTTCGTTGACCCCAATTCCTTACCCAATCCCGCTTCTGCCCGTGCGCGCAGGCTTTTAGCCTCGTCCACTTTACGGTCGTCAGACTGTACATAAATCAAGTTGCCATCGTTCTCATTGCGACCATCATTCACCCAACGTTCCAATAAGCGATCCCTGATTTTTCGTTTGATTGAAACATCGCTCATTTCGCCAAAGTTTGAATAGTCAGTGCGCGGACGGTTGCCGTTCAACGGGTCGCCATTTGGATTGGCATTTTTGACGCGGAGGATTACGGCGAAATCAATTTTATTTTGCAAGGAGGTCATGTTTATTTCCTTAAGTTTTTTTACTCTGTCGATGAATTTTCAGTAGGTGTGGTGTTATCAATCTTGGGTGGGTTCAGTATTTGTCGCTGGCAGTGATACCCCAGCAGGAATTCACCTGAAAGCTTGCTATCGTCGAGAAAATCGTTGCCAGCGAAACTTGGAATGATTTCATCAAGCAGTTTATCCATTTCGTACATGAACGCAGCCCGCTTTGATCGCAGGCGAGATTTGGTCGGCGTCAGCGCAAGTTCGATCGTGCGCCAAGTGCTGGCCGGGCGATCTGCAAAACGTTGCATCAACTTCGTGGCGGTTGTATCGCGTTTTTCGCCAGCAACGTACAACGCACGGCCTTCAATATGTTCCGCAACAGCCAGCAAGCGGCCATATAGATAATCGCGACTGTTCCGATCAGTTTCTAACGTCATTTGATATTCCTCGTTTATGAAAGCGCCTTTAAACAGGGCACAGGCAACGCCCAGGGTTTTCTCCCATTCCCAGTGATCGAGTGCTACGCGGTTGCTAGCCCTTCTTACTGTTGATTCGACAAGATCCTGCGGGAGAGTTTGTCCATCGACGATGCATGGAAGTAGCCGCTCGACCGTAGATTTTTTAAGCTTTTCATCAAGACGGCGACCGAACGCTGCTTCGGCTATATCGCGAGGTGCCGGAGCCCCGACGAATTTCCGCTCTTTGCCATAATTTTGCGGCCATGCGAAGACCATGTGCCAGGTTTCGATCCGTCCAAGAAACTCGGAACCAGTCATTTCGCGGTAGTAGGTAATAGCCATTCGCCCTGGCGTCGCCGAATCAAGGCCCATGACAACGATGTCATCAGTCGCCCCCAGCTTCGCGCGATAGCCTGCCATCGCGAGATTGAGGCGTTTTGCAAAGGCTTGACCTGTATTGCCTTCAAGTATTTGCTCTGACTCTGTCGATACTTCGCGGATTGATTCGCCCGCAAGCATCAACGTCATTGAATCGCCAAAAGGATCGGGAACAGGCATTCCAGCGACCGCCCAACTTACGATGACTTGGTCGTCGTCTCGATAGGCCTGACGTTTTATCAGCCAACGTAAGGCGTTATGGGCTTTTTGTGTGGCTTCGTAGCCAACACCGCACGCCTGCTGTCCCGTGTCATCGGTAAAACGGCCTCTGAATGTATACCCCGAACTGTCGTTTGCGCTAATGAGCTTGGCACCATCTCCCGAATGACGGATGCGTTTGGGATGATTCAACGCCAAACTTGTATGCGTTGCGCCAGACACGATACAAAAGCCGATGATCTCTTTGTTACTCGCATCAAATTTTGCCCAAGCGTCCTGTAGCGAAGCATCCTCCCATACTGCCGTACAAGGATTGTCTGGTTCGCGTATATGCCAGCGTATGAATGCATTACCTTGGTCGCGTAGCTTGGTCTTCGGATCTGGGGTCAGGACTTTGAATATTTCAGGGGTTGGCGTATCACCGACCCAGTTGGTAAGCAGCTTGCCATCAATGCCGATATGCAGAATTTTTTCCTGCACCAAATCTGCCACAAGCCCTCGTTTGCGGACATAGGACAACACTGCATTAGCCTTGGGATGGCTGAAATTTGAGTTACACCAAGAGGAAAGAAGACTTTCATATCCCTCAACAACTTCTTTATTATTGTTCGCATGGTCGCTGAAAAACGATGGTTTGACACCGCCTTTCTCTGCGTAATCTGCCGCGCAGTATTGAATTTTGTCGCACAACGGGTGTGGCGGTGGATCTCGACCTGTTCGCCCCGCAGACTGCTCAGTAGCAGGAATCACAGTTTCTACTTTACCAATTGTTCGGGCAGATTTGAAATTGCCTTGGGCATCAAGCGTGATCTCTATGTGTGCTTGTTGTATTGAATGACTGACGGGCAACAATCGGTCTGTGCTTGGAGGCTCACGACCTTTGCAATGTTCATACGTCTCACAAAGCCTTTGTACCCAACTCATTTTTAAACTCCCAGTTCAGCAGCTTCTTGCACAACATCGCGCAGTTTTCCTTCGCCAAAAGTTTTGGGCTTCATGGCACGAACGAGTTTCCGAATGATGCAGTCTTCCGGTCGGATAAATTGAATATGGCCATTGGCCATGACAGGTTTCCAGAACCGAGCTTGCAAATTGTTCGCCCCGGTTTCGTCTGGGTAGTCGAAGCCATGAAACATCAATCCATATGCCAGCTCTCCACCGTCGCCGTAGTGGCCGACTTCAGAACCATATGCACAGGGTTCCACGTAACCTTGGCAATCACGTGTGCCTAAAAATATGTCTTGCCTTCCACCCAGTTCCAGCATTCGTTTAGCGATTGCGTAATGCTTGCCTTCTACCCGGTCTTTTTCGAGTTCAGGGCGGTGCATGTTCCATTCGAAATGTGCTCGTACTTGGTATTCGACATCGGACAAAAATGTATAGATGGCAAGGGTATTCCCACCACCCATCTCCAGAGGCTTAGTGCCCTTGGTTTGCGTGCGAATAGGTTTCATGACCCGTACCTCATCGATCACCCAAATGAAGGTCGGCTTCCAATAAATTGACTTAACGATACCCTTCAAGGCTTCATATGTGGGTATGTGATACGAGCACTTCTCACCACCAATTTTGGTTAAGGGGTCGGTAAATAAAGCGTGGCGGGCACGTACCTTGAACTCGATGCTATTGCGGTGCGACATAAAGAACCTCCATATTTCCTTGTGGGGTTTCGGATAGACCAAATTCCGAACTGTAATAGCGCGAATCGGTCAAGTAGAGGATAGCGGTTCCGGTTCGTATTTCCCGAACCACACCAGCTTTGGATAGTGCTTCAAGCACGTTGGGAAATACGTTGACACTGAATTGCTGCGCGCTGCGCAGCAATTCAAACTCTTTCTCAGGCAAATAAGCTGCGCACAGATCATTAATGAGGTCTTTGCCAGCAGTGGTGTGCGGCACGATGACCCCCCGCGTAGGCGCATCGATTGCTTTGAACACCTTGGCGGCGCTCATGAAAGCCTGTCGCAGGTAAATCATCGGTGCTTGACGTTTGGTGCGTTTGTAATCGGCCAGCGCCATGCTGTTAGTGGAGAGTAAATTGAGCAGGGTGTCGTCATGGCCAATTTGTTTGGCGTAAACCGGGTAGCTCATGTCATCTGCACGGGCAAAGAAATAGTTTTTGTAGTACGAGGCCATTGCCTCTGGCCCTATGCAGTTGTTCCCGAATTTTTCGGGGTTGGCCTCGTAATCGTCCAATACACGCTCTGCTACGTTGCGACCGATCTGGATATCGGGCAACTTGTCCAGACTCTCGTCGGTAGCGCAAGGGTTCACCACATGCACCAGGCCTTGTTTCGCCCGGCCATTGCGGTTGCAGCGGCCTGCTGCCTGGGCAATGGAATCCAGTCCTGCCGTGAATCGAATAACCGAGCCGAAATCAACATCTACACCGGCCTCAATCAGTTGTGTACTGATGCACAGCGTTGAGGCGGACGGAACTTGCTCCAGGCGCGCACGAACCTCGCTCAGAATTGACTTTCGGTGTGCCGGGCACATATTTGTACTCAAGTGGAAAACCTCGGCAAGGCTGCTTACCTTGCACAGCCTGTAGATGGCTTGGGCTGCCTTTTTGGTATTGACAATAACCAGGCAACTGCCCGAGGCCTGGGTTTCTTGAAGTGCCAGCGCGGCGATTTCGTCTTGCGACCAGCCACCGGGCTTGCGCCGATTGACAACTTCAACACGCTTCAGATCGTCGAACAGTCGCTTCACATCCGGCATGAGTTCGTTATCTTTCGGAACACGAATCGCACCTTTGTGTGGGTCGACCTGATCAAGCAGCGGCTGGGTCGCGGTGCAAAGTACAACGGTGCTGCCGCAAAAGTCGGCCAGGTAGTTCATGGCGTTATTGAACAGATGAACGCAGTTGACTGGCAAGCTTTGGATTTCGTCAAAAACCAGTACTGAGTTGGCCAGTTGATGCATTCGCCGTGCGCCGCGTGTGCCCGCACCAAACAGAGTTTCCAACAATTGGACAGATGTGGTGTAGACGACTGGCGCATCCCAGTTTTCAGAGAGGATTTTGCTACGCCAAGTTTGCTGTTCTGGCGTCAGATTGGAATGGTGTTCGAGCACCACGCTACCAGTCTCGACGCCCTCAGGTTCAAGAACGGCCCGGACGACCTGGGCGTTTTGGTCAATGATGGATGTGAACGGAATGACGTAAATGACTCTATCCATCCCATGTTTGATGGCATGGTGCAGCGCAAATCGCAGGCTTGCGAGTGTCTTGCCACCACCCGTTGGCACGGTCAGTGTGTAGATACCCTTTTCCCGGGTTGCGCCGGCCAAGCAATGGCGCGAAACATCCTGCCTCAATGCGTCAATCGGGTGGCGTGGCGTGAAGGCACTCAAGTGCGTTTCAAGCCTTTGAACCAACACTTCCCAGGCTTCATATTTACCGCGCAGCCTGTGCCTGGCGCGCCCGGGGTGTTCGAAATCGGCTGTATCAATGCGGTCGGCGTCTATAAGACAACTGAACAGGGAGCGAACAAGCAGCCCGACTTGTTGCTGAAAAATGGGGCTGTGCTGGTTTTTGCCTGGGACTTTGCCAAGAATTTTTGAAATCCAAGCTTGAAACGCTTGAACCGTTTCTTGTCGCAACAGCAGTTCCCGTGCGGTTTCAAGAAGCTTTTGATCTGCCTTACCAAGCACTTCCTGAAGGTGGGTTTTGTCCATCGACTTGTTCATTCGCTTCGTGAACAAATCTTCAGCGGGTTTGTTGTCAGGCTGCGCAAGGCAGTCGATCAAGCCGGAATGGTGCGAGGCTATGCACAAAGCCAGAATCTGTGCGGCGACAGATGCCAGATTCCCCTGTCCAGCCAATTCCGTCCAAATTAGCTGCGCCCCGCTGGTGGAGTGATCAATTTTCCCTTTCAGGCCAGCAGCTTCAACAAAGTCTTCGTCTTCATCTTGGTTCAGCAACCCAGTAGCCGATTGAATGTAGGCCTGAAAAGCCGCGCTGTACTTGCCCAAGTCGTGAAGCAAGCCGACCAGTGCCCCTTGCGTGGTCAACCCAAACTTCCCGGCCAGTTCAGCGGCAAGCTCGCTGACGCCCCAGAGGTGCGATTCGAGCGACTGGATTTTTCCGTCTCCACGGACATGCGCAACAAATGCATGCCTCCCTGATTGCGCCAATGGTTCTGACACGTGTTTTCTCCCCGAAAACTTAAATTTGCCTATAGAAACGCATTTAGAAGCACAGTAAACGTGCGACGCCTTCCCGCTCTCGCCGCCTGTAAGCCATTGTGTCGCCAGCCATGGACTTGTCCAAGTCCGTCAACAAGCAAAACGCTATGTTTTATATAGCTGCTTGAGCAATATTTATAAGGGCTACAGGCTGATTTGGCTTGAAATCGCGATGTAAATAAAGCACAGGAATGGCGTTTGTTGTTTGCCACGGCTGGGGTGTGGCGCCGGGCACTCCGTCTTCCCCCCAAGCGCTGGGTCATGGGCTGCTGAATTCTGATTTGATCCCGATTTCCTCAGCCCATCGACGAACCCGGACAACCTCGCCCCAAGCCCCCTGCCACGACGAGTTCGTGCTGCTTCAGGTTTAATCCAGGCGCATTGATTTTTGCCAACTCATCCCCGAGGACCTCCCACATGACCCCCCACTTGTTTTCTATCGCCCGCCGCAGCCTGCTGGCGGCATCACTGGCTTGCATGGCCCTGGGCAGTCAAGCCCAAACCGCCCCGGTCTTCAAATTCACTGCCATCCCCGACGAAGCGCCCACCGAGTTGCAGCGCAAGGCGGGCCCGCTGATCAAGTACCTGGAAGCCAAGCTGGGCATGAAGGTCGAATTCATCCCTGTGACCGACTACGCCGCCTCCGTGGAGGCCCTGGCCAACAAGCAGGTCGATATGGCCTGGTTTGGCGGATTCACTTTTGTGCAGGCCAACGTGCGCTCGGGCGGCAAAGCCGTGCCACTGGTGCAACGTGAGGAAGACGAGAAGTTCAAGTCGGTCTTTATCACCACCGATGCGTCCATCAAAACCCTGGCCGACCTGAAAGGCAAAACCGTCTCCTTCGGCTCGCCGTCCAGCACCTCGGGCCACCTGATGCCGCGCAGCTTTTTGCTGGACGCCAAGGTGGACCCTGACAAAGACTTCAAACGCGTGGCCTTCTCGGGTGCGCACGACGCCACCATTGCCGCCGTGTCTGCCGGCAAGGTGGATGCTGGCGCGCTGAATATCTCGGTGTGGGACAAGTTTGTGGCCGACAAGAAGGTTGACCCCACTCAAGTGCGCGTGTTTTTCACCACCCCACCCTACTTTGACTACAACTGGACGGTGCACGCCGACATGCCCGCCGCGATGCAGGAAAAGCTGACCAAAGCCTTTTTGGACTTGAACAAATCCACCCCGGAAGGCAAAGAAATTCTGGAACTACAGCGCGCCACCCGTTTTGTAACCAGCAAGGCTGATAACTACAAGGGCATTGAGGCTGCGGGGCGCAGCGCCGGGTTGTTGAAGTAAGGCTTTGACGCTTGAGTTACTCCTTTTTTGATAGCTGCTTGAGCAATATATACAAGGGCTACAGGCCATTTTCACTATGAAACTGGCTTTGCAAGCCCTGTCTGGCCGCCACCCGGCTGCGTCAGCCTCGGCACCCGCCGCGTTGCGCGGCGTGAGTCTGCAGGTTGCCGCAGGCGAGCAGGTGGCTGTGATTGGCCCCTCCGGTGCAGGCAAAACCACTTTGCTGCACCTGCTGGCTTGTGCCCTCAAGCCCTCGGCTGGGCAGTTGCAACTGGACGGACAAGACCCCTGGAGCCTGTCTTCCAGCGCCTTGCGCACCCTGCGCGGCCAGCTTTTCCTGGCGCCCCAAGTGCCGCCCTTACCGCCACGCCAGCGCGTGGTCACGGCTGTGCTGGCGGGCCAGTTGCCCCACATCGGTCTGGCCGCCAGCCTGCGCAGCCTGTTTTACCCGCGCGACATTGCCGCTGCCGATGCTGCGCTGGCCCAGTTCGACGCGTCTGACAAATTGTTTGCCCGGGTAGACCGCCTCTCGGGCGGCGAGCGCCAACGCGTGGCCCTGGCGCGCCTGCTGGTCTCGCAGGCGAAGTTGTTTCTGGTCGACGAGCCCTTGAGCGCGCTCGACCCCACCCGCGCCCAGCAGGCACTGCAAACCCTGACCACCGCCGCCCGCGAGCGCGGCGCAACCCTGGTGGCCACCTTGCACCACGTGGAAATGGCGCTCGCGCATTTCCCCCGCATCGTGGGTCTGCGCGCGGGCGAATTGGTGTTTGATCTACCAGCTGATCAGGTGACGCCAGAGCGTTTGCAGGCGCTGTATGCGAACCAGTTGGACGAGCTGACAGGGCCTGCGCTACCCGTGGAAGTGGTGACGCAGCTGCCATTGCCGGTGGTGATGCATTGCCGATAGCAGGCGCGGCACCGTTGTGAAACCATTGTGACCATGAGCCAAATCAAGCCCACGCTACCCCAAGACACGTTTCTGCACGACGTCCGCGCCATCCTACAGCGCGCCCGGCGCGAGGCCTACGCTGCGACGAACGCCCTCATGGTTCAGGCCTACTGGCAAATCGGCCAGCGCATCGTTCAGGAAGAGCAAGGGGGGAAGGATAGGGCGGACTACGGCAGCCACCTGATTCGCAACCTGGCGCGGCAGTTGGGGGAAGAGTTTGGCAAAGGCTTGTCGGTGGCGAATCTGAAGAACTTCAGACAGTTTTATCTGACATTCCCGGAGGCCGAGAAAAGCTACGCACTGCGTAGCCAATTGACCTGGACGCACTGGCGGCTGCTGATGCGGGTTGAGAACCCGGCGGCGCGGGACTATTACATCCAGGAAGCGGCCGATCAGGGCTGGAATACCCGGCTGCTGGAGCGCAACATCAACACACTTAGTTACGAGCGGCTGCTGCCTTCGATTTCAAAAGTGGCGGCCGGTCACCCGGAGCACCTGAATCCAGCCAGCTTCATCAAAGACCCCTACGTTCTCGAGTTCCTGGGCCTGGACAACACAGCACCCCAAGAGCGCACACTGGAAGACGCCATCACCCGACGCTTGCGTGATTTTTTGATGGAACTGGGAAAGGGCTTTTCGTTTGTCGGCAGGCAGGTGCGCATCAGCACGGAAACCGCGCATTTCTATGTCGATCTGGTTTTCTACAACTACCTGCTCAAGTGTTTCGTTCTGATCGACCTGAAAACCACCAAGCTGAGCCACGCCGACATTGGCCAGATGGACATGTATGTGCGTTTATTCGACGACCTCAAACGCACCGACGGCGATAACCCCACGCTGGGCATCATTCTTTGTACCGATAAAGACGACACGCTGGTGCGCTACTCGGTGCTCAGCGAAAACGCCCAGCTATTTGCTTCCAAATACCGCCTGGTGTTGCCCAGCGAAGAGGAATTGCGCGATGAGCTGGAGCGTCGGCATGTGCTGGACTGGCGGCGCGATGATTCCAACGACGCATCGCAATGACCCCAGCGCTGCGCGACCCCGCTTTCCTGCCAAGGGTCTTCTACACCCTGGCTGCGCTCGTCATCCTCTGGCCCATGCTGGTGGTGGCCGAGTTCAAGCCCTGGGTGTTGCTGGAGCCGGGTAGCCTGAAGCCGACTTTGCGCTTCCTGGGCGATTTTTTCCCGCCCAAGCTGGACGCTGAATTTGCCTGGTTGATTGCGCGCGAAACCTGGCGCACGGTGGCCATGGCAACCGCTGGTTTGGCCTTGGCTTTTGTGATGGCGGTGCCGCTGGCTCTACTGTCGGTGCGGGTACTGTCGGTCTCCAGCCTGTCGGGGCGCATGGCGCGCGGGCCTGCCGTGTTGCGGCAACTGGTGCGTTGGCTGTTGATGCTGCTGCGCAGCGTGCCTGAACTCATTTGGGCGCTGGTGTTTGTGCGGGTGGTGGGCCTGGGGCCTACCGCCGGTGTGCTGGCGATTGCATTGACCTACGCGGGCATGTTGGGCAAGGTGTATGGCGACATTCTGGAGTCGGGCAGTGACGGTCAAGGCGGCCAACCCACCCAAGCCCTGCTGCGCAACGGCTCAGGCCGCCTGCAAGCGTTTTTCTATGCCCTGCTGCCGCAAAACGCGGGCGAACTCACCAGCTACACCGTGTACCGGTGGGAATGCGCCATTCGCTCGTCTGCCGTGCTGGGTTTTGTGGGTGCGGGTGGGCTGGGGCAGCAGATGGACTCGTCGATGAAGATGTTCAACGGCTCTGAGGTGGCCACCATCCTGATCGTGTTCATGCTGCTGGTGGCGCTGGCCGACCGGTTGAGCACGTGGCTGCGAAAGGCATTGGCATGACCCCGCAAAAGTCTGCCGCCAACGAGGTGTTTCGCCTGCCCCCGCCGCTGTTCAGCGCCCGTTGCAAAGCCTGTTGGGTGGTCGCCGCACTGCTGGTGCTGACAGTCTTGAGTTTTGTGTCGCTGGACCTGCAATGGCGGCAGTTTTTGGGCGGCGCAGCCTGGCAAAAAATGGGCAAATTTATCGGCGAACTGCTGGTGCCCAACACCGAGTGGGCTTTTCTGCGCAAGCTGTGGCCCGCGCTGCTGGAAACCCTGGCCATGTCGGCCCTGGGTACCTTGCTGGCGGCCATCTTCGGCTTGCTGCTGGCGCTGCCAGCAAGCATTACCCATGCAGGCGACCCGGCGTATTTCAAAGGCGCAACACGCCTGCTGCTCAATGCGCTGCGCAGCATTCCCGAGCTGGTGTGGGCCGCGTTGCTGCTGATTGCAGCAGGCTTGGGGCCACTGGCCGGCACCCTGGCACTGGCCCTGCACACCACGGGCGTGCTGGGTCGTTTGTTTGCCGAAAGCATTGAAAACGCACCACCCGAGGCTGCCTTTGCCCTGCGCGTGCGCGGACTGAAATCAGGTCGGGTCTTTTGGTATGCCACGTTGCCGCAAATCCTGCCCCAACTCATCAGCTACACCCTGTACCGCTGGGAAAACAACATCCGCGCCGCCGCCGTGCTGGGTGTCGTGGGTGCGGGCGGTCTGGGCCAGATGCTGGCGTTTCACATGGCTCTGTTTCAAATGGCCGAAACCGGCTCGGTGCTGGCCGCCATGCTGGTGCTGGTGGCGCTGGTGGATGCAGCCAGTTATGCAGCGCGGCGAGTCCTGGCGCGCTGAGTTTTAAACGCGCTCGCGATGGGTTTTGTCGAGACTTTAAACTCTTTCGCTATTAAATAAATAGCTGCTTGAGCAATTTTTACAAGGGCTCGTGGCCAAAGTGACCAAGTGACCACTTGTTCAAAGTCAACATTGGCACCAAACTCAAATCTCCAGGTTATCTATCAACCGCGTATTACCCAGCTTGGCCGCGCCCAGCACCACCAGTGGCTGGGTGGCCAGGTCGCCCCAGGGAGGCATCAAGTCGGCACGGCGGCGCACGGTCAGGTAATCTGGCTTCCAGCCGCGCCTGACAAGGGCTTGCATGGCTTGGGCTTCTAGTGCGAACAGGTCTTGCGGTGCGGATTTTTTGGCGGCAATGCCTAACGCTTGCAGGGCTTTTGACAATTCAACCGCTTCCAGCCGTTCGGCTGTATTCAGGTAACTGTTGCGTGACGACAGTGCCAACCCGTCGGGGGCACGCTGCGTTTCGCCCGCCAAAATCTCAATCGGCAATGCAAACTGCTGCACCATGCGGCGAACCACCATGACTTGCTGGTAGTCCTTCTTGCCAAAAACCGCCACACCGCCGGGCATGCCCGCGTACGCGCATGAAAAGAGTTTGAGCACAACCGTGCTCACGCCAATAAAAAAGCCAGGCCTGAAGTGGCCTTCCAGAATGTCGCCCAGGTCAGTGGCCGGGTGGACTTTGTAGGTTTGCGGCTCGGGGTAAAGTTCTTTTTCACGGGGGGCAAACAGCACGTTGCAGCCTGCAGCCTCCAGACGCTGGGCATCGGCGTCCAGCGTGCGGGGGTAGCTGTCAAAGTCTTCGTGGGGCGCGAACTGTAAGCGGTTGACGAAGATGCTGGACACCGTCACGTCACCTAAAAGCTTGGCCTGTTTGACCAGCGCAACATGCCCCTCGTGCAGGTTGCCCATGGTGGGTACAAAGGCGGGGCATTTGAAGCCGCTGAGTTTTTCGCGCAACTCGGCGATGGTGTGAACGATGTGCATGCTTGTCTCCCCAATAGTCTTTGTTTTTACTCACCAGGCATGTGTTGCGTTCACTGGGAAGCTGCCATTTTTAACTGCTGTCACATACGCCTGCATTGCGCCGCGTACGCTGCCCGCATCAGCCATGAAGTTGTGTACAAACTTTGGCATTTTGCCCAGGTTCATGCCCAACATGTCGTGCAGCACCAGCACCTGGCCCGCACAGCCCTTGCCCGCGCCTATGCCAACGGTGGGGCAGTTCGTGAGCGTGGTAGTGAGCGCAGTGGCCAAAACCTCGGGCACCATTTCCAGTACCAGCATGGCTGCGCCTGCATCTTGCAGGGCGTTGGCCTCGCGCTTTAATTTGGCAGCTGCCTCGTCGGTTTTGCCTTGCACGCGGTAGCCGCCCAGCGAATGCACGGTTTGTGGCGTGAGGCCCAGATGCGCACACACCGGGATGCCGCGCTCGACCAAAAAATGCACCACCTCGGTCGTCCAGCCACCGCCCTCCAGTTTGACCATGTGAGCGCCCGCCCGCATCAGAATCGTTGCGCTACGCAGGGCTTGTTCCTTGGACTCGTGGTAACTGCCAAACGGCAAATCGCCAATCAGCCAGGCGGTGGCCTGAGAACGGCGCAGACCGTTGGCAACGCATTCGGTATGGTGGCGCATCGTCTGCAGACTGACGCCAACAGTGCTGGTCAGCCCCTGGCACACCATGCCAAGCGAGTCGCCGACCAAAATACATTCAACGCCTGCTGCATCGGCTACGGCAGCAAAGGTCGCGTCGTAAGCCGTGAGCATGGTGATTTTTTCACCCGCCGCATGCATTTCACGCAGGCGCGGCAGGCTGATGGGCTTGCGGGTCGACGGTAGGGATGCGGGGCTCAGGGTGCCGTAGGGTGTTGAGTTGGAGGTCATGTGGTCGGCCTCAGCGTGTTTCAGGTGCAGCGCGCTGCATGCCCAGGCGTTCCAGCAACTTCACATCGGTTTCAGTGTCCGGGTTGCCTGTCGTCAGCAGCTTGTCGCCATAAAAAATCGAGTTGGCACCCGCCAGAAAGCACAGCGCTTGCACGCCGTCGCCCATTTGCTGGCGACCTGCCGACAGGCGCACGCGGGCTGTTGGCATGGTGATGCGGGCCACTGCAATGGTGCGTACAAATTCAAACGGGTCCAGGTCAGCCTGGTTCGCCAAAGGCGTGCCTTCAACCTTGACCAGATTGTTGATGGGCACAGACTCAGGGTAAGGCGTGAGGTTGGCCAGTTCGGCCACCAGGCCTGCGCGCTGCCGACGCGTTTCACCCATTCCCACAATGCCGCCACAGCAGACTTTGACACCCGCACTGCGCACACGGGCCAATGTGTCCAACCTGTCCTGGTAGTCGCGCGTGGTGATGATGTCGCCGTAAAAGTCGGGCGCACTGTCCAGGTTGTGGTTGTAGTAGTCCAGCCCCGCGCTTTGTAGCGTTTGGGCGTGGCCGTCTTCCAGCATACCCAGCGTGGCACAGGTTTCCAGCCCCAGCGCCTTGACGGTACGCACCAGCTCGGCCACTTTTTCAATGTCACGGTCTTTGGGGCTGCGCCAGGCTGCGCCCATGCAAAAGCGCGTAGCACCGGCGGCTTGGGCGGCCTTGGCAGCCACCAGCACATCGGAGGGGATCATCAGTTTGCTGGCTTCAACGCCTGTGTCGTAGCGTGCAGCTTGCGGGCAATAGCCACAGTCTTCTTCGCAGCCGCCGGTTTTGACCGACAGGAGCGTGGCAAATTCAATGCGGGTGGGGTCAAAGTTGTCGCGGTGCACGGTTTGGGCGCGGTGCATCAGCTCGGGAAAGGGCAGGTTGAACAGCGCTTCAATCGCGTCAACGTTCCAGCGGGCAGGCGTGCTTGAAGCGACTGGTTTGCGCGGCGGGTGGAGCTTGATAGTTTGTTCAGGTTCGGTAATCATGTTTTTTTGTGTTGTATTTCAAGTTCGGGGTTGAACGGGGACGATGGAACGCTCTTGCTTGATGCGATTGTCTGGGTCGGTGTCAACCCTTTAAAAACCCCATCAACGCCGTCAGGGTCTCATCGGGCGCTTCGGTCATCTGGTGGTGGCCCACGGGCAGGGTCACAACCTGCATCGTCTTACCGCTGGTGCGTGCGGTGTCAATCAGGGGCTGGGCTGACTTGGCCAGCGTCATCTGGTCTTGCGCGCCCAGCACAAACAGCACGGGGCAGGTGATAGCGGCGATGGCCTCCAAGCCATTCGCATAGCTGTCACATGCTTTGAACCCCCGGTGAAACACATTGACCTGCGTGTTGCTGGCCAGCACCCGACGCCCCAGCGCCAGACTGGCCCCATACACCCAGGTGCCGGGGCCCATTGAAGACGGTGGCGATGCCAGCGTGGCGCGTGACAACACATTAATCAGTTTCAGCGCCTGCTGCGGCTGGTTCAACGACGCATCCAGCAAACCCTGTGACACCTTCATCGGGTAGGCCGTGCCCACCAACACCAGATGGCTCACCCGCGAACCCAACCGAGCCGCCGCTTCCAGCGCAATCAGCGAGCCCCAGCTATGGCCCACCAGCGCGGCATTCTGCACACCCGCCGCATCCAGCAAGGCCGCCACAAAACCAGCCGCCTGCTCCACGCTTGCAGGCGCATCGCCCGCGCTGCGGCAATGCCCTGGCAAGTCCACCGCCAGCACATTGAACCCGTGGTGGGCCAGATACCGGCTTTGCAAAATCCACACGCTGTGGTCGTTGAGCACCCCGTGAATGAACACCACCGTCGGCTTGGCAGCATCAAACGGCTTGCCGCCGGTGTAGCAGTAGGTGGTGTGGCCGTTGACTTGGAGGTTCATTGAGGTTTGCCTGCTGTTGGAGACATCGTCTGGTCAATCAATGGTACTGGCCGTTGACCTTCGCGACCTACAAACCGTACCGTCTGCGTAGTCCTCCTGGATTCCCGCCTGCGCGGGAATGACGATCTGAGGCATGTATCTAATCAAGCCTTTTTGCAATCAAGCCCTTATAAAACCTGCTCAATCAGCTCTCAAAAACATAGCAATCAGCGGCTCGCATACAACCACGGCATATCCAGCAACCGCGCGCCCAGCACCTGCAAGGCCGCGTCGCGGCCCCATTGCATGGGGCCGCGCAAGTGAAAGATGCGGCCATTGCGTTGCGCCCTCGCTTGCACTTGGGCGCAGCGCTGCCAGCGGGCCTGGGCGTAGGTTTGCAGGGCTGCGGGGATTTGCGCGGTGTTGCCAGGGGCAATGGCTTGCAGGCTTTGCTGCAACGCGTGGGCGTCTTCAAGCGCCATCGCGGCGCCCTGGGCCAGGTAGGGCAGCATGGCGTGGGCGGCATCGCCCAGCAGGGCGGCGCGGCCATGTGCCATCTGGGCACCCTCAATCAAGGGCGGCTGGTCATACAGCGCCCAGCGCTTCCAGGCGGGCGCAGCATGCAACAAAGTCAGCAGGCTGTTGTGGGCGGGGCCAACCTGGCGCAGCAGGGTTTGCGCATCAGCCTCGTGGTTCCAGTGTTGCGAGGGCGCGGGGGCGTTGTGGGCGGACGTTTGCACCAGCACCACCAGGTTGTAGGCCGCTTCATTGACGGGGTAGCCCACCGCATGCAGCCCGTCACCCAGCCACACGCTGATGCGGTCTGCGGCCAAACCAACGGGCCATTGCGGGCGGGGCAGCAATGCGCGCCAGGCCCAGTGGCCGGTGAAGCGCGGTTGCGTTGCAGCGGGTACAGCGGCGCGGGTGGCGCTCCACAGGCCATCGGCGGCGAGGACGGCGGGAGCTTGCAGATTGAAGCCATTTGAGCCTTCAGCCCTTATGGAATGTGCTGAAGCAGCTATTGAAGTAATAGCAACATCCAGTTCAGGCTGTACACCCAAAGCGCCTGCAGCCTGCAGCAGCAATGCCTGCAAATCGGCCCGGTGCAGCGTCAGGTAGTCGCTGCCGTAGCGCTGCACGCAGGCATCGCCCAGAGGCAAGTTGGCCAGCTCGGTGCCACGTGCGGCACTGCGCACCTGCAGCTGCTGCGGACGCGCTGCACGCGCCCGCAAGGCGTTACCCAGGCCCCAACCATCCAGCAAGCGCACGGCATTCGGCCCCAATTGAATGCCTGCGCCAAACGGCGACAGGGCTTGCACTTTGTCCACCACGCGCACCGGCCAACCCGCACGCTGGCAGGCCAGCGCCGCAGCCAGGCCAGCGATGCCGCTACCGACGATGAGCAAGGGTTCAGAAGGCAATGGTTTTGTTGTAAATACTATCTATTTGATAGCTGTCTCAGCAGGAAACGCTTGGGCTAACGGGCTTTTTGGTGAAAATTCAACGAAACGCAGACATTAGAAGCTACCATTTTGCCCACCCGACACCCAAGGCAAGAAAAAACTCAGTTACAGCATGGCAAGCGCCAAGACAAGCTGCAAACCCTGACATGGCCCAACCTGGTAACCACACCATGCCCATCACACCCATCTCCCTGGAATGCCGCCTGCTGGACGCCAGCATCCTTTGCTACAGCATTCAAAACAACGCCATCAGCCCCAGCACACCCGGCTATGCCCAGGTGAGCTTTGCCTCCGGCACCACGCCCGCGGTATTTGTCGACGGCACCGAAGGCATCAACGCCGGTTTTGTGGGCGAGACGGCAGACGGCTGGGTGGTCGTGGCCTACCGGGGTACCTTGCCGCCGTTTTCGGGTGACTTGTGGGCCTGGGTAGACGACTGGCTGAACGACTTTCGCGCGGGCCCGATGGACTGGACGGTGGGTGGCCGTGTGATTGGCCAAGTGGAAACCGGCTTTGGCAGCGCCGTCGTGAACACGTGGTCTGCGGTGCAGGCCGCGCTGAGCAAGATCGACCTGACCGGCAAAAAAGGCATTCTGGTCACCGGCCATTCCAAAGGCGCGGGTATGACTTTCCCCGCTGCGACCTTGATCAAAAACCTCTACCCGCACCTGCTGGTGCAGGTCTGCTGCTTTGCCGCCCCGCTGACCTGCGACCGCAACTTTGCCGCCAGCTACGACACCATGGGCCTGAGCGTGTTCACCGCGCGCTACCAAAACCAATACGACATCGTTCCCTTCCTGCCCTACGAGCCGCACTTTGGCCTGCTGGCCAGCGCCGAGCGACTGTTCCGGCAAAGCCCTAACCAGGTGATCACGCGCGAAAAATGGCCTGATATCGAGAACGACTACGTGCCCGTGGGCCGGCTGCGCTACCTGGGCGACAACTGCGTGGTCGCTTACGGCGAGCAAGGCGAAAGCGACGCCACGGCCGCCCTGTGGCAGGCGCTGGAGCACTTCGAGTTTAAAACCATCGCGGCGGCGCATGCGGCTTCGGGGCGTTATCACAGCTGCGTGTGCGGTGGGCCAGTCGATTCAAACCCCGCCTGACGATGGGCCTGTTCGACTTTTTTCGCTTGGACAAGACCGCAGCGAGCACGGCCGAGGCGGCGCGTGCCCGGCGTTCCGTGGCCCGCAGGCTGGCCGCGCTACCCATGCCGGAGTTTGTGCCCGAGTGCCTGCGCAAACTAAACCAGTCGGATGGGGCCTGGACAGGGCACACCCGAACGCCTCAGCGGGTCGCACGCGTGCTCGCCGCCAACAAGCAGCTGCCTGACGAATTGGCAGACTTTTATTGCATGTGCGACGGGTTCGAGTCACCCGACCCCGACTTTCCCGCCCCCGTGCTGCCCATCAGCAGCCTGCGCTCTGGCAGCCACTACAAGCCGCTTTTATCCGAACTGCTGACTGCTTATTGGTCTGAGCACGGCAACGCTTTCGACCAGCCCGGCCTGCTGGCGGTGCTGCCCGCCAACCATCCGGGGGCGGGGCCCAACCCAGCCGCAGATCATTACGTGCCGCCTTCGCTGCTTGATCTGGCCGTCCCGCTGTGCCCACCCCGCAGCGCAAACTTCGTGGTGCTACTGATTGCCGATGCCAGCCCCACACTGCCTCGCGGCACCGTGCTCGAGATAGAGGGCGGCTCAGCAACGCATTACCCGGGGTTCAAGGCCTGGCTGGCGAGTCGGGCGTCGCGGGTTGTCCGTTCCACCAAAACAAGTACATGAAATCGCGCCTTTTCCCGCCATACCTGGCCAAAGTGCAAGCATGCCGACTGAGAACTTGACGTTCGGCTTGTGGCATGCTTAAGCCCCGCAGACCAAATAGGTGCAACATGACCGCTCCCGTTGATGTCATCGAGGCGCAGGCGCTAAGCCTGCCCCAGGCAGATCGATCAAGGCTGGTTGAACGCCTGCTAGCCAGCCTGGGGCACGACCAGGAATGGGAGGACGCGTGGGCCGACGAGGCAGATCAGCGGGAGAAGAGAATTCACAGTGGTCAAGGGCAATGGGTTAATGGGCCCGAGGCACTTGCTCTTATTCGTGAATCTCTGAGGTGACAAATTACGTACTCACGCCGGAAGCGGCGGCTGAGTTAGCGGATGCGGCTTTGTTTTGTACTGAAAAATTTGGACGCCTGGTCACTGACAATTTCCTTGAGGCATTCGAGTCGAAAGTACAGTTGATCGCACAGTTTCCGGGTCTGGGCACGGCGACATCAAAAGGGCGCCGACTGTTTCCGATTGGAAGATATCCCTTCTCCATGCTGTACAGAGTCGAAGGCGGTGTGATTCGGATCAGTGCCATTGCGCATCACAGCAGGCGACCCGGGTACTGGAGTAGACGCAAATAGCGCTACGCGGCCCACCCGACATCAACCTGACTTTGCTCAACGTGAGTTGCCATACAAACCCTCACACCCCCAACAACTGCCGCAGCACAAACGGCAAGATCCCCCCCGCCCGGTAGTAGTCCACCTCAATCGGCGTGTCGATGCGCAAAGTCAGCGCTGCCTCGTGTAGCGAACCATCGGCGCGGGTGATGACCAGGCGGGCCTGGCTTTGCGGGGTTAGTTCTGCATCGGGGTAGATGTCGATCTGCTCGTTGCCTATCAGCCCCATTGATTCCCACGACTCACCGAGCTTGAACTGCAGCGGCAGCACGCCCATGCCGACCAGGTTGCTGCGGTGAATGCGCTCAAAGCTCTTGGCCACCACCGCTTTGATGCCGAGCAGCGCCGTGCCTTTGGCGGCCCAGTCGCGACTCGAGCCGGTGCCGTATTCCTCGCCTGCGAAAACAACCGTGGGTGTGCCGTTGGCCATGTATTGCATGGCGGCGTCGTAGATGAATTTTTTCTCGCCTGAGGGCTGGCACCGGGTTACGCCGCCCTCTTCCCGCGAGCCGTCGGCGGCGGCGGGAATCATCAGGTTTTTGATGCGCACGTTCGCAAAGGTGCCGCGCATCATGACGTCGTGGTTGCCGCGACGCGCGCCGTAGCTATTGAAGTCAGCCTTTTGCACACCGTGTGCGAGCAACCACTGACCCGCGGGCGAGCTGTCTTTGATGGAGCCAGCGGGAGAAATGTGGTCGGTGGTGATGGAGTCTCCAAACAAGGCCATCACGCGTGCGCCTTTGACTGTCACTGCCGACAGTTCGAATTTTGGGTCATTTGGCGCTTCGGCCCTTGCACTGATTGCTGAAGAAGCTATATTTTTGATAGCAATTGGCTCCATCTGAAACCCCGTGAAAAACGGCGGCTCGGCAATGTAGGTGCTGGCAGGCCAGGTGTAGGCCGTGCCTTGCACACCCTTGATCTTTTCCCAGAGCTTGCCGGGTTCGGTTTTGACCTTGGCGTAGTTCTCGCGGAAGGCTTTGCCGTTCATAGCGTACTTCAGCAGCTTGTAGATTTCATCGCTGGTCGGCCAGATGTCGCCCAGAAACACGTCCTGGCCTTTTTTGTTCTGCCCCACCGGCTCGGTCATCAAATCGCGCATCACCGTGCCGGCAATTGCATAGGCCACGACCAGCGGGGGGCTGGCTAAAAAGTTGGCTTTGATGTTGGGGTGAATGCGTGCCTCGAAATTGCGGTTGCCCGAGAGCACAGCGGCGCAAACGAGGTCGTTTTTTGTGATGACTTCATTGAGCTCGGGTGTGAGGTCACCCGCGTTGCCAATGCAGGTGGTGCAGCCGTAACCCGCCAGCGCAAAGCCCAGTTTTTCCAGGTAAGGCAGCAGGCCGGTTTGGGTGAGGTATTCGGTGACGATGCGTGAGCCGGGAGCCAACGAGGTCTTGATGTGTGGCTGCACGCGCAGGCCCGCTTCCACAGCCTTTTTGGCCAACAGTCCGGCGGCCAGCAGCACGCTGGGGTTGCTGGTGTTGGTGCAACTGGTGATCGCGGCGATCAGGATGTCGCCGTTTTTCACCACCAGTGGGGTTTGATCTTTGGTCGTCGGTAGCGGTGTGGTGGCAAACATCGCGTCCAGCTTGTCAGCCGGTTGGTTGAAGCCGTTGTCGGCCGCACCCTCGCTGAACAGCTCGCCAAAGTTGCGCGCCACGTTGCCAAGCTCGATGCGGTCTTGCGGGCGCTTGGGGCCGGCCAGGCTGGGGGTGACGGTGCCCAAATCCAGCGTGACCACTTGCGAGAAATCAATTTCTCCGTTGCCGGGCACGCCAAACAGCCCCTGCGCTTTGAAATACGCCTCAAATGCCTCGATCTCGCCTTTGGTGCGGCCTGTGCCTTTGAAGTAATCCAGCGTTTTTTCATCGACGGGAAAGAAGCCCATGGTCGCGCCGTACTCCGGGGCCATGTTGGCAATGGTCGCGCGGTCGGGCAGGGCCAGGCTGCGCGTGCCTTCGCCGAAGAACTCCACGAACTTGCCCACCACTTTGTGCTGCCGCAAGATTTCGGTGACGGTGAGCACCAGGTCGGTGGCGGTCACGCCTTCGCGCAGGCGGCCAGTCAGCTCAAATCCCACCACGTCGGGTGTCAGCAGGTACACCGGCTGGCCCAGCATCGCGGCCTCCGCCTCGATGCCGCCCACTCCCCAGCCGACCACGCCAATGCCATTAATCATGGTGGTGTGGCTGTCGGTTCCCACCAGGGTATCGGGGTAATAAACCCCATTCTTCTGGTACACGCCCCGGGCCAGATACTCCAGATTGACCTGGTGCACGATGCCAAAGCCGGGGGGCACGACACCAAACGTATCGAAGGCCTGCATGCCCCACTTCATGAACTCGTAGCGCTCGCGGTTGCGCTGGAATTCCAGCTTCATGTTCAGGTCGAGTGAGTCTTTTTTGCCATAGTGGTCGACCATGACGGAGTGGTCCACCACCAGGTCGACTGGCACGAGCGGCTCGATTTTTTTCGGGTCGTAGCCTAGACGGGCTGCCGTGCTGCGCATCGCAGCCAGATCGGCCAGTAACGGCACACCCGTGAAGTCTTGCAGCACCACGCGGGCCACCGTGAAGGGGATTTCATCGGTGCGGACAGCGTGGGGCTGCCAGGTGGCCAGCTGCTGCACATGGTCGACCGTGACCTTCTTGCCATCGCAATGGCGCAGCACCGATTCGAGCACGATGCGAATGGATACTGGCAGGCGGGCAATCGATGGGAACTGTTTGGCCAGTGCGGGCAGCGAATACAGCTGGCCGGTTTTGCCGGAAGCTGTTTTGAAATTCTTGAGAGTGGACGCGAAGGCATGCTTTGCGACGGTTTGTTTGTTGGGGCCAGCTTTTGCCATGACGGGACTCCTTGGAGTGGGGTTGTGTTCCGGCATTCTGTCATTGCGCCAGATGACAGATGACCTGGCTGCTGCGCAGCCGTGATGACAGATGACCTAAGTCTGTCATCTGTCATTGAGGCCGCAGGCAAAGTCATTCCGTCATCGGCAACAAAAAAAGCCACCCGAAGGTGGCTTTTTGCGATCAAGCCCGAAGGCTTAAATTCAGGGCTTCTTGGCGGCGTCAGCGGCACCTTTGGCAGCGTCAGCAGCGCCTTTGGCAGCGTCCATCGCGCCTTTGGCAGCGTCCATTGCGCCGGTGGCAGCAGAGGCGGCACCTTTGGCAGCGTCAGCAGTTGCAGCCATCGCACCAGAAGCGGCACCCATGGCACCAGACGCAGCGCCCATGGCGGCCGAAGCAGCACCCATGGCGGCGGAAGCAGCAGCTTCAGCGGCAGGGGCTGCAGCAGGTGCTGGAGCAGCAGCGGGGGCTGGCGCAGGTGTTGGTGCAGGAGGAGCGGCTTTTTCGCCACAGGCGGTCAAAGCTACAGCGGCGATCAGGGCAGCCAGGGCTAGCGATTTTTTCATTACAGTGTTCCTTTTAGGGGGAAAGACAATTTCCGGAATTTGCCATCGCACCCAGTTGGTTGCGTTGACCGAGCGAAAGGGACTCGAGCTCTTCCTCTCAGCCTTAGATTATATGCCGCAAATATGCAAGGCCTGCTTACCCGTGCTAAGTCAAGCATTCATCACGAAAAGCTGTAGGACTTATCCCACAGTCATCGTGTTGTTACAAACCCAAGGTAGTCGCGGCGAAGCTGGGAGAGCTCTTGGCCAGCCAGTGGTTTAGCGCCTCACGCGCCAGCAGGCGGCGCTGGGGCTCGCTGCCACACACACCCACGCAGCGCGGCGGGTCGATCCGCTGCATCACCCAGCCGGGGCTCCAGATGCCACTGGGCAGCTCCAGCTCGTCCGCGGAGGGGCAGGCGTAGGCGTCGATGATGTGAGACCAGGTTTGACGCCAGCGCACAAACCGGGCGTGGCGGCGCACCACTTCGTCGTATCGGCGGGCCAACAAAATGCAGCGTCGGCCAGTCGCAGACCATTCATTCAGACTTTCGGCTACCACGCGCTCACCGAGCGGCCAGTCATGAAAGTCAGCATCGCTCAAGATGATTTCGCGCCAACCCTCACGCGCTGCGCACGCCAGAGCGTCGCGCACGAGCTGCTGAAAATCCAGGCGGCCGGCGAAGCGGCCTTGCAGCAAAGGCTTGAAATCGGCGTCATTCGGGTCGGGTTCAGATGGGGTCATCGGTTTGCTCCTGGTGCACAAGCCAGCCGGCCTCGACCCACGTGCGCAACAGGTCTTGCGCGCCCGCGCTAGCCGATTGAACCTGGGGGCCGCTTAAGTGGCGCTGGTCTGCGAGCAGGCGCATCAGCTTGGCATCACGCCCCGACGCCAAAAAGCCTTCGCCGTTGATGAAAACATGCTGTGCGTCGTACAGCATGCGGCTTTGCCGGGCCAAACCGACCGCACCCAATGAGGCGGGCATTTCAGTGGTGTCGAACCACACGTCGGCCTTGGGCTCGGTCATGTATTCGCCCAGCGCACGCGCCAGCACCAGCGGGTCTTGCAAGGCCGCTTGCAAAGCATCACGCGCAAAGTCTTTCAACGCGCCCGGTATTTCGCCTGGTGCTGCGGTAGCCAATTGGCCTGCATCGCGGTACAGCGCATCGCCCACCTCATCGGGTGCGTCGTCTGCCAGCCGCAGCAGCAGCTCGCGCGCCAACTCGCCACGCGCCGGGGCGCGAAAACCGATGGAATACGTCATGCACTCGCCCACTGCCACGCCCTCGTGCGCGTAGCGCGGTGGCAGATACAACATGTCGCCAGGTTCCAGCAAAAATTCCTCTTCTGGCTCGAAATTGGACAGGATTTTCAAGGGCACATCGGCTTGCAGGCTCAGGTCTTTTTGCCGGCTGATGCGCCAGCGGCGCTGCCCGTGCACCTGGAGCAAAAACACGTCGTAGCTGTCAAAGTGCGGCCCCACGCCACCGCCATCCGTGGCGAAGCTCACCATCAAATCATCCAGCCGCGCGTCGGGCACAAAGCGGAAATTTTGCAGCAGCGCATGCGCCGCCGCGTGGTGCAGGTCGACGCCTTGCACGAGCATTGTCCAGTTGGGCGTGCCGAGTGCTGGCAGCGCTTTGCGCACAAGAGGCCCTTGCGTCAACGTCCAGTCGGCACCTTTTTGAACGATCAACCGCGATTGCCCGTCATCACGCGCAGCCAACTCGAACAGGTCTTTTCGTGCAATGGGGGGCTTGTCAAACGCCAGCGCCTGACGCACCAGCAACGGTTTTTTCTGCCAATGGCGGCGCATGAATTGGCTGGGCGACAAGCCGCCGAGCAAGGCCAGGGGTAAATCAATCTGCATGGGACAATTGTCGCCATGAATTCACCTGTTTTGATGGAAATCACTCCCCAGTGCGTGGTGGCGCTCACCTGGACTTTGAAAGACACCCTCGGCGAGGTGCTCGATGTGTTGGACCAGCCCGTGGAGTTTCTGGTGGGCGGCGACTTGCTCCCCGCCATCGACGACGCGCTCCAGGGCCACCGTGCCGCCAGCGTCGTCAACCTGCACCTGGAGCCGGAACAGGCTTTTGGTGACTACCAGGACAAGCTGGTTTTCCTGGAGCCCCGCAGCCTGTTTCCGGCAGAGCTGGAAGAAGGCATGAGCTTTGAGGGCTTGCCCGCAGGTTGTAACCCCGAAGCGCCCAAAGAGTTGTTCTACACCGTGACCGAGATCTACCCTGAGCACCTGGTACTGGACGCGAACCACCCGCTGGCCGGGATCGCGCTGCGTCTGAGCCTGACCGTGCGCAGCGTGCGCGAGGCAACAGAAGAAGAAATTGGAATCGGCAGCGCCGGGACGCGGTTTTTTCGGGTGGCTTGACCCCATTGGTTCAGCTCTATCCCGGTGGAGCCATTCACCGTTGATGCCAGAACCTTAGCGCGTCCGACGGCCAAAAGAAGAGCGACGAACCGACCGCCGCAACTACGAGATTCACGAGCACGGCAAAGAACGCATTGGCGAGTGTGGGCAACTCGGGGTAGTTATCAGCAGACACGACTCGCTGGTCGAACAAAGTGATCCCGAAAACGAGTATCGCGCTAGGGTTGTGCCAGATGGCGAGCTGAGCCGCAGGCGTTGATCGGTGTAGCGCTGTTTTACGGACTCTGATCTCCTGGCCCGTCGACGCAATTCGCAGGCTGACGGTGCTGAGCCCGGGGCTCGAAATCCCAGGACTCGAAAGCACTGTGGCTTCGGTCAAGGTATATCCGCTCCGATTGACGGCCTGAAAAACCATTTGTGGCGTAAACGTCAGCATCAAAAAGGCAGCAAGCATCGCCAAAAGTCCCGCCGGCCGCAGGTAATCCGCTCGGGTCAGCGCCTCGTCGAGGCTTTTGATGGGGCGAGGTTTGCGTTTACGCACCATGGCACCGCCCGCCCACCGTCACCGCCCCGTCGACCCGTACCCACCCTCACCCCGAACCGTGGGCGGAAAGTCCTGCACCACGTTGAACGTGGCTTGAGCCACCGGCACGATGACGAGTTGAGCCAGGCGCTCCATCGGTTGCAAGGTAAACGCCACGTCGCTGCGGTTCCACGCGCTGACCATCAGTTGTCCCTGGTAATCGCTGTCAATCAAACCGACCAGATTGCCCAACACGATGCCGTGCTTGTGGCCCAGGCCCGAACGCGGCAGGATGAGCGCGGCGTAGCCCGGGTCTTTGAGCCAGATGGCAATGCCGGTGGGCACCAAGCGCCAGGCGTTGGCTTCCAAGGTGATGGGCGCGTCGATGCAGGCGCGCAGGTCCAGCCCTGCGCTGCCGGGCGTGGCATAGGCGGGGAGCTGGTCGGTCAGGCGGGTGTCGAGGATTTTGATGTCGATGTTCATGGGGGGCAATAGCCAGTTGCGGGTTGAAGAGGGCTCACCATGGGCACAGCAGCGGGATCGCATGTCGCGTATTTTTTCGGTACACCACAAAGTCTCTGTCCAGCGTGAACACCACGCTTTTTGGGTTCAGTTCGGCCAGGCGAACCAGGCAGGCATCGGCTAAGGACATAGGCACATCGGCGTAGCGGCGCATCATGGTCAGCAACGCCGCGTGTTGATCCGCAACCGCGAGCCCAAGGTTCAAAAAACCTTCCCCCACCATCTCCATCAGCGCAATCCGAGCACCGGGTACTCGCCGGGTCAGGTAAGTGGCTTCTGCCAGCACGGCTTCGCAGGTGATCAATGGGGGCCGAAGATCAGCCATCTGCTGTAAGACCCATGCGTGGGCATGGTCTGATTGGTTCAGCAGAGCTACCAGCGGCCCGGTGTCAACCACCACAGCGTGGGTCACTGGCCGAATCCGTCCAGGTGAGCGGGGTTGGTCGAGAGATCCTCGGGCCCCTGCATCAGGCCCACCCAGCGGCTGGCGCGCTGGGCGCAAGACGCGGTGGGAGTCGCTGTATTGGCTTGCAGGTAGGCGACCAAAGCAGCGCGCACCACCTCGCTCTGGCTGATTGCGCTGGCCTGAGCGCGTGCTGCCAGGTCATGAAACAAGGGGTCGGGCAGTTTGATGGAAAGGGCTTTCATGGCGTGATTGTATTTCCAATTTGCCGATTCGGTATTTCGACAGGCATTCGTTCTGCTACGGCCGCTATCAAAAGCCTGGCCAACACAAGCTTGGACGCACGCGGTATCTCGGTCGCCCCGTTCGCGTCCACCAGCAGCAGCGCGTTGTCGTCTTGTCCGAAGGTGGCGGGGCCTATGTTGCCCACCAATAGCGGCACGTTTTTACGGATTCGCTTGGCCTGGGCGTTGGCGAGCAGATCCTGGCTTTCGGCGGCGAAGCCTACGCAGTACAGGGCGCCGGTTTTTGCGCGCTCGCTGTTGGCTACGGTGGCCAGGATGTCGGGGTTTTCGGTGAACTGCAGCTGGGGCGTCTGGCCGCTGCCGTCTTTCTTGATTTTCTGATCGGCGACATGGGTGGGGCGCCAGTCGGCCACAGCTGCACATGCTATGAATACAGTAGCTGCTTGAGCAGGTTCTGCAAGGGCGGAAAGCATATTTTGTGCAGATTTCACGTCGACACGCGTCACGCCGCGCGGTGTGGGCAGGCTCACCGGCCCGGCCACCAAGGTGACCTGGGCGCCGGCCTCACGTGCGGCGCGGGCGATGGCAAAACCCATTTTTCCGCTAGACAAATTGGTAATGCCGCGCACCGGGTCAATCGCTTCGTAAGTCGGCCCGGCAGTCACCACCACATGGTGATCGGCCAACAGCTTGGGCTGGAAAAACGCCACCAGGTCTTCCAGCAGCTCGACGGGCTCCAGCATGCGGCCGTCGCCGGTTTCGCCACAGGCTTGAAAGCCGCTGCCCACGCCAAACACAGTGGCACCGTCGGCCTGCACCTGGGCCAGGTTGCGCTGGGTGGCGGGGTGCGCCCACATTTCGCGGTTCATGGCGGGGGCCAGCAGCAGTGGCACGCTGTCCAGTGGGCGGGCCAGGCACATCAGGCTGAGTAAGTCGTCTGCCGTGCCATGGGCCAGCTTGGCAATGAAGTCGGCGCTGCAGGGGGCGACAACGATGGCGTGGGCCTCGCGGGTGAGGTTGATGTGGGCCATGCTGTTGGCAAGGCCCGCAGCGTCGCGGCTGTCCCACTGGGAGGTGAACACAGGCCGGTTGCTCAAGGCCTGCATCGTCACCGGGGTAATGAACTGCTGCGCGGCCTCGGTCATGACCACCTGCACGGTGGCACCCGCCTTGATGAGCGAGCGGCAAAAATCTGCCGCCTTGTAGCAGGCTATGCCGCCGGTGAGCGCTAAAACAATGTGTTTGCCAGATAAATCAGTCATGCGCGGCAATGTAGCAAACCGGTCTGGCTGGCGCGAATCTTGCGCGACCACTGCATGAAAGACGCTTTACGAATCGTGGTGGTGGCGCCTGATCTGGCGGTGCCCGACTCGCAGGATGCGCAAGACGCTGCGCAGGCCGAGCGCTCGCGCAGCCTGCGCATTGGATTGCTGGAAAACGGCTTCAACCTGGTGGCGGTGCTGCCTGCCGACACGTTTTTGACCGAGCGGCTGGCCCAGTTGGCCCCCGACATGGTGATTGTGGATGCCGAGAGCGAGGCGCGCGATGCGCTGGAGCATGTAGTGATGGCCACGCGCGATGCCCGCCGCCCCATCGTGCTGTTCACCAACGACGAGGACACCCGGCACGTGAAAGACGCGGTGGCCGCTGGTGTGTCGGCCTACATCGTGGCGGGCCTGGCACCCCAGCGCATCAAGCCCATTCTGGACGTGGCCATGGCCCGCTTTCAGCACGAGCAGGGGCTGCGCCAGGAGCTGGCCGATGCCAAAACCGAGCTGCAAGACCGCAAAACCATTGACCGCGCCAAGGGCCTGCTGATGCAGCGCCAGGGATTGAGCGAGCAAGCGGCTTACGACAAGTTACGCAAATCTGCCATGGACAAGGGCTTGAAGCTGTCGGACGTGGCGCAGCGCATGCTGGATGCGCTGGAGTTGCTGGGGTAGCACGCAGATTTGGTGCAACGCACAATAACCGTGCATTGCCCTCGATTTATAAGAAACAAGCCTCCCGCCCTTGTAAATACTGCTCAAGCAGCTATTAAATACATAGCAAATACAACCTCATTCACGCTGGCACAAGCCTTGCAAAGCTAGATCAAGACCAACGACGGTCGCGCAACCTCACCCTGCCAACGGCGGCGGGCACAGGTTCAAACGGACACAGGCGTCCCCACCCAGCACTTCGGTGTTTGTGTGCGGACGCCTTTTTGTTTTTTACGTTTCAAAGGACTGATCGATGACTGACTTTTTGAAGAACAAGCTCTCGCGCCGCAACGTGCTGCAAGCCGCAGCAGTGGGCGTGGCTGGCGTGTCGCCTGCTTTGCGCGCTGTGGTTTATGCCCAGGGCTCTGACGCACCCGAGAAGAAGGAAGTGAAGATTGGGTTCATCCCGCTGACCGATTGCGCCAGCGTGGTGATGGCCTCGGTGCTGGGCATTGACCAGAAATACGGCGTGAAGATCGTGCCCAGCAAGGAAGCCAGCTGGGCCGGCGTGCGCGACAAGGCCACCACGGGCGAAAACGACTTTTCCCACATGCTGCTGGGCTTGGCCTACGGCGTACACCTGGGCATTGGCGGCAACAAGAAAGACATGGCCGTGCTGATGACGCTGAACCACAACGGTCAGGCCATCACGCTGAGTAAAAAGCTGGCCGACAAGGGCGCGGTAGACGGTGCCTCATTGGCCAAGCTGATGGCCAGCGAAAAACGTGAATACACGTTTGCTCAAACCTTCCCCACCGGCACCCACGCCATGTGGTTGTATTACTGGATGGCCGCCAATGGCATCAACCCGCTGCAAGATGCCAAAGTCATCACCGTGCCGCCGCCGCAGATGGTGGCCAATATGCGCGTGGGCAACATGGACGGCTACTGCGTGGGCGAGCCCTGGAACCACCGCGCCATTGCCGACGGAATTGGCATCACTGCTGCCACCACGCAAGACATCTGGAAAGACCACCCCGAAAAGGTGCTGGCCACCACCGGCGACTTTGCGGCCAAAAACCCCAACACCTGCCGCGCCGTGACCGCCGCCATCATCGAAGCCGGCAAATGGATTGACGCCAGCCTGGCCAATAAAAACAAGATGGCCGAAACCGTGGCCGACAAGGCCTATGTGAACACCAGCGTAGACGTGATCAACCAGCGCATTCTGGGCCGCTACCAGAATGGTCTGGGCAAGACCTGGGACGACCCCAACCACATGAAGTTTTTCAACGACGGCATGGTGGGCATGCCCTATCTGAGCGACGGCATGTGGTTCCTCACACAGCACAAGCGCTGGGGCCTGCTCAAAGACCACCCCGATTACCTGGCCGTGGCCAAACAGGTCAGCAAGGTCGATATGTACAAACAAGCTGCTGCCGCCGCCAAGGTGCCCGTGCCCAAGAGCGACATGCGCAGCAGCAAGCTGATGGACGGCGTGGTGTGGGACGGCAGCAACCCGGCCAAGTACGCCGATGGTTTCAAAGTGAAGGCTTAAGCCTGGGAGTTACGCATATGCCATCAAAACACCTTTTCCCGTCATCCCCGCGCAGGCGGGGATCCAGGCGCGATGGCAGTGAGGCCAATAGCTTGGTCACTTCTCTGCGGTGGATTCCCGCCTGCGCGGGAATGACGGAATCTGCGGCTTGCGAAAGCCCTAACCCCATCACTTAATCAGGAGAACCATATGGTCAGCGCTGTTTTTCATTCTCCGCTGGGGGCTGCTTCAGACCCCGTGCGTGCTACTAACTCTGTAGCTGCTCCAGCAATATCTACAGGGGCTACAACCATAAATGGCACCCAACCCATGCCAGCGATTCGCCAACCTTACGACTGGCGCGGCCTGCTCCTGCAGGTCCTCCCGCCCATCCTCGGCCTGGCCCTGCTGGTGGGCATGTGGGCGCTGGTCTCCATCAAGAGCAGCGGTATCCCGTCGCCGCTGGAAACCTTCAAACAAGCTGTGGTGGTGTTCAGCGACCCCTTCTACAGCAAGGGGCCGAACGACCAGGGCATTGGCTGGAACATTTACAGCTCACTCAAACGGGTGGCGTTGGGCTTCGGTCTGGCTGCGCTGGTGGGCATTCCGCTGGGTTTCATGATTGGGCGCTTCACGTTTCTCAGCCGCATGTTCAACCCGCTGATCAGCCTGCTGCGCCCGGTGTCGCCACTGGCCTGGCTGCCGATTGGTCTGCTTGTGTTCCAGGGTGCCAACCCGGCGGCCATATGGACCATCTTCATCTGCTCCATCTGGCCCATGGTCATCAACACCGCTGTGGGCGTGCAGCGCGTGCCGCAGGACTACATGAACGTGGCCCGCGTACTCAACCTGTCCGAATGGAAGATCGTCACCAAGATTCTCTTCCCCGCGGTGCTGCCTTACATGCTCACCGGCGTACGCCTGGCCGTGGGCACCGCCTGGCTGGTGATCGTGGCCGCCGAGATGCTGACCGGCGGCGTAGGCATCGGCTTTTGGGTATGGGACGAGTGGAACAACCTGAACGTCAAGAACATCATCATCGCCATCTTCGTGATTGGCTTGGTGGGCTTGATGCTGGAGTGGACGCTGATCAAGATTGCGACGGCGTTTACGTTTGAAGAAGTCAAGACCTGAAACGTTTGACCGCGCAGAAGACTTCAACGCAAAGGGCGCAAAGGCTACGCAAAGAACGCAAAGGAACAGCCAAATCTTTTTTTCTTCTTTGCGCCTTTTGCGAAACCTTTGCGCCCTTTGCGTTCAAAACGAGCCCTTAGAACCGACCCCTTTATTCAGGAGAATTCATGAGCGACAACCTCACCACCAAATACATCGAAATTCAAGGCGTGGCCCAGAGTTTCAAAACGCCCAAAGGCACGTTCCAGGCCCTGCGGGACATCAACCTCACGGTCGCCAAGGGCGAATTCGTCACCCTCATCGGGCACAGCGGTTGTGGCAAGTCCACCTTGCTGAACCTGATTGCGGGGCTGACGACGCCCACCCAGGGTGCCTTGATCTGCGCCAACCGCGAGATCAAAGGTCCGGGGCCTGACCGCGGCGTGGTGTTTCAAAACCACTCGCTACTGCCGTGGCTGACCTGCTTCGAGAACGTCTATCTGGCGGTGGAGCGGGTGTTTGGCCAGACCCGTGAAACCGGCATTCCGGCGGAGTCCAAAGCCAAGCTCAAAGAGCGCACCGATGCGGCGCTAGCCCTGGTGGGCCTGACCCCCGCCGCACAAAAACGCCCTGGCGAAATCTCTGGAGGCATGAAGCAGCGCGTGGGCATTGCCCGCGCCCTGTCCATGCAGCCCGCGGTGTTGCTGATGGATGAGCCGTTTGGCGCGCTGGATGCGTTGACCCGCGCCAAGCTACAGGACGAGCTGCTGGACATCGTGGCCACAACCAAAAGCACGGTGGTGATGGTGACCCACGATGTGGACGAAGCCGTGCTGCTGTCCGACCGCATCGTGATGCTCACCAACGGCCCCGCGGCCACCATCGGCCAGGTGCTGGCGGTGGAGTTGCCCCGCCCGCGCAACCGCGTCGCGCTGGCCGAGAGCACGCAGTACCTGCACTACCGCAAGGAAGTGATTGACTTTTTGTACACGCGCCAGGCGCATGTGGAAAAGCTCGTGGCCTGAGGCTGCGCGATACGCAACCCAAGGAACCGCCATGTCTGCCGTGCTACCGTCTCAGGCACCTTTTGCTACAAATAACGTAGCTGCTTCAGCAGTATTTAGAAGGGCTGAAGGCCGATTTTCCTTTGGAAAGTACCGCGAAATCATTCTCGCGGTGGCGCTGTTTTTGTTGCTGGATCTGGGCGTGCTGGTGCTGAATTTCTACACCTCGTTCCAGATTGCCAAAGACGCTGTCAGCGTCAACTTGTCAGGCCGCCAGCGCATGCTGACCCAGCGCACCGCCAAGGCCTTGTTGACGGTGGAGGCTGCCCAAATCAAGGGGCTTCCCGTCGACGCGCAGACAGACGAACTGCGCAACGCGGTGCAACTGTTTGACACCACGCTCAAAGCATTTCAGACCGGGGCCAGCGTGCCAGGTGGCGACGGCAAGCCCGTGTTTCTGGAGGCCGCACAGGGCGCGAAAGCCGCCACCATTCTGGCCACCGCGCAAGACATCTGGACGCCTTATCTACAGGTGCTGAACCCGGTACTGGCGGGCAACGCCACCCCACAGCAAGTGCTGGCCGCCGCCGATTACGCCCGCAGCAACAACTTGAAGCTGCTGGCCGTGATGAACGAGTTGACCAGCGCCCTGGAAGCCGTGGCCTCGCAACGCGCCACCGACCTGCGCCTGGTGCAGACCGTGGCCATCGTGTTGGCTTTGCTGAACTTTGCGTTCATTCTGTTCAAGTTTCTGCGCCGCCTGCGCACCTCAGACGAGGCGGTGGAAGCCGTGAACGAAGAGAACCGCGAAATCCTGGACAGCGTGCGCGAAGGCCTGTTTTTGATGACGCCCGATTTCAAACTCGGTACCCAACTGTCCGAATCAGCTCACAGCCTGTTCGGCAAACCGCTGGTGCCGGGTCAGGCCTTTTTTGAGGTGCTGGCGCCCCTGGTTTCGCCCAAGGCCTTGCAAGACGCACGCGACTATGTGGACTTGCTGTTTTCCCCGCATGTGAAAGAAAGCCTGGTGCAGGGCATCAACCCACTGTCGCATGTGCAGATCGCCAGCCGCAACCGGCTGGGCGAAGACGCGCCACGCTACCTGTCCTTCAATTTCAACCGTGTGAAGCAAGATAGAAACGTGCGCCACCTGCTGGTGACCGTGCAGGACATTTCCGAGCGCGTAGGGCTGGAACACAAGCTGGGCAGCGAGCGCCAGCGCTCGCAGAACGAGTTTGGCATGCTGCTCAAAGCCTTTGCCGCCGACCCCGCTTTGCTGCGCCAGTTTGTGCAGCGGGCTGAAGAAGGGCTGCTGGAAGTCAACGACCTGTTGCGCGGCACCGCCAGCGTGCACAGCGAGGCCCTGATCGTGGCCGCGCTGGACAACGCGGCACGACGCATTCACGCCATCAAGGGCGATGCCGCCACACTGGGGCTGGACAGCCTGGCCGCCCAGGCTCATCAGTTTGAAACCAACTTGCAGCGTGTGCGCGAATCGGGTGGCTCCCTGGGCAGCCTGGGCGAAGCTTTGCTGGCCTTGCCCATGCCGCTGGAAGACTTGCTCAACAAGGTCAGCGCGCTGAAAAGCCTGACCGGCCTCAAGCGCGGCCAGACCGACAAGGCCAGTGGCATCAGCATCAACGAGGCGCTGACCGAGCTGGCTTTGCAGGTGGCCCGCGACAGCGGCAAGCGCGTGCAAGCGGCGGTGCGCATGGGCAGCCAGACCGACCTCCCGCCCCACACGCGCGATCTGGTGCACGAAGTGGCGGTGCAACTGCTGCGCAATGCCGTGGTGCACGGTATTGAAGCGCCCGCCATTCGCGCCAGCAGCGGTAAAAACGAACAAGGCCAGGTGCAGCTGAGCCTGACGCGCGGCGAGTCCGAGTGGGTGCTGTCGGTACGCGATGACGGCGCAGGCATCTCGGCCGCGCGGGTTCGCCAGCGCCTGCTTGACCTGGCCTGGTACACCCGCGAACAGTTGGAGGGCTACAGCGACAAACAAATCGTGGCCCACATCTTCAAGCCCGGTTTTTCCACCGCAGGGGAGTTGTCTGCCCATGCCGGGCGCGGCGTGGGGCTGGACTTGGTGCAGGCTAATGTGCAAAAGCTGGCGGGCCGTTTGACCCTGCATTCGTCGCCGGGGCAAAACACCGAGTTCAAGCTCATGTTCGCGGCGTGATGCATCACCGATGAAGGAGACCCGATGCGTTTGATGATCGTTGACGACTCCAGCATGATCCGCTCGCGTATTTCGCGCATCGTACAGAGCGGTGGCTTGGTGGGCGTGTCCATTGTGGGCCTGGCGCGCAACGGCGCCGAAGCGGTGCGCATCGCCCGCGCCACCCTGCCCGACGTCGTAACCATGGACTTGACCATGCCCGAGATGGACGGGGTGCAGTGCATCACCCAGGTGTTGAAAATCATGCCTAAAGTCAACATCCTGGTGGTCAGCGCCTTGAGCGACAAATCCACCGCCATTGCCGCCTTGAAGCAGGGCGCACGCGGCTTTGTGGCCAAGCCCTTCACCGACGAGCAGTTGCAACTGGCCTTGCTGGATGTGATGGATCAACACTGAACAACAAACCCTCGCCATGAACACCGCATTGACCGAGCAGGAACTGAAAATGTTTGTGGACTCGGTTCGCCACTATTTCAAGACCACCACAGCCCAGGAGCCGCAGATCACCTCGGCCTACCTGGCCACCACCGACGTGCAGGCCTACGAGTTCACCGGCGTGATCAGCTTCACGGGCAGCCATCTGGGGCAGGTCATGGTGTCCATGCCACCCAAACTGCTGCGCGAGTTGCTGCTGCTACAAGGCGAGCGCGACCTGTCAGACCCCAGTTTGCTCGACGCCGTGGGGGAGATCGCCAACACCCTCGCTGGCAACGCCCGCAACACCCTGGGTGCCGGTTTGCGGATTTCAACCCCTGTGAAATTGCAGGGTGCCAGCGGCATCAAGGCCCGCGTGCGCCAGCACCCCTACGTCATCACCCTGCGCTGGAACCACCAGCAGTCGCTGGTGTGTATTGACATGCAGCGAAACGCCTGATTAGTTACATAAATAGTAGCTGATTCCTTTTCCGAATCGTTGCTGTAGCAGGCGCGACGACGCGTGCGCCAGTCAAGGCTGGTTAATTATTCTTTTTCGCATTTTTATAAATATGCGAAAAAGACTTTTAAGTCCCAGTGGCAAACGAATAATTTGCGCATGGCACTCAGCGACACACTTCGCGCAAACATCACCCGCTTTATGTTGCGCGACAAAATAAAGAGCGCGACTGAACTGTCACGGCTGAGCGGCGTCCCCCAGCCAACACTCCACAAATTCATCACGGGAAAGCACCAGACGCTGAGTCTGGAAGCCGTGGAAAAACTGGCAAACGCCTTTTGCACAGACCCCGCTCGCCTGTTTGAGCGAGAACTGTCGCAACTGCCCAATCCAAAAATTCAGGCCATGCTGCTAGTGATGGAAAAAATGGACTCGTACGGTCTGGACATCGTGTTGGCAACAGGCACTGCAATCTCTCAACTCTCCGACAAAAAAGTCTAGCCCTCGCACGCAATTCAGTAAAAACGCATTTTAAAATCTAAATCGCATTGACAATTAAAATTCAAAAACGAATAATTTAGCCCATCTTCCACAAGGGGCTTCATGCGAACGTTTTTGCTTACCGACCGTGCCGCCAAGCCGGTGTCGGCAGAGCCGGTTGTTGCACTGCGAAGCAACGTCGTGCCAATGGTGTCATCAGCGTCCCCTGCGGCGCGTGTGCGCGCATCTGAGCCGTGCAGCAAAGGCGTCAATGAGGGCTGGGTGCTGGTGGTGGGCGGTGACCTGGCTACTCGCCGCGTGATGGCCCGGAAACTCTGCCCGTTCAGCATCAATATTGACTACGCCGCATCGGGTGAGCAGGCCATCGCGCTAGCCGGCACCAAGCAATACGCCTGCATATTTATCGATGTGATGATGCCGGGTGTGGATGGCTATCAGGTTTGCACGCGGATCAAGTCCAATCAACCGGCTACCCGGGTGGTGATGTTGACTCTCAGGGACGGCGCGTTTGACGATATCAGGGCAAGAAGAGCGGGCTGTGATGCCTTTCTGACCCAGCCGATGGATGAAGAACGGTTGACAAACACCATCGTTCGTTTACTGCCTCTTTTATCGAAGACACCATGACCTAGGATGCGGTGGCCTCGATGCCGTCCATCAACGGCAAAACCCGCGCGGCATGCCAGCGATGAGGGTTGTAGCTGTTCGAGAACTTAACCGGCCCGAACGGCTTGAATCTGCGAGTTTATGGATGGCGCGACCACACGCGTCATCAGGCCAGAAACCAACGTTTTGCGGTTGCGCGGTGCGTTGGCGCGTTGGTAGAAATCGGCCACGTCTACAAACAGCCCGTGGTCTTTGAGCACGTAGTCTTTGATGGTGCCGTTGTCCAGGCATTGAATGAAGTTGTGGCTGCGTCCGTCCCATTCAGATTTGCCGTCGTCGTGAATACCAAAACCGGCTTTGGCTCCGGTGGCGGCCAGTCTTCGGGCCGCAGCGTTTGCTAGCGGCTTGTCCACCACATAGCTGTCGACCTTAACCCACGCACCCGCCAGAAAAACTTCTGTCACTGCGTGGTCTACATACGGCGTGCCAGGGTCAAACAAGCCCAGCAGCACCTGGGCCGACAGATCCATCATGCGCATGCGGGTGGGTATGCCGCGCGCACGCAGCAAGGCATTGAACAAACTGACCTTGGTGTTGCAGTAACCCACCTTGGCATCCAGCAGCTGTGTGGCCGAGGTTTCATAAAACCCGCGCGACAGGCCAAATGGAATCTGGTCGCGCACCCAGTCGTGCACGGCAACCGCGGCTGCGCGGTCGGTGTGGATTGACTGGGTAATTTCCTTGGCCAGCGCCACGATGCGCGGGTGCGTGGCTTCAACCAGCGCGGTGGCACGCAGGTTTTCATCTGTGGGGTTTGTGGTGTCTGTGGCTGTCGGCATGCCACTGGCATGCTGCGCAACCCATGGCGCTGTCAGCGCAAGACTGGTTTGTACAAACGATCGTCGGGTCATGGTCATGGCCTGGCCTTGTGTTGGCTCGACAGCGCGAGTCAACATTACAGTGTTATATTCGTTAGAATATAACACTGTAATTAACGAAGAACAATACCGGAATTGCAGTGACCACGCCACAGAACAAGCCGACGCCCAACACGTCCATCAACACCGCCGAACCCGACACGGCCACAGCCTTGCTCAATGCAGCACGCGATATTTTTGAGCGCGAAGGCGTCAAAGGTATTTCGGTGCGGCGCGTGGCAGAGAGTGCCGGTTGCACCACGATGGCCGTTTACTCGCGCTTCAACGGGAAAGACGGCATTTTGGGCGCGCTGTTTGATGAGGGCTTTGACAAGTTAGCCTGCGCTCAACAGGCCGTGAAACCATCGCTACAAGATGCTACCCGGGTGCTGGCTTTGTGCCGTGCTTACCGTGCCGTTGCCCATGCGCACCCGCACCACTACGCCTTGATGCTGGGCCACTTCAGTGGCGAGTTGACGCCTTCGCCAGCCAGCCAGGCCAAGGCCCTGTCGACACTGGACTGCCTGGCCGACGCAGTGGCCGCCATGTCAGGCGTGCAGGGCAAAAGTCGCTTGGCCTGCATGACAGTGGCTCATCAGCTGTTTGCGTTTTGTCACGGCTGGGTGTCGCTGGAACACATGCAATTTTTCTCCGCCAGCAAACACAGCAGTTCAGCATTTGACCGCGCCATCTTGGCGCTAGCCGAGCCGGGCGCTTGAGCGGAAATGCCTGGCGTTTTGTGCCGTCTACACGCAGGATAACGTAGCGCTGCGAAGCTTCTTTACTATTAAAAACATAGCTGCTTATATGGATGCCCCCCGGATAGCAAGAAGAAATTGCGCTGTGTTGTAAAGAAGTCGGCTGCGCTCTTATATCCGGCCTTGTTTGCGTGCGTTGTAGAGGTTGCCCCCTTCTTAGCCGCTGGCCCCGATGC
>JANOQJ010000048.1:0-102270 GCA_031414805.1 Comamonadaceae bacterium
GGTGCCGATACGTTCTTTGTGATCCGCTCGTATCTGGCAACCATGCACAAGCAACAGGCCAACCTGTTTGCCTGCCTGGTCAGCGTGTTTAACCGCCAGACAATTCAGCCGCGCTTTGCGGGGTGAGCTGAGTAGTTACCAATTCATAGCAAAAAATGCCTACAGCCCTTGTAAATACTGCTCAGGTAGCTATTAATTATGTAGCAATCTGAATAGCTTTTGGCTACAAAAGCTGCACCGGCAAGGCTGTTGTGGCTTTCACCCGGTCGAGTACGAAGCTGGTTTTGCAGTCTTGCACGCTGGGGTGTTTAAGCAAAGTGTCCATGATGAAGCGGCTGTAGTGCGCCATGTCGGCCACCACCACGCGCAGCAGGTAGTCCATGTCGCCGGTCAGCGCGGCGCACTCCACCACTTCCGGCCAGGCTTGCACGCTGGCGCGAAACACATCCATGGGGTTGCGTTTGTGGCTTTCGGTGTGTTTTTCCAGGCGAACATTTAAATAGGCGGTGAGGCCCAAGCCGACGGTTTCGGGCTTGACGATGGCCACGTAGCGGTCGATCACGCCCGCCTCTTCCAGTCGCTTGACGCGGCGCAGCACGGCACTGGCCGACAGGCCGACTTGCTGGCCAATCACTTCGTAGGTTTCGCGGCCGTTGTGTTGGAGCGTTCGCAGAATGGTGATGTCGAGCTTGTCGAGTGCGAAATCAGTGGTCATGACGCAGATTTAATGCGTATTTGCCGATATGGCGCAAGCGCGGGTTAACACGAATGGATTGCAGGGTCATGGCTGGAAACAATCCACCACCCAAAAAAGCACGACCGTGCAAAAAACCCTGGAGACAAACCATGACCCGATTCTTCCTTTCCCTGCGTCGCTTCGTCTGGCCGCTGGCCGTGCTGTTGTCGCTCCTGGCCGCAAGCCCCGCCCAAGCGCAGTCTGGCTACACCCAAACCCGCTACCCGGTGGTGCTGGTGCACGGTCTGTTTGGCTTTGATTCGTTCCTGGGGCTGGACTATTTTTACGGCATTCCCGACGGACTACGCCAAGGCGGTGCCAAGGTGTATGTAGCCCAGGTGTCGGCTGCCAATAGCACCGAGGTGCGCGGTGAGCAGTTGCTGGCGCAGGTGCGCAACATTCTGGCGATCACCGGTGCCGCCAAAGTGAATTTGGTGGGTCATTCGCACGGCGGGCCCACCATTCGCTATGTGGCCGGAGTGGCACCGCAGCTCGTGGCCTCTGCCACGTCGATTGGCGGCGTCAACAAAGGCTCGGCCGTGGCCGATGTGCTGCGTGGCACGGTTGCGCCCGGCTCTTTGTCCGAGGTGGTGGTCAACAATGCCGTAAAAGCTTTTGTGGCCTTGATCAACCTGGGCTCTGGCGGCACCAGCCTGCCGCAAATGCCCACTGCCGCGCTCGATTCGCTGTCCACCGCCGGCTCGCTGAAGTTCAACACCCGCTTCCCTCAGGCCTTGCCCAGCGGCTGCGGCAGCGGCGCTGAGTTGGTCAACGGCGTGCGCTACTACTCGTGGACCGGCACGCTACCCGTGACCAACGTGTGGGATGTCAGTGACGCTTCGCTGGGCATCTTGAGCCTGGTGTTTGGCCAGGCCAACGACGGCTTGGTTTCTGCCTGTTCGTCCCGCCTGGGCAAACACCTGGGCGACTACCGCCAAAACCACCTGGACGAAGTGAACCAGGTGCTCGGCCTGCGTGACTGGTTCTCGCCCGACCCGGTGACTTTGTATCGCCAGCACGCCAACCGTTTGAAGCTGCTGGGTCTGTGAGCCGATGACAGATGACCGCACCCTGCTGGGGCGATGACAGATGACGAGTGCCCCTCTGGTGATCGGGCTGTTCGTCATCTGTCATCGAGCCGCACCAGCGGCGAAGTCATCTGTCATGGCGCGTGAAAATTCTAATAAGCTGCAGGTCCCCAAACACTTGACGGACCTATCATGAATTCAGGCGTCGTGCGAGTTGCAATTTTTGGCGCAGCGGCCATCGTGCTGATGGTTTTCTGGCTGCGCACCAACAGCAACGCGCCCACCAAGCCCCCGGCTGCAGAGCAGGCGCTTGCCCAGACTTCTGGCGCAACCGCCAAGCCACCGGCACTGGCGGCCAGTGGTGCGGGTACCACCAGCACAGCGTCCACCACCGCCACAGAGACCGACCCGGTGCTCACGGCTGACCTGCGCCATACGCTGGAGCTCATGTTGCTGGAGGCGTCCATTCCCGGCAACGACGATCTGCAAAACCCTGCTGCTTTCAAGCAGCGTCTGCTGGCCCGCGTGCCCCATCACTTCCCGCCCGCCCAGGTGGCGCGTGCCACGGCGCTGATCACGCGTTATGTGGACTACCGCGTAGCGCTGGGCGCGCTGAAGCCGCCCGCTAACCCGAATGACCCGGACGCCTTGCGCACCGCCTTGCAGTCCCGTTTGCAGCTGCGCGAGCGCCATTTCACACCTGGCGAATACGAGGCCTTGTTCGCCAAAGACGAAGCACTGGATCGTTACACACAGGCCCAGCTGGAGATTCAGCGGCAGACCGGGCTCACACCCGCGCAGCGACAAGCGGCCCAACAAGAAGCCGAGCGCATCTTTAGCCCACAAGAACGCGCCGAGCGGGCCGAATCCCAGCGCCACCTGGCTGTTGGCGCGCAAACCGCCGCCATGGACGCGCAGGGCACCAGCGAGCGAGACCGCTACACCCAGCGCGCCACCGCCTACGGCCCCGACGCTGCACTGCGCTTGGGCCAGCTGGACAGCCAGGAGCGCGACTGGCAAGCCCGTCTGAACGAATACGCCGCCGCGCGCGACGCGAAGGTCAACGACAGCACTTTGCAGCAACTGGGCGAGCGCCTGTTCAATGAGCAAGAGCGCCTGCGCATCGACGCGGCCTTGGCTGCCCGCGCTGCACCGAAGTAAGAGCAGTGCGCGCGAAAAGAGTGCGCCACGCAGGTTTGTTGCGTCAAGAGGCTTCAAGCCGCCACCAATTGACATAAAATTCAGACGCGTGCGCCCTACAGTGCAGGGCACCTCAACCCGCCCACACCTGTAAGGCCCCCATGAACGCCCCACACCCTGCACCCACCGAAACCGCCGCCTGGGACAACCCCATGGGCACCGACGGTTTTGAATTCATCGAATACGCCGCGCCCGACCCGGTCGCCATGGGTGCTTTGTTTGAACGCATGGGTTTCGTGGCCATTGCCAAACACCGCCACAAAAACGTGCTGCTGTACCGTCAGGGCGGCATCAACTTCATCATCAACGCCGAGCCCGACAGCTTCGCCCAGCGCTTTGCCCGACTGCATGGCCCCAGCATTTGCGCCATTGCCTTTCGCGTGCAAGACGCCCGCGCGGCTTACGCCCGCGCCCAGTCGCTCGGTGCCTGGGGCTACGCCGGCACGGCGGGCCCCGGCGAGCTGAACATTCCGGCCATCAAAGGCATTGGCGACAGCGTGATTTACCTGGTGGACAAGTGGCGCGGCAAAAACGGCGCGCAAGAGGGCGACATCGGCAACATCGGCTTTTTTGATGTGGACTTTGAGCCGCTGGCCCCGCAATCAGGTCAAGCCTTGAACCCGCCCGGCCACGGTCTGACCTACATCGACCATTTGACCCACAACGTGCACCGTGGCCGCATGAACGAATGGGCTGATTTTTACGAGCGCCTGTTTAACTTTCGCGAGGTTCGTTACTTCGATATTGAAGGCCAGGTCACGGGCGTCAAAAGCAAGGCCATGACCAGCCCCTGCGGAAAAATCCGCATTCCGATTAATGAAGAAGGCAACGAAAAAGCCGGTCAGATTCAGGAGTACCTGGACAAGTACCACGGCGAAGGCATCCAGCACATCGCCATGGGTTCCACGGATTTACCTGACACGGTGGACGCGCTGCGGGAAAGCGGCATCAAGTTGCTGGACACCATCGACACCTATTACGAGCTGATCGACAAACGCATCCCCGGCCACGGCGAAGACGTGGCTGCACTCAAGCAGCGCAAAATTCTGGTCGATGGCAAAAAAGGCGCGCTGCTGCTGCAAATCTTCAGCGAAAACCAGCTGGGCCCGATCTTTTTTGAGTTCATCCAGCGCAAAGGGGATGACGGGTTTGGCGAGGGGAATTTCAAGGCTTTGTTCGAGTCGATCGAGCTAGATCAAATGCGCCGGGGCGTATTGGTCACGTGACCTTCGATAAAAGCCCCATGCTGCTACCGCACCAAATTCGTCATTCCCGCGCAGGCGGGAATCCAGGGCGCGCGAGGGTGGATTCCCGCCTGCGCGGGAATGACGCGCCATGACCCTCCAACCCGCCACCTACGGCGCAAGCGATCGCCCCCCGCGCGGCGACTACGCCCGCTGCGCCCCTGACTACACCTGTCCGCAAAACCACGCGGCCCACACCGCAGCCGACCACGACACGTACCGTCGCCTGTACGAGCGGCAGGCGGCATTGTTGCCCGGCCTGGCGTGCGATGCGTTTATCGCAGCGCTGCCCAGCCTGGGCGTGAAAGACCGCATTCCGCGTTTTGAAGAGATCAACGAACGCTTGTTCAATGCCACCCGCTGGGAAATCGTGGCTGTGCCGGGTCTCATCCCCGAAGTGCCTTTTTTCACCCTGCTAGCCAACCGCAAATTCCCGGTGACCGACTGGATTCGCACGCCGGCCGAGTTTGACTACATCGTCGAGCCCGACGTGTTTCACGACCTGTTTGGTCACGTGCCGCTATTGTTCAACCCGGTGTTTGCCGACTATGTGCAGCGCTACGGCCAGGGCGGCCTGAAGGCCGACAGCCTGGGTGCTTGCGAGCAGCTGAGCCGTCTGTATTGGTACACGATTGAGTTTGGTTTGCTGGCGCAGTCGGATGGATTACGGGCTTACGGTGCTGGCATTTTGAGTTCCAGCGGGGAGCTGCAACACGCCGTGCAAAGCCCGCAGCCCCTGCGCCTGCCCCTGCAGCTGGAGCGCACCATGCGCACCCGCTACAAGATCGACACCTACCAGCAGACCTACTTTGTGATCGACAGCTTCGAGCAACTGTTCGAGATGACCGCGCCGGACTTTGCGCCGGTGTACGAGCAGGTGAGAGGGCTGCCCGAGATTGCGGCGAACGGGGATCTTGTCTGACGCGAAATGCTATTTATTTGATAGCTTCTTGAGCAGTATCTATAAGGGCTGATTGCCAATTTGGCACATAAACCCTGTTCTGCGCCGCACCCCACCTACAATCCGCCCCCGTCCTGCGTTGCTGCACGCAAGACGGTTTTTCATCCACCCGCAGCCATGTAGAGGACCACCATGTACAAAAACCTCGTAGCCGCGCTTGCGGCCGCCTGTTTTTTCTCGCCTGCTTTTCCCCAAACGCCCAAAGAGCCCTTAAAAATCGGCTTCGTCTACGTCGCCCCGCTCACCGAAGCCGGTTGGGTGCGCCAACATGAGGAAGGTCGAAAAGCGGTTGAAGCGGCGCTACCCGGCCAAGTCAAAACCACCTACGTGGAAAACGTATCGGAAGGCGCCGACGCGGAGCGCGTGATCCGCGAGCTGGCTGCATCGGGTCACAAACTAATCTTCACGCCCAGCTTTGGCTACATGGAGCCCACGCTGAAGGTAGCGCGCGATTTCCCGGAAGTGAAGTTCGAGTCCATCACCGGCTACAAAACGGCGCCCAATGTGGCCACGGCCAATGCCCGCTACTACGAAGGCCGTTACCTGGCCGGCATTGCGGCGGGGCGTATGACGAAGACCGATGTGGCTGGTTACGTCGCCGGTTTTCCCATTCCCGAGGTGCTGCAAGGCATCAACGCCTTCACCTTGGGCATGCGCTCGGTCAACCCTAAAGCACAAGTCAAAGTGGTGTGGCTGAACGCCTGGTTCGACCCGCCGCGTGAGCGCGAAGCGGCCATCAGCCTGTTTAACCAGAGCGTAGACGTGATTGCCTTTCACACCGGTTCGACCGCGGTGATGGCCGCGGCGCAAGAGCGCGGCAAGATGGCCGTGGGCTACCACTCCGACATGCGCAAAGCCGGGCCCGATGCGCAAATCGTTGCGGTCACCCACCATTGGGGCGCCTACTACACGCAACGCGCGCAGGCTGCCATCCAGGGTGAATGGAAAACGGGCTCGGTGTGGGGCGGCGTGAGAGAAGGCATGGTCAGCGCGGGGCACTTTGGCACGTTAGTGCCGCAGGCCGTGCAAGACGAGGTGCTGGCGCGCCAGCGCGACATTGCCAGCGGAGCTCTGAAACCCTTTAACGGGCCGATTCAAGACAACCAGGGCAAAACGGTGTTGGCGGCGGGGCAAACCATGGGCGATACCGACATCCTGAGCATGAATTTTCTGGTGGCGGGTGTGCTGGGAAAAAAGTAAGGCAAATCGGCACTCTGCGCCGGTGCCACCTGCACGACCTGCTACACAAATAGAAGCAACCAAGAGCTGATTCCAGGCAAGCTGTGGAATCAGCTACTCAATAAGGGGTACGGCAGCGCCATCAACGCGCCGTACCATGAGAGGTGTTTCTTCAGCGCAACGCTGCTGTGGTGTTGTACATGAAGCACGCCACCCCAGGAGCCACCACGATGAACACCCCCTACCCCCTGCGCGCCGCGCAACCCCGCCACGACACCGCATCTCCGCTGGGCCTGCTGGCCGACTTGGCGGGCACCTGGTCGGGCGCGGGCTTTAACCTGATTGCGCTGCCCAACAAGCAGCACAACAAATCGTTTCACCTGATGCTGAACACCACCACGGAGACCATTCAGTTCAACTCGATTGGCGGTGCCATTCCCAACCGCGGCTCGGTGCAGGGCGACATCAACATCTTTGGCCTGACGTATTTGCAGCGTGTGAACGACGCGCAAACCCACGAGGGCATTCATATCGAGCCCGGCATCTGGCTGAATGTGCCCGCCACCACCGCACCGGTAGCCCCCGCGAGCATCGTGCGGCAATCGACCATTCCGCATGGGGACTCGCTGCTGGCCCAGGGCACAGCGTTCTCGGTGCCCGGTGGCCCGCAGATTGACCCCGTCAGCGCTACACCCACAGGCCCTGGCCCCGATTTGAAGCTGTTGGACTACCTGCAGCAATACACCACGCCCACCCTGCCGCCCGGCATGAAAAAAGAATACGTGGCCAACATGAACCAGGCGCTGCTGGACGACATTGCCGGTCAAAACATCGTCAAGACCGTGGTGCTGATTGCCAACTCGCTGCCGGTTGGCGGCATCGTGAATATTCCCTTCATCACGGCCAACGCCAACGCCACCCGCATGGAATCCATCTTCTGGATCGAAACCGTGCAGCGGCCCGACGGCTCGCAGTTTCTGCAACTGCAATACACGCAGACCGTGATCTTGAACTTTCTGGACATTGACTGGCCGCATATTTCAGTGGCGACCTTGATTCGGACGTGATTCGTGGGTTTTGCATTTTTAAGCCAAAACGGCCACTAGCCCTTGTGTTGATTGCTGAAGCAGCTATTAAAAGCGTAGCAAATTAAAACTCCATCACCAAGCCCTGACTTACAAAGTTCCCCAGCCACAGCCTTGCCAGCTCGGGTGTGGCGGCAGGTTGCAGGTTCAGGGGTACGAGGGATTGCAGGGTCTCGGCCAGGGTGCGTTTGCCGTTGAGTGCGCCCAGCAGGTGCCACTGAACGGCTGCCAGTTCGCGGGTGTGAATGCGCCAGGCTACGCGGGTGGTGGCCAGCCAGGTGGGGCGGGCGGCGGGTGGTGGGGGTTGGCCGCCGGTGCGCAGGGTTTGCAGGTAGTCATGTACGGGGTAGCGGCAGGCCAGCAAGCGAAGGCAGGGGGCGGGTTGGGGTTGGCTGGCCAGCAACTGGATATCAGTGGGTGCCTCAGCAGGATCTTGCGGTAAGGCGTTTTCCAGTCCAGTGGCATCGGCCACCTCGTTGAGCGTGGCGTCCAGGCGAACAAGGTCGATCAGGAAATCAGCCCAGTCGGGCGCTGTATCCGGCGGGGGACGGGTGTTTTGCAGGTATGCGGCAAAGCCGTCGGCGACGCGGTCTATTGACGGGTGGCTGGGGGACTGCTGGTGCAGAAAGGCGCTGGCAAAAGCGTCCAGGCCTTCTGGCCCCACGGCGTGCAGCAGGCCGGGAAACAGGCTGTGAAAGGTTTTGAGCAGGCGGGCGCGGTAGGCGTGCTCGTAAATGGCCAAGCGGTCGGCGGCGTGGAGTGTGTCGGTGGATTGCAGGTGGGCGCTGGTTTGGGCTTGGTGGGCTGGATGGGGCCCGGTGGTGATGGCGGATTGCAGCCAGGTTTGGAGGTGTGAGAGGGCTTGGGACATGTGAGCCTTTCTGCCTCACCCGCACGCGGGAGAGAGAGCCAAGTCGTGGTCAACCAGGTTGCGCGCCTTGTCCAGTTCAGCCTGCAATTCAAACAAAGGCGGAATCTTGTCGTCCCATTCCAGCAGGGTGGAAACGGGCCCAAACCGCTGCACGGCCTGGCGGTATAGCTGCCACACCGGGTTACTGACGGGCGCGTCGTGCGTGTCCACGATGTGGGTGCCGCAATGCTGATGGCCTGCCAGGTGCATTTGCACGACGCGGTGGGTGGGCAGGGCGTTCAGGTAGGCCAGCGTGTCGAAACCGTGGTTCACGCTGGATACATAAACGTTGTTCACATCTAACAGCAAGCCGCAATCGGCAGCTTCCGCCATGCGGGCTAAAAACTCCCATTCGGGCATGGTGTCAGCCGTGAAGCGGGCGTAGCTGCTGGGGTTTTCGATGACCAGCGGGCGCTCCAGCACCTCTTGCACCGTGCGGATGCGCTGCACCACGTGGGCCAGTGTTTCCTCGTTCAGCGGCAGGGGCAGCAGGTCGTGGGTGGTCTGGCCAGCTACGCCGGTCCAACACAAATGGTCAGACACCCAGGCGGCATCCGTCTCGCAGGCCAGTTGCTTAAGTTGCGCCAGATAGTCGGTATTCAGCGGGTCGCTGCTGCCAATCGACAGTGAAACCCCATGCAGAACCAAGGGGTAGTGCTGCGCAATTTGTAGCAAGGCATGGTGCCGCCAGCCCTGGCAGCCCAGGTAGTTCTCGCTGATGACTTCAAACCAGTCGACCTGCGGGCGCTCGCGCAGCACCTGGGCCAGGTGCGGGGCACGCAGGCCCAGGCCAAAACCGAGCTGGGGCAGGCCTAGCCGGGTTTCACTGCCAGGGTCACTTGACATTCACTTGGAGGTGGCTGCTACCGCCGTACGCCGCGCCGTGCCGTCATAGACCGGCGTGCTCCGTTGCGTGCTGGCGCTACCAGGGTTTTTGGCCACAAACAGGGTGCGGGCATGGGCCCATACGGAAGTACCAATCAGTTTCTCCAGTGTGGCTTTCTCTGCATCAGACCAGCCTTCGCCCTGCTGGCTGGCTATGCTGGACTGGGCCGTCCGGTCAAACACCTGGGCTGTGCTGATGGGCGTTTCACAGCCACCGTTCTTTTTGCCTGAGTTTTCGCTCGGAATCCACTGGTCGGCCGCGTTCAGCAGGCCACCGCCGGGAGCGCTGGACAGGAAGCCACAGCCGCCCTGGGACTTGCAGTCGTTGTTGCCGCCGCAGGTGTGCAGGTCGGCAGTGGCGCAGGCACCATTGCCCGCCGCCGTGGCAATGCCGCCCCAGCCTTTGCCAGCGCAGTCGTTCAGGCCCTGGCAGGCGTTCAAATCCACGCCGTTTTGCGCCCAGGTGGCACGCAGTGCACCGGTGGTGGCGTCCCAGTGGTACAGGCACAGCGGGTCTACCGCGTCCATGGCCGCTTGCGCTGCGGTGGCCGTGGCGCCAGGCTGGTACTGGTAGCCAATCACCTGGCCGTATTGCCACAGCATGGGCGTGATGTATTTGAAGGCCAGCATGGCGTCGTTGAAACCGGGCGTGGTGGCGCTTTGACCGCTGTTGCCGTTCAGTTTGCCGGTGGCAAAGCCGTTTTGCATCACGTCCGTCATGTAGCTCCAGATGGTGCTGGCGCTGGTGCCCAGCACGGCGGCTGTGACCGGTGGCGTGGTGGTGAGCGCCCAGGCCGGCAGGTCGGGCGACTGCTGGCCGTCGGGCTGGTAGAACATCGGTTGCCCGCCGGGCAGGCAGGGGTTGTTGGCGACATGGACGATTTCGCTATTGCCCGCCAGTTTGGCAATTTGGGCCTGCACATCCAGAAACCGCTGGTAGTGCGTCAATGCACCCCATTTGGCAAAACGGCTGCCTTTGATGGGTTGAAACTGAGGCAGAACTTCATCAGACACCGCAGAGGACTTGAATAAGCCCCCCACCGAAGCGGCCACCAGACCGCCTTCGCCCTGGTCGCAAATGGCGTTGGCGGCAGCCACCACGTCGGCGCGAGTGGCGATGGTGTGAATGTCGGGATAAGTGGTTTCAAAGGTGCCGAAATTCACCTGTTTGTTGTTGGGCTGAAAGTGGGGGTCACTCCCCACCGGTACCCCGCCGTAGGCGCGCAGATAGCGGGCCAGCAGCAGTAGGGTGGCGTGGTACAGGTCGGCAATCGACGGGTAAAGCACCTTAGGGTTGATGCCTACAAAACCCTGAGCTGCGGGCTTTTCAATGGCCACCAGCACATCCATCACGCTGGGCAGGTTGCCAATGGTGGTCAGCAGCGGTTGATTGGGCGTGGGCTCCAGGTGCGGCACGGTAATTTGCTGGCCAGGCGCGATGTTCAGCTTGGGGATGTTGGGTGTTACGCCAAACGAATTGCAAATGTTGGACGCCAATTGCAGGTGCAGCATTTCCTGTACCGCCACCGAGAGAATTTCCTGCTGCGCATCGTGTAACGGAAAGCTGTTGCCGCCATCGGTGGTGTAAGCCAAAGCCGCGTTGGTGAACGAGTACACCGCCGTGAGATACAAAGGGACGGTGACAAACTCCACCTCCACGAGGGCCTGCAAGTGCGCCTTGAGTAACGCTGCGTCGGACGGGCTGAAGAGTTGGGCGGCGGTGTTTAACTGAACCGTGAGTTGCGCCTTCATCAGCGCGCTTGTCTGGGCATCGGACGCAGCGAGGGTTGTGTTTTGCATGGGGTTGCCTTCCTTTTTGTATGTCGAATGTGCTGTGACAACGCCACAGCTTTGTGCATTATCTTGAGGTCTTGTTGCAATTTCACTTCAGTTCTTGTCAATAAGATCAGGGATAGCCCTGAGCCAAAAATCCATGAATCACCTTACTGCCTTTCGCGCTGCCCTCTTGCGTTTTGCCGAGGACGGCACCGCCATTCACGAGACCGATGGTCTGCTGGTGATCGAGTCAGACGCCAATGACCGAAGGGTTGTCAGGGCGGTCGGCGACTACCGCGCACTGATCGGCTCCTACGAGGGCGTGCCCGTTCAGCATTTCCCTGGCCACCTCATCGCCCCCGGCTTTGTGGATATGCACATTCACTATCCGCAGACCGACGTGATTGGCTCGCCTGCCGATGGCCTGTTGCCCTGGCTGGAGAACTACACCTTTCCGCAAGAGGCGCGGTTTGCCGATGAGGCGTATGCCCGAGAGGTGGCGGTGTTTTTTCTGGACGAACTGGCGCGCAACGGGGTGACCACCGCGCTGGTGTTTGGCACCTCACACCCGCAGTCGGTCAACGCCTTCATGCAGGAGGCGCAAAGCCGTGGTCTACGCATGATGGCGGGCAAGTCGCTGCAAGACCGCCACAGCCCCGATGGTGTGCGCGACCAGACCGAGCAGTCGCTGATTGACACTGAAAACCTGATCCAGCAATGGCACGGCACAGACCGCTTGGGTTATGCCATCACCCCGCGTTTTGCACCCAGCTGCTCAGACGCGCAGATGCACGGCGCGGGCGAGCTGGCGCGGCGCTACCCGGATGTGTGGATTCAATCGCATGTAGCGGAAAACAAAGACGAAATCGCCTGGGCGCACCAGCTGTACCCGCACGCGCGCAGCTACCTGCAGGTGTATGCCGACTTTGGCTTGCTGCGCCCGCGCGCTGTCTATGCGCATTGCATTCACATCGATGACAACGACCGCGCGTTGCTGCGCGACACCGGCACCGCCGCTGCCGTCAGCCCCACCAGCAACCTGTTTCTGGGTAGCGGGTTTTTTGACTTTGTCGCCGCGCAAAAAGCAGGTTTTGCCCACGGCCTGGCCAGCGACGTGGGCGGCGGCACCAGCTTTTCGCCTTTTCACACCATGCGCGCGGCCTACTACGTGGGCCGCGAAGGTCAGACGACACCGGGCATGTCCCTGAAAGCCGAGAAATTGTGGTGGCTGCACACGGCGGGCGCTGCTGCTGCGTTGGGCCTCAATGGGGTGGTGGGCAACTTGCAAGTGGGCTGCGAAGCCGACTTTGTCGTGCTGAACCCGCAGGCCACGCCCCTGTTGGCCCGCAAAACCGCGCAGGCCCGCAACCTGGATGAGTTGCTGTTTGCCCTGATCGTGCTGGCCGACGACCGGGCGGTAGCGCAGACCTGGGTGGCCGGGCATTTGTCTGAAGCTTGATGTGCCAAATCGGCCATCAGCCCTTATAGATATTGCTCAAGCAGCTACAAAAAATGTAGCGTTTCAAGCCATCAATCAAAGAACTTTCTTGGCACGCAGAAAGCGAACCACACCACAAGGGCCTTCTTTGGCCATCAGTTCTTCCCGGGTTTTGGCGGGCAGCAGTTTGTCTTGTACCGTGGTGGCGGCTTGGTCGCCAGAGGTCTGGCGCAAGTAACCCATAGTCTGCTCAAACTTGACCATTTCGTTCTGGCAATTTGCTTCGGTCAAGGCAGGCTGAGTGGTCGAGGGCGTGGCAGCAGTTGCCAGGCCTGCGGCGAAAACGAGAGCGGTGGCCAGGAGGGTACGCAGTGAAAAGGCTGAAACGGTCATAAAAAAGCTCCGGGTTGAGGATGTGCATACATATTGGCCCGAAGATATTGCAGATCCGTGATAACCCTGTAGTGCTTTTGCATGAATCCATGCCGATTGTGGATTGGTTCACGGGCATCGCTTACGAAAACTGCACAGTTTCCGAGACGATGGGGGCGTCCCATCAGCCTTGGAGCGCCTGCCTACAATGCCCGCCAGGAGCACCTATGACCATCAAAAGCGACAAATGGATACGCCGTATGGCGCAAGAGCACGGCTTGATCGAGCCGTTTGAACCGGGGCAGATTCGTGACGTGGACGGCAAACGCGTCATCAGCTACGGCACCTCCAGCTACGGCTACGACATTCGCTGTGCACCCGAATTCAAGGTGTTCACCAACATCCACAGCACGGTGGTCGACCCGAAAAACTTTGACGAAAAGAGCTTTGTCGATTTTTATGGTGACAGCTGCATCATTCCGCCCAACAGCTTCGCGCTGGCCCGCACGCTGGAATACTTCCGCATTCCCCGCAATGTGCTGACGATTTGCCTGGGCAAAAGCACCTATGCGCGCTGCGGCATCATCGTGAATGTGACGCCGTTTGAGCCTGAATGGGAAGGCTATGTGACTCTGGAGTTTTCCAACACCACGCCGCTGCCCGCCAAAATTTATGCGGGCGAAGGCTGTGCCCAGGTGCTGTTTTTCGAGAGTGACGAAGTCTGCGAAACCAGCTACAAAGACAGGGGTGGCAAGTACCAGGGTCAGCAGGGCGTGACCCTTCCAAAAGCCTGATATCTCGAAAGTTTTTCTACACAAGGCGAGCCATGACTGAAGACCTGCGCTGCTGCGGCACCGGAACCTGCTTGATCAATGACGAGGGGTTTTGCTGGTGTGGGCAGAAATGGGACGGGGAAAAGATGTGTTTTCCTGCGCATGCAACTGAACACACCAGCGACGTTGACGCCAACGCGGCAACAGACGAGACATGACGAACCGGGTCGTTTCGCTGGCCCTCGGCGTGTTGATTTTTGGCGGCGTTCTCAGCGCCTGCACCACCATGACCCCCGAAGAATGCCGCGCTGCGGACTGGGGCGCCGTGGGCTTACGCGATGGATTGGCCGGCGAAGGCCGGGGCCAGCTGGACGCGCGGGTGAAAGACTGCGCCGAAGCGGGTGTGCAAGTGGGCACGGTGCAATATCTGCAGGGGCGCGAGCGGGGCTTGCAAAGCTATTGCCAGCTGCCCAATGCGGCGCGGTTCGGGCTGGATGGCAAGACCTACTACGGCGTGTGCCCGGTACAAATTGACGCGGAGTTTCGCCGTCGCCATGCGCTGGGCAAAGCCGTGCACGATGCTCGCGCGGAGTTGCGCAACCAGGAAAGCCGCCGTGATGCCCAGGAAAAGCGAATCGACAAGGCTGGCAACGACGACGAGCGCCGCAAAGCCCGGGAGGCGATGCGCGACATCGACCGCGACATTCGCCGGGCAGAAATCAAGTTGCGCGACGCCGATTGGGCCTTGGACACGTTGCGCTAGGAAGTGATGCCGAGCTTGCTAGGCCATGCCTGCATCGCGGCTTCGGCGGTGCGCAAAAGCTTGTCGCGTGATGCCCCATCGCGTGCCAGGGTCGACATGCCCTGAATGACGGCCATCACGAGCCCCGCCAGCGCCTGAGCATCTGTCTGCAAAGGCATGTCGCCAGCAGCCATGCTGTCCATGATCTTGTGTTGCAGCTGCATTTCTACCGATTGCCGAATCCTTGCCAGTTCCCGCTGCACATCCTCAGCGGCAGCCGAGCAACTGATGGCTGAACTGGCCAACAGGCAACCAGGCGGTGTGTCCACCCCGGTAAATCCGTGCGCAGCGGCATTCAGCAGGCCCCAGGCGGCTTGCCGTGCGTCAGCCGCCTCTTCGATGAGCGACTGCGCCGTCACCGGGCCAGATACATAGCGTGCCACCGCTTCCAGAAACAGCCCCTTCTTGTCTCCAAAAGCCGCGTAAATGCTGGGCGGATTGACACCCATTGCCGCTGTGAGATCGGCCAGCGTGGTGGACTCGTAGCCATGCCGCCAAAACAGCAACATGGCCTTGTGCAGCGCAGCTTCCCGGTCAAACGATAAGGGGCGGCCGGTTTTCCGGGTTGTTTCGATGGGTAACTGTTCCATAGCATTCACTACAAAAATTAAAAACAAAGCGCGATGCGTGGTATTGTTTCATATCAATCACTATGAAACATCAAAACATGTCACTTGCAGACTACAAAACACTCGGTCGCTCAGGTCTGGCTGTCAGCCCTTTTGCGCTGGGAACCATGACATTTGGCACCGCACGGTGGGGCTCGGGGCCCGAAGGCTCACGCGCCGTGTTCAACGCTTACACCGAAGCAGGCGGCAATTTCGTGGACACCGCCGATGTGTATGCCGGTGGCCGTAGCGAGGAAATGTTGGGTGCCTTTGTGACCGAGCGCGGCTTGCGCGAGCAGCTGGTCATTGCCACCAAAGCCGGTTTTGCGACGGGCAAAGGGCCACACGCGGGCGGCAACGGTGCCAAGCATTTGCACAGCGCGCTGACGGGCTCACTGCGCCGCTTGCAAACCGACTACATCGACTTGTTCTGGATTCATGTGTGGGATTCGGTGACCCCGGCCGAAGAACTGCTGGAAACCATGAGCAACCTGGTGCGTTCCGAAAAAATCCGCTACTGGGGGATTTCCAACAGCCCGGCGTGGTACGTCGCCCAGCTCGCCACCCTGGCGGCTGCGCACGCGCTGCCCGGGCCTATTGCCTTGCAATACTTTTATTCGCTGGTGAATCGGGACATTGAAGACGAGCACCTGCCGCTGGCCGCGCAGTTGGGAATGGGTGTCATGCCCTGGAGCCCGCTGGCCTATGGCTTGTTAACCGGCAAGTACGAGCGTGCAACGGTGCAGGCGGCTGCGCCCAGGGCCGGCGGCTTGCCCCAAGATGCCGCCTTGCAGGGCCAGATGCGACCGGCTGACGACAAGCGGCTGGACGGCGCTAACCCGTTCGGCGACAGCTTGTTTACCGAGCGCAACTGGACAATCGTCGACGCGTTGCGTCGGGTTGCCGCTGATGCGGGGCTCAGCCCCACGCACGCAGCGCTTGCCTGGGTCATGGGCCGACCGGGCATCACTTCCACGCTGATGGGTGTGAGCCGGCCTGAGCAGGTGGCTGACAACATCGCCGCGCTCGATGTTGTGCTCGCGCCGGAGCATCGCGCTGCACTGGATGCTGCCAGCGCGCCGGAGCGCCGCATGCTCTACAGCCTGTTTACGCCAGCGATGCGTCAACAAGTTGTTTTTGGCGGCAGTGCGGTGAATTGATCGCATCCGTCACAGCGAACACACATAGCCAATCAGCGCCTTGCGGTTGGCGCACCCGGTTTTGCGCAGGGCCTGCGTGAGGTAGGTGCGCACGGTGGTGTAGGCCACGCCTGTGCGCTGGGCAATTTCCTTGTCGCTCAGACCCAGCGCCACCAGCCGCACCACCTGAGCTTCGCGCGGGCTCAAGCCGTGGCGGGCGGTCAGACGGCCAGAGACAGGCTCGATGGAATCAGTCGGTGGTGCAACGCGGTTGGCCCGACCCAGTGCCGCCACCAGGCTGGGGTAAAGCAGGCGGAGCACCGCCAACTCGTTGTCGTCGAAATTGTCTTTGGCGCGGGCGCGCCAGATGCGCAGATCGCCCAGGTCGTGCGTGCCGTCGTGGGCATACAGGTTGATGCCCCAGTACATGGTGCCGGGGCTCAAAAACCGCTCGAAAAACTCGCTGCGCACCAACTGCGGCTGAGCGATGACCTGCGTCACGCGGGTGGGGTAGCGGCGTGGGTGCAGGCGCGGAGCGATCGGGTCGGTGAACTGGTATTGCGCCTCGTAGGCGCGCAGGTGCCCGTCATCGGCGCGGGTGCAGACGCCGCGGCCAAAGCGGGCGGTCGGCGCATCCCACACCAGCGAGGCCACGTAGTCGGCGTTGAGCAACTGCGCCATCGGCTCCACCAGGTGCTGGCGCAGGCTGTCAGCGCAGTGGCTGGGTTCGGCCAGCACTTGCATGACGGCGGACAGCTGGCGGGTTTGGGTGGCGCTGAGGTACATGGTGTGGCACTTTTGGAGCCGGGTGCAGGCCTGTCAAGCGCACAAACCCGTGAATTTCAGCCGCGTGTGCCTCCTCATTCATGAGGAGGGCGAGACAAATCGGCACGCTCTACAGTGCCTGGCATGCACCAGCCAGCCATACCTCACACCGTTGACGCCCTGCTCGCCGCGCTGCGCAGCGGCGCGGTCACAGCCACGCGAATTCATCAAGAACTTCGTGAGCGGGCGCAAACTTCGGCGTCGTTAAACGCCTACACACACCTGGCAGCCGTTTTAGAGCCAAATCAGCCAAAAGCCCTTATAGATACTGCTCAAGCAGCTATTAAAAAAGAAGCAACTCAGGGTGTTTTACAAGGCCTTCCCCTGATCGTCAAAGACAACCTGGACGTGGCGGGCATGCCCACCACTGCAGGCAGCACCGCATTGGCGGGCCATGCGCCGCAGCGCAATGGCACGGCAGTGCAACGGCTGGTCGACGCAGGTGCGGTGGTGCTGGGCAAGGCCAACATGCACGAGCTGTCGTTTGGCATCACCTCCAACAACGCGGCTTACGGCCCGGTGCGCAACCCGTATGCGACCGACCACATTCCTGGCGGCTCCAGCGGCGGAACGGCGGCGGCCATTGCGGCGCGGTTGGTGCCTGCGGGCCTGGGGTCTGATACGGGCGGCTCGCTGCGCATACCGGCGGCGCTGTGCGGCATTGTGGGTTTTCGCCCTACCGTGGGGCGATGGCCGAGCGACGGCGTGGTGAAAATTTCGGACACGCGCGACACCGTGGGCCCCATGGCTCACACCGCCGCCGATTGCACCTTGCTGGACGCGGTGGTCTGCGGCGAGCCGCTGGCGCTGGATGCGCTGGCCCTGCGCGGCGTGCGCATCGGCGTGCCAAGACCCTTGTTCTGGCAGCAACTGGACCCCGAAATGAAGCAGGCTGCAGAAAATGTGTTGGCCCTTTTGCAGCAAGCGGGCGTGGTGCTGATCGATTGCGACGTGCGAATCGACAACGACGACTGCACCCAGGCCGGCATGGCTATTGCCATGAGCGAAACCCTGCCCAGCTTGCGCCACTACCTGGCCAGCCACGGCAAACCGTTTGACGCGGCGCCATTCGCAGCCCGCATTGCCAGCCCCGATGTGCGCGGCATCGTCAGCTCACTGCTCACCCCAGAAGCCGGGTCTGAAGCCAGTTACCAGCACGCGGTGCAGGTACAACGCCCCGCGCTGCAAAAAATCTACGCCGACTGCTTTGCCCACCACCGGCTTGACGCGCTGATCTTCCCCACCACGCCCCTGCCCGCCGCGCGCATTGGCGAAGACGACACCGTGCAACTCAACGGCCAGGCCGTCTCGACATTTCTCACCTTCACCCGCAACGTGGGGCCGGGCAGCGTGGCCGGTCTGCCCGGCATCAGCCTGCCCATGGGGCAAAACGCAGCAGGTTTGCCGCTGGGCATCGCACTGGACGGCCCGGCAGGCTCCGACCGCCGCCTCCTGGCCCTGGCCATGGCGGTGCAAGCGCTGCTACCGCTGATGCCCGCACCTTCTTCAGATGACAAATGACACGCCTGCGGCTGCGATGACGAATGATCAACAGCCCGCGCCATGACCCGTCATCTGTCATTCATGCCGCGCAGCGGCGAAGTCAGTCGTCATCGCACCCGTCAACACAACCCCAGGAGACAACAACCATGACCGCCACCATCCCGACCCGCTTCACCCAGCGCTACAACATTGCCCAGCCGTTTGCCCAGGCGGGCATGGCGTTTTCAGGCTGGTCGCCGCAGCTTGCCATTGCGGTGTGCCGCGCCGGTGGTATTGGCGGCATTGGTGCGGGGCTGCTGCCCGAGCCGGTGGTGCGCCAGATCGTGGGCGCAGTGCAAGCGGCCAAAGCCGGGCCGTTTCATGTAAATTTTTTAACCAACTTTGACCATGACGCCCAGGCCCGCGCCTGCGCCGAAATGGGCGTGCCCATCGTCTCTTTCCACTGGGGCCACCCATCCCCCGCGCTGATCAAAACCCTGCGTGATGCGGGCTGCTCCATCTGGGAACAAGTGGGCACGGTAGAAGCCGCACGCCGGGCCCTGGGCGACGGCGTGGAGGTGATCGTGCCGCAAGGCCACGAAGCCGGTGGCCACAACTACCAGGGCCTGCCGGGTGCCGCGCCGCAAGGCACGTTTGCACTGGTGCCCACCATGCGCGATGCGCTGGGCGACGACGTTTTGATACTGGCCTCGGGTGGCATTGCCGATGGCCGTGGCGTGGCGGCGGCCCTCATGCTGGGTGCCGACGGCGTGTGGGTGGGCACACGCCTGGTGGCCACCGACGAAGCCCTGGCGCACGACGAACACAAACGCCGCATCGTCGCTGCCACCGGCACAGACACGGTTTACAGCAGCATCTTCGGCCCCGACAACCCAAGCTTCAACCCCATGCGATTGCTGAAAAACGGCGTGGTACGCGACTGGAACGAGCGCCTGGATCAAGTGCCTATGGACACCAGCCAGCAGCCCGTCATCGGCACCACCGTGATGGGCGGCCAGGAAATGACCTTGCGCAAATTCAACGTGCTGCTGCCCACGCCTGAGATGAAAGCCGACTGGGAAGAGGTGCCGTTACTGGCCGGGCAGGGCGTCGGCTTGATTCACGACGTGCTGCCTGCACAGCAAGTCGTGCGGCGAATGATGGACGAGGCGGCTGCTTTGTTGGGTAAGGGGTTAAGGGTGCGGTGTTTGAACTAGCTCGTACCACAGACATGAATTTGTTTGAGGCACAAAAATCCTGACAGGCTCTTTGCGCAGTAACTACGACGTGTTCTGTTTACCCAAGCCTACGCACAGGCCTAAAAAAAGTCTCTGCGCAAGCGCTCACTGTGCGACGTAGTTGCGCGCAAAATTCCTGAACAAGTCTATAAAAGTTGTGCTCGGGCTGCTGATATCGGATTTGCGCCACGCAAGCGTCAGAGGGGCTTCCATTTGGTCGGCCTTGTTCAGCGGCAAATAGACAACAGCGTTGCTGTGGATGCCTTGCATGGACGCAGGAACAATCGAAATCCCCGCACCAGCGGCCACCAGATTCAGGTTGGTGAGCATGCGAGCCACTTCTGTGCCAATTCGGGGCTGAAATCCGCGCTTCTCACACAAAGCGAGGAAATTGGCGTACATGCCAGCAGCCCCAGGGCGACGCACCAGGATGAACGTCTCATCGCGAAGATCAGTCAGTGAGAGGCTTGCTCGGCCGCCGGCAGGGCTTGGAGCCAAGTGGTGGTCGCGCGGGAGCGCAACCAATACCTGTTCACGCAACAGCGTTTCAAATGCCAATCCATCCGGCTTTGAGACGGGTACACGCAATAAACCGCAATGCAGACGCGAGTCTGCCAACGCATCTGTCAGGCTGGCTGCGTTGTCTTCACTCAATTCGATGTGAATACCTGGGTATTTCGTTCGCATATGGCGCAATGCTGCTGGCGTGAATGCATGTGCAGCCGCTGAGCTGGTAAAGCCCACACGGAGCGTGCCTTGTTCTCCTCGTGCAAACCGCGTCATGCGTTGCTCTGTCAGCGCCATATCGTCGACGATGCGACGGGCCTCATTAACAAAAAGCTCGCCGCCCTCGGTCAGCTCCATTCCGCGTGAGCGGCGGTGAAACAAAACCAGCCCCAAGTGCTTCTCCAGGGCTTGGATCTGGACACTCAGCGGTGGCTGCTGAATGCCCAACTGCACTGCGGCACGCGACATGCTCTGGCAGTCTGCTACAGCCAGGAAGTAGCGAAGATGCCTGAGTTCAATATTCATACTCATAAAGTATATGTTGAATACTTTTAATATATTTGACATTGGGTCAACGGTGTCAGAAACTGTTACAGCACCAGGCGCTAGAGTCGGCGCTGGTTAAAAAAAACATACGGAAGACAAATGAAATCCAAGCTACACCTGACGTTTGCCTGTGCATTCGCTTTGACGCTATTTGGTTGCGGTGGTGGTGATTCGCTGCCAGCCGTCGAGTCAGCACCAGTACCAGCACCAGTACCAGTACCAGCACCAGTACCAGCACCAGTACCAGCACCAGCACCAGCACCAGCACCAGCACCAGCACCAGCACCAGCACCAGCACCAGCACCAGCACCAGCACCAGCGCCAGCACCAACGCCAACGCCAACGCCAACGCCAACGCCAACGCCAACGCCAACGCCAACGCCAACGCCAACGCCAACGCCAACGCCAACGCCAGCACCAGCACCAGCACCAGCACCGGCACCGGCACCGGCACCCGCACCCGCACCCGCGCCAGCGCCAGCGCCAACAACTACCCCGACCTTCACCGTCGGCGGAAACGTCACCAACCTGCTGGGCACCGTGCTCGTACGCGATATGGTCAGTGGCTTGCAGCAACCCGTTGTGGGTAATGGCAATGGCAGCTTCAGCTTGGCCACCCGCCTACCTGCAGGCATCAGCTACCAATTGCAAATCGCGCAGCAACCCGCGGGGCAAACCTGTACTCTGGCCAATGCCAGTGGCACCGTAACGGCAGATGTGAACAACATTGAGCTGAACTGCCAGCCCCAGAACTTTCGCGTTGGCGGCAGCGTCAGCGGCCTGACGGCGGCAGTTGCGGTGCGCAACATCGCTACTGAAGAAAACCTGACCATTCTGGACAACGGCCCCTGGCGTTTTACCCGAAGCCTGAACCTGGGCCAAACCTACACCGTCGCTGTTATTGACCAAAGCCCGGGCATCGGGTGCAGCATCGCCAACGCCAGTGGCACGATCAATGCCGATGTGAGCAACGTCAACATCACCTGCGTCAGTACGGTTGCAGCGGCAGCTCCACCGGCACCCGCGATAAAAGTTCTGTTTGTGGGCAATAGCTACACCTTTGGCCGAGTCGCCCCAGCGCTTCAGTACAGCACGGGCACCGTCTCTGACCTGACCGCTGGCTTCAATCTGGTATCGCCCGCTACCAACGCTTGGCCCATCGGCAACGGCAGTCCTGGGTCATCGCTGTGCGCTACAACGACCAGCGCGACGGGCTGCTTTGAGCCCAAGCCCTGGGGTGGGGTGCCGGCGATTTTCAAATCACTGGCGGACCAAGCGGGATTGAACTATGAGGTGTCTCTTTCGACACGAAATGCCGCGACTTTGCGCGGCCACTTTCTCAACACTGGCGATGCGCAATGGGACTTGCGCGGCAATATCGCGAGCAAGAAATGGGATGTGGTGGTGTTGCAAGGCCAGAGTGATGAGCCCTTGCCGCGTACTAAATCGAAAAACGGAAACCCCGTGTCGTTCACGAAATATGCCAACGTCATCACTGAATACGTCCACACCGGCGTGGGAGGCACAACCACTGAGGCCGCAATTTTTGGAAGCTTGAGCAATTGCACGGCAAGGGTCACCGCCACAGTGGCTGGGCCGGGGCTGTCAACTGGCAATTGCAATACGGTGCGCACGATTCCTGCCAATCTCTTTGCCAGCACGCAGACCCAGGTATTTCTCCAGCAAACCTGGGCGCGACCCGACATGGTGGAAGCGCACAAATGCACACAGGCAGATCAATCCACGCTGGATGGATCGCCTGTCGTAGATGCCACCTGCGATGGCGGCGCTGACGGAAGCGCGATCACTGGTGCCAACACGCTGTACTACACCGCGAGAGCGACCACGCCCCTGAATTTGGCAGACATGACCGCGGATATGAACGCTATCTTTGTCAGCATCACTGCCACGACCCGAACCACTGGGGAGTTGCGCTTTGCGGGTGTAGTGCCTGTGGGCAATGCGTTTCAGCAAGCGGTGAACACCAGTGTGGTCAAAGGCAGTAGTTTCTACAAACCGGACGGCACGTTTGACGACACCGGCACCCAGATGAACCTGTGGTGGAAAGACCGGACACATGCCAGCAAGTTCGGCTCCTATCTCAGTGCGCTGGTCAACTTTGGCAGGCTCACAGGCTTGAGTCCTACACGGTTCAATGGCGGTGACCGGGCGGCATCTGATCTAGGCATTACGCCGGTGCAAGCCCGGGCTTTGCAAACCGTCGCCCGAGATACGCTGGTGGCAGCAGGCCAGGCTTTGAATTGATTCAACCCAGATTTTTCATTAGGCGCACCTTCGGTGCTGTTTGGATTCCAACGGCGCATTTGCGGCCATTTTCGACCCTCTTCGGCGCCCATGGCACAGGCCATGCGCTTCTCAGTCGGGCCAAAACTGACTCGCAACTGCATCCGTTGTCGATCCAAACCCTCATGCAAATTCTGGGTTCAATCGCGGGTAATCTCGCGCAGTGTTTGCGAGATGTCGCGTGTTTCTTTTTCAACCAGGCTGACGAACTGCTGTGCTGAACCACCCAACAGCATGTCATCAAACTCACCGAGTCGCGTGCGTAAAGGTGGTGTGCCCAACACAGTGTTGAGCGCCGCATTGATTCGCTTGGCAATACTTCTTGGCGTGTTAGCGGGCGCGAACACACCAAAAGTAGACATCAGGTTGGCTTTGGGGTAACCAATTTCCTCCAGAGTAGGCACACCGGGCAGTTGCCTGGCTCTTACGGCTGAGCCAATGGCCAAGGGCCGAAGTCGCCCCGATTGAATGTGTTGAAGCTGGGTAGGCCCCAGATTGGTGGACAGTAGCTCAAACTGCGCACTCAAAGCGTCATTGATCTGCTGGCCCCCGCCTTTGTACGGAATGTGCACCAGGCTGGCTTTGGTGGCCAAGCGCACTTGCTCCATCACCAGGTGGCCCGTGGTACCGACACCGGAAGTCGCCCAACGATAGCCCCCTGGCGTTGACGACGCGAGGGCAGTCACATCTATCAGCGTTGTGCCGCGGTATTGCGCAGTCCCGATCACCAGCGTGGGTGTGCGCATGATGCCGATGACCGGAAGAAAATCACCTAGCGGGTCATAGGCCACGCGTGTGAGCTTTGGCAATGAGCTCAAGGTGGAGATCGCTGCGAAGCCCAGCGTGTATCCGTCGGGCGCTGACTGCGCCAGCGCATGCATACCCACACTGCCGCCAGCGCCTGCCCGGTTTTCTACGAGCACAGGCACTTGCAAAAGTGCGCTGGCCTCGCTGGCGATGAGTCGGCAGATCTGGTCACTGACACCGCCCGCTGGGTAGACCACGATGATGCGAATGGGGCGTACCGGCCAAATCAGCGTAGCCCCGACCTCTGCACTGGCGAAGGCACTGATGAATGGGAGAAGCACGGATCGGCGTTGCATAGGTTAGTGCCTGGTCAGACTGCAAACCTCAAAGGACAAATTGATCCATGGCCGCTGTTTCAGGCCATGAAGCGTGCCATCTTCAATGCGCTGCATCAAACCCCCAGCGCCTCCTCCCCCATCGCCTCCACCTGCTCCTGCAGCATCAGCACCTGGCCCTTCCAGTAGTCGCTGCTGCCAAACCACGGAAACGCAGCGGGGAAGGCGGGGTCGGTCCAGCGGCGGGCAAGCCAGGCGCTGTAGTGGATCAGGCGCAGTGTGCGCAGCGGCTCGATCAGCGCCAGCTCGCGGCGGTCGAAATTGCGTACTTGTTCGTAGCCGTCCAGCAGCGCGCTGAGCTGGCCCGTGCGCTGGGCGCGGTCGCCGCTGAGCAGCATCCACAGGTCCTGCACGGCGGGGCCGGTGCGGGCGTCGTCCAGGTCAACAAAGTGCGGGCCGGGTTTGGGTTGGTCGGCGGGTGTCCACAAAATGTTGCCGGGATGGCAGTCGCCGTGCAGGCGAATCATTTTGACGGTGCTGTCGCCCTTGTTCAGCGGCGTTTTTAAGCCTTTTATGCCATCAGCCCATGTAGATCCTGCTGAAGCAGCTATACATTCGATAGCAATTTCATACGCTGCCTGCCATTCCGACTGCACGTCCAACGGAATCATGTCGTGCGCCAGCAGCCAGTCGTGCGGCTCCACGGCAAAGCTGGCCGCATCGAGGGCCGGGCGGTGCGCAAATGGCTGGGCTGCACCCACGGTGTGCAGGCGTGCCATGAGGCGGCCAATCCATTCCAGTACCTCAAAGTCGTCCAGCTCCGGCGCGCGGCCACCGCGTTTGGGGCTCACGCTGAAGGCAAAACCATCAAAGTGGTGCAGGGTGGCACCCGATAAAACCAAGGGGCCGACCATCGGTACTTCAGCTTCCATCAGCTGGGCAGCAAACTGGTGCTCTTCCAGAATTTGCGCGTCGCTCCAGCGCTCGGGCCGGTAAAACTTGGCCACCACACTGGCATGGCCCTCATAGGCGTCTTCCAGTTGCACCTGGTACACCCGGTTTTCGTAAGAACTGAGCGCCATCAGGCGGCCATCGCCGCGCAGGCCCACGCTGTCCAGCGCATCCAGCACCACGTCGGGGGAAAGAGCTTCGTAGGGGTGGCTGTTGGGGGTGGGCGTGGTCATGCGGGCATTGTCCCCCCGCTTGTCAACGAGCCCTGTCTGGCCTACCCTGTCTTGGTGTTTGGCCTGAACTGATCCAAGGAGACGCGATGGGTGCCCATGATTTGTTAACCGACATTCCCGTGTTGCAAGGCGGCTTCGCGCCAGTGATGCAGGAACTCAGCGTCACGTTGACTGACATTCAAGGCCAGGTGCCCACCGACTTGAATGGCCTGTATGTGCGCAACGGGCCCAACCGCCGCTTCGAAGCGCCGGGGCGCTACCACTGGTTTGATGGCGACGGCATGCTGCACGCCCTGCGCTTTGACCGGGGCCAGGTGACGTATCAAAACCGCTGGATTCAAACCGAGGGCTTGCGCGAAGAACTGGCCGCGGGCCAGGCGCTGTGGCAAGGTATCAAAGACCCACCGCGCCAAGGCCGCCCCGATATGCCGCTGAAAAACACGGCCAACACCGATGTGAAGTTTTACGCCGGGCATCTGCTGGCTATGTGGTACCGGGGCGGGGCGATGTACCAAGTCAACCCCACTGATTTGTCGACCGTGGGCACGCTGACCGTTGACCCGCAAAACCCGGCGCTGGCGCTGTCTGCACATTCCAAGGTGGACGAGCGCACCGGCGAGCTCTTGTTCTTTGCGTATGGCAACACGCCGCCCTATATGCACTACGGCGTGATGAACCGCTTGGGCCAGCTGCAAACCTTGATACCGGTGACGCTACCGGGCCCGCGCCTGCCGCACGACATGGCCGTCACCGCCAACTACACGGTGCTGCACGACCTGCCGCTGTTCAACGACCTGGACGCTTTGGCCGCTGGCCGCCAGAAGCTCAAGTTTCACCAGCTGCCCGCCCGGTTTGCGGTGGTGCCGCGTCACGGCACGGCGGCGCAGATTCGCTGGTTTGAGGCCAAGCCCACGTACCTTTACCACGTGTCCAACGCCTGGGAAGAGACTGAGGATGGCGACGGCGGCGGCACAGTGATTGTGATGACCGGCACGCCGTTTCGCCAGACCACGCCAGAAGCCGACGAGCAGCGCCTGCCCAAGTTGCTCGCCACGCTGGAAAACGACTGCGTGTTCTACGAGTGGCGCTTCAACCTGCGCACCGGCCACACCCATGAGCGCGTGCTGGACGACATCATCAACCAGGAGTTTCCCGTCATCAACAGTGCGTTTCTGGGCCACAAAACCCGCTACGCCTGGAACCTGCTGATGGCCCGCAGCCACCGCCCTGAGGAGCCGCGCTTTTGTGGCTATGTGCGCCACGATTTGCAGCGCGGCAGTTGCACCACCTACCACGAAGGCCTGGGCAAATGGTTCAGCGAAGCCTCATTTGCGCCCAAAGACCAGCCGCAGGCAGAAGACGACGGTTACTTGGTGGGCTTTGTGTGGGACGACGACAGCCAGGCCTCTTATGTGGTGGTGACCGACGCGCACGACATCGCCCGCGGCCCACTGGCCCGCATCAAGCTGCCCCAGCGCGTGCCCAACGGCTTTCACGCCACATGGGTCAGTGCGACGCGGCTGGCGCGGGGGTTTTGACGAGGGTTGCGCGAATAGCCCCAAAGGGTTCGCCATTACGTATTTCCCGCGATGAATCGGTCTGCGCACCGTCCTAACATAAGCGCCTGTCATTTTCCCAACAGGATTCCTCATGAAACAACTTTTCGCGCTTGCGGCTATCGCCGCTACGGTCAGCTTGATGTCTGCACCGGCCCAAGCCCAGGCCTTCCCCGGCGGCAAGCCCGTGTCGTTTGTCGTGCCTTTTGCGGCCGGTGGCCCCACCGACCGCGTGGCACGCGATCTGGCCGAGGCCATGCGCAAGCAGATGCCCGGCAGCAACTTTGTGGTGGAAAACGCGGCAGGCGCTGGCGGCACGATTGGCGCCAACAAGGTTGCAAAAGCCGCACCCGATGGTCACACCCTGCTGCTGTGGCATATCGGCATGGCCAGCACACCCGCCATGTACCGCAAGCTCCCGTTCAAACCCCTGGAAGACTTTGAGTACCTGGGCCTGGTCAACGAAGTGCCCATGACGCTGGTGGGCAAACCGCAATTGCCCGCTAACACCTACCGCGATTTTGAAAACTACATCCGCGCCAACGCCGGCAAGCTGAACCTGGCGCACGCGGGCTTGGGTTCCGCCTCGCACCTGTGTGGTTTGCTGTGGCAAGCGGCGCTGAAAGGTGGCGAAGCCATGACCACCATTCCCTTTGGTGGCACCGCCCCGGCCATGAATGCGCTGGTGGGTGGGCAGGTCGACGTGATGTGCGACCAGACGACCAATACCGTGCCGCAAATCGAGGGCGGGCGCATCAAGGCTTTTGCCGTGACCACCGCCAAACCGCTGTCGGGCAACAAGGTGCTCAAGGACTACCCCAGCTTGCAGGAAATGGGCTTGAAGGGCTTTAACCTGACCATCTGGCACGGCCTGTATGCGCCAAAAGGCACGCCCCCAGCCGTGTTGACGCAGCTGAACACGGCATTGAAAGCCGCGTTGAAAGACCCCGATTTCATCAAGAAGCAAGACGGCCTGGGCGCGATTGTGGTGACTGACAACCGCGTGGAACCCGCTAACCACAAGGCCTTTGTGACGGCAGAAATTGCCAAAATCAAGACCGCGGTGGATGCGTCCAAGCAGTACGCCGACTGAGCGACGCTCTGCTTCTCGAAAAGCCGCCTAAGGGCGGCTTTTTTGATGCGAGGGAGCAATCTGCTGCTGGCCTTGGCCTTGTCTGGTTACTTATCGAAAAACTATTTCATTACGGCTTTCGCACCGTGTGATCACTGGGGAACGAGATTGACTCGTTGCCTTTCTTTTTGAAGGATAAGTAATTGATCGTTAGCAGGCCAATCGGCATCAACATCTGGTCTGCCAATCGTTGCTCAAACGTTCCGATGTCCAACATTGCGGGTCGTGATCGACTATTGAATGCGTTTTGTATTTCACTGTCTTCCATTCGCAAGATGCTCGCACCGCAGCAGTGCAGGGATTCAAGGACGTGGATGTGAACCTTACTTCCCGGCGTGGTGTTTACGTCGACGACGACCTGATGACTTTTCCCTGGTATCGAGTAAAACCGGTCAACGGCGGGTAACAAGCACTCGGCGATAAATTCGAAACTTGGTGACAGTTCTGTGTGCTGTTGCAGGCGGAATAAGTCCTGAAATTTCTGGGTCTTGAATTCCTCGCGCAAGTGGGCGTTGGGATCATAAAAAACCTCGAATAGCATGCCGTCTAACAAAGCCTTCCGTTTGTCGACTTTCATCTCTTGGGCGCGTGCGACGAAAGCACTCAAATACCCGCTAGCACCATGTGAGCCGCCGCAAGCGGCCTGATAAATATTGCGTCCGAGTACAAACAATGAGTTGACTGATGCTTTGTTGGCGATAGCGGCCGTGAAATCCTCAATTGCCGAGTTCTGTGTCGGCCAAGTGTGACTTTTCAGATCCCTAATCAATCGATGCGAAGTCTTTGCCTCATCCAGGATAAACAGGTTGTCGCTCAGTGCCTCGCCGGAATATTTGTCGATGCGTGCACCGACACTCAAATTGAAAAAGAACTCTTCCGATAAGGAGGTGTGCTCCCAAGAGATTTGTTTTCGCAGTGTGGTGACGCTGAGCGTGTTGCGTACGCGCTTGAACATGCTCTCGATAGACACGTCGGGAGTCGCGATGCGCTGCAACAGTGCAGCGGTGTAGGCGCGTTGCGGCCACGGCCATCGTCAGCCACCTGCCCGGGCGAAGTGGCAAAGGCGATCAAGGTTCCTTTCGGAACATACACAGACGCCAAGCCTCGACTACCTCCAGAGCGATTCCAGGCGCGCTCGAAAGGGTTATTACGGCAGGCGTCGAGAATGATGATGTTTGTCGTTGTGTCAGCCTTTGCCATCACGTCGATTACGCGGTTCAACGGAATGGAGGAGTGCTTGGCTGCGAGTTCGTCCGCAGTGTCGGTATTCACGGCGAGAAGATAGTTTTCGCCGTCAATCTGCATGCCATGACCAGCAAAAAAGAACAGCCCGACGTCTTTGTCAACCAAAGCTCGCTTGAAGCGCTTAAGCGCACGATCCAAGTCGACGTTTGGACAATCAGTAATTTGGTCCACTTCAAATCCGCAGGTCTGGAGTTTGGCCGTTACATCGTTCGCGTCGTTGCATGGATTTTTGAGCACGCCACCATCAATATAAGCTGAATTTCCGATCACCAAAGCAGTCAGGCGACGGCTCATTTTGCAACTGACCGAAATGCTGCCTGGACAGCGCGAACAAGCGAGGGATGTAATGTGCCCAGCTTGGGTATCTGGCCGTGTGGCGCTGCGGGTGGTACCGAGAACCACTCTGTGGTGTACGGCAGATTCAGCAATTGTTTCAGGTCAAACTTTGTGTCGTAGCTCAGCCCGGCTGCGCCGTAGGCTGCAGGATTGCTGTCCCGCAGGATAGAGAACTCGCCGCGATGCAGGGTGGTAGTGCGTTGGCTGGTGCCGTAAGCAACCTGCACCGTAAACGGTGGCGCATCGTCATCAAATACGATCAGTATCAGTGCAGGTCTTGGCTTGGGGCGGGGATGGAGGTCGTCGGGAAAGTGACACCAAACAATTTCACCAGCAACGGGCTCGGCCCACCCCTTTGATGTCATGCAGATTCCAACTCAAGCAGGCTGGAGCGTACAGACCGTATCGTGACTTGGGACGCACGCTTGGTAATTTGTCTCGCTTGAGCGGCGCTTAGTGGCCCGTCATCAGCTTCGTATTGAGGCAGGAGCTTGATGGCCAGATCATGCAGCGCCAGATGAATGGCCTGGGTCTCGTCGACCCCCAGATGCGCCGCCAGTCGTTTAGCCGTATCACGGGTAACGCCGGTCGAGCTGTCTGCTGGACGGTAGCGAAATGCAATCTGGTCAACAGGGCTGCGCGTGAGCATAATTTTTCCTTTCGATTAGATATCTTGAAGATATCTAAAAATATTAAACCTGTCAAGGAGCGTTCTGTCTGAATCATCCGTATCTGGGGTAAACACCCAATGTCAAATTGGTAACGCTCGTTACGATCAGGGCATGACAGAACATGAAACGCTGCTGGCGTTGTACCGCTGCATGGTGCGCATCCGGGCCTTTGAAAACGCGGCGGAGGCGGCCAGCCAGGGGGGCGTGAGTGCTTATGGCAAAGCGGCGGACGGCACGGCGGCGGTGCGCGGGCCCTTGCATTTGTCAACCGGCCAGGAGGCGGTGCCTGCCGGGGTTTGTGCGCATTTGACGGCGCAAGATTACTTGACCTCCACCCACCGCGGCCACGGTCACACACTGGCCAAAGGGGCCGACATGGGCCGCATGATGGCCGAGCTGTTTGGCAAGGCCACCGGGTTTAACGGGGGCAAGGGCGGCTCCATGCACATTGCTGATTTTTCGGTGGGCATGCTGGGGGCTAATGGCGTGGTGGCGGCGGGGCTGCCGATTGCGGTGGGTGCGGCACATGCGCAAAAGTTGCTTGGCCAGCCACACATCACCGTCTGTTTTTTTGGCGATGGCGCGATCAATCGGGGGCCGTTTCTAGAGGCGCTGAATTGGGCGCAGGTGTACCAATTGCCCGTGTTGTTTGTGTGTGAAGACAACCGCTGGAGTGCCACCACCGAAAGCGGGGCTATGACGGCCGGCGAGGGTGCGTCGGCCCGCGCCACCAGCATGGGCATTGCGGCCACGCCGGTGGACGGCAACGATGTGCTGGCAGTGCATGCCGCAGCGGGCGAATTGGTGCGGCAGGTGCGCTCTGGCGCAACGGGCCATGGTGGCCCGCGCCTGCTGCACGCCACCACCTACCGCGTGAAGGGCCACGTGTCGGTGGACCCTGCCGCGTATCGCGACCCGGCGGAGTTGGCGGCTGCGTTGCAAACCGATCCTATTTTGCGCGTTCAAGAGCGTTTTAAGGCTCTAGCCCTTGTAAATACTGCTCAAGCAGCTATCGAAAAAGAAGCAACCCAAGAAGTGCAAGCGGCGCTGGACGCGGCGGCAGCAGCGCCTTGGCCGGACGCTGCGCAGGCGTTTGTCGATGTGCAGACCACCGGGGAGGGTGTATGGTTTTGAGCGATGAATCAAAGGCTCGCGGCGCAGGCCCTCACCCCCGCCCTCTGCCGAAGGCAGATCAAGGAACGCCAGAGGGAGAGGGAGTGAAGTCAGTGAACCTGTCTTACGCGCAAGCCGCCGCGCTGGCCGTGCAGCACGAGATGCAAGCCGATGCTCGCGTGGTCGTGATTGGCGAAGACGTGGGCCGGGGCGGCATTTTTGGCCAATACGCCGGTTTGCAGCAGCGCTTTGGTGCGCAGCGCGTGATCGACACACCGATCTCCGAGGCGGCCATCATGGGTGCGGGCGTGGGCATGGCGCTGGCGGGCTTGCGCCCGGTGGTGGAAATGCGGGTGGTGGACTTTGCGCTGTGCGGCATGGACGAGGTGGTCAACCAGGCCGCGAAGGTTCGCTACATGTTGGGCGGGCAGGGCCCACTTCGTCAAGGTTTGCCGATGGTCATGCGCATGCCGATTGGCATTTGGGATTCGTCGGCCGCGCAGCACTCGCAATCGCTGGAGGCCTGGTTTGCCCACCTGCCCGGCGTGGTGGTGGTGTGCCCCGGCACGCCGCAAGACAACTACAGCCTGCTGCGCGCGGCGCTGCAATGCGGTGACCCGGTGATTTACATGGAGCACAAAACGCTGTGGCAGCAGCGCGGGGCGGTGGATGAGTCGGTCGTCGTGCCCCTCGGGAAAGCCGCTCAACTGCGCCATGGCGATCGGCTCACGATGGTCAGCTGGAGCCGACAGGTGCAGGTCTGCGCGCAGGCTTGCGACGAGTTGGCCGCGCAAGGCATCGGCGTGGACCTGCTGGACTTGCGCACCCTGTGGCCCTGGGACCGGCAGGCGGTGCTGGCGTCGTGCGCACGCACCGGCCACCTGCTGGTGGTGCACGAGGCCGTTCAAGTGGCCGGCTTCGGTGCCGAAATAGCCGCCACCGCCGCGCAAGAAACCGGCTGCCGCATCCGCCGCCTGGGTGCGCCGCGCATACCTGTGGGCTACGCGCCGGTGCTGGAAGCGCAGGCGCGGGTGGGCGTGCAGGCGGTGGTGGACGGGGCGCTTGCGCTGATCAGGGGAAAATTTTGAACGCAGAGGACGCAAAGGTTTCGCAGAGGACGCAAAAAACAGCCATGAAATCTGTGCCGAACTTACATACGAGGACTGTCTTTGCTCCTTCCCCCGCTGGGGGAAGGCGGGGATGGGGGCATGAGCGCTACATCGGTTTGCCAGAGTGTTCGCACCGCATGCCCCCATCCCAACCTTCCCCCAGCGGGGGAAGGAGCCTTGCATTCAAAAAATCTGCCCCATGAAAAACGGCAAGCTCGAAGAAGCCCTGTCCGTCCTGTCCATGGCGGCGCTGGTGCTCATCACCCTGTTGAACGTGGTGACGCGCTACCTCACCGACCAATCGTTTGGTTGGACGGAGGAAATTTCAGTGTTCCTGATGGTGGTGATGGCCTTGTCGGGTGCCAGCGCCATTGCGCTGCGCGACAAGCACATTCGCATTGAGTTTTTCCTGAACCGCAAAGCGGCAGACGGCACCGAAGTGCCCCGCCGCCGCCTCAAATTGCTGGGCTCGCTGGCCACCAGTGGCGTCTTCATGCTGCTGGCGGCGCTGTTTGTGCGCTGGGTGTGGGACCAGTACAAATTCTCGGAAACCAGCATGGGCCTGGGCGTGCCGCTGTGGTGGTACGGCGCGGTGCTGCCGGTGCTGTGCGCGGCCATTTCGGTGCGGGCGTTCATGGCGTTTCTGCGCACGCTTAGCAGACAAACTGACCACGTGAGAGGGCAAGATGACCCAGCGGCACCGAGGGCGCCGCGATGATTGCCGCCTTCCTGCTGCTGTCGTTCATTGGGCTCATGCTGTTGGGCCTGCCCATTGCCGTGAGCCTGGCACTCAGCGCCATCGTGTCCATCGTGGTGGCTAACTGGGATGCGCAGTGGTTTGGCCTGCTGGCCGTGCCGCAAAACTTTTACTCGGCAGTGGCCAAGTACCCGCTGTTGGCACTGCCGATGTTTGTGCTGGTGGGCTCAATTTTTGACCGCTCGGGCGTGGCCCAGCGCATGGTGACCTTTGCGATAGCTTGCGTGGGCCGCGGCCCCGGCATGCTGCCTACAGTGGCCATTTTGGTGGCCATGGTGCTGGGCGGCATCAGCGGCTCGGGCCCGGCCAATGCGGCGGCGGTGGGCGGCGTGATGATTGCCGCCATGTCGCGCGCAGGCTACCCGGCGCCGTTTTCTGCCACGGTGGTGGGCGCAGCGGCAGCCACCGACATCTTGATTCCGCCCAGCATTGCGTTTGTGATTTACAGCGTGCTCATGCCCGGTGCCTCGGTGCCCGCACTGTTTGCCGCTGGCATGGTGCCGGGCATTCTGGCCGGGCTGGCGCTGATTGTTCCGGCCATTTGGCTGTCGCGCCGCAAGAACCTGGGCCAGGCCGAGCGCGAGATGCCGCGGCCGCCGTTTTGGGCCTCGCTGCGGGCTGCGTCTTGGGGTTTGGCCGCACCGTTTTTGATTCTGGGCGGCATGCGTCTGGGCTGGTTCACGCCCACCGAGGCGGCAGTGGCCGCCGTGGTGTATGGCCTGTTTGTGGGCCTGGTGGTGCACCGCAGCATCGGCTGGCGCGACCTGTACCCCATCTTTCGCGAAGCGGCCGAAATTTCGGCCGTCATCACCATCATTTTGGCCAGCGCGGGCATCTTCAGCTACGCCATCAACACCCTGGGCGTGGCCGACCCGCTGGCCAGTTGGGTCAAGGCGGCAGGCTTGGGCAGCATGGGCACGCTGGCGCTGGTGCTGCTGGCGCTGCTGGTGATCAGTATGTTTATTGATGGCGTGTCGATCTTTTTGATTTTTGTGCCCCTGCTCTACCCCATCGCCATAGCATTTCAGTGGGACCTGGTGTGGCTGGGCGTGCTGCTCACCCTGGTGGTGGCCAAAGCGCAGTTCACCCCGCCGATGGCGGTGAATTTGATGGTGAGTTGCCGCATGGCTGGCGTGACCATTGAAAGCACGGTGCCCTGGGTGCTGTGGTTCATCGTGAGCTTTCTGCTGGTGATACTGGCGGTGTTTTTCTTTCCCGAGTTGGCGCTGTGGCTGCCGCGCTATTTGGGGTACTGATGTGACGCTTAGTGTCACGCATCTTTAATCTGGTGGCCGTGGAGACAAACATGAAACGACGTTCCGTGATTCAGCTTGCTACCAGTTCTGTAGCTGCTCTAGCAATCCCCACCTATGCATTTGCCCAAAATGCCTACAAAGCCGAATACAAGATGAGCACCGTGGTGCCACCTGCATTCGCCTGGGGCAAGGGCGGCGAAATCTTTTTGACCCTGGTCAAAGAGCGCACCAATGGCCGCATCAACATCAAGCAGTACCCCGGTGCCAGCCTGGTGCAGGGCCAGCAAGACCGCGAGTTTTCCGCCATGCGCCAGGGCATCATTGATGTGCTGTGCGGCGCGCCCATCAACTGGAGCGGCACCGTTCGCGAACTGGGTGCGTTCACCTTGCCTTTTTTGCTGCCCGACCACAAAGCCTATGACGCGGTGATCAACAACACCGCGCTCATGACCGAATACTTCGACATGGTGCGCAAGGCGGGTGCCGAGCCGCTGGCCGTGGGCGAAACCGGTTACCGCCAGATCAGCAACAGCAAGCGCCCCATCACCAAGCCCGAGGACATGAAAGGTATCAAGCTGCGCGTGGTGGGCAGCCCCATGTATGGCGAAATCATGAGCAGCATGGGCGCCAACCCCACCTTCATGAGCTGGGCCGACGCCCAGCCCGCCATGGCCTCGGGCGCGGTCGACGGGCAAGAAAACCCGCTCGAGGTGTTTCTGGCCGCCAAGGTGCACACCTTGGGCCAAAAGTTCGTGACCAAGTGGAACTACAGCAACGACATTCTGTTGTTCGCCATCGCCGCGCCCGTGTGGGCCAGCTGGACCCCCGCCGACCAGAAAATCGTGCGCGAAGCCGCCCAAGACGCCGCCAAACAGCAAATTGCCCTGGTACGCAAACTGTTTGAAGAAGACGTGCAAAAAGTCGGTGCGCTGGGCGTGAATGTGCATGTGCCCACCCCGGCAGAAATGGAGCAATGGCGCATCGCCACCCGCCGCACCTACGCCAGCTGGAAGGCGCAGATCAACCCGAGCTTTGTGACCAAGGTGGAGGAGATCGTGGCGAAGACGCGCAAGGCGTGAAATGATTTGGCGTAGGCCTGATGTAACTTTCTTGAACGCAAAGTGCGCAAAAGTTTCGCAAAGTGCGCAAAAAAGAAGAATCCCTGCTGACTCCTTTGCGCCCTTTGCGTGAATCTTTGCGTCCTTTGCGTTCTTTACACTTCGGCTCGCCCAAGTCCTACCAATGCACCTCCCCGCCGATTCCTCCCTGTTCTTCAAACTCGTGCGGGTGGTCAACCTCACCGCCCGCCCGTTTCACGACAGCGTGGCCAAACAACACAGCTTGACCCTCAATGAATGGCGCGCCATGGTGGTGTTGGCCTCGCACCCCGGCGTGTCGGCCACCGAGGTCTGCGAGCAGACCGGGCTGGACAAAATGTCGGTCAGCCGCGCGCTGGCAGGGTTGGAAAAAAAAGAGCGGCTGCACCGCGAAAGCGACCCGGCTGACCAGCGCAAAAGCCTGCTGACCTTGAGCCCCACAGGCCGCAAACTTTTTGCCCGCATCGGCGCGCAAGCTCAGGTGCGCGAGGGCCAGCTGTTTGCGGGCGTCAGCAGCGCGGAGCTGGCGCAGATGAGCGAGACGCTCGATAAACTGGTTGCGGCTTTGAAGGCGGAGACAACGGCGTTGGATGTAGACTTGCTATTGAAAGCGTAGCTGCTTGAGCAATGAATACAAGGGTTAGAGCCTGATTTCTCTACTATTGACCGGTTCAGATTGCGGCAAGCGCGATCTAACCTTATTCGTTAGGCATCGCTGTCTCGATGAATGCCATGAGCTGCTTCGTCTCTGCGATCACTGCCTCGTGCGGAGCGCTTCCTTGATGCTTGGAGTCAAAGATTACCTTGACTGAATAGCGCATCGGGCGAGGAACAGCCTTTCGTCCGTTGTGGTACTGATTCCACAGTGCTTCGTAGAGCGCGTTCAGAAATGTGACCAAGCGCCAGAGTTCCTTGACCTTACCGCCCCCGAACAAGCTCTGAACATCTTCCTGGTCGACCTTCTCACGGTGGGCTATGTACTTATTGCGTGCCGGCTTGACCGCGCGGTCGTATATGGACCGATAGGCCGCGACTCGTATTCGCAGGCGAGCTACGTCCTTGACCGTGGGGTAGTGAGCGCCCGCGAGGTAGTCGTCTAGCCACTCCGGCGCAGTTGGCTTCCCGTCACGCTTGCGCTCCGCGAGAGCGATGCGTGAGAAGTCGGCAAGGTTCTGCTCAAAGGTATCGAGTAGGGCGTTGACGTTGAAGGGTGACTTCGTGTCGAACACTCGGCCCAGAGTGAGGTAAGCGGCCTCTTGGCACGCTGCGCCATGCGTAAGCCAGAAGCGCGGGGTGCGATTGAGTTTGTTCAGCAGACGCTGTGACTTCGATGCGGCATGCTGTACTGCCATCTCTGAGTACAGGTACTGCGCTGCAACATACGCTTCGCGGCGGAAGTTCTCCAACTGATCGAGGAAGCTACGCTTGGATGCCACTTGCGACGCCTAACGATCAGCGTTTATCCGCTGCACCACCCAACTCAGCCACCGAAGTAGCCTCCAACAAGGCGGATGAACCTCGTTGGGCTGAACCATTGCTGGTTAAAGAACTGAAGCTGGCGGTACAGGTGGTTGAAAGCTTGGCATGTGCGGGCATGCGCAAATTATGGCTTTGAACGCAGTGCATGAATTACGCAGGCTGCACACTCAAACGGAAGCCCGCAGCAGCCAACATACCGCACAGCGTGGTCACCGTCGGGTTGCCGTTTTTGCTGAACGCCCGGTACGAACTTTCGCGCAACAGCCCAGTTTGCGCCGCAATGGCGGTCAAGCCGTCGCAGAAGCTGCCACCTGCCGCATGGCAACCAGCAGGGCCTGGCGGTCGCCATCTTGCAGCGCGGCTTCCAAATACGCGACGGCTTCCACAGGGTCTTTCAGATCTTCGAGCAGGCCGGTGGTGTAGTCGGCGGCACCCACTTCAACGATTGCGCGGGGGGCTGTTGGTTTAAGCAATCCTGGTACTCCTTGATTTTTTGCTTTTTCACGCCGGATGCGCCGAAAACCTTACCCCCAGCGCGCGGGCAACCCTAAGAATCGTATCGAGACGCGGCTTCGCCCCTGGAGCCAGCGCCTTGTAGAGGCTTTCTCGGCCGAGCCCGGCATCTTTGGCGACCTGCGCCATGCCTTTGGCTCGCGCGACGTCACTGAGCGCCAGGAGCAGTAGGTCGGTGTCGTCGGTTTCCAGAACGGCGGTCATGTACTCGGCGATGGCCTCGTCGTCTGTCAGGTAGCGAGCGGCATCGAATGGAAGAAGTTTGGTTTTGTCTTTGGAGGTACTCATCATTCAAGTTCCAATTGCTGCAAGATTTTCTGCGCCCGCTTGATGTCTCTTGCCTGGGTTGACTTGTCACCGCCAGCGAGCATGACGACAAGGACGTTCTGGCGCTTCGTGAAGTACAGACGGTAGCCTGGACCAAACGCGATGCGCATCTCGGAAATTTCACCGCCAATAGGCTTCCAGTCGCCGAGATTGCCCGCCTCAGCCAGGCGCAGTCTCGCAACGATTCGCAACTGCGCCTTGAAGTCTTTCAGACCATCCAGCCAGTCTTGGAACTCCTGAGTTTGACGCACTGCGAACATGGGTGAACTGTATCTGACTGGATACTCTTGTCAAGTGCACCCGGCTGACCGGCGCGGAGCTGGTTCAGATCACAGAAACGCTCGATAAACTGGCGGTATTGCAGGCCGAGGCGCCGCCGTCAGAGGCAGAGTTGCTATTAAAATAGTAGCTGCTTGAGCAATGATTACAAGGGCTGGAGCCTGATTTCTTATAAATTCGTCCTAAACAGTGCAAGCACCTCTCCACCAATCCCGCGTTACCGCCACCCCGTGGCATGGCATCTACGGCACGCAGATTGACAGTGCGCGCCACTACGGTCGCCATTGGCACGCCACGTATGGCTTTGGCTTGCTGCAACGCGGCGCGCAGCGCTCAGCCAGCGGGCGTGGCGACGTGGTGGCGTATGCCGGTGACCTGATTGCCACCAACCCCGGCGAGGTGCACGACGGCCGACCGTTTGATGAAGCACCGCGTCGCTGGCGCATGCTGTACCTGGAGGCAGGTGTTTTTGAATCGCTGATGGCCGATGTGGAGGCTGATGTCGGTGCAGATGCCTGTGCTCCGGCGGGCACCCCGGCTGTGGTTTGCCCCGTCATACAAAACCCACAGTTGGCCCAGGCGCTGCAGCGCCTGTTTTTGCACATTGACGAGTGGGGCACGCAGCCCGAGCCAAACGGCGTGGGCGCATTGGCCTGCGACGAATCGCTGGTGCGCACATTCACGGGCTTGCTGCGTGCGCACACCACCAGCCAGCGGTTTGCTCAACCCGCTGCGCACGCGGTGCAACCCGCCGCGCATGACGTGCGCTGGGCGCGTGACCGGCTGGCCGATGACCTGCTGCATGCGCCGACGCTGGCCGAGCTGGCGAGTTTGGTTGGCCTGAGCAAGTACCAGTTGCTGCGCCGTTTTGAAAAAGCCTATGGCCTGCCGCCGCATGCCTGGCTGTTGCAGCAGCGCCTGGAAAAGGCCCGGGGTTTGATTCGCAGTGGTCACAGGCTTGCAGATGTCGCCGCTGACAGTGGTTTTGCCGACCAGAGCCACATGACGCGGCTGTTTGTGCGCCAGTTTGGCTTTACGCCCGGTGCCTGGTCTGCAATTTCGTTCAAGACTGCGAGCGCCTGATACCGAACACTGCCCGCAGTTCTTCATAGAAAGCAAGGGTGGTGATGTCAATGAACCGGTCAGAAGGCCTGAAGGGCCAATTGCTGTGCAGCGCCGCCATGGTCACGGTTGGCAGCACGGTGGTGGTCAGCAAAATCATTGGGGCAGACATGGAGCCGTTTTTGGCCACGGCGTTGCGGCACGCCGCTGCGCTGCCCGTGTTTTTGCTGCTGATGTATTTCACGGGGACTGGCTGGTCCAGTTTAAAGGGTCTTGATTGGCGCGATGCCTGTGTGCTCGGGCTGCAGGCGGCGGCAGGCAGCGTGGGCTACACGGTGCTCTTGATTCAAGGCGTCACCTGGTCGAGCGCGGCCGATGCGGCGGTAGTGGCCGGTACCTTGCCAGCGGTGTGCGCGGTTTTTTCCGCGCTTTTCCTGCGCGAGCGCATCAGCCTGCGCATGGTCGCCGGTATCGCACTGGCCACCATGGGCGTGATGGCGGTGGCGCTCACGCCCGATAGCGGCACGCAAAACCCGATGCGCTTGGCGGGCATCGCGCTGGTGCTGGCAGCCATTGCTTGCGAGGCTGTATTTATTCTGGGCAACAAACGCTTGGCGCAACCGCTGCCAGCCCTGCTGATGTCGACTGTGATGTCGGCCGGTGGCCTGCTGCTGTGTTTGTTGCCCGCGTGGTGGCTCAGCAAAACCATGCCGTCCACACTCAGCCTGCCAGCCGTCACCGGCGTCTTGTATTACGCCTGGGTACCCACCGTGCTGGGTTTCTGGTTGTGGTACGCGGGCAGCGCCAAAACCAGCGGTGCCCGCGCAGCCCTGGCCACCGTGTGGCTACCCATTTCGGCCTTGCTTTTGTCAGCGCTGGTGCTGGGCGAGGCGATACGCCCATGGCAATGGGTGGGTTTGGGTTGTGTGGTGGTGGCGATGGTGCTGGCGGCGTGGGAGGGGTAACGACGGTGGCGCTTGGCCACCGCGTGTCGAGCACGACCAGCGGTCCACCAGCTGTCTTATTGATATGGCCCGATGAAGTATTAACCGTTCGCCCTGAGGTATCGAAGGGCTCGCGAGGGCTTCCTTCGATACCTCAGGACGGTCGGAACAGATACCTCAGCCCGAACGGAAGTTTGATACTTCATCGCGCCATATCAATAAGACAGCCGCTTTGCAAAATCACATCCCGGATACAGGGTGTTCATCACCTGAAAACCCTCCTGCAGCCGCTTGCGCCAGCCAGGGCCGCGGGCTTGCACGGCTTGCCACAGCGCTGTCAGTTCTGTTGTGTCGTGCACCAGCAAGTAGTCCACCAACGCGGCCGCCTGGGCAATGTCTTTTCGGGCCTTGGTTCTTTGGGCTTGTGGTCTCAGGCCGTACACCAGTAACTTGTGCAGTGCATAGCGCTCGGGGCGCGGCAGGTTGACCACCATGGGTCCGTTGCGTGCGATCAGCGTGCTGCGCATCGGATCTTCCAGCGACAGTTCCATGAAGCGCAGCGGTTGCAGCGTCAGGTTCAGACGTGGCAGCTTCACCGGTGCTTCACCCGTGCGGCCTCTTGATGTCAGAAAATCCAGATCAAAGTCGGGCTCGTCTGTTTTCTTGAACGACGTGCGCTGTTGATTGGGCATAAAGCCCATTTGCAGAGAGTCAATCGCAGCGACGGTGTCCAACTTCAGGTTTTCGGGCAGCGCCAACGAGATGTTTCGGCCCGCGTGCGCAAAGTCCAGGTCCAACGTGGCCGCGCCCGCGTTCCAGCGCACGCCCAGGGTGTTCTGGTAAGCCAAAAAAGCATGCGTGCCCACCAGAATGCCACCCGCAGAGAACAGCCCACTGTTGGCAAGGCGCTCGATGACGCGCGCATGTTTGGGCGGAATATCAGCGCAGCCCAGCTCGATGGCGGCACGGGTCATGCGCACCAGGTGTTCGCGGGCCAGCTTGGCAACCGGGTCGCCGTGGCGCTCAATCAGCGCCAGGGTGGCCGCGTCGTCGGGGCCCACATACGACTGTTGCAATTTACCGTCAGGCGTCTTGACCTGGTAATACCAATACGCCCGACCCGACACGGTTTTCTTGGCAAAACCGCCAGGCAGGTCCGCAACACTGCGCCTCAAGTCAGCCTGACGCGCCACGTCATCCACGCTGGCGAAAGCGGTTTGCGCGGCGAGAGAAGACTCTTGGTGAAGCAACATTTATACTACTTTTTAATTTTAAGTAGTATAACGCGCGTTTTTGGCGTTAGCCTTTTACGATATTGCTTAAGCCGCTCACATAAAAGTAGCAGAAAACCCCGCAAGTTGGAGCGTGGATTGGAAGCGAATATCGAGAGGGTGTGCATGCCATCACCGGACGTGATTGGCTGTCTCGAAGAAACACCCGCTCAGTACCCAAACAAGTTCCCCGCCCCCGTCTCCCGCCCCTGCGCCCACCCCAGTAGCAACGCGCCAAACGGCGAATCAACGCGCACCTGAGCGCCTGCCTCGCACACTACAAAACAATTGGCGTGCGCTGACTGTCCGTTGACCACCAGGTTGCCGCCGCGCACCCACAGCTCGGTTAGCGCGCTGGCTTCGAATTCAAACGCTGTTTCAGGCCGCAGGGTCAGTTGCACCATGCGGTGCTCTGTGCCGGTACCCGCATAGTCAAACAGCATTTGCCGCTGCACGCCGGGCACGCCAGTGGTTTGCAGCGGCAGTGCGTCGACGGGCACATTGATTTCCGGCGGCACGTCGGGGTCGGGGTTGCGAAAGGCTTCGAAGCGCGAGCCGGCGTGCACACCGCTGATCTCGCTGTTTGGCGGGTAGGTCACCGGACCTTCCAGGCGGGAGACCAGTACGGTGTGGGCATAGGCAATCGCATCGTGCGTGGAGCCCATGCGGTTGATGCCCGCCTGGTGGAGGCCAATGCTGCCGTGGTAGTCGGTCAAGCCGCCCTCCACCACAAAGCTGGTGGCCACGCCCTGGTGCTGGTGCAGGCCGCTGCGCACACCGGCATCAAAGCGCACCAGGCCGAGGTACTGGCCGAGCGCGTCGTCGTGGCGCACGGGTTTGAGGAGCAGGCCGGGGTTGGCGGTGGGTTGCCAGGGCGCGGTGGCCATGTCAAAAATATGTATACGAGCGGCCTGCCGCCCGGGAGGGAGGGAGGCGTGGTGGGGCTCGGGGGGTGCCAGGGTGTACAGCGCGTTCATGGGCCTGATGGTAACGATCGTTACCAATTAAGGCATGCGGGTTATCCCATAGTTGCGGGAGTTGGTGTTGCGGCTACAACGAGCCATGCCTGCCACCCTACGCCTTGTCGATTCCATCACCGAGCTGGATGCCGCTGATGCAGGCTGCGTGGCCGTCAGCGGCTCGCATGGCGGCATCAGCTCTGCCCGCTATGCGTTGGCGGCGCGGCCTTTGCTGAGTGTGTTTAACGACGCGGGTGTGGGCAAAGACGCGGCAGGTATCGCCTCCTTGGACTTTTTACAGACGCATCAACTCGCCGCCTGCGCGGTCGCCCACAGCAGCGCCTGCATCGGTCAGGCCCACAGCACGTTGCAAGACGGTTTGATCAGTCATGCCAATGCGCTGGCGCAAGCACTGGGCGTGGTGCCGGGGCAGGCTTGCCTGGCCGCCGTGAATGCGCTAACCCATGAAGTCCCCTCCATCATCTAAAACCAGCACAGAAAGACTTTTTTATGCCAAATCGCCGAATAGCCCTTGTATTTACTGCTCAAGCAGCTATGTTTTTAGTAGCAAATAAAGCCACTGCTCAAACCGCCTGGCCCACCAAACCCGTGCGTATCGTGGTGCCGTTTGCGCCTGGTGGCACCACCGATTTGCTGGCCCGCGCGCTGGCCCCGGAGTTGTCCAGGGCTTTCGGCCAGAGCTTTGTGGTGGAAAACAAACCGGGCGCGGGTGGCAACATTGGTGCCGATTTGGTGGCCAAGTCGCCCGCCGACGGCTACACGATTTTGATGGGCACGGTGGGCACGCACGGCATCAACAAATCGCTGTATGCGCGCATGCCGTTTGATCCGCAAAAAGACTTCGCACCTGTCACGCTGGTGGCCGGTGTGCCCAATGTGATGGTGGTCAACGCCGAGAAAGCGCGCGCCGCCAATATCAACTCGGTGGCCGACTTTGTGCGCTACGCAAAAGCCAACCCCGGCAAGCTGAACATGGCCTCCAGCGGCAACGGCACCTCCATTCATCTGGCAGGCGAGTTGTTCAAAACCATGGCGGGTGTGTTCATGACGCACCTGCCCTGCGGCGGCTCTGGGCCTGCCGTGTTGGGCCTGCTGGCGGGCGACACCGATGTGATGTTTGACAACCTGCCCTCGGCCTTGCCGCACATCAAAACCGGCAAGCTCAAAGCACTGGCTGTGACCAGCGCACAGCGGAGCGCCGTGCTGCCCGATGTGCCCACAGTAGAGCAAGCCGGTGGTGCCGTTTTGAAAGGCTACGAAGCCAGCTCGTGGTTTGGCCTTCTGGCACCCGCGGGCACACCCGCCGATGTGGTGAGCCGCTTGCACGTGGAAGTGGCCAAAGCCTTGAACAGCCCAGCCATCAAAGAGCGGCTGCTGGCGCAAGGCGCCATTCCCAGCGGCAACACCCCCGCAGAATTCGCGCGCTTGATTGATGAAGAAATCAAAAAATGGGCGCCGGTGGTCAAGGCTTCGGGTGCCAAGGTCGATTGATCAGAGCTGAGGCACCGCTAGTTGGGCCACTTCGGTCAGCCACGCCGTCACCAACTGCACGGCAGGCCGCTGGCTTTGCTGGCGCGTGGCCAGAGCCAGGTAACGGCTTCCCCCTGACGTGAAGCCTTGCGGCGCGGCCAGCACACCGGCTTGCACATCGTCCATCACCATGGGGTAGGGGCCAATGCCCACGCCCAAGCCTGCGGCAGCGGCTTGAAGTGAGAGGTAAAAGTGGCCGTAGCGGCGCTCGGCAATCGCCGTGTTTTTGCTTGGATGCTTTGACAGCTTGGGCTGCAGCCGTTGCCAATCAGCCCAGGCCTGCGGGCGGGTTTCGCTGACCAGGCGCGGCAGCGTGGACCAGGCTTGTTTGACGCGTGGGCTGACCACCGGGCCTACCCACTCGTCCATCAAGTGCTGCACCACCAGGTCACCCTGCAGTTCATGGTCAGACCGGCGAATGGCCAGGTCAGCATTGCTGCCGACCAGATCAATCGGCCCGCCACCGGCCAGCACATGCACCGACAGTTGCGGGTGCCGCGCCTCAAATTCACCCAACCGCGGCACGAGCCAGCGAATGGCGAGCGTGGCTTCGCACGACACCACCACGGTGTCGCTGGCCTGGCGGCGCGCCTGCGCAGCAGCGGCACGCAGCAGGTCAACCGCCGCACGCGCTTGGGCCACATAGGCCTGGCCCGTGGGTGTGAGCACCAGGCGCAGGTGCCGCCGCTCGAACAAGGCAGCACCCAACAAGGTTTCCAGTGACGCCACTTGCCGACTCACCGCGCCATGCGTCAGGTGCACAGCGCGAGCGGCCGCAGTGAAGCTGCCGGTGTCGACAGCAGCCAGCAGGCAACGCAGTGCGGTGGTGGAGGGGAGGTCTCGCTCGGAAGTGGGCAGCACAACTGGTTTTTGCATGGCAGCATTGTGCAGAAAACTCACAGCACGGGGTAAAAAATAGCGATTGAGCAGTGCCTGCAATTGCGAGAACATCGGCACTTGCGCTGAACCTCTACTTTCTCAAGGAAACACATGCTCTCCATCACCACCCCCGCCGAAGTTGCCGCCAGCCTGACCGAACTGTGGTCGCCCCGCGTGGTGGCGCAAGTGGATGACTCGTATGTCAAGGTGGCCAAAGTGCAGGGCACGTTTGGCTGGCATGCGCATGATGGGGAAGACGAGTTGTTCTTCATTCTCAAAGGTCGGCTGCGCATTGAAATGCAAGCGGGCGCTGTCGAGCTGGCAGCTGGCGATGTGTATGTGGTGCCCAAGGGCGTGCGCCACAACACCGTGGCGACCGAGGAGTGCCACCTCATGCTGATTGAGCGCAAATCCACCTTGCACACCGGCAACGAAATCACCGAAAAAACCCGCTCGCTGGCCGATCAGCTGCGATCCGTTGAATGATTGGATCCACGCACATGACCGAAAAATTTATCGATCTGCGCAGCGACACGGTCACCCGCCCGACCCCCGCCATGCGCGCGGCCATGGCGGCTGCGCCAGTTGGCGACGATGTGTTTGGCGACGACCCGACTGTGAATTTGCTGCAAGACACGCTGGCCGCACGCCTGGGCTTTGAAGCCGGTTTGTTCTGCGCCAGCGGCACGCAAAGCAACCTGGTGGCCATCATGTCGCACTGCCAGCGGGGTGACGAATACATCGTGGGTCAGCAAGCCCACACCTACCGCTACGAGGGTGGCGGCGCGGGTGTTCTGGGCAGCGTGTGGCCGCAGCCGATTACCAATGCGCCGGACGGCTGCCTGCCGCTGGCTGATATTGAAGCAGCCATCAAACCCGACGACCCGCACTTTGCGCGCACCCGTTTGCTGGCGCTAGAAAACACCATTGGCGGGCGCGTGCTGCCGCCCGCTTACCTGACGCAAGCCATGGCCCATGCGCGCCGCCACGGGTTGGCCACGCATCTGGATGGGGCGCGGTTTTTCAACGCGGTGGTGGCCTCGCGCCAAGGCGACGAAGACGGGCACGAGAGCATCAACGCCTGCGCGCACCGTTTGCTGCAAGGTTTTGATTCGGTGTCGATTTGTTTGAGCAAAGGTCTGGGTGCACCGGTCGGTTCGGTGTTGCTGGGCAGCCGGGCGCTGATCGCCAGTGGTCGGCGCATTCGCAAAATACTGGGCGGTGGCATGCGCCAGGCTGGTGTGCTGGCCGCTGCGGGCGTGTATGCGCTGGAGCACCATGTTGACCGGCTGGCCGATGACCATGCAAACGCGCAACGTCTGTGGCAGGGCTTGCAGGGGCTGGAGGGCTTGACGCTGACGCAGCCGCAAACCAATATTGTGTTTGCGCACGTCAACGCTGATGTGGCTGAGCGTTTCGTGGCGCACTTGAAGGCGCGGCAGGTGGGTTACACCGGTTTGTATGCGCTGCGCTGGGTCACGCACCTGGACGTGTCAGCGGCGGATGTGGACGACGCGGTGGCGCGAATTCGTGCCTTCTGGACAAGCTAAAAGCTCAAACCCCCCAAACCACCTCGTGCCCTGCCTTTTCGCAGCGGCGCAGCATGTCGATAAAAGGCTGGGCGCGCTGGCTCAGCGATACGCCCTCGGCGCGCTCGGGCACCAACCCTTGCGCCACAGCCTCGTCGATTCGGGCTTGTTTTTGCGCCTCGTCCTGGCGAACCGCGGCTTGCAGGGCCGTGATGGCAGCGGCCATCTCTTCGGGCACCAAGATGCCCTCTGCACTGGGCTCGCGGCCCAAGATCTGCAGCATCTGGCGGCCATTGGGCTCCAGCATGATCAGGTCTGCCGTGGACTTGGATTTGAATTTGTAGAGCATGTTGAACGGTAATCAAAAAGGCTATTTAGCGCCCGTTGAGGCCGTAAAAAGGCTGCGTTTTTTCAAAATCAGCCCGCAGTGGAACGGGATCGGTGGGCGCAAACGACGGGCCGCCAGACTGGTCTTCACGCCACTCATCTTCAAACAGCTGGTTCAACTCCAGCCGACGCTTGGCCGCCACGCGCTCCTGGCGGACCGCCTCGGTCCAGAAAACAGGGTCTGGCATGTCAGCGTAAGGGCACGCAGCATCGGGCGCGATGCGCCAGGACACGCTGCGCACGGCCTCAGCCAATTCCGGGTTGGTGCTGTCTACTCGGGTCATGTAGCTGGCCTCGAACGCTGAAAAGTACAGTGGGAGCGATTCGTCCCAAAATTTCAGCGTCAGGATGATCTGGAACACCAGCCGCCCTTGCGACGAAACCGTCATCACGTCGGTGCTAATCCACACCGGGGGAATGCCGTGTTCGCGCAGCATGTCGCTCACGAGTGTGCGCAGGGTTTCGCGTTGTCCGTTCACCACAGTCGATGACTGACGTGCCAGCTGATGCTGTGCCGAGTGCACAGCGGAGGGGCGAAAGCCACTGCTGTCGGAGCTGCGTTCACCGCGTCCGGCAGACGATGAGCGGGCTGGGGCGGGCGCACTGCCCATCAAGCGGGCGAACCAATTGGCCATTGAAATCTCCAGGTGTAAGCGCTGGGCATTGAGACTGATTTGCGCAGGCGGACGAAATTCAGCCGATCGTTTTGGTTAGCCGTGTCCCTAGGACAAGAGCGATATTTAGCCAACTCGTGTGATTCTGCCTGTAATGAGGCCAATCGTATACAGTTTGACGGCGCAAAATTGCTTGAGGTATAAACAATTCCATTATGAATATTTTGTGCATTGGTGGTGGACCCGCCGGTTTGTACTTTGCGCTGCTGATGAAATCACGGCAGCCGGGACATCACATCACCGTGGTGGAGCGCAACAAGCCGTTCGATACCTTTGGTTGGGGTGTTGTGCTCAGCGACCAGACGCTGGCTAATTTGCGCGAAGCGGACCCTGTGAGTGCGCAGCTGATTGGCGACGATTTCTATCACTGGGACGACATTGAGGTTTTCTTCAAAGGCCGCTCGGTGCGCTCCGGCGGCCACGGGTTTTGCGGCATTGGCCGCAAGCGCTTGCTCAACATATTGCAAGAGCGCTGCCAGCAATTGGGCGTGGACCTGGTGTTTGAGTGCGACGCCGACGACGACCAGGCCCTGGCAGCTGAGTACAACGCAGACTTGGTGATTGCCTGCGATGGCTTGAACAGCCGCATCCGCAACCGCTACGCCGCCACCTACCAGCCCGATGTTGACCTGCGCCAGTGCCGCTTCGTGTGGCTTGGCACGCATAAAAAGTTTGACGCTTTTACCTTTGCTTTCGAACAAACTGAGCATGGCTGGTTTGCAGCGCACGCCTATCAGTTCAACGACGACACCTCCACGTTTATTGTGGAGACCCCGCAAGCCGTGTGGCAGGCCCATGGCCTCGATGCAATGAGCCAGGCAGACGCGATTGCGTTTTGCCAGACGCTGTTCGCCAAGTACCTGGACGGCCATGCGTTGATGAGCAACGCCAGCCACTTGCGCGGTAGCGCCAACTGGATTCGTTTTCCACGCGTGGTGTGCCAGCAGTGGGTACACCATGAAACCATCAACGGTAAATCGGTGTCGATTGTGCTGATGGGCGATGCCGCGCACACGGCCCATTTTTCAATCGGCAGCGGCACCAAGCTGGCAATGGAAGACGCAATTGACCTGGCCGATGAGTTTCAACGCCACGCTGATGTGGATATTGCTCTAGGCAGCTACGTAGCACGCCGCAGCGTGGAAGTGCTCAAAATTCAAAACGCTGCGCGCAACTCCACGGAGTGGTTTGAGAACGTGGCGCGCTACAGCGGCATGAATATCGAGCAGTTCGCCTACTCGTTGCTCACCCGTTCGCAACGCATCAGCCACGAAAACCTGCGGCTGCGCGATGAAGCCTGGTTGGGTGGCTATGAAGCGTGGCTTTCGGGTGGCAAACCGGTGCTGCCCATGCTCACACCATTCAAGGTGCGTGATGTCGCTTTGAAAAACCGCATCGTCGTCTCGCCCATGGCCACCTACAGCGCGGTGGATGGTGTGCCGCAAGATTTTTTGCTGGTCCACCTGGGCGCACGCGCTTTGGGCGGCGCGGCGCTGGTGATGGTGGAGATGACCAGCCCCACACCCGAGGGCCGCATCACACCCGGCTGCACGGGGTTGTACAACGACGCGCAGCAGGCAGCGTTCAAGCGCATCGTGGACTTTGTGCACACCAGCAGCAGCGCCAAAATCGGCTTGCAAATCGGCCACAGCGGGCCCAAGGGCTCGACCCAACTGGGCTGGCAAACCACCGACGAACCGCTGGACACTGGAAACTGGCCTGTACTGGCCGCCAGTGCTGTGGCCTACGGAGAGCAAAACCAGCTGCCACGCGCGATGACCCGTGCCGACATGGACGCGACGACCGCAGCCTTCGTTGAATCCACCCGCCGCGCGGCAGCCTGTGGTTTTGACTGGCTGGAACTGCACTGCGCGCACGGCTATTTGCTCAGCAGTTTCATCACCCCGCTGACCAACCACCGCACCGATGGATACGGAGGAAGTCTGGAAAACCGCTGCCTCTACCCATTGGAAGTGTTCGCCGCCATGCGTGCCGTGTGGCCCGCGCACCTGCCCATGAGCGTACGCATCTCCGCGCACGACTGGGCACCCGGCGGCAACACCGATGACGATGCGGTGGCTATCGCCCGGCTGTTCAAAGCGGTCGGTTGCGACATGGTGGACGTGTCGTCCGGACAGACCACGCGCGCTGCCAAGCCGATTTACGGGCGGATGTACCAAACCCCGTTTGCCGACCGCATCCGCAACGAAGTGGGCATTGGCACCATCGCCGTGGGCGCGATCAGCGAGGCCGACCAGGCCAACAGCATCATTGCCGCCGGCCGCGCCGACCTGTGCGCCATCGCCCGCCCGCACCTGGCCGACCCGGCGTGGACGCTGCACGAAGCGGCCAAGCTGCAAAGCAGGCATGTGGACTGGCCGCTGCCCTATCTGTCTGGCCGCGACCAGCTGTACCGAGAGCTTTTTAAGCAAAAACAGGCATCAGCCCTTGTAAATACTGCTCAAACAGCTATTAAAGTTGTAGCGAACGAGGAGGGGTTATAGCCATGGACATGGAAGCCCGCGCCCGCGCCGAGCACCCGCAAGCCCTGCGCTTGTGGCTGCGCCTGCTCACCTGCACCCAGTTGGTGGAAAGGCAGGTGCGCAGCCAACTGCGCGAGCAGTTTGAAACCACCTTGCCCCGCTTTGACTTGATGGCCCAGCTGGAGCGCACGCCCGACGGCCTGAAGATGAACGAACTGTCGCGCCGCCTGATGGTGACCGGCGGCAACGTCACTGGCATCACCGACCAGTTGGTGGCCGAAGGGCTGGTCGAGCGCACGCCCGTAGAAGGCGACCGCCGCGCCTACCTGGTGCGCCTGACCCCATCAGGCCGCCTGGCCTTTCACGCCATGGCCCACGCGCACGAGGCCTGGATCGTCGGGGCGTTTGGGGGGCTGAACGAGAAAGATATGGCGCAATTGCACCGGCTGCTGGGCAAGGTGAAGGCGCATCATTTGGAGACCACATGAAGCAATACATCAGCGCCACCAACCCCATGCGCAGCCAGTTTGACGCCAAGGCTGGCTACGTGGGTCAGCACTTTCAATGGACGTTTTTTCAGGGCGTGGGCACCCTCACCCTGAGTCGGCCGGAGCGCAAGAACCCGCTCACGTTTGACAGCTACCACGAGCTGCGCAATCTGTTCTCGGCCTTGAAATTTGCCACCGATGTGCGGGTGGTGGTCGTTACCGGGTCGGGCGGCAACTTTTGTTCGGGCGGCGATGTGCACGAAATCATTGGCCCGCTCACCAAAATGAGCATGACCGAGATGCTGGAGTTCACCCGCATGACCGGCGATCTGGTGGCCTGCATGCGCAACTGCCCGCAACCGGTCATCGCCGCGATTGACGGCATTTGTGCCGGGGCGGGCGCGATGATGGCGCTGGCTTGCGATATGCGGCTGGGCACGCCGAATGCCAAAACCGCCTTTTTGTTCACCCGCGTGGGCCTGGCGGGGGCTGACATGGGGGCCTGTGCCCTGCTGCCCCGCATGATTGGCCAAGGCCGGGCTTCTGAACTGTTGTTCACAGGCCGTGCCATGACCGCGCAAGAGGGCCTGGCCTGGGGTTTCTTCAATGCCTTGCATGCACCTGAAGATCTGCTCACCAAAGCCCAAGCCCTGGCCCACAGCCTGGCCGAAGGCCCCACCTTCGCCCACAGCATGACCAAAACCATGCTCAACCAGGAATGGGCGATGACGATCGAGCAGGCCATCGAAGCGGAGGCACAAGCCCAGGCCATTTGCATGCAGACGGGTGATTTCAAGCGGGCGTATGAGGCGTTTGCGGGTAAGCGCAAGCCGGTGTTTGAGGGGGATTGAGATGCAATGGGTGTCCTCCTTGGTATTTCTCCCTCCCCTTCCGGGGGAGGGTAGGGGTGGGGGCGAGCACGCTACAACACTTATCCAGCAGGGTCTCCCCGCAAGCCCCCATCCCAACCTTCCCCCAGCGGGGGAAGGGGCAAAACCGCAGCTCACGTAACGACTGCAAAGCAAGACCATGCACCCCAACCAATCTCACCTGACCCTGCCCTTCTTCGACGCCCACCATGCACAGCTAGGCGCAGATGTCGCGCAGTGGGTCGTCACCCAACAAATTGACGAAACCGACGACCGCGCCGCGTGCCGACAGTGGGTACGCGCACTGGGCGATGCAGGTTGGTTGCGCTATTGCGTGCCCTCGGGCGACGGCGGTGAACTCGGCGGCGCTTTAGAAAAGCTTGATTCCCGCGCCCTCGTCATCCTGCGCGAAACCCTGGCATTTCACTCACCACTGTCCGACTTTGCATTCGCCATGCAAGGCTTGGGCAGCGGCGCCATCACGCTGGCCGGTAGCGCCGTGCAGCAGCAGGCTTACCTGCCAGCGGTGGCGCGGGGCGACAAGATTGCGGCGTTTGCGCTCAGTGAAGTCGAAGCTGGTTCTGACGTAGGTGCTATGAAAACAGAAGCTGTTCCAGCAGTATCCACAAGGGCGGAAGGCCAATTTGGCTATCAATTGAACGGCCAGAAGACCTGGATCAGCAACGGCGGCATCGCAGACTTTTACGTGGTGTTTGCCAAAACCGCGCCCGATGCAGGCACCCGTGGTATCAGCACTTTCATAGTCGACGCCCAAACCCCCGGCCTGGACGCCAGCCAGCACATTCAACTGATGGCCCCGCATCCGCTGGCCACCCTGAATTTCAACCACTGCCAATTGCCCGACAGCGCCTTGCTGGGCGAACTGCACGGCGGCTTCAAGCTGGCCATGCGAACGTTGGATATTTTTCGCGCGTCGGTCGCCGCGGCTGCGCTGGGCATGGCCCGGCGCGCACTGGTTGAAGCCGTGGCCCACGCCCGCCAACGCAAGATGTTTGGCCAGACCCTGGCCGACTTTCAGCTCACGCAAGCCAAGATCGGAGAAATGGCCGCGCTGGTCGACGCGGCGGCACTGCTGACCTACCGCGCCGCCTGGCTGCGCGACGTGGCTGGAGCCAACACAACGGTTGAGGCTGCGATGTCGAAAATGACCGCTACCGAAAACGCCCAGCGCGTGATCGACATGGCCTTGCAACTGCACGGCGGCATGGGCGTGCAGGTGGGCACCAAGGTGGAAAGCCTGTACCGCGACATCCGCTCACTGCGCATTTACGAAGGTGCCACCGAGGTGCAGCAACTGATCATTGGCAAGTCTGTTTTGAAGGGGTGAAGCCTTGCAAACTCTGCATCAACCCGTCATTCCCGCGCAGGCGGGAATCCAGCGCTTGCGTCGTGATGCACCCTGGATTCCCGCCTTCGCGGGAATGACGGGACTCTGGTTGTAGGAGTTTCAAATGACCCGCAGCGCTCAAACCGACCGCTTCGTTCACGACCGCCTGCCGCGGCCTGAGGATCGGCCGCAATTGCGCTACGACCTACCCGAGTTGCAACTGCCCGATCAACTCAACCTGGTGCAGGCGCTCTTTGACCGGGCCGATGCCAACGGCCATTCAAACCGCCCATTTCTTCGCTCATCACAAGTCACATTCAGCTACGCCCAAGCCCACGAACGCGTGAACCGTATCGCCCATGTGCTCAGGCACGATCTCAAGCTGGTGCCTGGTAACCGCGTGCTGCTGCGCGGCGGCAACTCCGTGGGCTTCGCGCTGGCGTGGCTGGCAGTTGTCAAGGCGGGGCTGATTTCGGTGGCCACCATGCCGCTGCTGCGTGCCCAGGAGTTGGGCCAGATCATCGACAAGTCGCAGCCCACGGTGGCGATTTGCCATGCCAAGCTGCTGGATGAATTGCAAGCCGCGCAACAGAGCCACCCCGTGCTGCAGCGCATCGTGGTGTTTGGCGCGCACGACGACCCCCAAGACCTGGGTGCACTGGCGGCCAAACATGCCGTCGACTTCAGCGCCTGCCTCACAGCCGCAGACGACATTGCCTTGATGGCCTTCACCTCCGGCACCACCGGCCAGCCCAAAGCCGCCGTGCACACCCACCGCGACGTGTTGGCTGCCTGCGAAACCTGGCCGCGTCACGTGCTGCGGGCCACGTCTGACGATGTGGTGATTGGCTCGCCACCGCTGGCCTTTACCTTCGGCCTGGGCGGCTTGCTGATTTTCCCGATGTGGGCGGGTGCCTCGGTCTACTTTGCTGATGTGCCCGACACGCCCGAAGTGATGTGCCAGGTGATTGCCGCGGTGGGTGCCACGATCTGCTACACAGCGCCGACCTTTTACCGGCAGATGGCCGCGTTTGCACAGGTGCTGAAAACCTCGCCCCTGCGCATGTGTGTGAGCGCCGGCGAAGGCCTGCCCGACGCCACCCGTACCCTGTGGCGTGAGGCCACCGGCATCGAGATGCTGGACGGCATTGGTGCCACTGAGATGTTTCACATCTTTATTTCGTCAGCGGGTGCCGATGTACGGCGTGGCGCGATTGGGAAAGTGGTGCCCGGCTACACAGCCAAAGTGGTGGATGACGAAGGCCTTGAAGTGCCGCGCGGCACCGTGGGCAAGCTGGCCGTGATCGGCCCCACCGGATGCAAATACCTCAGCGATGCCAGGCAAACGAACTACGTAAAAAGCGGCTGGAACTACCCCGGCGACGCCTTCACACAAGACACAGACGGCTACTTTTTCTACCAAGCCCGGGCTGACGACATGATCATCACCGCCGGCTACAACGTGGGCGGTCCCGAGGTGGAAGACGCGCTGCTGAAACACCCAGCCGTGGCCGAATGCGCGGTGATTGGCAAGCCAGATGACGAGCGCGGCATGGTCGTGAAAGCCTTCTGCGTGCTGAAACCCGGGCAAACAGGCGATGCAGCACTCGTCAAGTCCCTGCAAGACCATGTGAAAGCCACGATTGCACCGTTCAAATACCCACGCGAGATTGAATTCGTGAGTGGCTTGCCGCGCACGGAAACCGGGAAACTGCAGCGCTTCAAGCTACGCGCGCCGTTGCTTTGATGGTTGAAACGCGAGAGATTGCAACGCAAAGGACGCAGAGGTTTCGCAAAGTACGCAAAAGAACAGCCAGGTCATTTCTTTTTCTTACTTTTGCGGCTTTTGCGAAACCTCTGCGCCCTTTGCGTTCTTAAAAAATCAACCAATCAGCAATACATATGAAACACCTACACCCCCCCGGCTGGGCCCCCGCAAAAGGTTATGCCAACGGCATTGCTGCCCGTGGCACGCAGATTTTTGTGGGTGGTCAGATTGGCTGGAATGGCCAACAAATTTTCGAATCCGACGATTTCATCGCCCAGACTGCACAAGCTCTGCGCAACATCGTGGCGGTTTTGAAAGAAGCAGGCGCAGGTCCGCAGCACATGGTGCGCATGACTTGGTACATCACTGACCGGGTGGAATACAACAGCCGCCTGAAAGAACTCGGCGAGGCCTATCGCGCGGTGATGGGCCGCAATTTCCCGGCGATGACCTGCGTGCAGGTGGCGGCGCTGGTGGAAGAGCGGGCCCAGGTGGAAATTGAGGTGACGGCGGTTCTGCCGGATTGACGCCGCCGGTCAAATTGGCGCAGGCGGTAGCGGTAGGATGAACCGATGCAGTCAATCAACCTGGGCTTAAGGGACATCAGCCCCACCGGACGCGCCCGCTTGCTGGAGATGATTTCGGGGCGCGTGTCAGCGGAGCTGGGGATGGTCATCATCCCGCCTGTTCTCACCGTGTACTACGCCAACAGCAATGACCCCACGTGGATGGTCGTCTGGTCAGCGGTTGTTTTTTTCATGGGTATCTTCTTGCACTGGCGCCGCCGTCAAATGGCGCGCGATCGCACGCTATTGTCCGATGCGTTGTGGGTAGCCAAGTGGTGGCCGCTGTGCCGCGATGTGACGGTGGGGTACGGGCTGGTGTGGGCTGCGCCGGTTCTCTTGGTTGGCGGTACCGCACCGTTCGACTTTACTTTGATCCTGTACGCATCGCTGGCATCTATTGCGGCTGCATGCGCTACTGCGCTGGCACCTGTTCTTGGGTTTTTTTTGCGTTTTTTTGTTTGCGGATGGCTGGTTGCGGTCGCGGCGATTTATTGGGTTTTTCCCAATCATTGGCAGTTTTTACTGCCCTTGCTGGTGCTGTACAGCGGCATTCTTTTTCGTCATGCACAGACCACCCACCAGTTTCTGGTCAAGCAAGTACAACTGGAGGAACAAAGCGCCTACCTGGCCGAGCAGTACCGGCTAACCAAGGAACTGGCAGAAACGGCACTGTCTGACAAAACCGAGTTTTTACGCACGGCCAGCCACGACCTGCGGCAACCGGTGCACGCCATGGGCCTGTTGTTGGACAGCGTGGTGCGCCAGAGCGCAGAACCCCACATCAAGCCCTTGTTGGCGGACCTGCAAAGCTGCGTGCGCTCCATCAACCTCATGTTCAATGCGTTGCTGGATCTGTCGAAAATCGAAATGCAAAGCACCCGCGTCGATGCGACCAGCACACTGTCGCTGGATGATCTGTTTGACGAGCTCACCGTGTTGTTTCAGGGTGATGCACGGCAGCGCGGGCTGCTGTGGCGCTGCCGCCTGCCCCGCGAGCAGGCGCGGGTGCATACCCAACCGGCCTTGATCCGCCAAGCCTTGTTTAACCTGACCCAGAACGCGCTGCGGTACACCCAAACGGGCGGCGTGCTCGCAGGCGTGCGCCGACGGGGGCCAGACTGGTTGATTGAGGTGTGGGACAGCGGCGTGGGCATCGATCAGGCCGACCAACACCAGGTGTTCTCGGCTTATTACCGCGACGACCACGCCAGGCAGCTGGACAACGTGGGCCTGGGTCTGGGTTTGGCAGTGTTTGTGCGCTGCGCCAAGCTCATGGGCGCGACGTACGGCCTGCGCTCACGCCCTGGCCGGGGCTCATGCTTCTGGTTTCGGCTGCCCGCCGCGCCTGCAGATGTAACGGTTGACACGAGTGAAAGCAGAGCGGGCGATTCGGCAAGCCCGCTCAAACTCGGGGGCCGCTGCCTGATTCTGGACGACGACCCGCTGGTGCGCAGCGCACTGGCAGGCGTGCTGCAAGCCTGGGACATTGATGCGCGCCTGGTTGCCACCCCCCAGCAAGCGCTGGATTGCATCGACCTGGGGTTTGATCCACAGGTCATTTTTTGCGACCAACGCCTGCGCAGCGCGGACAGCGGTTACGACGTGCTGCGCGCCTTGATGGCACGCTGCCCGCACGCGCGCGGCGGCATGATGAGTGGGGAGTTCAACTCGCCCCAGTTGCTTCAGGCCGAAGAAGATGGTGTGGTTGTTCTTAGAAAACCCGTCGAAGCCGCCACCTTGCATGCAGTGTTGGCGAGATGGCTGCTGGCCGATATCCCGTCGCAATAGCCTGTAAATTGTGTTACACGAACTTCGTGCAACACGAACTTCGTGTTATCTTCGGCTCATGAAAAATCTCACCATCACCGTTGACGAGACGGCTCTCGAATGGGCGCGTATGGAGGCGGCCAAGCGCAACACCAGCGTCTCGCGGCTGGTTGGCGAATTGCTGGCTGAGAAGATGCGGCATGACGATGCTTATGCAGTCGCCATGCGTGATGCTTTGAAATTTGAGTCGATTGAATTTGACGGGTCGTACCTGACACGCGACCAGATTTACGCCGAGCGGCTGGATCGCTACCGTTGATGGTATTTGTTGACACCAACGTCTTGCTCTACGCGCAGGACCCACGCGATCCAGTCAAACAAGCGGCAGCAGTGCAGTGGCTGACGTGGTGTTGGCAAGACCGGCGCGGGGCGCTCAGCACCCAGGTTTTGAACGAGCTCTACGCCAACCTTCGACGTGTCGCGCCGAAATTGCCAGCAATTGAAGCTCGCGCCCTGGTGCGCCGCTACCGGGGCTGGAAATGCTGGGTGGTGGACGATGCCACGGTCGACTTGGCCTGGCAGTTGCAAGACCGCTTCGCTTTGAGTTATTGGGACAGCCTGATGGTCGCCGCTGCGCAGCAAATGGGTTGCCGCTATCTGCTGACCGAAGACCTGCAACACGAGCAACACTTTGACCATGTGCAAGCCATCAACCCTTTCCTGGCCACCATTCAGTCGGTAGACACCTCGAAATGACAGACTACAAAAACCGCATTCGCCGCGACATCCAGTCCATGCACGCCTACGCCGTGCAGGATTCCACGGGAATGATCAAGCTGGACGCGATGGAAAACCCGCACCGCTTGTCGGCCGGGCTCCAAGCCGAGTTGGGCGCGCGTCTTGGCGCCGTGGCGCTGAACCGCTACCCCGGCGGCCGGGTAAACGACCTGCGCGCGGCGCTAGCGGCGCATGCGCGCATGCCAGACGGTTTTGACATCGTGCTGGGCAATGGCTCGGACGAATTGATCTCGCTGCTGGCCCTCGCCTGTGACTTGCCCGGTGCCAGCATCCTGTCACCCATGCCCGGTTTTGTGATGTACGCCATGAGCGCCCAGTTGCAGGGCTTGCAGTTTGTGGGTGTGGACTTGACGGCTGACTTTGAGCTGGACGAAGCCGCCATGCTGGCCGCCATCGCCCAACACAAACCCGCCATCGTTTACCTGGCGTACCCCAACAACCCCACCGCCAATTTGTGGGACGACGCGGTGATTGAACGCATCGTGTTGGCACAAGGCGCTCAGGGTGGCCTAGTGGTGATGGACGAGGCCTACCAGCCGTTTGCCTCGCGCAGCTACTTAGACCGCATCGCCCGCCACAGCCATGTGCTGCTCATGCGCACCATGAGCAAGTTTGGCCTGGCGGGGGTGCGCCTGGGCTACATGCTGGGCCCAAAGGCGCTGATGGCTGAAATTGACAAGGTGCGCCCGCCTTACAACATCAGCGTGCTCAACTGCGAGTGCGCGCTGTTTGCGCTGGAGCATTCAGAGGCTTTTAGGGCTCAAGCCCTTGAAATCATTGCTCAACGCGCTATTGTTTTTGAAGCGTTGGAGGCCTTGACCGGCGTGAAGGTCTTCCGCAGCGACGCCAATATGATCCTGCTGCGCGTGCCCGATGCCGCCAAAGCCTTTGACGGCTTGAAGGGCCGTGGCGTGCTCGTCAAGAACGTTTCTAAAATGCACCCCCTGCTGACCAATTGCCTGCGCCTGACTGTAGGCACGGCGGCTGAAAACAAATTGCTGCTGGCAGCTCTCAAAGAATCTCTATGACCGACCGCATCGCTAGCGTTACGCGCAACACTGCCGAGACGCAAATCACCGTCAGCCTCAATCTGGATGGCACCGGCACCTCCAAGCTGTCCACCGGCATTGGTTTTTTCGACCACATGCTCGACCAGATCGCCCGCCACGGCTTGATAGACCTGAACATACAAGCCCAAGGCGACTTGCACATCGACGGCCACCACACAGTGGAAGACGTGGGCATCACCTTCGGCCAGGCCATGGCGCAGGCGGTGGGCGACAAGAAAGGCCTGCGCCGCTACGGCCACGCCTATGTGCCGCTGGACGAAGCACTGAGCCGCGTGGTGATTGACTTTTCAGGCCGGCCCGGGCTGGTGATGCATGTGCCGTTTACCAGCGGCATGATTGGCGGTTTCGACACGCAATTGACCTACGAGTTTTTCCAGGGTTTTGTCAACCATGCCGGCGTGAGCCTGCACATTGACAACCTGCGTGGCGACAACGCCCACCACCAGTGCGAAACCGTGTTCAAAGCCTTTGCGCGGGCTTTGCGAATAGCGCTGGAGATTGATCCGCGAGCCCCGGGCATCATTGCCTCCACCAAAGGTTCACTGTGATGTTTTTAAGCCAAATCGGCCACTAGCCCTTGTAAATACTGCTCAAGCAGCTATGAATATAGTAGCACCTAAAACGGTAGCCGTGGTCGACTACGGCATGGGCAACCTGCGCTCCGTGGCCCAGGCCGTGAAAGCCGCCGCGCAGGGCACCGGATGGGACGTGGTCATCACCAACCAGCCACAAGCCGTCGATGCCGCCAGCCGCATCGTGCTGCCCGGCCAGGGTGCCATGCCCGACTGCATGCGCGAGCTGCGCGAATCGGGCTTGCAGGAGGCCGTGCTGCGCGCCGCCGCCAGCCGTCCGCTGTTTGGCGTGTGCGTGGGCATGCAAATGCTGCTGGACGCCAGTGATGAGGGCCCTGTAGGTGTGGGTACACCAGGCCTGGGCTTGATCCCAGGGCGAGTGGTCAAATTTGACCTCGCCGGGCAATTGCAAAGCGACTGCAGCCGCTACAAAGTGCCGCAAATGGGCTGGAACCAGGTGTGGCGGGGTGAGCACCCGCACCCCGTTTTTGGCGAGGTAGCTGACGGCAGCTATTTCTACTTCGTGCACAGCTACTACGCCCAACCGTCAGATGCACGCCACAGCGTGGGCCTGACGGACTACGGCACCCGCTTTACGGCAGCCGTCGCACGCGATAACATTTTCGCCACTCAATTCCACCCCGAAAAAAGCGCAGACCAAGGCCTGGCCCTCTACAGAAACTTCCTGCACTGGAACGTCTGATTTCTCACCCTGCCGATTCTCTAACGCCTTGTTCTGGCTCTGACCGATGCTTCTCATCCCCGCGATTGACCTGAAAGACGGTCACTGTGTGCGCCTCAAACAGGGCGACATGGCCCAGTCCACCACCTTCGGCGAAGACCCCGCCGCCATGGCCAGCAGCTGGCTGGCCAAAGGCGCGCGCCGCCTGCATCTGGTGGATTTGAATGGCGCCTTTGCTGGCAAGCCGCAAAATTTTGCCGCTATCAAGTCCATCCTGACCGCTGTGGGTGACGACATTCCCGTGCAACTGGGCGGTGGCATCCGCGACCTGGACACGATTGAAAAGTACATCGATGGTGGCCTTCGCTACGTGATCATCGGCACCGCCGCCGTCAAAAACCCCGGTTTTCTGAAAGACGCTTGCGCCGCATTTGGCGGCCACATCATCGTCGGCCTGGACGCCAAAGACGGCAAAGTCGCCACCGATGGCTGGAGCAAACTGACCGGCCACGAAGTGGTGGACCTGGCCAAAAAGTTTGAAGACTGGGGCGTTGAATCCATCATCTACACCGACATTGGCCGCGACGGCATGCTCTCGGGCATCAACATTGACGCCACCGTCAAGCTGGCTCAGGCCTTGACAATTCCGGTGATCGCGTCAGGTGGCCTGTCCAACATGGCCGACATCGAGCAACTGTGTGCGGTGGAGTCTGAGGGCGTGGAAGGTGTGATTTGTGGCCGCGCCATTTACAGCGGGGACCTGGACTTTGCTGCTGCACAGGCACGGGCCGATGCCTTGAACGGTTGAACGAAAGACTATTTGCTCGCCAAACGAATCATCCCCTGCCTGGACGTCACCGGTGGCCGCGTCGTTAAAGGCGTGAACTTTCTCGAACTGCGCGATGCCGGCGACCCGGTGGAAATTGCCGCCCGCTACAACGAACAGGGCGCAGATGAACTCACGTTTTTAGACATCACCGCCACCAGCGATGGGCGCGATTTGATTCTGCACATCATTGAAGCGGTGGCCTCGCAAGTCTTCATTCCGCTCACCGTGGGCGGCGGTGTGCGCACCGTGGCCGATGTGCGGCGTTTGCTCAATGCTGGTGCGGACAAAACCAGCTTCAACTCGGCGGCCATTGCCGACCCGCAAGTCATCGTCGACGCATCTGCCAAGTACGGTGCGCAGTGCATCGTGGTGGCCATTGATGCCAAAAAACGCTCAGCCGAAGATTCGCAAATCAAAGGCCCTGGCTGGGATGTTTATAGCCACGGCGGACGTAAAAACACAGGCCTGGATGCCGTGGCATGGGCGGTGGAAATGGTGCAGCGCGGTGCGGGCGAAATCTTGCTGACCAGCATGGACCGCGATGGCACCAAGATCGGTTTTGATCTGGAATTGACGCGCGCCGTGAGTGACGCCGTCAGCGTGCCGGTGATTGCCTCAGGCGGCGTAGGCAACCTGGACCACCTGGCTGATGGCATTCAACAAGGTGGCGCCGATGCGGTGCTGGCCGCCAGCATTTTTCACTACGGCGAATTCACCGTGGGCCAGGCCAAAGCACGCATGCATGCGCGTGGCATTCCCGTGCGTTTGTAGCCCCAAAAGCAATCGGGGCGGATCAGCTTTCGCCCATCCACCCCGGTCATCGTTCAACTGCGCCTCAAGGCGCAGTCATCTGTTTTGCATCACGGCTTGGGCAAGATCACCTTGTCCACCACGTGAATCACGCCATTGGTGTTGAAGATGTCGGTGGCAGTAATTTTGGCGGTGCGGCCACGTTGGTCCGTGATGATGAATGCAGGGTCGATGCGCAACGTCTCGCCCTGTACGGTGGCGATGTTCACATTGGTTGGCACTTCCGCTTTCAACACCGTGCCGGGCACCACGTGGTAAGTCAGTACCTTGGTCAGCAGGGCTTTGTCAGCCAGCAGGGCTGCTTTGGTGATGTTCAACTCTGCCAGCAGCGCCACAAATGCTTCGTTGGTGGGAGCGAACACGGTGAATTGTGTGGTGCCAGACAGTGTGGTGACCAAGTCAGCAGCCACAACCGCTTCCACCAGGATAGTGAACTGCGACAAAGACTGCGCCGTTTGCACAATGCTTCGATCTGCCGGCAAAAGGACCTTGTTGATCGTGTGCACCACGCCGTTTCGGGCTTGGATGTCAGTTGCGGTAATCGCCGACTTGCGGTTGCGTCCATCGGTGATCGTCAGCACATCGAAAATGCTTTCGATCTTGAAGATACCGCCTTCCACGCTCTTGATGGCTTTGCCAGCTGGAATGCCAGCCTTTTCCACCTTGGCAGGCAGCACGTGGTAGGTCAGCACGGTGGTCAGCAATGCCTTGTTGGCCAACAGGGCTTCTTTGGTGATGCTCAATTCGGCCAACAGCTCGGTGAAGGCGGCGTTCGTCGGTGCAAAAACCGTAAATGGACCGGTGCCCTTCAGGGTGTCCACCAAGCCGGCAGCCACCACAGCCTCAACCAGAATGCTCAGGTTCGGGTTGCTTTGAGCCAACGCCACCAAGTCAGGCGCCACGGGTGCCGGTGCGGGTGTTGGCAAGATCACTTTGTCGATCACGTGAATCACGCCGTTGGTTGCCAGCACATCGGTGGCGGTGATGTTGGCGGTGCGGGTGCGTTGGTCGGTAATGACCAAGGCTGGGCTGATACGCAGGGTGTCGCCTTGCACGGTAGCAATGGCCACGTTGGTGGGAACGTCGGCTTTCAATACGCGGTTGGGCAGCACGTGATAAGTCAGCACACGGGTCAGCAAGGCTCGGTCAGCCAGCAATGCTGCTTTGGTAATGCCCAGCTCGGTCAACAAAGCGGCAAACGCCGCGTTGGTGGGCGCGAAAACGGTGAAAGGGCCGGCTGCTTTCAGCGTGTCTACCAAGCCAGCGGCGACCACCGCTTCGACCAGAATGCTCAGGTCAGGCGTTGCTTGTGCGAGTTGCACGATGTCAGGCGTCGCGGGTAGCGGAGCAGGTGCTGGGTGGTCGTCGCCGCCCCCGCAGCCTGAGATAAATGCAGCGGCTAACAAGCCGCTGGCTAGTAATGCAATTCGTCGAAGCATGGTGGACTCCTTTAATGGGTCTGGTTCAAGGTTGAAAGTCGGCAAAAACTGATTCGAGTAAAAAAATACCAAACAGTCACATGCGGACCAAATCGTATAGACCCGCCATTCACTCCGCAAGACAAAAAAACACTTTTTTACTAATTTCGGGCTAATACTGAAGCTTTGACAAACCCGTGGAGCGGGCGTCAGCGGCAGCTGCGCAATCACCGACAATTTGCATCATGAACTGGATAAACGATGTGAAATGGGACGCGCAAGGCTTGGTGCCGGTTATTGCGCAAGAGCAGGGCAGCAACGACGTGTTGATGTTTGCGTGGATGAATCGCGAGGCACTTGAGAAAACCGCCGAATTGGGGCGCGCCGTGTATTTCAGCCGCTCGCGCGGCAAACTCTGGTTCAAGGGCGAAGAGTCGGGTCACGTGCAGACGGTGCACGAAATCCGCATGGACTGCGACAACGACGTGATCCTGCTTAAAGTCACCCAGCTGGGCCACAACCCGGGTATTGCGTGCCACACCGGCCGTCACAGCTGTTTTTTCAGTCTTTACAAAGACGGTGCCTGGCTTGTGACCGAGCCGGTGTTGAAAGACCCCAGCCATATCTATAAATAAACACATGACTTCCAACGATTCTTTGGCCCAACTGGCCGCCGTGATTGAGAGCCGTTTGCCAGCCAGGGGCGGCAACCCGGAAGCCAGCTACGTGGCCCGCCTATTGCATCAAGGCCCCGATGCTTTTTTGAAAAAAATCGGCGAAGAAGCCACCGAAGTGGTGATGGCCGCGAAAGACGCGCAACACGCGGGCGCCAGCGCTGAAAACAGGCAAAAAATTGTGGGCGAAGTGGCAGACCTGTGGTTTCACAGCCTGATTGCACTGGCGTGGTACGGTCTAAATCCTGCTGATGTGTTGGCCGAGTTGGAGCGGCGCGCTGGCACCAGCGGGATTGAAGAAAAAGCCCTACGCAAAGCCCAAGACAGAGAAACGCACAACCGTTGAGGAGCGCGACCATGAGTGAGACCGATTTGGCGGAATTTCAAGGCAAAACATCCGGCGACCGCACGGTGATGCATGTGCTGTATGGCCTGCATACCGTGGCTTGGGCCAGCATGGGCACGTTGGCTGTGATCGCCTTAATCGTGAACTACATCAAGCGCGGCGATGAGAACGATTCGATCTATGTGAGCCACCACAACTACATGATTCGCACCTTCTGGTGGGCTTTGTTCTGGTTTGTGTTGACGCTGCCTTTGTGGTTTTTATTTGTGGTGCCAGGTTGGATTGCCTGGATCGTGGTCGGTCTGTGGTACCTGTATCGCTGCATCAAAGGCTGGCTGCGTTTCAGCAACGACAAACCGGCTTGACCGCACCCTTTGAAACTGGAAACCCGACCATGCTGCACGATCCCAACTGCATCTTCTGCAAAATAATCGCCGGAAAAATTCCCGCCCGCAAGGTGTATGAAGACGACGAAATTCTGGCTTTTCATGACATTGCGCCGTGGGCACCGGTGCATTTTTTGATGATTCCCAAACAGCACATTCCTTCCATGGCTCAACTCACGGAAGGCGATGCCGCGCGGATGGGCCGTATGCTCACACTGGCACCGCAACTGGCCTTGCAAGAGGGCTGTCGGCCTTACCCGGAAGGCGGTTTCCGCGTTCTGTGCAACAACGGGCAAGAGGGTGGACAGGAGGTGCACCACCTGCACATTCACGTGATGGGTGGGCCGCGCCCGTGGCTGAAAGGCTAGGGAACCATTGCGTTGGGTGTATGCGGTGCAAGGGTTATGCCCGTCGCTGTCGCACGACACCACTAGAATCGATCGATTGTTTATAGGAGTTCAGCATGGGTTCTTTCTCGATTTGGCATTGGTTGGTTGTGTTGCTCATCATCGTTTTGGTGTTTGGAACCAAAAAGCTGAAAAACATTGGTGCCGACCTCGGCGGTGCCGTCAAAGGATTTAAAGACGGCGTGAAAGATGGCACCACGGGTGTTGACGAAACCAAGACAGCGGCAACGGCTGCACCAGCCGCGGGCCAGGTGACCAGCACCACGTCCCCTGACAAAACCACTATTGATGTTGAAGCCAAGCAAAAGAGCTGATCGGCTTGCTGGTTTCTTAGCGCCCCATGTTTGATATTGGTTTTGAAAAGATCGCGTTGATTGGCGCCGTGGCCCTGATCGTGATCGGGCCTGAAAAGCTGCCCAAGCTGGCGCGCACCGTGGGCACCCTGCTGGGTAAGGCGCAGCGTTATGTGTCTGACGTGAAGGCCGAGGTGAACCGATCCATCGAGCTGGATGAGCTCAAAAAGATGAAGGAATCGATGGAGGGTGCCGCGCGCGATGTGCAGGGTGCGATGTACAACGCACAAAATGCCGTGCAAACCGCTGCCACCGACTTTGAAAATGACTGGGCACAGGCCACCGGCGAAGCCGGACAAACCAACAACATCGGCTACACACCGCCGCCGCCTGTTTATGTGCGGCCCAAAAAAAACTGGCGCATCAAGCAGGGCACCACGCCTAACTGGTACAAAGCCCGTAACGGCATTCGCACCAAAGCTTTGTCGGGTGCGGCCCGAGTGGCCCGCTACCGGCCCGTGCACAGCCCGCAGCGGCTGGGCTAAAACTGCTTTCAAACGCCACGGCTCACCTGAGTTGCAGGGCGACGCGGCGAACACCAAAACATGTCTGATACCGATTCAAAAACCGAAGCCAAGCCCGACGAACTAGCAGGCACCGAGCAGCCCTTTGTGCAGCATCTGGTGGAGCTGCGGGATCGGCTGGTGCGTGCGCTGCTCGCCGTGGCGGCAGTGATGATTGTTTTGTCGCTGTACCCCGGCCCGGGCGCGCTGTACGACATCATGGCTGCGCCGCTGGTGGCCACCTTGCCTAAAGGCGCAACCCTGATTGCCACGTCGGTGATCTCGCCGTTCATCGTGCCGCTGAAAATCTTGATGATGACGGCTTTCATGATTGCGCTTCCCGTGGTGCTCTACCAGGTATGGGCCTTTGTGGCACCCGGCTTGTACATGCACGAGAAAAAGCTGGTGCTGCCGCTGGTGTTTTCCAGCACCGTTTTGTTTTTCGTGGGCGTGGCGTTTTGCTACTTTTTTGTTTTTGGGCAGGTGTTCAGCTTTATTCAGAGCTTTGCGCCCAAAAGCATCACTGCCGCGCCAGATATTCAGGCTTATCTGGACTTTGTACTCACCATGTTCATTGCCTTTGGTTTGTCGTTCGAGGTGCCGGTGGTGGTGGTGGTGCTGGCGCGCATGGGCCTGGTGACGATTGAAAAGCTCAAGGCGTTTCGCGGCTACTTTGTGGTGCTTGCGTTCATCATTGCAGCCATCGTCACCCCGCCCGACGTGGTCTCACAACTGGCGCTGGCCATTCCGATGTGTCTGTTGTATGAGCTGGGTATTTTTGCCGCGCGGTTTTTCATCCTGCACACCAAAGCCCCGCCTAAAGAGGGTGAAGAAGCACAGCCTTCGCCTTGACGGCAGGTTTAGGTCATGACTGGCTGGCGAGCAAAGTCATGCTCAAAACAGCCATTAGCCCTTGTAGAACCTGCTCAAGCAGCTATCAATTAAATAGCAATTGACTACTTAACGTGCAACTGGCACTCTGGGTTTTGGCCGCACACCGGGCGTCACGTCCAGGCTTAACTTGCTGTCCAGCCGCTGCACGTCGAATTTGGCGGCGGCACCTGGCGGCAAGGCGGCCACTTTGCCCAGTAGCTGTGCCACGGTGGTCACCGACTCACCCGCCACCGCCACGATCACATCGCCCGGCCGTACACCGGCCACCGCCGCCGGGCCGTTTTGCAGCACCCCGGTGATGAGCACGCCCGCTTTGGCTTTCACGCCAAAGGTCTCCATCAGCTCGGGCGACAGCTCGTTGGGCTCCACGCCGATCCAGCCGCGCGTCACGCGGCCGTCTTTCACAATGCCTTCCATGACCTGTTTGGCGGTGGACACGGGAATGGCAAAGCCAATGCCCATGTTGCCGCCGCTGCGGCTGTAAATGGCGGTGTTGATGCCCAGCAGGTTGCCATTCACGTCGACCAGCGCGCCGCCCGAGTTGCCGGGATTGATGGCCGCATCGGTCTGGATGAAATTTTCAAAGGTGTTGATGCCCAGCTGGTTGCGCCCCAGCGCGCTGACGATGCCGCCGGTCACCGTTTGGCCCACGCCAAACGGGTTGCCAATGGCCAGCACCTGATCGCCGGTTTGCAAGGTGTCAGAGTTACCCAGCACGATCACCGGGAGCTTGTCCAGGTCAATTTTCAGCACCGCCAGATCGGTGTCGGGGTCGGTGCCAATCACCTGGGCTTTGGCGCGGCGGCTGTCGTTCAGGATCACTTCAATTTCGTCTGCACCGTCGACCACGTGGTTATTGGTCAGCACATAGCCGCTGGCGCTGACGATGACGCCGCTGCCCAGCCCGCCTTGCGGCTGATTGCCCTGGTCGCCGAAGAAAAAGCGAAACCACGGGTCACCGCTGTGCGGGTTGCGCGCTGCCGCTTTGCTGGTGTTGATACTGACCACTGCCGCCGAGGCGCGCTGTGCCGCTTGCCGGAAACTGCCTGCCGGTATGGCGCCGCTGGACGCAGCGGGGGCTTCAATTAACGACACGACACCACCACGCGTATCGCCCCGACCCAGCCATTCAGGCTTGAGCGTGGCCACCACAAAGTAGGCGGCCAGAAGAACGGTAACGGCTTGGGAGAACAACAACCAGGTGCGACGCATGGGCGGACTCGAAGAAAAAAGCGGGACTTGAGTGTAGTGCGCCGTGCGGTGGCCTGCTGGCCATTCAGCACTAATTTATGATCAAAAAGTGGCAAAAGCCCTTGTAGATATTGCTCAAACAGCTATTTATTTTGTAGCAACTACATGGCAAAGGCGATGCATTAAACCAGTTCGCCACCGGCCTGACGGCGGGCCTTCAGCGTGGGCCGCGATGGATTGGCGTTGGCCGTGCGGCGGCTGCGGCGTGCGTTGCCGCGTGGGGCTGCCAAGTCAGCGTCTTCCACCGCCACCGGTCGCCCGGTGGCGGGGTCTGCAATGGCGGCACGTGAACGCATGCTGCGGGCCAGTTTGGCCATTTCTTCGGCCTCATGCAGCACAGCATCGGCGTTGGAGGTGTGGCCAACCATGTGCACCACGCCGACCCCCACATCCAGGCGCACTTCAATCACCTGGTCGTGCGGCATTTGTACGTGAATGGGTTTGCGCAGGGTGCTGGCAATGCGCAGTCCCAGGGTGCGCAGTGCAACGGGCGAGGCAATGGTTTCCACCAGCACCACAAAACAGCGGTCGTAATAGCGACCCACCGGGTTCATGGCGCCCACCTGTCGCTGGATGCGCGAAGCCACCTGCGACAGCACGTCGTTCGCGCCCACCGGCCCGACCTGCGCGGTGCTGTTTTCCAGATCAAATAGCAGCACGGCCAGCACGGCACCATCGCGGCCGGTGCGCCGTCGGCGTTTGAGTGCGTCCACCAGCTTTTGAACAATGATCACGCTGCCGGGCAACTGCGTCACCGGGTCGCGCACGGTGGGCAAGCGGCTGTCGCGCCGCACCCGGTGCTCCATGACATAGCGCTGCCAAATCACCAAGCCCATCACGATGTTTCCCAGCGCAATGGCTGCCGCTGCCACGACTTGCGTCGCTAAACCGGCGCGTTGCCATTGGAGTGCATTCAAGTAGATGCCCACGATGGACGTGAGCATCAGCAGGCAAGCCAAGACCATACCGAGCGCCAGTCGGTCACCCAGCATCCAGGCACGCCCAGACAGCCACAGCGCGACGCTGGCCGCCAGGGCGGTGATCAGACCTGCAGCAGGCAGTTGCATGTGTACAGGCAGCACCACGCACAGCAACCCGCCGCCTGCGCTGACAAACATCGAGGTGCGCAGGGCCAGCAGCATCACCCGGTCACGCGCCCGAGCCGACAACCAGTCCAGCATCATGTAGGCACCCGCACCTGCGCAAATCGGGCCTATCAGCACCTGTGCAGCATGAAAAATCGGTGATTTCCAGGTCGGCTCCAGAGCCAGCGGCAGGTCACTGAGCAGCACCACAAAGCCCAGCGCCGACATGTGCAAAGCAAAGCCCTGTCGCGCCGCCTTGCTGCGTGTGCGAACGAGCTCCATCAAACTGATCACGATGACCGTGAGAATGGCACCTGCGGACAGACTCCAGATCATGAGTTCGACGGCGGTCATGGCGGCTTTGGGTTGCAAAGTGTGAAATATGTGTGGTGATTGTGCGGCGTGAAAATGATGGCTGTGTGGCAGCTGAACCCACAATATGGTTTACGCGAACACTGCGCCTGTATCTACCCTTGCCCACCATGTTTTCAAACCCCACCGCTGCCCGCGTGCACCTGCTCGACACGTTTGACGCCTTGTTGCAACCGCAGCGCTTCAAAGACTACGGTCCCAATGGCCTGCAGGTCGAAGGCAAGGCGCACATTGCGCGCATCGTCAGCGGTGTCACGGCCAGCCGGGCGTTGATCGAAGCCGCGATTGAGGTACAGGCCGATGCAATTTTTGTGCACCACGGCCTGTTTTGGCGTGGCCACGACGGCTGCGTGACCGGTTGGCTCAAAGCACGCATGGCCTTGCTGCTGGCGCGCGACATTAACCTGTTTGCCTACCATTTGCCGTTGGACGCGCACCCCGAGTTGGGCAACAACGCGCAGCTCGGCTTGCAGCTCGGGTTGACGGCCACGGGGCGGTTTGGCGAGCAAGAGCTGGGGTTTATGGGTGCGCGAACCCATGGCGAGTTTGCCAGCGCACAAGACCTGGCAAACCATGTGAAATATGTATTAAAACGGCCAGTAACCCTTATAGATACTGCTCAAACAGCTATCAAAAAAATAGCATGGTGCACCGGTGGCGCGCAGAGTTACTTTGAATCCGCCATAGCGGCGGGGGCCGATGTGTTCATCACCGGCGAAATCTCTGAACCGCAGGCCCACTACGCCCGCGAATGCGGTGTGGCCTACATCGCTTGCGGCCACCATGCCAGCGAGCGCTACGGCGCACCGGCAGTTGCGGGGTATGTGGCCGCGCAACTGGGGTTGTGGCATCAGTTCATCGACATAGATAACCCGGCATGAGCGCCGTCCTCAAACGCAGCACGAAACCTATCGCCATCACGCTGGGTGATCCGGCTGGCATTGGCCCGGAAATCATCACCAAAGCCTTTCGTGATGCACCCGATACGTTGCGAAACTGCTTTGTCGCGGGTGACCTGGCCACATTGCGCCGGGCGGCGCAGCAGACGGCGGTGCCCGGTCAACCAGCCTTGCCAGTGGCGCTGGTGGAAACGCTGGACCACCTGGGAGATGTGCCGCCACGTTGCATTCCGTTGCTACAGATAACGCAGCCGTTAGAGCCGGTTGTGCAAGGGCAGATCAGCCCTTTGGCTGGAAAAGCGGCCGCCGACTGCGTCCAATGGGTGACGCGCGCTGCGCTGCGCGGCGAGCTGGCGGCGCTGGTAACCGCACCGCTAAACAAAGAGGCGCTGTCGGCAGGCGGCGTGTTATTTCCAGGTCACACCGAGTTGTTGCAGCACGAGGCGGCGCAGTTCGCCGGTGTGCCCATTTCCGACCTGCCGGTGCGCATGATGCTGGCCAACGACGAGTTGCGCGTGGTGCTGGTCAGCATTCACCTGTCGCTGCGCGACGCGATCGCTGCCGTGAGTTTCGACAGCGTGTTGCAGACCTTGCGGATTACCCACAGCAGCCTGAGCCGACTCCTGGGACGTGCGCCCCGAATTGCAGTGTCGGGGCTGAATCCGCACGCTGGCGAGGGTGGTTTATTTGGCAGAGACGAGCTGGACATCATTGCTCCGGCGGTGGCGGCAGCGCGCGCCGAAGGCATCAACGTATCAGGGCCGTTTGCACCCGACACAGTGTTCATGCGTGCCAGGGCAAAAGCTGACAAACCCGGCGAATTTGACGCGGTAGTGGCGATGTACCACGACCAGGGGCTGATCCCGGTCAAATACCTGGGTGTCGAGCAGGGCGTGAATGTCACCCTGGGGTTACAGGGCAACACCCCCAGCCCATGGCGTTTGGTGCGCACCAGCCCCGACCACGGCACTGCTTTTGACATCGCTGGGACGGGCGCTGCGGATGCGTCCAGTTTGATTGCTGCGGTGGCAATGGCGCAGCAAATAGTCGCTATTCAATGAAAAAGTAGCTGCTAGCCCTTATCAATACTGCTCAAGCAGCTACATAAAACATAGCAACCAAGCCGCTTACGGCGATAGCTGGGCTCAACGTTTGAGGTTGTCGCGAATCTCGCGCAGCAACAAAATGTCTTCTGCCGTTGCCGGTGGTGCTGCTGCAGGGGCCTCGCGCTTGACGCGGTTGATCTGCTTGACCATCATGAAAATAATAAAAGCCAAAATGATGAAGTTAACCGCAATGGTGATGAAATTTCCATACGCCAGCACCGGCACACCGGCTTTCTTCAATGCGTCCAGCGTCATCAAGGTACCGTCGGGCACCTTGCCTAGCACCACAAAAAGGCTCGAAAAATCGAGACTGCCGAAGATCGATCCCACCACCGGCATGATCAAGTCGGCCACCACCGAATCGACAATTTTTCCGAAAGCCGCACCAATAATCACACCCACTGCCAAGTCGACCACATTGCCTTTTACGGCGAATTCTTTGAACTCCTGCATCATTCCCATTCGAATCTCCTTCGGTTGTTGAAGCTTCGCAGTATTGCGGTGCATCTGACTCTGTCAAGGCCAAGCTCAGTGCTGTGGCGTAGAAACCCTCCGCTACAATCCAGGGCTGTTTCAGGGGCGCTCAGCCCATCAACCCAGGCGGTTCAGCCCCATCCAGCACTGGGTGCAAGCCAGCCCTAGCCGACATGAAGATAGAGGACATCCATGAGTAACACCCCCGTATCGCCAGTAGACAACGGCAAACGCACCTGGCTCATCGCCTCAGGTTGTGCCGGTGCAGTAGGTGGTCTGGCCGTTGCGGTGCCATTCGTCAGCACGTTCCAGCCGTCCGAGCGTGCCAAAGCGGCTGGCGCTGCAGTTGAAGTCGATATTTCCGAGATGAAGCCAGGCGAAAAAATCACCGTGGAATGGCGTGGCAAACCGGTATGGATCGTCAAGCGCACCCCGGAGCAACTGGCATCGCTGAAGAAAACAGAGGGCCTGCTCGCTGACCCGAAATCGGAACGCAACCCAGACGAACTGACCCCCGTTTACGCCCGCAACGAGGCTCGCGCCATTAAGCCGGAAGTTTTCGTCACAGTCGGTATTTGTTCACACTTGGGTTGCTCGCCCAGCGACAAATTCCAGATCGGCGCGCAACCTTCACTGCCCGATGACTGGGCTGGCGGCTTTTTGTGCCCGTGCCACGGCTCCACGTTCGACATGGCCGGACGCGTATATAAAAACAAACCAGCACCCGACAACCTCGAAGTGCCTCCCCATATGTACCTGTCTGACACCCGCCTGATTATTGGCGAAGACAAAAAAGCCTGAGGCATATCAACATGGCGCAATTCAAGGAAATATCTCCCAACGCCGGTTACGGCGAAAAAATGATGAACTGGGTGGATAACCGGTTCCCCGCATCAACGCTGTACAAAGAGCACCTCTCCGAGTACTACGCACCCAAGAATTTCAATTTTTGGTATTTCTTTGGTGCACTGGCGCTGCTGGTTTTGGTGATTCAAATCGTCACCGGCATTTTTTTGGTGATGCATTACAAGCCCGACGCCAATCTGGCGTTTGCTTCCGTCGAGTACATCATGCGCGACGTGCCGTGGGGCTGGCTCGTGCGCTACATGCACTCCACCGGTGCATCGGCGTTTTTTGTGGTTGTGTATCTGCACATGTTCCGTGGGTTAATTTACGGTAGCTACCGCAAACCACGCGAGTTGGTGTGGATATTTGGCTGCGGAATCTTTCTTTGCCTGATGGCCGAAGCTTTCATGGGTTACCTGCTGCCCTGGGGTCAAATGAGCTACTGGGGTGCTCAGGTCATCGTTAATCTGTTTGCGGCCATTCCCTTTATCGGACCGGATCTGGCGTTGCTCATCCGCGGCGACTACGTGGTGTCAGATGCCACCCTGAATCGTTTCTTCAGCTTCCACGTTATTGCTGTGCCGCTGGTCCTTTTGGGGCTGGTCGTTGCGCACATTATTGCCTTGCATGAAGTCGGCTCTAACAACCCTGATGGCGTAGAAATCAAAGCCAATAAAGGCCCTGACGGTATTCCCCTGGACGGAATTCCATTCCACCCGTACTACACGGTGCACGACATTTTTGGTGTGAGCGTGTTCTTGATGATATTCACGGCCATCATCTTTTTCGCGCCCGAGTTTGGTGGTTATTTCCTGGAGTTCAATAACTTCATACCCGCCGACCCGCTGAAAACACCTGCGCACATTGCACCGGTCTGGTATTTCACGCCTTACTATTCAATGCTGCGGGCGATTACCAGCGAAATGATGTATGCCTTGATTCTTTGTGCGCTGGCCGGTGCGGGTCTGATCGCGCTGAAGACGAAAATTCCCGTGATTTTCAAAGCGGTCATATTCGGTGCAGCCGTCGTTGCGGCGGCGCTGATGCTGGCGATTGATGCCAAGTTTTGGGGTGTTGTGGTGATGGGCGGTGCGGTGATCATTCTGTTTGCTTTGCCCTGGCTGGACTACAGCCCGGTGAAATCAATCCGTTATCGCCCCACCTGGCACAAATACCTCTACGCTATTTTCGTGATCAATTTCCTGGTGCTAGGGTATCTTGGCGTCCAGCCACCGTCCCAGTTGGGCGAGCGTATTTCTCAAGTAGGAACGCTGTTTTACTTCGGCTTTTTTCTACTAATGCCGGTCTGGAGCCGCATGGGTGAGCCCAAACCTGTACCGGATCGCGTCGTGTTTGCAGCTCATTGAACCAACACGAAAGCCCTCGAAAAATGAAATTCATGAAAAAGCTCGTCGTCAGTTTTTTTGCCGCCTTTGCTTTTGCCAGCGGCGCCCAGGCTGCAGGCAACGGTATTGCCTGGGACAAAGCACCTGAGAAAACAAACGACTTGGCCGCGCTGCAAAACGGCGCCAAATTATTTGTCAATTACTGTCTGAATTGTCACTCGGCAGCTTTCATGCGATACAACCGCCTGACTGATATTGGTCTGACGGAAAAGCAGATCAAAGACAACCTGTTGTTCACCACCGAAAAGGTTGGTGACACCATGAAAGCCGCGATTGACCCCAAGCAGGCCAAAGACTGGTTTGGTGGCAACCCACCGGATCTAACCATGATCGCGCGATCGCGTGCTGCTGTCGGTCAAGGTACTGGCCCAGATTACCTGTACACCTATCTACGCACCTACTATCGTGACGACTCCAAAGCAACTGGTTGGAACAATCTCGCATTTCCGAGTGTGGGGATGCCCCATGTTTTGTGGGAGCTTCAAGGTGAGCGCCGCCCGATTTTCGAAACGAAAATGGATCATGGCCATTCCGTACAAGTGCTCAAAGGCTGGGAGCAGGTCACGCCTGGCAAGCTGACTCCGCTGCAGTACGAAGAAGCCATGGGCGATCTGGTGGCCTACCTGCAATGGATGGGCGAGCCGATACGAAACACCCGGATTCGTATCGGCGTGTGGGTGTTACTATTTCTCGGAGTATTTACCATCATTGCCTGGCGCTTGAATGCTGCATTCTGGAAAGATATTAAATAACTAGAAAATAACCACTGCACGGCCGTGCAGTCTTTCAGTGTCGAGTTTTCAAGTGACGGCTTGCCGTCACTTTCATTTTTGTAGGAGCCTTTGCCATGATGGTACTTTACTCGGGAACGACCTGTCCTTATTCTCACCGCTGCCGCTTCGTGCTGTTTGAAAAAGGTATGGATTTTGAAATTCGTGACGTGGATTTGTATAACAAACCCGAAGATATCAATGTCATGAATCCCTACGGACAGGTACCTATTCTCGTGGAGCGCGACCTGATTTTGTATGAATCAAATATCATTAATGAATATATCGATGAGCGCTTCCCGCACCCACAGTTGATGCCGGGTGACCCGGTTGACAGGGCACGTGTGCGCTTGTTTCTGCTGAATTTTGAAAAAGAGCTTTTTGTACACGTCAGTACGCTGGAGTCACGCGCTGCCAAAGCCAACGAGAAAGTGCTCGAAAAAGCACGCTCCCACATACGTGACCGCCTGACGCAGTTGGCCCCCGTGTTCTTGAAAAACAAGTTCATGCTGGGTGACAGTTTCTCAATGCTGGATGTGGCTATTGCACCGCTGCTGTGGCGTCTGGACTATTACGGTATTGATTTGAGCAAAAATGCAGCGCCGCTGCTGAAATATGCGGAACGCATTTTCTCGCGCCCTGCGTACATTGAAGCACTGACACCATCTGAAAAGGTGATGCGCAAGTAATGCCTTGCAACTGACGTGATGAACGCGATTGAGTCTACGTCTACGCGCCCTTATTTGATCAGGGCGTTGTATGACTGGTGCAGTGACAATGGCCTCACCCCATACGTGGCGGTATTGGTGGACGATTCTGTTCAAGTACCTCGTGAGTATGTGAAAAACGGTGAGATCGTTTTGAATATCAGTTTCGATGCGACCAGCTCCTTGAAACTGGGCAATGATTACATTGAGTTCAAGGCGCGTTTCGCGGGCACTTCGCGAGAGATTGTGGTGCCGGTCGGCCAGGTCATCGCGATCTACGCGCGTGAAAATGGACAAGGGATGGCCTTTCCAATGTCTGTGCCGGGTTCAACTGGCAGCGACCCCGCTACGCTGCCGAAAGCACCCGGACTCAGCAGCGTACCGTCGGCTGATGGCGGTGATAACGCTAAGGTTGTCCCCCTTGTCGCCGTCGATACCTCCAGCGAGACCGCAGCGGGCGATGATGTAGACGATTCACCGCCGAAGCCACCGGCTGGGCCCCGCCCTACGCTGAAGCGCGTGAAGTAGTTCGTTGTCAAGTCAAGCGAACACAAAAAAGCAACAGAAGAAAAGCCGGGAAACCCGTTTTTCACTCAGTACAATCCATCCTTCGCCGATTTAGCTCAGTTGGTAGAGCAACCGCCTTGTAAGCGGTAGGTCATCAGTTCGAATCCGATAATCGGCACCATTTTTAGCGCGGCAAGTGCGGGGCGCTTTGCACCTTCAAGCGGATGGTGCTCACCGGTGCACCACTTGCAACCAGCGTGTCTTGTAGTGTTGGCAGCAGGTGTTTAAGTTTGGCAGCTGCGGCGCTGCTGTTGACAATCAGACACCACTGGCCTGCGTCAAGAGGACCTGCTTGAATCGCTGCTCGAAGGGCTTCAGGGATCAAGCCTTCTACAGATTTCAGCAGTTGACTCGATTGGTTGGCCAGCGCCACCAACCGATTCAGTGTCGGGGCCTGACGAGTGGCCTCTTGCACTGAAATGGGCATGAGGGCGCGATGGGACATAAGTTAAAACGCAGTCGTTGAGAAGGATTTAGCGTGCATTTAATCATCACAGACGCCTGGATGGCCAAAAGCCGGGCGCTTCATATCAGTGGTTTTCGCTTGATTGGGGCCTTTCTGGCGCTCTCATTTTTGCTGGTCGTGTTGTCGGCGGGCATTTACCACTGGGTGTTTCTTAAGGGCGCGCGTGAAGGCTGGCCCATCGTGGGCTCACTGGTCAAACTGGTCGTCAAGGACGAGGTCGAGCAACGCGACCGTTACCTGCGCGAAAACCTTGATGCGATGGCTCGCAAACTGGGTGAAATGCAGGCCAAACTCATTCAACTCGAGGCGCTTGGTGAGCGCGTCTCGGGTCTCGCGGGCGTCAGCCCCACAGAATTGAAGATAGCGCCGGGTCGGGGCGGGGCCTTGGTCTCGGGGCGTCCTTTAACGATGCAGGAATTGCAGGCAACTCTGGATGAATTGAATCAGCTGACGCAGCAACGTACTGATCTGATGACCGTGGTTGAGTCGCAGTTGTTTGACCAAAAAATTCGTAAATTGATGGTGCCTACCCAGCTTCCAGTGGCAGACGGCAACATCGGATCTTCGTTCGGCTGGCGGATTGATCCTATCAACGGCCGCTCTGCACTGCACACGGGCCTGGATTTTCAGGCCGACCCGGGCACACCGATTCTGGCTGCAGCCGGTGGTGTGGTGGTGACCCAGGAGTACCACGCGGCCTACGGAAATCTGGTGGAGGTGGACCACGGCAATGATCTTATTTCCCGTTATGCCCACGCTTCCAAGGTCTGGGTCAAGAAGGGTGATTTGGTGAAACGGGGGCAGAAGCTGGCTGAAGTGGGAACTACGGGCCGCTCGACCGGGCCGCATTTGCATTTTGAAGTCTTGGTGCAAGGCATCCCGCAAGACCCTCAAAAATTCTTGTCGGCAGGACAAAACTTGCCCGGAACCTCAGCCGCAATAGCGTCTGCAACACGCAGGTAAAATTGTCTGGCTAAGCTGACGTTGGCCCGCTTGCGATGCCTGACCTCAGCCCCATGTATCTCTGACTGTTAAAAGGACTCGCTGCCCTGTTGGGCCCTGAGAGACGTATCTCCCAGGGGGCAACAGGGCGGTTTTGCGTGAATGGCTACAAATTTTCTCACTCAGATTTTCGGCAGTCGCAACGACCGCCTGCTCAAGCAATACCGCAAAACGGTGGAGCGCATCAATGCACTAGAGCCTTCGCTTGAAAAACTAAGCGACGACGAGCTGCGCGGCAAAACCGAGGCTTTCAAGGCGCGTGTGGCGGGCGGAGAATCGCTTGATTCCGTGTTGCCCGAAGCCTTTGCCGTGGTGCGCGAAGGTTCTAAGCGCGTCATGAAAATGCGGCACTTTGACGTCCAGATGCTGGGCGGAATGTCGCTACACAACGGCAAGATTTCCGAGATGCGTACCGGCGAAGGCAAAACCCTGACCGCCACCTTGCCTGTCTACCTGAATGCTCTGACCGGCAATGGTGTGCACGTGGTCACGGTCAACGACTACCTGGCCAACCGCGACGCGCAATGGATGGGTCGCCTCTACAACTTTTTGGGCTTGACGGTGGGTGTGAACCTGCCACAAATGCCACGCGAGCAGAAGCAGGCCGCTTATCGGGCCGATATCACGTACGGCACCAACAACGAATACGGCTTTGATTACCTGCGTGACAACATGGTCTACGAAGTCGCTGACCGTGTGCAGCGCGGGCTGAACTACGCGATCGTCGACGAGGTGGACTCCATCCTGATTGACGAGGCGCGCACGCCGCTGATCATCAGCGGCCAGGCCGAAGACCACACCGACACGTACATCGCCATCAACAAGGCGATTCCCACGCTGACCCGCCAGGAAGGGGAGGCCGACCCGCGCACGGGCGAAGGCGTGACCAAGCCCGGCGATTTCACGATGGACGAAAAGTCGCGCCAGGTTTTCCTGACCGAGCAGGGCCACGAAAACGCCGAGCGCATTCTGACCAACATGGGCTTGTTGCCGGAAGGCGCTTCGCTGTACGACCCGGCCAACATCACCTTGATGCACCACCTGTACGCTGCGTTGCGTGCCCACCACCTGTATGTGCGCGACCAGCATTACGTGGTGCAGGACGGCGAAGTGGTCATCGTCGATGAGTTCACCGGTCGCCTGATGGCGGGGCGGCGCTGGAGCGAGGGCCTGCACCAGGCGGTGGAGGCCAAGGAGGGCGTGCTGATTCAAGCCGAGAACCAGACCCTGGCTTCGATCACGTTTCAGAACTACTTTCGCCTGTACAACAAGCTGTCGGGTATGACCGGCACGGCCGATACGGAAGCGTACGAGTTTCAGGAAATCTACGGCCTGGAAACCGTGCTGATTCCGCCCAACCGGGTCAGCAAGCGCACCGACGCGCTAGACAGGGTTTACAAAACCACGCGCGAAAAATACGAAGCGGCGATCACTGACATTCGCGAGTGCTACGAGCGCGGTCAGCCGGTTTTGGTGGGCACCACCTCCATTGAAAACTCGGAAATCATTGACCAGTTGCTGATCAAGGCGGATTTGCCGCATCAGGTACTGAATGCCAAGCAGCACGCCAGCGAGGCCACCATCATTGCCCAGGCTGGCAGCGCCAAGGTCATCACCATCGCCACCAACATGGCCGGTCGCGGTACCGACATCGTGCTGGGCGGCAACATTGAAAAATCCGTTGAAGCGGTGGAGGCTGATGAGTCGCTGAGCGAATCCGACAGGCACGCACGCGTGGCCGAACTGCGCGAGCAGTGGGCCAAAGACCACGAGCAGGTCAAGGCGCTGGGCGGGCTGCGCATCATTGCCACCGAGCGCCATGAGTCGCGCCGTATTGACAACCAGTTGCGCGGCCGATCGGGCCGGCAGGGCGACCCAGGGTCATCGCGTTTCTATTTGAGTCTGGATGACCCGCTGATGCGCATCTTCGCGGGTGACCGCGTAAAAAGCATCATGGACCGGCTGAAGATGCCCGATGGCGAGGCCATTGAAGCCGGCATCGTGACGCGCAGCATCGAAAGCGCGCAGCGCAAGGTTGAGGCCCGCAACTTCGATATCCGCAAGCAGTTACTGGAGTACGACGATGTCTCCAACGACCAGCGCAAGGTCATCTACCAGCAGCGCAACGACATTCTGGATGCCACCGATCTGACAGCGCAGATTGCCGGGCTGCGCGAAGGCTGCTTCACCGATCTGGTGCGCCAGTACGTGCCAGCCGAGTCCGTCGAAGAGCAGTGGGACGTGGTGGGTCTGGAAAAAGTGCTGGCTGACGAATGGCAGATCGAGTTGCCGCTGGTCAAAGACATTGAAGCTTCCAGCGCCATCACGGACGAAGACATTCTGGAGCGCGTGATCAAGGCTGCGCATGCGGCGTTTGATTTCAAGGTGCAGCAAATTGGTGGTGAACAGTTCACACAGTTTGAGCGCATGGTGCTCTTGCAAAGCATCGATAGCCATTGGCGCGAGCACCTGAGCGCGCTCGACCACCTGCGCCAGGGCATTCACCTGCGCGGCTACGCACAAAAGCAGCCCAAGCAGGAGTACAAGCGCGAGGCCTTCGAGCTGTTTGGTCAGCTACTTGACCTGGTGAAAAACGAAGTCACCAAACTGTTGATGACGGTGCAGGTGCAGTCGCCCGACCAATTGGGCGAAGCGGCTCAAGAGATGGAGCAGCGCGGCGAGCGCATAGCCAACGTGACCTACACCGCGCCTACCGAGACAGGCGAAGTGGAAGTGATAGCGGATGCGAGCACCGCTCGCCCGCCATTCGCCAAAGCCGGGTTTGCGCAAGCAGGCGACGTTCCCCAAGTAGGTCGAAACGAGCCCTGCCCCTGCGGCAGCGGTAAAAAATACAAACAGTGCCACGGCAAGCTGGCTTGATAACCCTGTTTGAATACTCCTGATTTGATAGCTGCTTGAGCAGTATCTATAAGGGCTGGTAGCCAATTTGGCTCTTAAAGCTCCTGAAAAAAGAAAAGGCCTGTTGAAATCAACAGGCCTTTTTTGTGGGTAACCCAGCGGCATATTGCCCGCTACGTCGCCCACCGTGATCAGGCTTGCGGCGGAATGCGCAGTTTCTGGCCGGGGTAAATCTTGTCGGGGTGGCTCAGCATGGGCTTGTTGGCTTCAAAAATTGCCATGTATTTGTTGGCGTTGCCGTAATACGTCTTGGCAATCGCCGACAGGGTGTCGCCCCGCGCAACATCGTGGTACTGGGCTTCGTCTGCTGGCTGCGAGACGGCCAGCAGGTTCTCCACGTTTTGCACACTGGCCACGTTGCCGCAGCACAGGGTGACTTTTTCGCTGGCTTCCTGCGTAGGGGCTTGGCCTTGCACGGTCACCTTGCCGGTGCTGCCGTCAAAACCCACTGACAGGGCGCTCAAGCCTAGATTTTGCGTCTCGATATAGGTGTGGATGGCCGCTGCAGCTTTCGCGTTCAGGGCTTCCAGGTTGGGTTGCTGCGCGGGGTCGGCAGCAGCAGTGGCGGCCGCTTGCTCGACTTCTTTGCCGCCAAACAGTTTTTCGCCGGCGTCTTTGATAAATGACAACAGTCCCATGAGAGTGCTCCTAATGGTTTCGGGTTACAGGGATGGAAACTGTAGCGGGTAAAACCCAGGGCGCTGTGACGAAATCTTGTGTGCGAGCCGTTTATATTGCGCCGATGACTTTTTTGGCAATTGATGTGGGTAATACCCGCCTGAAGTGGGCCTGTTACGACAGCGCTCAGCCTGGTGCAACGCTGCTGGCGCATGGTGCCGAGTTTTTAGAAAACATCGACAAACTGGCGGACGGTGCCTGGGCCGAGCTGCAAGAGCCGCAAACCATGCTCGGCTGCATCGTCGCCGGTGACGCCGTGCGCCGCAGGGTCGAAGAACAGATGGAGCTGTGGAACGTCACGCCGCATTGGGTGGTGGCCAGCCCGGCTGAGGCGGGTGTGGTCAATGGCTACGACAACCCCAGCCGCCTTGGCGCAGACCGGTGGGTGGCCATGATTGGTGCCCGCCACCGCGTGCTGGCCAGTGGCGCAGCACGCCCGGTGATTGTGGTCATGGTGGGTACCGCGGTCACGGTGGAAGCCATCGACACCGAGGGTCACTTTTTGGGCGGCATCATCCTGCCAGGCCACGGCATCATGCTGCGTGCGCTGGAGTCGGGCACGGCGGGTTTGCATGTGCCCACTGGTGAGGTGCGCACCTTCCCCACCAACACCAGCGACGCCCTGACCAGTGGCGGCACCTACGCCATTGCCGGCGCCGTGGCCCGCATGACCCAGCACCTGCGGGACCATTGCCAAGCCGAGCCTGACCGCATCATGACCGGCGGCGCTGGCTGGAAAATGGCGCCCAGCATGGTGCAAGCTTGCGAACTCGTAGACAGCCTGATTTTTGACGGGCTGTTGGTGATCGCACAGAAGCGGCTGATTGCCGCTGCGTAGTCACCTGCCCGGTGCTCACTTTTGGGCGCTGCGGATTTTCATGAGCTGGTTTTGCGTTTCTATCCACAGATCCATGCCCACGCTGGCACCGATCGAGGCATACACCCGCGTTAGCTTGTTGCGCATGCGGTCAGCTTCCGAGGCGGGCAGTTCGTTGACCTGCATGCCTTTGGCCTTCAAGTCGGCCACCGCTTTGGAGGCTTCTTCCCGGGTGTCTTTGCGCTCGAAGTCGCGGCTGAGCCTGGCGGCGTCCGACAAGATTTTCTGCTCGTCCTTGGACAGCTGATCCCACCACTTCTTGCTGACCAGCACGATCCACGGGCTGTACACGTGGTTGGTCACCGTCATGTACTTTTGCACCTCGTAAAACTTGCTGGACAAGATGGTGTTGTACGGGTTCTCCTGGCCGTCGACCGTTTTAGTTTCCAGCGCACCAAACAGCTCGGAGAACGCCATGGGTACGGCGTTGGCACCCAGTGTGTTGAAGCTGGTCAAAAACACGTTGTTTTGCATCACCCGCAGCTTGATGCCCTCCAGGTCTTCCACGCGGTTCACCGGGCGCTTGCTATTGGTCAGGTTGCGAAAACCGTTTTCCCAATAGACCAGGCCCACCAGACCTTTTTCCTGCAGCTTGTCGCGAATCTTGTCGCCCACCGGGCCATCCAGCAATTGGTCGGCCTCTTTGGCGTTGCTAAACAAAAACGGTGTGTCCCACAACGCCATTTCTTTGGTGATGCCCACCAGCGTGGCGGTGGAGCCGACCATCATTTCCTGGGCACCGCCAATCAGCGCCTGCTGCATCTGCACATCAGGGCCGAGCGCAGCGGCCCCAATAGCGCGCACCTTCATTTTGCCGCCCGAGGCTTTTTCCACGGCGTCTGCAAACACCTTGGCCGCGCGGCCCTGGTTGCTTTGCTCGTTCAGGCCGTAGCCGAAGCGGATCAGGCGCGGTTTGATGTCTTGCGACAGCGCGCCAAAGGACGCTGAGAGAACGGCGGTGGCAGCCAGGGCCACCAGGGTACGACGAACGAGTTTCATGAAAGTCTCCTATGGGTTTTTGAAGATGGGGAACACGGGGGCTAACGCATCCACGCCACGGGCGCGGTCACGATTTGGGGGAACACAACAAACAGGGCGAGGATGAACAGGTAGGTCACCAAAAACGGGTTCACGCCCTTGATGACCTGGCCCATGGATAGCCGGCCCACGCCGGCCACCACGTTTAGCACCGTGCCCACCGGCGGTGTGATCAGGCCGATGGCACCGTTCAAGACAAACATCAGCCCGAAATACACCGGGTCAATGCCGGCTTTCACGGCAATCGGGAGCATCACTGGCGCAAAAATCAAAATGGTGGGCGTCAAGTCCAGCGCGGTGCCAATCAGAATCAGCGTGAGCATCATCACGGCCATCAGCAGGCGCGGGTTGTCGACCAGTGGGCCGAGCCAGCCGGTCAATACGCTGGGCAGATTGGCCAGTGTGATCATGTAGCTGGCCACCTGGGCACCTGCGCACAGAAACATCACGACGGCGGTTGTCTTGGCCGCACGCACCAGCACGCCGTGAAGCTCGACCACCTTCATTTCGCGGTGGATAAACAGCGCCACCACCAGCGCGTAAAACGCTGCCACCACTGCCGCCTCGGTCGGTGTGAATACACCGGTTTTCATGCCGCCGATGATGATCAGCGGCATCAGCAGTGCCCAGAATGCTTTGCCAGTGGCCCGAATGCGCTGACCCATGGGTAAGGGCTGGCCCGAAGGTAAATCAATGCGGCGCAGCACCCAGCGCCAAGCAAAAATCAGGCCGGTGCCCATCATCAAACCCGGCACGATGCCCGAGATGAACAGCGCCGAGATGGAGGTGTTGGTGGTCACGCCATAAATCACAAACGGCATCGACGGCGGAATGATGGGCGCAATAATGCCGCCCGAGGCCACCAGCCCGGCGCTGGTGTGCATGGGGTAGCCCTGCTGGCGCATCATGGGCAGCAAGATGGTGGCCAACGCGGCGGTGTCGGCCAGCGCCGAGCCGCTCATGCTGGCCATCAACACCGCCGCACCAATGGCCACATAGCCCAGGCCGCCGCGAATGTGGCCCACCCAGGCCTGCGCCATTTCAATGATGCGTTTGCTGATGCCGCCCGAGTTCATCAACTCCCCAGCCAGAATGAAAAACGGCACGGCCAGCAGCGGAAAACTGTCCACCCCCGCCACCAGGTTTTGCGCCAGCAGCTGCGTGTCCCAAAACCCCAGCACCCAGGCCATGCCCGCGCCGGTGAGCACCAAGGCCAGTGCCATGTTCATGCCTATGCCCATCAGCAGCAACATGCCTGCTGAAAAGACGATAAATGCCAATCCTTCGTTTGTCATGCGGTGCGCTCCTTCATTCCACTTCGACGCCGTGGCCCAAATACAGGGGCTTGTTTTTGACCAGTTCCCACAGCGCCATCACGCAGATCGCGCTGCCACATAAAAACGCCGGCAGCGGCAGCAGCGCAGTGGAGTAACCCAGCACCACCGATTTCCCGCCCAGGCCCACTACCACCTGCTGCCAGCCGCCCCAGGCCACCAGGCCGCCGCCCAGGATGACCAGCAGGCGAATCAGCACGGTGGCCGCAGCCAACAGCAGCGGTTGCCGGCGCAGCGCCGCCACCAGCGATGTAAATGCCATGTGCTCACCCAGCGGATAGGCGGCGGTGGCACCGATGAACACCATCCACACAAACAGCAGGCGCGACAGCTCTTCGCTACCGCTGTAGCCGCTACCAAACCCGTATCGCAACACCACGTTGATGAAAACGGCAATGGCCATGATGGCCAGGCAAAGGGCCATCGCGTGGTTGGCCAGGCGCTGCAGGGGGCCAGGTGAAGAAGGGGTGGTCATGCGGGCACTTTCTGAGGCGCAACGGTGGTCTTATCGGCGGCCAGCCAGGCCACAATTTGCTGGCATAGCTGCTCGGGTGCGGCGGTCGCATCGACCCGCAACACGCCTGGCTCACCCACCGGTGATTCCAGGGTGGCAAACTGGCTGTCCACCAGCGTTGTAGAGAAAAAATGCTCGGCGGCGCGCGCCAGCACACGGGTACGGGCCTGTTCGGGGCTGATGTCCAGAAACACAAAGCGAAGCGCGGGGCAGGCCTGGCGCAGGCGGTCGCGGTAGCTGCGTTTCAGGGCCGAGCAGGTCAGCACCAGGCCGTGGGTGTGGCGGCGCAGTTCGTCAGCCAGCGAGGCCAGCCAACCGTCGCGGTCGGCGTCGGTCAGCGCGATGCCGCTGCTCATTTTGTGGCGGTTGCTGGCGCTGTGGAAATCGTCGCCTTCCATCAGACGCAAACCTGTCGCGGCGGCAACCGCCGAGCCGCAACTGGATTTGCCGCAGCCGGCCACGCCCATGATGACGATGGAATCAGACATGTTGAGTGGTTTGCATCGAGTGTTTTGGATAGCGCTATCCAAGTGGTTTATAAAAATAGCGATCTTTCATTTGAGGAAAAAAGATCGCTTGACGTGTTGATATGTTGTTTAGGACAGCGCTATCCTATGTCACCATAACCCTTCGACACTTAGTATTTACCCTTGCAAACCATGAATTCCCCGGCTTCCCGCCCCCGCCCCCGCGCCACGGGCCGCGTCACGCTGGCTGATGTCGCGCAATTCGCCGGCGTTAGCCCGATCACGGTTTCGCGGGCGCTGCGCGGCGAGCGTGCGGTGAATACCGAGTTGGTGGAGCGGGTACAAGCTGCGGCGAACAAACTGGGCTACGTGCCCGACCCGGCAGCCCGCTCGTTGGCGTCGCAGCGCGGCACCCATGTGGCGGTGTTGATCCCGATGCTCAGCAATGCGCTCTTTGTTGATTTACTCGACGCGGTGCAACGCACGCTGCGCCCGGCCGGCTACCAAGCCCTGATCGGCGTGACGCATTACGACGCCAGTCAGGAAGAGCAATTGCTGCGCGAGCAACTGTTGCACCGTCCGGCAGGTTTGCTGGTCACCGGTGTCGAGCGCAACGAGGCCACGCGCAACTTGATCGCACAAAGCGGTGTGCCCTGTGTGCACCTCATGGAGTCGTCGCGCGCAGAGGGTGTGTACAGCGTTGGTTTTTCGCAAGGTGAGGCCAGTGCCGAAATGACCCGCCATCTGCTGGAGCGCAAGCACCGACGGATTGCCTTTGCAGCCGCTCAACTGGACGCCCGCACCTTGCAGCGTCTGGAGGGCTGGCGCAGTGAAATGCTGGCGGCGGGCTTGCACGACAGCAAGCTCGAATGGCTGAACCCTGCGCCGTCCAGCCTGGCTTTGGGTGGGCAGATGTTTGAGCAAATCATGGGGCAGCGACCCGCCGTAGATGCCATCTTTTTCTGTAATGACGACCTGGCGCAAGGCGCTTTACTCGCCGCATTGCGCATGAAAGTCGCCGTGCCCCAGCGGGTGGCCATTGCAGGTTTTAACGACCTCACGGGAAGTGACCAGATGCTGCCGCCGCTGACCACCATCCGCACACCGCGTGCGGAAATTGGCGAGGCCGCCACACGCATGTTGCTGGCACTGATCAAAGGTCAGGCGTTGGCCTCGCACACAGTGGATGTGGGCTACGAACTGGTTGTGCGTGGCAGCACCTGACGGCATCTGGAAAAGTTGCAAAACCCCTGTGCGAGAATCATTCGCACACACCTGAATGCCCTCCATGCCGCCTGTCCAAACCAGCTTGTTAGCGCCTGAAGCGCCCACCGCAGACGGCAACGCCTCAGAGACGCTGCGGGTCATGAAAGACGCTGTCGATGCCGTTGATGATGCCGAAACCAGCGTGATCGCAGCTCCCCGCAAGCGCCCCAAACCGGGCGAACGCCGCACGCAAATTTTGCAAACTCTGGCCCACATGCTGGAGCAACCCGGCGCAGAGCGCATCACCACGGCTGCGCTGGCCGCCCGGCTGGAGGTGAGCGAGGCCGCGCTGTACCGTCACTTTGCGAGCAAGGCGCAAATGTTTGAGGGCTTGATCGAGTTCATCGAGCAAACCGTGTTTGGCCTGGTGAATCAGATAAGCGCCAGCGCTCCGAGCACTGACACGGGGCTCAGGCAGACCCGCCAGATCATCGTCATGCTGCTGCAGTTTGGCGAGAAAAACCCCGGCATGACGCGCGTGATGGTGGGCGACGCGCTGGTGTTTGAAAACGAACGCCTGCAAGAGCGCATGAACCAGTTCTTCGACAAAGTGGAGGCCACGCTGCGCCAAACCCTGCGCCCGGCAATAGAAGCCAGCGGTTCCGCCATGCCGACGGTAGACGCCCAGGTGCAGGCGTCGGTGCTGACCGCTTTTGTGGTGGGCCGCTTGCAGCGGTTTGCCCGCTCGGGCTTCAAGCGCATGCCGCTTGAGCATCTGGATGCCAGTCTGGCGCGTTTGTTGTGGCTGGATTCACTATCAAAATAGTAGCTGCTTGAGCAGCAAGTACGGCCTGCAAGCCACTTTTGTCAATAAACGGTTTTCTCTTGCCTTACAGCCGTGTCATTATTTATTCGGTTGATTCCAAGCCACTGTGAGACGGCTCAGATGCCGAAACCTTCAACACAACAATTGGATGGAGTGATCTGATGAGCATGAACATGTTTTTTAGAGCGTTTACGCAAGAAGAAATTGAAGCCATGACCAAAGACCATGCGCTCATTGACCAGTTGGTGGAAGACGAAAAATATGTGATTGACACCGATGTGGAAACGGCGTGGGACGTGTTGCGAGAAATACTGAGCGGCGCAGGCATCTTGGCTGGCGAGGCTGTTGACGATGCGCTTTTCAACGGCTGCATGCTGATTTCTGCCAAGGAGGTGCAACGGGAGGCACAAGCCCTGGCAAGTTGGAGCCACGAGCAGGTGTTGGCGCGTCTAGCCGATGTGTCTGAGGAGGCCTATCACGGTGACATTTTCCGAGGCGAGCCAGGGGATCTGCTAGAGCAGTTTGATGCGCTGGTGCGCTTTTACCAAGAGGCTTCAGAAAAAGGATTGGCCGCTTTGTCTTACCTGGCCTGAACTGACGGTAAGCCATATTGCTCTCTTTTATATAGCTGCTTGAGCAGTATCTACCAGGGCTGAAACCGTTTTTGATGCTAAACACTGAGCTGGCTGGCATACCTGTTGCCTTGCACCCTAGCGGTGCCCTGTGGCTCCCTGAGCTGCACACCGTGCTGGTGGCCGATGCGCACTTCGGCAAGGCGGTGAGTTTTCGCAAACTGGGCGTGCCGGTTCCCAGCGGCACCACCACCGACAACCTGCATCGCCTGTCGGCGCTGCTGCAAGAAACGCAAGCTCAGCGGCTCATTTTTCTGGGTGACTTTCTGCACTCGGCCCGTTCGCACGCAGCCCCCACCTTGGCTGCGCTGGCGGCCTGGCGCGCACAACACACGCAGCTGGCGATCATGCTCATACGCGGCAACCACGACGACCGGGCGGGTGACCCGCCAGCCAGTTTGAACATCGAGGTGGTCGACGAACCCTTGCCCCTCGGCCCGTTTGCGCTGTGCCACCACCCGCAGCCTGTTCCTGGCGCGTATGTGCTGGCGGGCCACTGGCACCCCTGCATCACCTTGCACGGCCGGGCCCGCCAGCGACTGCGCTTGCCGTGTTTCTGGTTCGGGGAGCAGGTGGGCATTCTTCCGGCATTTGGGGCGTTTACGGGCATGCACCCGATTGAGCGGGTGCAGGGGGATCGGGTGTATGCGGTGGCGGGGGATGTGGTGCGGGAAGTCGGGTGATGTCTTCTGTCGCAGCTCAGTGTGACTACTCTCAAATTGATAGCTGCTTGAGCAATGATTGCAAGGTCTGGCGGCTGATTTGGCTTCAAACAGCTCGCCGCGATAGGATGTCCGTGAGAGACAACAGAACACAGAGGCACAGAGGCACAGAGGCAAGGGGAGATGGCAATGCGCAGACATTCGAGATTTCACGAAAACCTCCTGTTCCCCTCTGTGTCTCTGTGCCTCTGTGTTCTGTTTTGTATTCATCAAGGGGCTTGAACCGCTCACCCAGTCACCGCCACCCCCACCTTCGCCCCCGCAGCCACGATGTCTGCCCAGGTCGTGTCGTCCATCTCTATCCCGTCCACCGCCCGCCGTGCCCGCGCCGCACGTTCGGGGTCTCCTGCTATCTGCACGCCTTCCGGGTGACCGGGCGCGCCGGGGCTTTTTTGCAGCCAGTCGACAAAGGCCATGGCGTCCTGGGCAAAGGCTTGCTGTGTGCCCAGCCGGGACGGGTCTATCAGGATGGTCAGCATGCCGTTGTAGACCGCGCGACTGACATCGGGTGGGCGGTGCCAGGTGCCGCCGCCGGTCAGCGCGCCGCCCAGCAGCTCGCAGGCCACCGCCAGGCCATAGCCCTTGTGCTCGCCAAACGGCAGCAGCGCGCCCAGCAGGCCCAGGCTGGGGTCGGGGCCTTGGGGCACGACCACCACGCCGGGGTCGGTGGTGGGCAGGCCTTGGGCGTCGATGAGCAAACCGGGCTCCACGCGGCGGCCTTCGTTGTGGGCCACACGCATTTTTCCCTGGGCCACGCGGCTGGTGGCAAAGTCCAGAATGAACGGCTCCTCCGTGCCCAGGGGCACGCCAATGCACACCGGGTTGGTGCCAAAGCGCCCGTCTCCGCCGCCCCAGGGGGCCACCACGGCGCGGGCCATCACGTTGACGAAATGAATCGCCACCAGGCCACGGGCCACCGCCATTTCGGCAAAGTGGCCAATGCGGCCCAGATGGTGTGCATGGGCCAGGGTCATGATGCAGCTGCCGTGCTGTTTGGCACGCGCCATCGCCATGTCCATCGCCTGCGCGCCCACGCACTGCCCGTAGCCGCGCTGGCCATCCAGCACCAGCAGGCTGCCGGTGTCCAGGTTCACCTGCACCGTGGCGTTGGGTCGCAAGCCGCCTTCCAGCATGGCGTCGACATAGCGCGGCAACATGCCGACGCCGTGCGAGTCGTGACCGCTCAAATTGGCCATGACCAGGTTGGACGCGACGGTTTGGGCTTCTTCTTTCGAACTGCCGCACGCTATCAAAATAGTAGCTGCTTGAGCAGTTAATACAAGGGCTGGAATGGGTTTTGGCTTCATAACTTAAGTCTTGCTGATGATTCTTCTGATGACGGATGACCTGGCCCGCGGCCTGCGATGACGAATGACTTGGGCGACCCCCCTCATCTGTCATCGCAGCTGCGCAGCAGCGCTGTCATTTGTCGTCCTGATTAGGTACATGCCTCAGGCCGTCATTCCCGCGCAGGCGGGAATCCAGGCGCTCGAAGGTGGATTCCCGCCTGCGCGGGAATGACCTGCAGTGTCTAAGGCAGGCATCTAATCAGCTTTGTCATGGAGAGAGCGCCTCACATCACCGCCCCCACCTGCCAAGGCACAAACTCGTTTTGCCCGTAGCCGTGCTGCTCGCTTTTGGACGGCGTGCCCGACGCGCAGGCCAGCACCATGTCAAAGATGCGCTGGCCCATCGCCTGTACCGACACATCGCCGTCAATGATCTCGCCGCAGTTGATGTCCATGTCTTCTTCCTGGCGCCGCCACAGCGCAGAGTTGGTGGCCAGTTTCAGGGAGGGTGATGGCGCGCAGCCGTAGGCGCTGCCGCGGCCGGTGGTAAAGCAGATCAGGTTGGCGCCGCCTGCTACCTGGCCGGTGGCACTGACCGGGTCGTAGCCGGGCGTGTCCATATACACCAAGCCTTTTTCAGTGACCAGCTGCGCGTATTCGTAAACCGCCTGCAAGTTGGTGGTACCGCCTTTGGCCACCGCGCCCAGCGACTTTTCCAGGATGGTGGTCAGGCCACCGGCCTTGTTGCCGGGTGAGGGGTTGTTGTTCATTTCGCCGTCGTTCACCTGCGTGTAGTGCTCCCACCACTTGATGCGCTCGATGAGTTTTTCACCCACCTCGCGGCGCACGGCGCGGCGGGTGAGTAAATGCTCGGCGCCGTAGATCTCGGGGGTTTCGCTCAGGATGGCGGTGCCACCGTGGGCCACCAGCAGGTCCACCGCCGCGCCCAGCGCCGGGTTGGCGCTGATGCCGCTGTAGCCATCTGAGCCGCCGCATTGCAAGCCAATGGTGATGTGCGCGGCGCTGCAGGGCTGGCGTTGCACCGCGTTGGCTTGCGGCAGCATGGCTTGAATCAGGGCGATGCCTTTTTCCACCGTTTTGCGGGTGCCGCCGGTGTCTTGAATGTTGAACACCTGCAGCGTCTCGCCTTCTCGCAGGCTGCTGCTGGCCAGCCAGGCATTGATCTGGTTGGACTCGCAACCCAGGCCCACCACCAGCACGCCCCAAAAATTGGCATGGGTGGCGTAGCCAGCCAGGGTGCGCTGCAAAATCTGCATGCCCATGCCCGCCGTGTCCATGCCACAACCGGTGCCATGCGTGAGCGCCACCACGCCGTCCACATTCGGAAAATTGGCCAGTGCGCCCGGGTTGGTGTGGCGCGAAAAATAGTCGGCCATCGCGCGCGCGGCGGTGGCCGAGCAGTTCACGCTGCTCAAGATGCCGATGTAGTTGCGCGTGGCCACGCGGCCGTCGCCGCGCTGAATGCCCATGAAGCTGGCGCTGCGCTCGGGTGGTGCTGGCTTCACGTCGCTGCCAAAGGCGTAGTCGCGTGCAAAGTCGCCCTTGTTGGAGCCCATGTCCAGGTTGTGGGTGTGTACGTGTTCGCCTGGCGCAATGGCTTTGGAGGCAAAACCAATCACCTGGTTGTAGCGGCGCACCGGCTGGCCCGCAGCGATGGCGCGCGTGGCAACTTTGTGGCCTGCGGGAATCAGGCCTTTGACGGCGATGTTTTCAACAATGGCACCGCCGACCAACTGGCTGCGGGCAATGAGCACCTCGTCTTGCGGGTGCAGGCGGATGAATAATGAAATTGAAGGAGTCATATTTAGAAACCCATCAAAGTGCCTTTTCCCGTCATCCCCGCGTAGGCGGGGATCCAGGTGCGAGGGCTGTGAGGTCAAGGGCTTTTGCAGTTGTCTGAGGTGGATTCCCGCCTGCGCGGGAATGACGTTGAATGGGTGGTTTGCATAAGTCCTGATCAATACACCATCCTGGGCAACCACAAGACCAGCTTGGGAAAGTAAGTGATGATGATCAGCGAGCCCAGCAGCGGAATCAGCCACGGCAAGATGGCGATGGTGGTGCGCTCGACCGACAGCTTGGCTACCCGGGCCAGCACAAACAGCACCATGCCCATGGGCGGGTGCAGCAGGCCAATCATCAAATTGAGCACCATCACCAGGCCAAAATGAACCAGGTCAATGCCCAGCTTCTGGCAGATGGGCACGAGGATGGGCACCAGAATGGTGATGGCCGCTGTGGGCTCCAGAAAGCAGCCCACAAACAGCATCAGCAAATTAGCCAGCAGCAAAAAAACCATGGGGTCGCGCGTGACGCTGAGCACCCAGTCGGCAATGTCGGCGGTCACGCCGGTGGCGGTTAGCATCCAGCCAAAAATGCTGGCGGCGGCCACGATGAACAGCACGGTGGCGGTGGTCTCCACCGTGTCCAGGCACACCTTCACAAACATTTTGAAGTTCAGGGTGCGGTACCAGCCAAAGCCCAGCACCATCGCCCACAGGCAGGCGGCAATCGCACCCTCGGTGGGCGTGAAGATTCCGGTGGTCATGCCACCAATCAGCAGCACCGGGGTCATGATGGGTAACACGGCCTGGAACTTGAACAGCTTGTCGGCGGCAAACAGCAGCACCAGGCCCGCCAGCACAGTGAGCTGCGCGGGCAACCCGGCTTTGGCAATCAACAGCCACATGGCCACCGGCCAGGCAATCACCACCACGGTTTCAGCCAGTGCTTTGAGCAAGCGGCCCCAGTTGAATTTGATGTCTGCACCCCAGCCGTTTTTATGGGCGAAGTAAGCGACGGTGACCATCATCAACAGCGCCATCAACACGCCGGGCAGGATGCCCGCCAGAAACAGCGCGCCCACGCTCACATTGGCCATCATTCCGTAAATCACAAACGGCAAGCTGGGCGGAATGATGGGGCCCAGGGTGGCGCTGGCAGCCGTCACGCCCACTGCAAATTCCTTGCTGTAGCCGTGGTCGGTCATGGCCTTGATCTCTATCGTGCCCAGGCCCGCCGCATCGGCAATGGCTGTGCCGCTCATGCCTGCAAACACCACCGAGCCCACCACATTCACATGGCCCAGGCCGCCTTTGAGCCAGCCCACCAGCGCCAGCGCGTAGTTGTAAATGCGGTTGGTGATGCCGGCGTTGTTCATCAGGTTGCCCGCCAAGATGAAAAACGGCACCGCCAGCAGCGGAAAACTGTCCACGCCGCTGATCATTCGGTGCACCACCACAAATGGGGGCAGGTTGCCGGTGAAGAAGATGTACAGCAGGGCTGAGCCTGCCATGGCAATGGCTACTGGGATGCCGCCACTCATGAGCAGGAGAAAGATGATTTTCAGCATGCAAGTCTTGTTGTTGTGATGGGGTTCAGCGGTCGTCCATCGTGGTCTCGGGCCGCTCCAGCACGCTGTAGCCGCGCCGCTGGTGCACCAGCGCCACCTGCACGGCGCGTACCGCCATGGCGGCAAAGCCCAGCAGGCACACGCCATACACCCAGTTCATCGGCAAATCAACCATCGTCATGCGGGAGTTCTTGCCCAGGCGCATCATCATCATCACGGTCAGCACAGCGGCAGTTGCAAAGAACGCCACCCGAAGCCAGTCGACCGCCGTGGCCAGCAGCCGGGCTAGACGCGCCGGCATGAAGCGGTAGAAAAAATCCACCTGAATGTGGTTGTTCTTGATCACGCCCATCGTGGCCCCGGTGAACACCGTGGCAATCAACAGGTAGCGAGCCATCTCTTCGGTCCAGGCGGCGGAGTCGTTGAGCACGTAGCGGGTGAAAAACTGCAAAAACACCACCCCGCCTAGCACCCAAAAAAAGCCCAGTGCCACCCAGGCTTCGATGGGGGTGGCGGACAAGTCCACCACCTCGTCTTGTGCATGAAACTGGCCGTCAGTCCCCATTACGGGGGGCAGCTCGTCGATGGAAACGGTCATGGGTGCGCGTGCTTACTTGATGGCCGTCACACGGTCCCAGTCTTTCTTGTCCAGTCCCATGCTGGAGAACTCGATGGCTTTGAGCACGCGCTGCTGAAAGTCGGCCCGGTCTACGGTGACCACGTTGATGCCCTTTTTCTTGAACTCGTCCACCAGCTCGCCCTCGCGCTTGCGAATGTCGTTGGTGGCATTGGTCGCGGCTTCCTGGGTGACCTCGGTCAGTATTTTTTGCTCAGCGGGGCTCATCTTGGCCAGCACACCGGGGGCCACCACCGTCACCAACGCATCGGCAATATGGCCGGTCAGGATGATGTGTTTTTGCACCTCAAAAAACTTCTTGGCCTCGATGGTGGGCAAGGGGTTTTCCTGCGCGTCCACCGTGTTGTTTTGCAGGGCCAGGTACACCTCGGCAAAGGCAATCGGCGTGGGGTTGGCGCCGCAGGCGCGCGGTAGTGCGGTGTAGGCCGGCGCATCAGGCACGCGCATCTTCAGGCCCTTCATCTCGTCGCATGTTTTGAACAGTTTGTTGCTGGTAGCGTGGCGTACGCCGTAGTAGGTCAGCGCGGTGATGGTGTTGCCATTGGTGACTTTTTTGTAGCCCTCCGCCAGCTCGGCGAACACCTCGCTTTTGCCGTACTTGATCACGTGGTCTGCATCGCGAAAGGTGAACGGGTAGTAGCTCACCGCCAGGCGCGGAAACGAGCGTGCGGCAAACGAAGCGCCGGTGTAAATCATGTCCACCGTGCCCAGCTGCAAACCCTGGTTGATGTCGGTTTCCTTCCCCAGGCTGGAGGCGGGAAACACCTGGATTTCAAACTTGCCGTTGGTGCGCTTCTTCAGCTCGTCACCCGCCCACAGCGCCCACTTGTGGTACGGCTCGGAGGTTTCGTACACATGCGCCCATTTCAACTTGGTTTGGGCCTGTGCAATGCCAAAAGTGCCGCTAGCCCCAGTAAATATTGCTGCAGCAGCTATTAATTTAAGAGCAAACCGATTCGTCATGGAAGTCTCCTGGTTAAAGTTGGGTTGCTGGCGACTCAAAGGAGGCGTTGGCGCGGCGCCAGCTCGCGCTGTATCGTCGAAAAGCTTTTTTCAGGTGCTGCTGCATGGCCTGACGAGCGTCTTGTGCGTTGCGGCTGCGTATGGCTTGCAGCACGGCGCTGTGCTCGGCCCAAGCGGCTTTCCACGCCACGGGGTTTTCAAAGTAGTCGTACAGCCGCATCGACAGGGGTGCGTGCCGCGCGTGCCAGAACTGACGCACGGTGTCGCGCAACACATCGTTTCCGCAAGCCTGCGCAATGGCCTGGTGAAACGCTTCATCGCCTTGCATCGGTGTGCGGCCGGCCAGGGCATCGTTGCGCATCTGGGCCAGCGCGTCGTCCATGGCTTGCAAATCGGTTTTGCGCGCGTGACGTGCGGCCAATGCCGCCACTTCGCTTTCCACCAGTTCACGCGCCTGCATCAACTCCAGTGGTCCCCATTCGGTGGTGGGCACAGCCACACGTTTGCCTGTTGGTTTGGCGCTGAGCACGTATACGCCCGAGCCGGTGCGCACTTCTACCCAGCCTTCGACCTCCAGCGCAATCAGTGCCTCGCGCACAGAAGGCCGGCTCACGCCCAGCTGGCGCGCCAGGTCACGCTCAGCGGGCAGGCGCTCGCCCACCGCAAATTCACCCGCAACCAAGAGCGCACGCAGTTGGTCTGCAATGCGACGGTACAGGCGTTGGGGCTCTACGACTTGCAGGGGCATAGTGAAAAAGCGTTTGGGGAAAACCAGAATTGGCCAAGTGGTCAGACCAATTCAGAATGCCACCATGCCTGGAACGCAGCATCGGGCAAAACCCTGAACCAGTGGATTGACACCATGCGACTTCAAAATAAAACCATCCTCGTCACTGCAGCCGGGCAAGGCATTGGCAAGGCCAGCGCGCTGGCACTGGCCGCTGAGGGCGCACACGTGGTGGCCACGGATGTGAATCCCGTCTTGCTCGAAAGTCTGCATGGCGTGGCGAACGTGCAAACCCGTGTTCTCAACGTGCTGGACAAGCACGCGATTGCGCAAGTCGCTCAATCAATGCCCTTTAACGTGCTGTTCAATTGCGCCGGTTTTGTGCATGCGGGCGCAGCGCTGGAGGCCACCGACGCGCAGTGGGAATTTGCCTTCAACCTGAACGTGCGCTCGCAGTTTTGGGCCATTCAAGCGGTGCTGCCCAGCATGGTGAAAACGGGTGGTGGCAGCATCATCAACATGGCCAGCGTGGTTTCCAGCATCAAGGGTCTGCCCAACCGCTTCATCTACGGCACCACCAAAGCCGCGGTGATCGGCCTCACGAAAAGTGTGGCCGCGGACTATGTAGGGCAGGGCGTTCGCTGCAACGCGATTTGCCCCGGCACGGTGGATACGCCTTCGCTTTCCGACCGCATCAACGCTTACGATGACCCCGTTCAGGCCCGCCAAGCCTTCATCGCCCGCCAACCATTGGGCCGCCTGGCAACAGCACAAGAAATTGCTCCACTGGTGGTGTTTTTAGCGAGCGAAGAATCTGCATTTGTGACCGGGCAGGCGTATGCCATCGATGGTGGAATTTCAATTTAAGGAGACAGCATGAAACTGGTTCGTTATGGCAACCCTGGCAAAGAAAAACCGGGCCTCATCGATGCACAAGGCCAGCTGCGCGACCTGAGCGCCGTGGTGGCCGACATCGGCCCCGCACAGCTGGGCGACGCTGCACTGGCCAAGCTGCGCAAGATGAATACAGACAAGCTGCCCGCTGTGAAAGGCAAGCCACGCATGGGCTGCCCGGTGGCGGGCATCGGCAAGTTCATCGCCATCGGCCTGAACTTCGCAGACCATGCAGCGGAGTCGGGCGCGCCGATCCCCAAAGAACCCATCGTGTTCATGAAAGCCACCAGCTGCATTCAGGGCCCGAATGACGCGGTGATGCTGCCCAAAGGCTCCGTGAAAACCGATTGGGAAGTGGAACTGGGCGTGGTCATCGGAACCACCGCACGCTACGTATCGCAAAAAGATGCCTTGCTGCATGTGGCGGGCTACTGCGTCATCAACGACATCAGCGAGCGCGAATACCAGCTGGAGCGCGGCCCCCAGTGGGACAAAGGCAAAGGCTGCGACACCTTCGGCCCCATCGGCCCTTGGCTCGTCACACGCGACGAAGTGGCCAAAGTGCAGTCCCTGGGCATGTGGCTGGACGTGAACGGAAAGCGCGTGCAAACCGGCAGCACCAAAACCATGATTTTTGGCGTGGCCAAACTGGTTAGTTATGTGAGCCAGTTCATGACGCTTCTGCCCGGCGATGTGCTGACGACCGGTACCCCGCCTGGGGTTGGGCTGGGCATGAAGCCGCCTCGCTATTTGAAGAAGGGTGACGTGATGACGCTGGGGATTGAGGGGCTGGGGGAGCAGCGGCAGGAGGTGGTGGGGTTCAAGCTTTAACTAATACAAAGCCTTCAATTCATCCACTGCCGAGCCACCAGCACGGCCACCCAGGCAGCTCGCAAGGAAATCCTCCATCTTGCGATACAGGCGGAAATTGGAGCGCCAGTCGCCTATGAAATGCCCTTCGCGCGGCAGCACCAAGTAGTCGACTGGCTTGCCCAGTTGTCTGAGACTGGATGCGAAATCGTCTGCCTGCGACAGCCGCACACGCGGGTCGTTCTGGCCATGAACAAGCAGTAAGGGCTTTTCCAGGCGCGCCGCGTGTGTGACGGGTGATTTTTGTGCCATCGCGGCCCGGTCTTTTGCTATGAACGGATTTCCGACATACCGCGTCCAGTAAACCATGTCCAGACTCCACGATGCGGGGAACGATTCAATGAGTTTTGCCAGGTCGCTGGGTGCCGCGACCGCAACACCACAGGCGAATACCTGTGGGGCGGTGGTCATGGCTGACAGCGTGGCATAGCCGCCGTAGCTCGTTCCCACAATGGCCACTTTTGACTCGTCTGCGATGCCGCTGTCAACCGCCCATCTCACCCCGACCAGCAGGTCAAGTTGCATCGCCCCACCAAACTCGCCTATGGCTGCTTGCATGAACTGGCGTCCGTAACCAGTGGATCCTCTGAAGTTCACCTCCAGAACCGCGTAGCCCCGGTTGGCCAGAAATTGAACTTGCGCCGCCGCTGGTGGGAAGTCGGTATTGCCCCAGATGTTGCGATACCAGGGGCCGCCGTGCACGCGAACCACCAGAGGAAGCTTGCGGCCTTCAGGCACACCCTTGGGCCGTGTGAGGTAGCCATGCAGACTCAGTCCATCACGACTCTTGAAGGTGATGGGTGTAGTCGTCGACAGCTTGTCCGCCAGCGGGGCAAAACTGTCTGCGGACAGGAGCTCGGCTGATGCAGTCGCAATGTCCAACAGGTTGTGCCGTGTGATCGCGCCGTCGAAGATGCTGACCGTCGCGCGTGTTTCCTGGTCGTCAATGCTGGTCAGCCGCACGCGGTTGTGACCCTTTCCCCGGATCTTTTCCAATGCAGTGGCAAGCTGCAGGTTGAACACTTGGGTGCGTGGGTAGTCGGGTTCCGACACAGCTAGCAACGGGCTGGCCGAGCGCGGACCTATCACGGGTAGGTTGTCTTCCACATCAAGGTCGGCTTGCGGATCGGCGTACACAAGGGTTTCGCGGCCCGAAGTGAGGTTCAGCTGACGCAATTCGATCTTGTCGCTCTGGGTGTTGGACACGACCCAGACGCTGCTGCCATCTGGCGTAAAGCCCAGAACCTTCATAGTTGCCAGTGCGTCCCAAGAAGCTACGGCCTGCCAAGGGCCGTCAGACGAATCAGGAGCCCGTTGCAGCGTGCGGGTTTCGCCGATTTGCAGCACCCGGGCGCGCAGCCGTCCTTCGCGGTCAACAACCCAGTCCGTCACGGTGCCTGGGTTGGTTGCAACCAATTTGGACTTGCCAGTGTTGAGATCGAACTCGTAAAGATCGAAAGCGGATTCCAGACGTTGGTTGTGCCGCACCAGCACGGTGTTGCCAGCGGCCGTTCTGGGCACGCTCACGAGCAAGGCCTTGACTCGCGGGTAAGGGGTGAGATCAATCGCTGAGGGCGACTCGTCCGACGTATCGCTGGTCCACAGGTGAAAGTTCTCGTCGCCGTCGCTGATGAGCATGATCAGGTTGCGGCCGTCGGCGGCCCAGGTGAGGCTGGAGGGTTTGACCCGAACGATGGTCTCAGCCCCGCCCAATGTCGAACGCACCCTGACGACACCGCGCCCCTCGGCCGTAGAGCGCCAGGCCAGCTTCTTGCCATCCGGCGAGACCTTGTAGTCGCCATTGTCTTGCAGGGTTTCGACGAGCTGGCGGATGGGAATAAGGCCCGGCATTTCGGTGCCTTGCAACGCAGGATGCGAAGCGCCCTTGCCGCAGGCCGAGAGCAGCAGGCAGACCCACAACAAGCGCAGCAAGCGCGACAAGACACTGACCATGATTGACTCCCTCGGGTCTTATTCTCGCGGTTTACGCTTGGTGTGCCGGGGAGCGGCTAGTGGCACAGTGACACGACAGAAGCCAGTTCGCAAGATCCAAAATAAAGGTGATTTTGGACTCCAGCCCATGCAGAATCTGCTCAAGCAGCTATTAATGTAATAGCACTGTGGCTGCGAAAACTCTTGATACGACTCTTTGAAATATGAACCGTTCGCCCTGTATCAATAACAAAGGGTCAGGCGCTACGCGCCCGCCCACCTTTGTAGTTCCGGCGCGCTGCGCTTAACTTTTCTACGAAAAGTTAGCCTGCACTGAAACGGAGGCAAGCGCTACGCGCTTTTCTGCTTCGCAGATCACGCGCTGCGCGCGCGGCCTCCCTTTTCCGCCCAAGTCCTCGTCCAGCGCATTTGCATCCCTCGCAGCATCAGCAGCACCAACACCGCGCACACCGCAAACCCCGCAAAGCCCCACAAGTACGTGCCGGTGTAGGTTTTGCTCAGGCCCATCGCGTTCGGCACCAGGCCACCACCCAAAGCGCCCACTTCGCCAATCATGGAACCGGCTACGGCGGTTGCCATGGGCCAGCGCAGGGGTACGAGCTGGAAGAGGGCGCCGTTGCCGGCACCCAGGGCCGCAAAGCACAACATGAGCAGCAGGGTGGTGCCGACCAGCGAGTTGCCCGCCAGACCGCACAGCAGCAAAGTCACGGCCACCGTGACCAGCACGGCGGTGAGGGTGTTGATGCCGCCCCAGTGGTCGGATATCCAGCCGCCAAAGATGCGCACCGCTGCGCCCATGAAGGCGGCCAGCATTGACAACTGGCCTGCCTGCACTTTGCTCACGCCAAATTGATCGTGGTAGTAGCTGGGCAAAAACGTGGCCAGACCGATGAAGCCGCCAAAGGTCACGGCGTAGATCAGTGAGAAGGCCCAACCGTCTTTTTCAAACAGGCAGGCCACGTGCTCGCGCAGGCTGGCGTGGCTGTCGACGTCGGGTGGCTCTTGTGCAAAGAAAATCATTGCGGCCAGAGGCAGCAACATGGCGACTGCGGCAATGCCATATACCGCCTGCCAGCCAAACTGTTGTGCCAGGGCCGGTGCCACCAGCACGCTGACCGCTGTGCCCACATTGCCCGCGCCCACCAGGCCCATGGCCATGCCTTTGTAACGGGCCGGGAACGAGCCCGAGCCCAAGCTGAGTGCGACACCAAAGCTGGCTCCCGCAATGCCCAACAGCACACCCATGGCCAGCAGGCTGTCGTACGAATCGACCAGGAAATAGCCAAACAACAGCGCCACGATGATCATCACCATCTCCACCAGCGTGGCGTTTTTGCGGCCTATGTATTGGGCCAACACCCCGAGCGGAAAGCGCATCAGGGCGCCCGCAAAGATGGGGATCGACAGCATCACGCCCTTTTGAGCGGGTGTGAGGTTGTAGGTCTCGGAAATGAACGGTGCCATCGCACCATTCATCACCCAGATACAGCAGGAAAAAGCGAAGTAAAAAAACGCTGCGCCCAAAGTGGGTGCATGGCCCGCACTGAAAAAGTTGCGCAAATAACTGGGCTGTGCCGTCATGGTGCCTTCCTGAGTCAATCAGACAGAGATGAGATGGAAATTCACCCCGTTAGTGCGAGAAACGTGCCAGCTTGGGGCGATGCACCACCATGAATAGTCCGGCCTTGCTGCATCGAAGGACTTTACGCGTCTACAGGTAAACCCTTAGCATGGGTAATGACCAAACGAAGCCTCTCCAGCGTCTGGGCCAAAACGTTTCAGCGCAGCATGGCCACCTTGACCCGTACCACCGTGCGAGCGGGTCAGCGCACGGCACGCGTGGCTCTAAAAAAGGGTGTGCTGAAACTGGTGGCCAACCCCCCGCCCCGTGGCGTGGGTGAATGGGTTTCGGGCATGGCCATGGGCCCGACAGGGGTGCGTCGCTACCGCCTGTACCGGCCCGCCGGTGCCCGCGCTGGCCAGCGCTTGCCCTTGATGGTGATGCTGCACGGCTGCGGGCAGGACGCCAACAGTTTTGCCACGAGCACCCGCATGAACAGCCTGGCCCAACGCGAGGGGTTTTGGGTGCTGTACCCCGAGCAGGATCGGCTGTCGAATATGCAGGGCTGCTGGAACTGGTTTGAGACCGATTCGGGCCGAGCGTATGGCGAGGTCGCGCTGATCATGGCGGCTATTGACCAGGTGCTGACGCTGTATCCGGTCGACCGTGCGCGTGTGGCGGTGGCCGGGCTGTCGGCCGGTGCCAGCATGGCCGCGCTGGTCGCCACGCGCCACCCGCAGCGCTTTCAGGCGGTGGTGATGCACTCGGGCATTCCGCCGGGTGTGGCGCATTCCGGGCTGTCGGCGCTGGGGGCCATGCGTGGCAGCCGCAATTCGGCACTGCCGTCCAGTACCGCCAGCGCCACCGCCAGAGCGCAACCATGGCCCCCATTGTTGGTGATCCATGGAAAGCAGGATGCGGTGGTGAGCATCACGCACGCGCAGGCTGCGGTGCAACTGTGGGCGGGTGGGGTCAGCACAGCGGCAGCCAGCCCGGCGCGCACCAGCCAGCGCGGCAAGCGCCATCCAGCCGCGGTCACCAATTACAAACAAGGCACAGGCCGCCAGGCGCACACCGTTGCCACGCTGGTAGAAGTGGGCCGTTTGGGCCACGCCTGGAGCGGTGGCTTGGCCAGCCAGCCATTTGGCGACGCGCACGGCCCTGACGCATCGCGCATGGCGTGGACGTTTGCTGCCAAACAGTTCGGTTTGAAGTGAAAAGGGATGTTTGCCCCTACAAATACTGCTCAAGATGCTATGGATGCCCCCTCCCCACGGGGAACAGAGACCGGGGTAATTTGAAGGCCGTTGAACAGCCGTTTATCAAGGGGGATCCACACAAATCGGGTGGATCCTCTGATGGATACGGCATCAACGTG
>JANOQJ010000049.1:0-2421 GCA_031414805.1 Comamonadaceae bacterium
GGCCACAACGCCCTAATCAGCTCGTCCTTTTGCGCGTGACTGAGTTGGCTGAGATCGGGCAGGTTTAGCATCAAGGCCGATTGTCACTCACTATTTCATAGCAAGCTCAGAATTGACTTCGTTGGGAGCTGAGTAGTTACATGAATTGGAACAAAACCCCTAACCCACGTCAAAATGACCTTGTTGAGGTGTTGAATCTAGGGATTACCCTTATATTGCATCCATGGTCGAACCGAAAATCCTGCTTCAAGCCTCTCTGGACGTGGGCCGGGAGCTGTTGCGCTCTCCTGCCAGCCGGCAAGAGCCCGATGCGCCACCGAATCGCGTACCCGTGATGGTGCCGATCCGCTCGCTCGGGCCCTCGCACCGCGAACGCATTGCGCAACACCTGCTGTCCCTCGAACCGCAAGATCGCTACCTGCGCTTTGGCTACGTGGCCAGCGACGAGCAGATTCGCCGCTACAGCGACGGCCTGAACTTCGAGCGGGACGAAATTTTCGGCATCTACAACCGCAAACTTGAACTGATTGCGATGGCGCATCTGGCGTTTTCCACCGAAGCTGAATCCAGGTCGTGCGCCGAATTCGGCGTGTCCGTGCTGCGTGCCAGCCGGGGCCGCGGTTACGGTGCGCGACTGTTTGACCGCGCCATGATGCACGCCAGCAACGAAGGTGTGGACTTGATGTTCATTCACGCCCTTTCCGAAAACACCGCGATGATCAAAATCGCACGCAACGCAGGCGCCACCATCGAACGCGATGGCTCCGAGACCGAAGCCCACCTGCGGTTGCCCCCCGCCACCCTGGACAGCCGCATGACTGAAATGCTGGAAGAGCAGCTGGCCCAGACCGACTACCGGCTGAAAGCCCAGGCCAAAAACTTCTATGCGCTGCTGGCCGGGCTGCAGGAAATTCGCCAGGGTGTGCGCGGCGCGCGGGAAAAATCGGGGCAGTAAACCCAGGTTTTCCATCAGGCGCACCTGCGGTGTTGTTTGGATTCCAACGGCGCATTGGCGACCACTTTCGCCTCTCTTCGCCGCCCATGGCACAGACCAAAAGGCTCCTCAGTCGAGTCAAAACTGACTCGCCACTGGATCCGTTGTCCATTCAAACCCCAATGGAAATGCTGCGATAAAACCTGCGATATTCGGGTGCGGCAGATTTGATGAACTGGCCGGGCGAACAGGTTCTTCGAGCTGCCTTGAATCCATGAAACGACTTATTTACACATCGAGCATTCACCCGGACTTGCGACTGAGTAGTCTGGTGGACATCATGGAACAAGCCTCTCGGGCCAACATTCATCACGGCGTGACTGGCTCGTTGATCTTCACTGCACGCAATTTCGCGCAGTGGCTGGAAGGCGAGGACGCGGTGGTGGATGCGCTGTATGCCAACATTGAAAAAGACCCACGTCATTTCGGCTGCATCAAGCGGGAGGACACGCCCATCACCCAGCGCCAATGGCCACGCTGGGCCATGAATCTGGGCTTGATCGTGGATAGCGACATTCCATTTGTCGAAAGCGACAAGAGCCAGCGGGTGGATCTGCACACCGAGTCTCAAAAAATCGAGTTGCTGCATGCCCGTTTCTTTGAATCAGCCAAACAGCTACCGAGCTTGAAAGAGTCGCTTCGGGCCTCTGGAACTGTGCGCTTGTGACCTCCAGAGCTTTTGAACTGAGCCAGCAGACCGCGCTACGGCAGTTGCGCGCTCGGCATTTGATTTCGCTGGGTGCCAAACTGGTTAACTTGTTCGATCAAAAGCGGCCCAAAGGCGTCTATCAGCTTTTGCAGGGTGACACCTTGTGGGTGCAGACGACGCACACGCTGGAAACCGTCTTCTACCGGCTACCGCCGGAGCCGGATGATTGGGACCACAGCCGCTGGCAACGCCAACCCATGGCCATCGATTCGGCGCCTGTGGGGTTTGAGTCCAGCTCCACAACGCTGCCCTTCTGGCTGTACGCACAGGTGACCGAGAAGCTGCATCTGCCAAAAACGCACCGCGAATTGCCTTTGTGGCTGACGGCGTTTCCTGACCTGCCTTTTCGCTTCATCAAAGACCGCCAGCTGGCCCTGATGGGCCAACTGGTCGCACGCCCCGCGACGCTGCAAGAGCTGCAAAACGAGCACCCGGAACACGGCACACGGCTGGAGTGCGACCTGCTGGCGCTGGTGTGGTCGGGGCATTTGCAGGTGCTGCCAGACGACTAGCCGACTAGCCGACCCAATTGGTGGTCAACAACCAGACTATCAATGAGTTTTTCGCTATGTTTTATATAGCTGCTTATATGGATGCCCCCCGGATAGCAAGAAGAAATCGCGCTGTGTTGTAAAGAAGTCGGCTGCGCTCTTATATCCGGCCTTGTTTGCGTGCGTTGTAGAGGTTGCCCCCTTCTTAGCCGCTGGCCCCGATGCGT
>JANOQJ010000050.1:0-9268 GCA_031414805.1 Comamonadaceae bacterium
GAGGTTCATGTCAATCACCATCACGAATGATTGACCAGCTCCGATCCGCCCCTCAGAAGTTCCTATTCCAGTGTCAGTTCAGGATCAAACTTCGTTGGAATCAAAATATGCGCTCAGTATCAAACCTCATTGGATAAGACTTGCAGTTTTATAGTGAAATCAGCCTCTAGCCCTTGTAAAACAAGCTCAAGCAGCTATTAATTTGATAGTGACCGTAGCAAATCCCGCGTGACCTCGGCCGCGCTCACCGATCGGCAACCCGCTGTGTTTTGCCCGCTCCACAGAGGGCTGAAGTCACCCAGTCCCAGTTTCTCGGCCGCTGCCCGTAGCGGCGCGATGGCTGCCGTGGCCAGCGGGAAGGTGGGCGCTGATTCGTTCAGCGGCCCCAGCTCGCGCATCACCCGGTTCACGATGCCGCGCGCAGGTCGGCCCGTGAACAGGGTAGTGAGCGCGGTGTGCTGCGCGGCTTCGCTTTGCAGCGCTGCACGATGCACGGCGCTGGTGGTGGCTTCGGTACACAGCATGTAGGCCGTGCCCACTTGCACACCCGCTGCGCCCAGCGCCATGGCAGCGCGCACGCCCGCCGCATCGGCAATGCCACCAGCCGCAATCACCGGGCAACTGACGGCGGCCACGATTTGCGGCAACAACGTGAAGGTGCCTTGCTGCGTGCTCAGGTCCACCGCCCAATTGCCCGTTGTACGGCCTGTGAGGTGCTCCGGCAAAAAGATTCCGCGATGACCGCCCGCCTCCAGGCCCTGCGCAATCACCCCATCGGCCCCATGCGCCTGCAGCCAGCGCGCCTCAGCCACGGTGGTGGCGCTGGACAGCACCACGGCACCCCAAGCCTTGACCCGAGCCAGCAATTCAGGCGCGGGCAGGCCGAAGTGAAAACTGACCACCGGTGGTTTGAAAACTTCCAGCACATCCGCCGCCTCGTGGGTGAAGGGTGCGCGGCCCGCGCCAGCGGCAATGGCGGTGGGGTCAATACCGTGCTCTGCGTAATAAGGAGCAAGCGCTGAGCGCCACACGTTTTCCTGAGCTGTGTCCACCACCGGCGAGGTATGGCAAAAAAAGTTGACGTTGTACGGCTTGGTCGTTTGTGCGGTGATGGCCTGCAACTCACTGCGCAAGCCGTCCAGCGTGAGCATGGCGCAGGGCAGGGAGCCCAGGCCGCCCGCATTGCTGACAGACACCGCCATCGCACTGCCCTGCACGCCCGCCATAGGGGCTTGAATGAGTGGCCATTGGGTGCCGAGCAGGTGGCTCAGCGATGGAGTCAGATGTGGGGTCATGCGGTGATTTTCAGATGGAGAAGCTGCGAGCGTTGGTGTCAGCTGGGTTCCAGCTCGAAGTGAAACACCTTGGAGATGATCTGCCAGCGCCCATCCACCAACACCAGCGTGAGCAGGTCTGTGAAGTGTTTAGGCTTGATGGAGCACTCGACTCGCGCCAGTGCCGTCACCGGCCCGGCAAACTCGATGGAAATGATCCGATCGGTGCGGACATCACCGCGGCTGGCGGGTGAGGGGCGTTTGTCAACGATGGGGAAATACGCGTCCATTCCCAAAGTCAGCAAACTCCCATCGGTGGCGCAGGCGTAGAGAGCTGCGGGGTGAAAAACCTGTCGCAGGATCTGCGTATCGCTGCGGTACAGGCCCTCGAAGTAGTTGTTCAAGACACTTGTGATCGCGTCAAAAGGCGGGGTCATGTTGATATTCCGTAAAAGTTTGGAAAATTTCAGGTTGCAGGTGGTGGTGGCCAGAGGAGCCTACCGCGGTTGGGCGCGGCGCCGCACGGTGACGCTTTGACCGCCGACACCCCAGTTGTCGGTATCGACTTCCTCGATCACCACAAACGTGGTGGCCGGGTCTTTGTTCAGCACGCGTACCATCATGTCGGTGCTGTCTTGAATCAGCTGCGCTTTTTGCTCGGCTGTGACGCCTTCGCGGGTCACTTGAATATGAAGGTAGGGCATGGTTTGCTTCCTGGATGTGGGCGACTAAGGAACCTCTGTTTAACCTCCTGCGGAACTGCGGCGAACGGATTGGGATGCAGCGCAAGGCGTCTTTTTGCAGTCAATAGCGGGCTATTGACAAGAAAAGCAACGCAGCGATGCGCCCAAGCCCGTTTGATGGCAGGCCGCAGGGGGTTAATCAGAGGTTCCCTACGCCAGCAAGCCTTCGGCCTTCATCGCCTCGCGCACGGCGGGCCGGGCGGCCACGCGGCCCAGGAAGCTCTGCAAGTCAGTCAGGTCCAACAAATCAAGCCCCACGTGTTTGGCCCACCCGGTGACGGTAAACAGGTACGCGTCTGCGGCAGTGAACGCATCGCCCGTCAGGTAGTGGCGATTTGCCAGGCAGCCGTTAATCCATTCGTATTTTTTTCGCAGCGCTACGGCGTGCAGATGCTTCGCAGTGGCATCAAAGGCGGGGTTGAACAGCGGGGTGAACGATTTGTGCAGCTCGGACGTGATGTAGCTTTGCCATTCCATCACCCGGTAGCGTGCCAACGTGCCAGCAGCGGGCATCAGCGTGGTGTTTTTCGCCTGGTCTGCGATGTACTGGGCAATCACCGGGCCTTCCGTCAAACGGTCGCCGGTGTCCAGTTCCAGCACGGGTACCTGGCCTTTGGGGTTGATGGCGTAGTAGTCGCTGCCCGCTGCTGTCAGGTGCTTGGCCGTGTCAATTTTTTCGAGCGAAAACGGCAGACCCGCCTCGCGCAGGACGATGTGTGGGGCCAGCGAGCACGCGGCAGGGGAGAAGTACAACTTCATGACATTCCTTGATAAAAGTGAAGCTGCGATGTTATTGATTACATAAAATTCGATAAAGATAGAATTTAGTAATTCATTCATGACACAAAGCTAACAATGTCGCGCCAATTTGGAGACCCCATGCTCAGTGGCATTGAGCTGTTTTGCCTCACAGCAGACCTGCAAAGCTTCACGCAGGCGGCAGCGGCTGCCGGGGTGACGCCCGCTGCGGTCAGTCGCTCGGTGTCACGCCTGGAAGCGCGGCTGGGCGTGCAGCTCTTCAGTCGCACGACACGCAGGGTGCGCCTCACAGACGAAGGGCTTAGATACTTTGAACAGTGCCGCCAGGCGCTGGGGCAATTGATGGAGGCTGAACGGGAAATCACGGGTGAGCAGCAGTTGCCATCGGGCACGGTGCGCATCAGCCTGCCCACTTCCTATGGCCACTTTCGGGTGTTGCCGCTGCTGCCGGCATTTCGCGAGCAATACCCCGCAGTGGCGCTGGATATGCATTTGAGCAATCGCAATATTGACTTTGTGTCGGAAGGCTTTGATTTAGCGGTGCGTGGCCGCACGCCGCCGGACTCCGGCTTGGTGGCGCGCAAGCTGGAAGACGCGCAGTTGGTGGTGGTGGCCGCGCCTGCCTATGTAGAGCGTCGCGGCACACCCAGTCGCCTGGAAGACCTCCCGCATCACGACGCAGTCCAGTTCGTGTTGCCCAGCAGCGGCCAGCGGGTTGCCTGGCTGCTGCGACAGGACGGCCGTGATTTCGAACTGGCCACCACGGGCGGCATGCAGTGTTGGGACGACATCCTGGGCCCGGTCACGCTGGCACGACATGGCGCGGGTTTGCTGCAAACCTATCGGTTTCTGGTGGAAGACGATTTGCGCAGCGGCACCCTGGTGGAGGTGCTGCAGGCATTTGGCGGTGCGTCACGCCCGTTTTCCCTGATCTACCCCGCCAGCCGCCACATGCCCCAACGGGTGCGGGTGTTGATTGAGTTTTTGCGCCATGCCTTGCAGCACGGGCCTGATCAAGAGATTTTGTGAACCCGGCAAGGGTTTTATCTGAAGACGCGGAACCGATGCCTGGCTGAACTTATCATTAGGTATATGCGCCGCTGGTTCCTCATCATCCTCATTGCTCTGCTGCCCTTGCGTGGCTGGGCGGGCGATGTGATGGCGGTGCAGATGCTGCACAGGCAAGCGCCGCAAGCGCTTTCAGACGCTATGTATTCCATAGCTGCTCCAGCAATATCCAAAAGGGCTGATAGCACATTTGATGCTAAAGAGCAGCTGGTATCGGCCATGCCAGACTGCCCTGGACACGCGGCACAAATGGCGCTTGCCACGCCACCGGCCCAGACACCGCCAGCGTCTGATGCAACGCCAGCATGCGAGGGTTGTTCCACCTGCCAGCTGTGCCATTTGGTGGGCTTAGCCGTGTTGCCAGATGCCACAACCATCGGCCGTGCGCCGGTTGCCCAACCGGTGGCGCAGGCGGTGGCTTACCTTAGCGCCGTGCGCGCGAACCGCTTCAAGCCACCGATTTCCTGATCTTCATTCCCGTAGTCCGTCTGCAGCCGCTTGACTGGCGTTTCTGCAACCTGGTTTACCTGTTTGGAGATCCTGATGACACCCCCGTTTTATCGCCCCTTATGGGCACATTCGTTGGCTACAGCGCTACTGCTGGCCATGACAACCCTGGCACATGCCGCACCCATGGGCTTCAAGGAAAGCACCATGGTGATGGCTGATTTCAGCCCGAAGTGGCGCGAGCTGTCGGCCAATTACGCCGTGACACCGCGCGATGCGTTTGGCGCGGGCCTGCTGGCCATGCGCTCGGACGACCAGCATGGCCCGCATGCAAAGCGTAGAAACGCCACGCTGGCCAACTACACCCGGCTGGCCCAGCGCTGGAACATGCCCAGCGCGCAGGCCAATATGTGGTTGTTTGCAGGCTTGGGCACGGTCTCGGGCAACGACTTTGCGGGCCAACGCACTTTCTGGTCGCCCGGCGTGCAGGTGGACTATGAAACCACACGCCTGTACGTGGCCAGCACCTTGCGGCTGTACCGCGCCAGCGAGATGAACCACGACACGCTGTCGCTGCGTGCGGGCTTTTCGTTTTACGAGACCGACTACGACGAGCCACAACCCTGGCTGATTGTTGAGGCCAAGCGCAGCCGGGGCCTGACGGAAAAAACCGAGATCACGCCCATGCTGCGGGTGATTCACAAGCGCTATTTCGTGGAAGCTGGCGTGAGCAACGCTGGCACCGGGCGCGTCAATCTCATGCTCAATTTTTAACTCGCAAAGGATTCTTCATCATGAACACATTTACTACGAAATTTATAGCTGCTCCAGCAGTATTTATATGGGCTGCAGGCACTTTTGGCACCGTAATGGCCGCCGAAAGCGTGCAGGCTACCGTCAACGGTATGGTCTGCGCGTTCTGTGCGCAGGGCATTGAAAAGCGGCTGGAAAAACTGCCCGCCACCAAGGCCGTTTTTGTGGACTTGAAGCGCAAAGTGGTGGCTGTGGAGGTGAAAGAAGGCCAAAAGCTGGACGGCAAGGCCGTCGCGTTTGAGATCACCGAGGCGGGTTACGACGTGGTGAAGCTGGAGACCTTGCCCAAGTCGGTCGCGCAGATCAAGGCCGAGATGAAAGCCGCCAAACCATGAGCGCCGACGGCACGGTTGAAACCCGCAGCAGCCTGTGGACCAGCGTGCTAAGCCTGTTCGCCAGCAGCAGCACGCTGGTGTGCTGCGCGCTGCCCGCGCTGCTGGTGGCAGTGGGCGCCGGCGCGGCGCTGTCGGGCCTGGTCTCGGCGGTGCCGCAGCTGGTGGTGCTTAGTGAATACAAGCTGGCGCTGTTTGCGACTGCCGGGCTGATGCTGGCGGCGAGCGGCAGCTTGCAATGGCACAACCGCAGCGCGCCTTGCCCGACCGACCACGCGCTGCGCCATGCCTGCCTGCGCACGCGCCGCATGGCGTGGCGCGTGTGGTGGTTCAGCGTGGCGGTGTATGGGGTGGGGGCGTTGTTTGCGTTTGTGTTGCCGTGGTGGCTGGCATGACTTGGCAGCCGGTTTGCATCCTCGTCTGGAGACCGTTATGAAATTGCTTTGTTATGGTTTTTTGTTGCTGCCGTGGCTGGCGACTGCGCAACTGGCAGATCCGTCTGACCCGTCTGCAGTGGTGCCCGCCGTGGGCTATCGCTCGGTGTTTGCCGACACACCCACCGGCGTGGAAATGGAAAGTGCCGACTGGAACAAAGCCAATGCGCAGGTGGGTCAATTCCGGCGTGGGCATGTGGACATCTTGAAGTGGGAGGCCGAGCAGGAAGCCAGGCGTAAATCAGCTCTCCCAAGCGGGAGCAAGCCATGAAGCGGCTCGTATGGGTCATGGCGATCACCGCCATCGGTCTGGTCGGTTGCGCCTCTCTATCCCCCGACGGCGGCCTAGGCGAGGTGCAAAAAATGGCTGCGGGCAAAGGCAGCGTGGCCGACGCCGCACTGGCGCGCGAGCCCTCTGCCGACACACAGCAAGCCATCCAGGCACTGCTGCAAAAGCCGCTGACGGCCGAAGCCGCGGTGCGCATTGCGCTGCTGAACAACCCCGGCATCCACGCCAGCCTGTCAGCCCTGGGCATCAGCGACGCCGACCGCGTGCAGGCCGGGCGCTTGCCCAACCCGCACTTTTCCATTGGCCGCTTCAAGGAAGGCGACAAGGTGGAGCTGGAGCGGTTTTTGAAGTTTGATGTGGTGGGCCTGCTCACCCTGCCCTGGCGCGCCGAATACGCGGGCCAGCAGGCGCAATTGGCCCGCCTGCAAACCGCTGGCGAGGTGGTCAAGCTGGCGGCAGACACGCGCAAGGCCTGGGTCAACGCAGTGGCGGCGAAGCAGTCAGCGGGCTATCTGCGCGACGTGAAAGAGGCCGCCGAAGCGGGTGCCGAGCTGGCGCGCCGCATGGCCCGCGTGGGCAACTGGAGCAAGCTGAACCAGGCGCGCGAGCAAAGCCTGCTCGCCGACAGCGTGGCGCAGCTGGCGCGCTCTGAACAAGCCGCTTTTGTCGCCCGCGAGCAGCTCACGCGGCTGATGGGCCTGTGGGGCGCGCAGACCAATTTCACCCTGCCGGAGCGTTTGCCCGATTTACCCAAAACCGCGCGCGATATCAGCGATGTGGAAGCCCAGGCCATCAGACAGCGGCTGGATGTGAAAAGCGCGCAGGCCGAAATCCAGTACGTGGCGCAAAGCATGGGCCTGACGCGCGCCACAGGCTTTGTCAATGCGCTGGACATCGGCTTTGAACGCAGCACCACGCTGGACCGCGACACGGGTGAAAAAGAGGTCAAACGCGGCATCGAAATCGAGCTACCGCTGCCGATTTTTGACTGGGGCCAGGCCAGGAGTGCCCGCGCACAAGCGGTCTACATGCAGTCGGCCGCCAAGGTGCGCGGCGCGGCCATCAACGCCCGCAGCGAAGCGCGTGAGGCCTACCACGGTTACCGCACCGCGTATGACCTGGCGCGCCACTACCAGAGCGAGGTGGTGCCGCTGCGCAAGTTCATTCAAGAAGAGATGGTGCTGCGCTACAACGGCATGCTCAACAGCGTGTTCGAGCTGCTGGCCGACACCCGCGCCCACGTGCTGGCCGTGAACGGCAGCATCGAGGCGCTGCGCGACTTCTGGCTGGCTGATGCCGATCTGGACACCACGCTGTCGGGCACCTCGCCCGGTGGCATGACGACGCTACGCGTCAATGAAAGCGCTGCGCGCAATGACCGTGCTGCGCACTGATGACCCATGACAAGTACGAAAACACCCTCCCCAGTCATGCCGCGCAGCGGCGTCATCCAAGCGCAGCGAGGTCATCCATCATCAAAGAGAGAAAACACATGAACAGACGAAACCTGTTTACAGCAGCCCTGGCCGCCAGTGCCGTCAGCAAGGTTGCCATGGCCGCGCTGCCCGAGCCGGTGCTGCAAGCCCGGCCCGACACCATGCCGCCGTTGATCCCGAACAACGGCCAGCCGTACAACCCGGTCGTCACCCTCAATGGCTGGACCTTGCCCTGGCGCATGAACAACGGCGTCAAGGAATTCCACCTGGTGGCCGAGCCCGTGGTGCGCGAGATGACACCCGGCATCAAGGTCAATATGTGGGGCTACAACGGCCAGTCGCCGGGGCCGACGATTGAGGTGGTGGAAGGTGACCGGGTTCGCCTGTTCGTCACCAACAAGCTGCCCGAGCACACCACCATCCACTGGCACGGCCAGCGCCTGCCCAACGGCATGGACGGCGTGGGCGGGTTGAACCAACCGCAGATTCCGGTGGGCAAGACCTATGTTTACGAATTTGTGGCACGCCGACCAGGAACCTTCATGTACCACCCGCATGCCGATGAGATGGTGCAAATGGCGATGGGCATGATGGGTTTTTGGGTGACGCACCCCAAGCAAAAGCATCCACTCATTGACGACGTGCAGCGCGACTTCTGCTTTCTGCTCAGCGCCTACGACATCGACCCTGGCAGCATGACGCCCAAGATCATGACCATGCTGGACCACAACCTGTGGACCTGGAACAGCCGCATGTTCCCCGGCATCGACACGCTGAATGTGCGGCACATGGACAAGGTGCGCATCCGCATCGGCAACCTGACCATGACCAACCACCCCATTCACCTGCACGGCCATGAGTTCCTGGTCACCGGCACCGACGGCGGGCCCACGCCCAAGAGCGCGCGCCAGTACGAGGTGACGGCCGACATCGCGGTGGGCCAGATGCGGCAGATGGACTTCTTGGCCGACGAAGAAGGCGACTGGGCCTTCCACTGCCACAAGAGCCACCACACGATGAACGCGATGGGCCACGACGTGCCCACGATGATCGGCGTGGACCACCGCGGCGTGGCCCGCCAGATCACGAAGCTCATTCCCGACTACATGGTGATGGGCGAGCGCGGCATGAAGGACATGACCGAGATGGAGATGCCGCTGCCCGACAACACCGCCGCGATGATGACCGGCACGGGGCCCTTCGGCGCTGTCGGCATGGGCGGCATGTTCAGCGTTGTGAAGGTACGAAAGGACCAGAAGGCCGGCGACTACAAGGACCCGGGTTGGTACAAGCACCCGCCCGGTGAGGTGGCGTATGAGTGGACCGGCTCACTCCCAGACCCGGCGCGTTTCAAGGCCGAAGGCACGGGCTCGATGCCGCCACTGGCCAAGCCGGCCACCACCACCGAAGTCAAGGTTCGCAAGCCTGCTGGCGGGCATTCTGGCCACTGAGCCCGCACATGCGACGCCGGAAGGCGTTGCATGGCTGGCGAAGGCCCGAACGCGATTTCACGCGTGAGGGCTGATTCAACGACAAGTAGTCAACCGATCCAAAAAGGACACCCATGAAACTGATCAAGACATTCCTGCTCGCCGCTGCGCTGGCTGCCTCGTCGCTGGCCCTGGCCCACACCGACAAGCCGCACGACAAGAAGGTCGGCCCGGTGAAGAAGG
>JANOQJ010000051.1:0-26706 GCA_031414805.1 Comamonadaceae bacterium
CCCCTTCGCTTCGCTGCGGGTACCTTGCGGTGCTCAAACCCAGTGGGGTCACGTGCAAACTCGCCTGCGGCTCAAACAAGCACGTGCCCTGATCCACTGGCTTTTGCGCTCCTCAGCCCAGCCTGAACGGGGTTTCCTGGACACCCTGCTCAGTCCGGACGGACATTTCAAACTTCATAGGGCCGAATCAATCAATAGTTCGGGACGCCCAGGTCAGGCATCCGCAGCTTGTGACGGCAGCACGTGTTTGCAAAATCGCCACTCGTCGACAGCCTGATCGTCAATGTAGGCATGGGGCTTGGGGAGAAAGCCGACAAAACAATCTTGAATTCCGAGCTCAAGGGCGCTGGCTTGCGCGTAAGCCGCACCACCCGAACTCCACAGATACAGCTCTACGCCTTTGTCGTGAAGCTCCCGCACGCTCGCGACGACCCTCGGCATAGGAATGCGTTTAGCACCAACTGAACGAACAAGCGTGTCGTCGACATCGACAAACACAATGCGGGGACCCGGTTGAAACATAGACCACGCCCGACTAGGGAATGTCTTTATTCACCGGCGCAGCCGCCTCATCCCGAGGCCCCACCGTCCCCAGCCGCGCCTTCAGTGACTGCGGTTGCCCGGTCACGATGGCGGCGTAGCTGGTCGTATTGGCCAGTACCTTTTTCACATAGTCGCGCGTCTCTGCAAACGGCACGTTTTCGGCCCAGGCAGCGGCTTCTATTTGGAAACCATTGCGCCAGGCGCGTGGGCGACCTGGCCCGGCGTTGTAGGCCGCGGCCGCCAAGGGCATGGAGCCGGCAAAGTCTTGCAGCACCAGCTGCAGGTAGCCGGTGCCGATGGCGATGTTGGTGTCGCGGTCGTTGATCTGGTCGCCGGTGAAGTTGGTCAGGCCGATTTTCTTGGCGGTCCAGCGGGCGGTGGCGGGCATGACCTGCATCAGCCCGGCTGCGCCCACGCCGGAGCGGGCGTCCATGATGAAGCGGCTTTCCTGGCGGATGAGGCCATATACGTAGGCGGGGTCCAGCCCGATTTCGCGGCTGCGTTTGACCACCGCGTCGCGGTGCGGCAGAGGGAAGCGCTGGTCCCAGTCGACCGCTTCTTTGGTGCGCTCGCTGGTGTTGATGCAGCGGTCCCACACCTCGCGGTCGCAGGCAAACTGGGCGGCGGCCAGCAGCTCGCGGTCGGCCATGGGGCCGCGGTCGGTGCCCGCGCTGGCGCTGCCGGCCAGATTGGTGCTGTAGTTCCACTCACGCGTGCCCTCTGAGCGCAAGCCGATGGCAATGGCATACAGCGCGCGGTTCAAACCAGGGTTCAGGCGAGCGGACTCTTTTTCTTCGGTTGTCAGGGCGGCGGGTTTGACCGGCACCGTGATTTTCTGGCCCGTTTCTTCCAGCGCCAGCTGCTCATAAAAACCGCGGGAGGAGGCAATGCTCTGAAACAGCTTTTGGGCTTGCGTCTGGCCTTCGGGCGTGGTGTCGAGCGCCTTGACCGCGCGGGCTTTCCAGTAAACCCAGGTGGGGTCTTTCGCGCCCTCGTCGCTCATGGCGTTCACGGCGGCGAGCAATTCTTTCCAGCGAGGCGTGCTGGCGGCACGCAGGGCGGCGCGGGCTTTCCAGGCCAGCGGCTCGTCGTGTAGGTCGCTGAATTTGCTCACTTTGGCGTAGTGGCTCAGTGCTTCACTGTCCAGCCGACCAGCGGCCTGTTTGCCGATGACACCCCACACCCAGTTGCGCTCCTCGGCGCTGAGGTGTTTGCTCCATTGGGTGCTCAGTTGGGTGGCGGCGCCTTCGCTGTCGCTCGTGGCCAGTTTGATCAGCGCCAGGGTGACCAGCTCCTTGGTGTTGCGCGAGGGGGCGCCCGAGCGGTTGGTTAAAAATTTGGTGGGGCTGGCGTTTAACTCAGCCACCAGGTTGGCCAGCTCAGGGGCCACGATTTCGACCGCTGCCGCTGCGGCGCGGGGGCGGTTGGCTTCGGTGGCCAGGCGGGCTTTGCGCCAGGCATCAGCGGCTGCCAGGCGTGGCGGCTCTTTGCTGCCAATGAAGCGGCTGGCGGCGGCGGTGCAGCCGTCGTCGGCATCGCGCTGGGACAGCCAGAGGCGACGCACTTCGTCTGCCGCGCCGGGCTTGTCTGTGCCTTTGATGTGATCCACCAGCAAGGCGTAGCAACGCACCTCACGGTCGTCGTTCATGCGGAATTTGGGGTACTCAGCCGCAAAAGTCGTCCAGTCGCGCCGCTGGCCCAGCAGCAGCAACCAGTCGTTGCGCAGTCGGTCTTCCTGGTAGGTGCTGCGGTAACGGCTAAAAAAATCCTGGACTTCGGCATCGGTGGCGGTGTCGAGGCGGGCCTTGATTTCCCAGTAAGCGGCCCAGGGCTCCAGGGCGTGGCCACGGGTTTGGGGTAGCAGAGTGGCGAGTTTGCGGGCGTCGCGGGCTTTGTAGGCCCGGTTCATCTCCAGAATCAACTCATCGGTTTTGGGGGGCGTTTGGGCGTGGGCATTCGCCACGGAAAACACGAGAGCCAGCCCTGTCAGAATAAATGTGAACTTCATAAGGTGATTATGGATAAGCCAGAGAGTAAATCGGAACAAAAGGCCATGCTGCGTCGCGCGCTGATTGAGCAACGCTTGAACCTGCCCGATCGGCTACAGCGGGCCGATTTGTTACAGCGGGTCATGCGGATTTGGCTGTTTGACCGACCTGAGACGGTCATTGGTGCTTACTGGCCCATCAAAGGCGAGTTTGATCCTCTGCCCGCGCTGCACCGCTGGAAAGAAGATGGCGAGCTGATCGAGCAACCGCAGCGCCGCCTGATTGGCCTGCCGGTGGTCAACAAGTTGCACAAAACCATGGTGTTTCACGCCTGGTACCCGGGCTGCGAGATGGAAGAAGACGCCTACGGCATTCCCAAGCCGAAAGACACGGAAGTCATCGTGCCAACGCTGCTGTTTGTTCCCTGCGTGGGCTACTCCACCGGTGGTTACCGCCTGGGCTACGGCGGCGGCTTTTACGACCGCATGCTGGCGACGCTGCAACCCAAACCCTTCACCGTAGGCCTGGGCTTCACCGGCAGCTATGTGGACGACTTTGAACCTGAGCCGCACGACGTGCCGCTGGACGCGATCTTGAATGACAACGGGGTGGTGTGGCCGGCGTGAGGTTGCTATGTTTATGATAGCTGCTTGAGCAATCAATACAAGGGCTGGTGGCGGATTTGGCTTGTTACTGATGCCGCAGCGCCGGAAACAAAATCACGTCGCGAATGCTGGCGCTGTCGGTCAGCAGCATCATCAGCCGGTCGATGCCGATGCCGCAGCCTCCTGCGGGGGGCATGCCGTACTCCAGGGCGCGCACGAAGTCGTGGTCGTAGTACATGGCTTCATCGTCACCGCTGTCTTTGGCGCTGACCTGCGCCTGAAAACGCGCCGCCTGGTCTTGCGCGTCGTTCAGCTCACTGAAGCCATTGCCAAATTCGCGACCGGTGATGTACAGCTCGAAGCGCTCGGTGACCTCGGGTCGCGCGTCGTTGGCGCGGGCCAGCGGCGAGATTTCGGTGGGATGCTCCATGATGAAGGTGGGCTGCCACAGCTTGTCTTCCACCGTTTCTTCAAAGTACAACACCTGCAGGCCCGCCAAGCTGCGCCCAGACAGCTTGTGCTTGGCCTCGGTCAGGCCCAGCTTGCGCAGCGCGTTGCCTAGCCACAGCACATCGTCAACCCGCAGGCCCGAGCCGTCCTCCAGGGCATCGCCGGCTTCCGTGTGCTTCGTGATGGCCTCGCGGATGGTCAGCCGCTCAAACGGCACGCTCAAATCAACCGCTTTGCCGCCGTAGCTCAGGTGCAGCGTGCCTGCCGCCTGCTGCGCTGCATCGCGAATCAGCGCCTCGGTAAACGTCATCAAGTCCTGATAATTCCAATAGGCCGCGTAGAACTCCATCATGGTGAACTCGGGGTTGTGGCGCACGCTAATGCCTTCGTTGCGGAAGTTGCGGTTGATCTCGAACACCCGCTCAAAGCCGCCCACCAGCAAGCGCTTCAAATACAGCTCCGGCGCAATGCGCAAGAACATTTGCTGGTCCAACGCGTTGTGGTGCGTGGCAAACGGGCGCGCGTTGGCACCCCCCGGGATCGGGTGCAGCATCGGCGTTTCCACCTCCAGAAAGTCGTGGTTCACCATGAACTGGCGAATGCCGCTGACGGCTTTGCTGCGGGCAGTGAAGCGGGCACGGGCTGCGTCGTCGGTAATCAGATCGACGTAGCGCTGGCGCACCTTCTGCTCCGGGTCAGCCATGCCATGAAACTTGTCAGGCAGCGGGCGCAGGCTCTTGGTCAGCAGCCGCACGCGAGTGGCGTGAATCGACAGCTCATCGGTCTTGGTTTTGAACACGCGCCCCTCAAACGCCACGATGTCGCCCAGGTCCCAGTGCTTGAAGTCTTCATACACCGCCTCGCCCACCGCCTCGCGCTGCACATACACCTGAATGCGCCCGCCGGTGGCACCCATAGACGCGTCCTGCACCGTGGCAAAACTGGCCTTGCCCATCACGCGCTTGAGCATCATGCGACCCGCCACGCTGGCCTGCACGTTCAACTCGACCAGTTCTTCAGCCGTTTTGTCGTCGTAGTCGGCCAGCAGACCCGCGGCGCGGTGGCTGGGTTTGAAATCGTTTGGGAACGGAACGCTGCCGTTTTCTTTGGCAGCAGCGCGCAGGGCGGCCAGCTTGCCTTGGCGCTCCACCATGAGTTGGTTGTCGTCTTGGGGTGGGGGCGTGGGGGTGGTGTCGGACATGGGAGTTGGAATCTGTGAGGGAGGCAGGGGGATTTTAGGTGGGGCTATTGATCTGGCCCAGTGAAGTGGCGTGCGTAGATGTCGGGAGTCGCCCGACAGCGACTTACTTTTCTTTGTTTCGCCAAAGAAAAGTAAGCAAAAGAAAGGCGACCCGCAGTCTAGGTCCCTTCGCTTCGCTACGGGCAACTTGCGGTGCTCAAACCCAGTGGGGTCACGTGCAAACTCGCCTGCGGCTCAAACAAGCACATGCCCTGATCCACTGGGTTTTGCGCTCCTCAGCCCAGCCTGAACGGGGTTTGTCCGGTAAATCCTGCGCTTCCCACGAAATCTCAGCGATTTAACACTGGTTACACATCGCCTTAACCCTGCTTCGCTCGCTGCATCGTTTAAAGCTCCATCACCTTCAACACAGGAGTTTTTAAATGAAGCGACTCATACTCTCTCTGACCCTCATCGCCAGCGCCCTGGCAGTTCTCACCCCCGCGCAAGCCGTCGGGCGCTTGGTCGATGTGGAGGTGGTGGAACGGCACACCGGGCGCACACTGCCGGTGCATCTGCACCGCGGCGAATACTGGGTCGCGGGTACGCCAGGCGCTCCCTACGCCATACGCATGCGCAACCAAACCGGCGAACGCCTGCTGGCCGTCATGTCGGTCGACGGTGTGAATGTGCTGTCGGGTGAGACAGCGTCGGTCGGTCAAGGCGGTTATGTGTACGACGGCTGGCGACAGGCCGACATTGCAGGCTGGCGCAAAAGCAATGCCGAAATTGCCGCCTTTGAGTTCACCCAGTCACCGCACTCATATGCCGAGCGCACCGGGCGGCCCAAAGACGTGGGTGTGATTGGTGTGGCCTTGTTTCGTGAGCGCGCCGCAAGGGTGCCTCAGCCCTACTCTGCGCCCTGGCCGGAGCCTCACTGGCGCAACCGCCTCGAAGAGCGGGCGGAGAAAGCTGCGGGCGGCAGTGCGCCAGGCGCTGCAGCAGCTGCGCCTTTGCCCTCTCAAGACATGAGTCGAGAAAGGCGCACCGACAGCCTGGCACGGTCGCGCGCAGAGCCCAAGCTGGGCACGGGGCACGGACAGCGCGAAGAGTCCTACGCGAGCAACACCAGCTTCGAGCGCGCCAGCAACGCGCCGACGGAAGTCATTCGCATTCGCTACGACAGCCATGAAAACCTGGTGAGCATGGGCGTGATCCGCGAGTGGCGCAAACCCTACCCCTCGCGGCCCAATCCGTTCCCGGAGTCGCCTGTGGGCTACGGGTATGTGCCGGATCCACCGCAATGGAGGTGATGGGCGCACTTTGGCAAACGATCCAGGCGAGCAAACAGCCCTTGCGCCGAGATGGTTTCTCAGCGATCCGCCTCGGCCATGGCTTGCAACAGATGTGCTTCTTCCTGCGGTGATAGGTGCACAGCGTCTTCAGAATCGGATCGTGGCTAGGCACAGCAGTTTTAAGCAGAATCGGCCGACAGCCCAGAGATTCATTGCTCAAGCAGCTACGAAATCAGGAGTGATAGAGGATCAGCATCCGCATCTCCTCCAATTCCTCAACTGCCTGAGCCAGTGACTTGACGGCGGGAGGGCCACCCTCATATTTGTTGCAGGTTTCTGCATGAGTCGCCAGCAAGGTGGTGACCTCAGCGCATAGCAGCCGCAACGCCGACGAATGCACCTGGAAGGCCGGTGCCTGCAATTCAGATTGCGCAGCGCGGACAACGCGCTCCAGATGGCCAAGGTAAGCGGCACCTAGCAGAACGGATGGCCCGCCTTGTCCGGGGATGCTGACAACGGCGCCATCGTCGCCTTTTTCCAGCACTGCAAGTTCTTCATATTGCTTCAACATAAGTGGCCTCATAAAGAACGTTGTGTTGACAACCTGGTGAGCATGGGCGTGATTCGTGACTGGCGCAAACCCAATTAACCGCGACCCAATCCCTTCCTTGAGTCGCCGGTGGGGTATGTGCCGGATCCGCCGCATTGGAGGTGATGGAGAGTCTTGGAAGCCGCTCCAGGCAATCTAGGTCGCATAACTGAGATTGCGCGCACCGCGATCATCGCTTGATGTTCAGCTCAAGCTGGTCGATTCTTCCTTCCAGTACGTTGCGATGCAGATCAAAGACTTTCACGTTTCTAACCTTGATTAATGCCGCGAAAGCCTCCTTCAGCACTGTAATAGCGCCGACTATCACGAACAGCTTGGACGAGTTTGTCGCTAAGTGCTTGTAGTCGGAGATTTCTGCAAGCATCCCCATAACCACAGCTGCCGTACCGAAAAAGGAACATAAGAACGTGATCCATAGTACGGATCGCAGCATTTCGACGAGTAGTAGCTGAGGATTTCCAGCAAGGGGCTCCAATTCCAATAGCTCATTGCGAATTGCTTTTAATCTCTCGTTAGTTCGGGTTTTACTTCGCTTTGCCAGTTGGTTTTCTGCAAAAGGCGTCAACAAATTGCCAACTATCGAAAGAGGAATGGCTAACGCAAGTCCAAGCCAGAAGGAGAAGTCAGGTTGTGGCATGTGGTGGTGTCAAATTAACCGATCAGCATAATTTATCTGCAACGGTTCGCACCCGAAATGTGGGGCGACTTCTTTGATAAATCAGACGTACGCCAGTCCCATGTAGATTCTGGTGGCGGTCAATGCCAAGAAACTGCCGTCTGATCTATTTGCACTGCCATCACGTCACCGGCAGCACCCCCTCGATAATTCCCGCTATGTTTTTGAAAGCTGCATCCCTTTCCCTGGCCTTGCTCGTGGCCAGCCGCTTGCTGGGTCTGGCCCGCGAATCAGCCCAGGCAGCGGCGCTGGGGGCTTCGGGTCTGGCTGACGTGGCGGTGCTGATGTTGACCCTGCCCGACTGGCTGGCGGGCTTGCTGGCCAGCGGGGCTTTGAGTTATGTGTTGCTGCCCGCCTGGGCGGCGCAGGCTGGACCTGCGGCGGTGCAGCAGATGCAGCGGCAGGTGGCGCGGTTTCTGCTGGCGGGCGGCGTGGTGCTGAGTACCTTGCTGGCCTTGGCGGTGTGGCTGTGGCCCACGGCCAGCTTGCAGGCGTTGGCACCTGGTTTGCCCACTGGTTTGCAGACCGTCGCCACGCAGGCTTTGCTGTTCAGCGCGCTGGCTTTACCCGCCGCGCTGCTGGCGGCGCTGTGGGCTACGCGGCTGCAGCACGAGCAGGACTTTGTGGGGCTGTATGCGGCCAATCTGGTGGTCAACGGGGTGTTGATTGTTGCTCTGCTATTGGTAGCTGCTCGAGCAGATTCCACAAGGGCTGTAGCCGTATTAGGCATAGGACTGCTGCTGGCGATGGCGTTGCGACTGGTGTGGTTGATGCACCGCCAAAGGCGGCTGAAGTACGGCACCGCGCAGCCCTCGCAGCAAACCGCCCTGCCCTTACCCGCCGCCTCCCTGTGGCTTTGGGCCGCGCTGTCGGCTGGCTTGCCGCTGGCGCTGCCGTTTGTGGCGCGTTCGCTGGCCTCGCAGCAGGGCGAGGGGGCGCTAGCGATCTTTAACTACGCGTGGAAGCTGGTGGAATTGCCGCTGGTGCTGGCGATTCAATTGGTTGCCGGCTTGGCGTTTCCGGGGATTGCGCGGGCTTTTGCTGCCAACACCGCCAAAACAGACACGCAACCCGTGACCCAAGCTTTCGTGCTGGCCTGGACGCTGGCCTGCGCCGCAGCCGCCGCGCTGCTACTGGGTGCTCCGGCCATTGCGCAATTGCTGTTTGGCTGGGGCCGCATGCCTGCCACGGCGCTGGCGCAAATTGCCGAGTGGGGCGCGGCTGGAGCCTGGGGGCTGTTGCCGCAGGCGCTGCTGGCAGTGGCGCTCACGGTGCTGGCGGCGCAAAGCCGCATGCGGGCGGCGGTGGCGGCGTTTGCGCTGGCGCTCGGTGTGCTGGTGGCGCTCGGCGCCACCGTGACGCTGGACGGGCTGGCGCTGATGTGGCTACTCAACGCGCTGTATGCCGCCGTGGCGGTGGCCTGCGTGCTGGCGGCCACGCACCGGCGGCTGGCGACACTGCGTGGCTGGTTGCCGCTACGCGCGATGGCAGTGCCGCTGTTGTTGTTGCTGGGGGTTACTGCGCTGCGGGCGGGCGGCTTTTTGCCTGTTTATGCAATCAATTGGCCTTTTGTGCTGATCCAGTGCGCTGGGGCAGCTACCATTTTGATAGTGGTTTCATATGGGTTGAGCGCCGATCTGCGGCTGGCGCTGAGGCGATAATTCTGGCCGCTAACACCCGTCCCGCATGCTCGAACTCTTCCAGATCACCAACGACCCCGCGCTCGCCCGGCGCTGCGATGCCCTCGACGGCATGCGCTTGTTTGTAGACCTGGAATTGCTGGGTAAGCAAGAGCGCCAGCCCGGCGGCACCAGCTTCATCACCTCCCACCAGATCGGCGATGTGGGGCGCATCAAGGCTGTGTTGCGCCAAGCACCGTTGATGGTGCGTGTGAACCCACTGAACCCTGGCAGTGCAGCAGAACTTGAGGCTGTGTTGGCACAGCAGCCTGACTTGCTCATGCTGCCCATGTTTTCCCATGCACACGAGTTGCGCGGCTTTTGCAGCCTGGTAGCGGGCCGCTGCCGGGTGGTGGCCTTGCTGGAGACGCGCGGGGCTTTTGAAACCATGAACGAATGGCTGGACACGCCGGGGCTGGTCGAGGTATTTGTGGGCCTGAACGATTTGCACCGTAGCCTGGGCTGCAATTTCATGTTTGAGCCGCTGGCCGATGGCCATGTGGAGGCGGTGGCGCAAGCGGCCCACGCGCGCGGCCTGCGCTTTGGTTTTGGCGGCATTGCACGCATGGATGAGGGCTTGCTAACAGGCCGGGATGTGCTGGGCGAGCACCTGCGCCTGGGGTCGCAATCGGTCATTTTGTCGCGCACGTTTCACCGCAGCCACGATGACGCCAGCTTCGAGGCCGCCGTGACCGCGCTGCGCAACGCCGAGCGTGAATTGGCCCAGCGCAGCGCCCAGGACATTGAAAACGACCACCTGCGCACCACCGCCACCATCGGCCGCATTGCGCAAACCGTGCAAGCGCCGCTGTCGGGCCCTGGCGCCTTGAGGTGAGCGGCTTGGTTAAACGCGTGATGGATCTTGTTTTTTCCGCGCTGGCCCTGGCTTTGCTGTCGCCGCTGCTGTTGTTGGCTGCGATGGCGATTGCGCTGGAAAGTGGCTGGCCGGTGCTGTTCAAGCAAACACGCGTCGGTTTGCACGGCCACGAATTTGGCATGTATAAATTTCGCAGCATGGTGCAAAACGCTGCCTCTATCGGCCCGTACCACACGGCCAGCAACGACCCACGCATCACCCGCGTGGGTCGCTTCATCCGCAAAACCAGCATCGACGAGTTGCCGCAGATCATCAATGTGCTCAAAGGCGACATGAGCCTGGTCGGCCCCCGACCCGACGTGCCGGTGCAGCGCGCCGACTACACCGAGGCCCAGTGGGCCCAGCGCTGCAGCGTGCGTCCTGGCATCACGGGCCTGGCGCAGGCGCTGTATCGCTCGGACTGCACGCAGCAGCAGCGGGTGGCGGCTGACTTGCGCTACACGCGGGAGACTGGCGTGTGGCTGGATTTGAAAATCATGCTGATGACGGTCAAACGTTTGAGTGGTAGGGGGAGTAATTGAATGAACTTGACTATTGCCCGTCATTCCCGCGGAGGCGGGAATCCAGCTGCGAGGTTTGCGCTTCGAGTGGCTTTTTGCAGATGCATAGGTGGATTCCCGCCTGCGCGGGAATGACGGGCTGACTGATTTATGTGCGGCATTTTTGGCTATTGGGACCGACACAAGCGCACATTGAGCGACGACGCCTTGCGCGGCATGGCCTTGCGTCTGCAACATCGTGGCCCGGACGATGAGGGCATTCACCACGTGCCCCAGCGCGGCGTGGCCATTGGCAACCGGCGTCTGTCCATCATCGACATTGGCGGCGGCCACCAGCCCATGTTCAGCGACGACGGGCAGATTGCCGTGGTGCAAAACGGCGAAATTTTCAACTACATCGAGCTGGCGCAGGAGCTACGCGCGCAAGGCGTGTTGCTGCGCACGGCCAGTGATACCGAGGTCATCTTGCGGCTGTACGAGCGGGAGGGCATCGCTTTTCTAAGCCGCTTGAACGGTATGTTTGCCATTGCGATTGACGACGCACGGCAAGACGCGCTGTACCTGGCGCGTGACCGCATTGGCGTCAAACCGCTGTACTACTGTGACAACGGCCAGCGCATGCTGTTTGGCTCAGAGATCAAGGCTTTTCTGCCATTAGCCCTTGTGGATACTGCTCAAACAGCTATTAATTTGGTAGCGATTGACCACTACCTCACGTTCAACTACATCCCCGCGCCGTGGACCATCTGGCAGGGCGTACAGCACGTCATGCCCGGCACCTGGATGCAGTTCACGCGCGGCGCGCACGTGCAAACCCAGCGCTGGTGGAGCCTGGCCGACCAGCGCGAGCAAGACTTCGACTACGAAGGCTGGCAGCGGGAATTCATGCACACCTTGAACGATGCCACCCGCATCCGTCTGCGCGCCGACGTGCCCTGGGGTGCGTTCCTCTCGGGCGGGGTGGACAGCAGCACCATCGTGGGCCTGATGGCGCGGCACGTGAGCGCCCCAGTCAAAACCTTTTGCATCGGCTTTGCCGACCCGCGCTACGACGAATCGGCTTATGCGCTGCAAGCCGCCCAGCGCTTTGGCTGCGACCACACCATGGAAGTGGCCGAGCTGAACATGCTGGCCCGCTGGCCCCAGGTGCTGCACCATCTGGACCAGCCACATGGCGACGCGTCGTTCATGCCGACCTTGCGTGTGAGCGAACTGGCGGCCAAACACGTGAAAGTGGTGCTGACCGGCGACGGGGCCGACGAGCTGTTTGCCGGCTACGACAAATATGCGCAGTTTTTCGCGCAACCGGGTGTTGGGCAGCTGGACGACGCCAGCTTCCAGCGCCGCTATTTCGAGTCGATTTCTCTGTTTTCGCCGCAGGCCAAGGCCGCGCTGTATCGGCCCGAAATTTCCAAACGACTTGAAGGCCACGACAGCTTCACCCAGGCCGCTAAACCCTGGTTTGACGAAGCCCAGCACTACGACCGCGTGAACCAGGCGCTGTATCTGGACATGCAGCTGCTGCTGTCTGGCAACAACCTGGTCAAGCCCGACCGCATGGGCATGGCAGTCAGCATTGAGGCGCGTACGCCGTTTCTGGACGTGCGCATGATGGAGCTGGCCTTCCGCTCGCGCGGAGTCACCAAGTTAAGCCCGGCATCAGGTACGACGCCCGACGGCGTGGGTGACAAAAAACACTGGTACAAAAAAGCCGTCACCCCGCTGATCGGAGAAGCGCTGGCAAACCGCAAAAAGCAGATGTTCACCGTACCGATTGGCGAGTGGTTCAAAAACGAAAGCCATGACTGGCTGAAACAGACGCTACAAAAAAGTGAGCTGCTTGAGCAATACTTTCAAGGGCGAACAGTCGATTTGATGCTTGAACAGCACAAAAACGGCTCCGCGAACTACACGCGGGAGCTGCGTGCGCTGGCGGCGTTGGCAGTGTGGGCCGACGGTCACAGCGCCGGCTTGGTCCGCGCATGAGCCGCAAAGCCCTGTTCATCGCCTACGGCGGCGGCCACGTCGCCATGGTGCTGCCAGTTGTCCAGCAACTGCGCCTGCTCGCGCCGGAAATCGAGTGCGTGCTGCTAGCCCTGACCACCGGCTACGCTTGTGCACAAAAAGCCGGCGAACAGCCGCTCGGCTACAAAGACTGGTTGCACTTGGTGGATAAGCAGGAAGCCCTGCGCTGGGGCGAAAAACTCCTGGGCAGCAACAACAGCCCCGACGTGTCGCGGGAAGAGTCGCTGGCCTACCTGGGCATCAACTACCTGGATTTGATCGCCCAGCACGGCTTGGACGGTGCAGCCACGCTCTACGCGGCAAAGGGCCGCTACGGTTTCCTGCCACTGCACTTCATGCGCCAGTTGATGGACGCCATTCAACCCGACGTGGTGGTCGCCACCAACTCCCCGCGCAGCGAAGAAGCCGCCCTGGCCGTGGCGGTGGAGCGCGGCATTCCCAGCGTGGGCATGGTCGATCTGTTCGGGCTGGATTCCGACACCTATGTGATGCGCGACATCAAGCCCGCCTGGACCTGCGTGATTGCTGAATCGGTGCGCGAGCGCCTGGTCAAGCGCGGTTTTGCACCGGACGGCGTGGTGGTCACGGGCAACCCTGGTTTTGACGGTATGTTCGCGCCGCACAACCAGGAACTGGCACAAACCTTTCTGGCCCGCAAAGGCTGGCTGGGTAAAGACGTGATCTTCAACGCCGGAGCCTGGGAATCCGTGGCCCACCCAGGCACCGACATTCCCGCAGGGCGCAGTTTTCCGATCGAGATTGAAGGCATCCTGCGCCGCTACGTGGCCCAGCGACCCAACACCACACTCGTCCAGCGCTACCACCCCGGTGACTGGTTCCAGTACCCCCGCCTGCCCGACGAGCCGAACGTGCATTTCAGCGAGCCGCCCCACGAGCCCATTCACCCGTTGCTGCTGGCCAGCAGCGTGGTGGTGAACACCAATTCCACCGTGGGCCTGGAGGCGGCGGTGGCAGGCAAACCGGTGGTGTCGATCGAAAATTCACCCTCCGTCCACCACTGGTTCAGTCTGGCGCAGCTGGGCGTGTCCCACCCGAGCCGCACCCATCACGACTTGCCCGCCACCCTGGACGCCGTGCTGGCCCACCGACGCGGCAGCCCGGCTTTCAGCTCCGACGGACAGGCGGCACGGCGCGTGGCCCAGGTGGTGAGGGCGGCGCTACAACCGGATAATGCGTTTTCCGACAAGTGACACACCCATATAACAACATGCTGAGCAACTCCACCATCCTCATCACCGGCGGCACCGGCTCGTTTGGCCATGCGTTTGTGCCCATGACCCTTGAGCGCTACAACCCGCGCAAGCTCATTATTTACTCCCGCGACGAAATGAAGCAGTGGGACATGGCCAAGCGCTTCGCGGGCGACGAGCGGGTGCGGTTTTTCATTGGCGACGTGCGCGACCGCGAGCGCCTCTACCGCGCGCTGGATGGAGTGGACTACGTGGTACACGCTGCGGCCACCAAAATCGTGCCGACCGCCGAATACAACCCGTTTGAGTGTGTGAAAACCAATGTGCTCGGCGCCATGAACCTGATCGACGCCTGCATCGACAAAGGGGTCAAACGCGTGGTGGCCCTGTCCACTGACAAGGCAAGCAGCCCCGTCAACCTGTATGGGGGCACCAAGCTGGTATCCGACAAGCTGTTTGTGGCGGGCAACTCGTATGCCGGTGGCGGGCGCACTGTATTTTCCGTGGTGCGCTACGGCAACGTGATGGGCTCGCGCGGCTCGGTGATTCCGTTTTTCATGTCAATTCGCGACAAGGGCGTGTTCCCGATTACCGACGAGCGCATGACGCGCTTCATGATCACCCTGGAACAGGGCGTGGAGCTGGTTTGGCACGCGTTTGAAGACATGGAAGGCGGCGAGATCTACGTGAAAAAAATCCCGTCCATGCACATTCCCGACATCGCCAAAGCCGTTGACCCCAACGCCCGGTTGGAGACCGTGGGTATTCGCCCCGGCGAAAAGCTGCATGAGCAGATGATCAGCGAGGAAGACTCGCATTACACCTACGAATACCCCGAGCACTTCAAGGTGCTGCCCGCCATTCACAGCTGGCACAACGACTTCAAACGCATCAAGGACGGTACGCGTGTAGCCGAAGGTTTTGTGTATGCGAGCGACACGAATACGCAGTGGATGTCTGCACCGGAACTTGCGTTGTGGGTGAAAGCGCATGAGCAAAAGATTGGTCATATCTAGTTGAGCCGACAGATGATTCCCTACGCCACCCAAACCATTGACGAAGCCGACCTGGCTGCCGTGCGGGCGGTGCTCACCAGCGGCTGGCTCACACAGGGGCCTGCGGTGCCGCAATTTGAGCAAGCGTTTGCACAGGTACACCAGGTGGCACATGCCTGCGCCGTGTCTAACGCCACGGCCGGTTTGCACCTGGCCTGCATGGCGCTGGGCGTGGGCCCCGGTGACTGGGTGTGGACCAGCCCGATCAGCTTTGTGGCGTCGGCTAACTGCGCGCTGTATTGCGGCGCGCAGGTTGATTTTGTAGATGTGGATCTGATCACCCGCAATATGTCGGTGGCTGCCCTGTCGGAAAAGCTGGGCCGGGCCAAACGCCTGAACAAGTTGCCCAAGGTGGTGATTCCGGTTCACTTTGCGGGCCTGAGCTGCGACATGGCGGCCCTGCGCGCCCTGGCCGACGAATACGGATTTGCGCTGTTGGCCGACGCCTCGCATGCGGTGGGTGCGTCCTATCAAGGCCAGCCGGTGGGCAGCCAGTGGGCCGATATGTCGGTGTTCAGTTTTCACCCGGTCAAGATCATCACCACCGGCGAAGGCGGCATGGTGGTCACGAATGACGCGAAGCTGGCATTACGGGTAGAACTGCTGCGCAGCCACGGCATTACCCGCAACGCTACGCTGATGGAAACACCGCCCGAAGGCCCCTGGGTCTACGAGCAGCAAGATCTGGGTTTTAACTACAGGCTGACCGATATACAAGCCGCCCTGGGCAGCGCACAAATGGAGCGCCTGGAGCCCTTTCATGCACAACGTGAAGCCTTGGCAGCCAACTACCCTGCCCTGCTGGCTGGCCTGGGACTGGTGCTGCCCGAGGTGCCGCAGGGCTACCGCAGTTCCTGGCACTTGTATGCCGTGCAAGTGCAAGCCGACCGGGCGCGCATCTTTGCGCGGTTGCGCGAGCTGGGCATTGGTGTGAACGTGCACTACATCCCCATTCACCTTCAACCCTACCAGCGCCGTCTGGGCGGCTTCGGTCCTGGTTACTGCCCCAATGCGGAGACGTATTACGCGGGTGCGCTATCGATACCGCTGTACCCCACATTGCGGCCTGAGCAGCAACAGGAAGTGGCGCATGCTTTGAGACAAGCCATCGCCGTATGAAAACCCTGGCCATCGTGCAGGCGCGTATGACCTCCACCCGGCTACCGGGCAAGGTGCTTATGCCCATTCTGGGCAGGCCAATGCTGGCCTTGCAACTGGAGCGGATGCGCCGGGCGACCTCGCTGGATGGCATCGTGATCGCCACCACCACAAACTTAACCGACGAGCCCCTCGTGGCGCTGTGCGAGCGCGAAGCCGTGCCCTGTTTTCGCGGTTCGGAGTACGACGTGCTGTCGCGCTACGCGGGTGCTGCGCAGGCCTTTGGTGCCAACACGATCGTGCGCGTGACGTCCGACTGCCCGTTGATGGAGCCAGACCTGATTGACCAGGCGGTCGGCATTTTTCACGCGGCACGCGGACAACTGGATTACGTCTCCAACATGCTGGACCCACGCTTTCCGTACGGTTTGGCGGTGGAGGTGTTCTCCCGCGAGGCCCTGGACCAGGCCCACCGCGATGCTGAGCAGGACGCTGAGCGGGAACATGTCACGCCTTACATTTATTGGCGGGCGAAGCAATTTCGCCTGAAAGCGATGACGCATGGCGAGGATTTGAGTCACCACCGCTGGACGGTGGATACGCCAGAAGACTTTGAATTGGTCTCGCGAATTTTTGCCGCTCTGTACCCGCAGAATCCGCAGTTTGATATGCAGCAGGTGCTGCAATTGCTGGAAGACAACCCCGCCTGGCTTGCAATCAACCAGCATATAGCTCAAAAAATTCCGCAACCGACAACCCATTGACCCAGGAACCATTCAATGACATTCAAAACAGAGCAAGAATCCTTTTGGGCTGGCGAATTTGGCACCGCTTACATCGACCGCAACAAGGGCGACAAGCTGCTGGCGGCCAATCTTGATTTTTTCGTTAAGTCTCTGCGCGCGGCACGTGGTCTTCAGTCATGCATGGAATTTGGCGCCAATATCGGCATGAATTTGCGCGCACTCAAACTGCTGCACCCTGCACAAGAGCAGTTCGGCGTGGAAATCAACGCCAATGCTGCCAAACAACTCGGTGAATTGATTTCGCCGCAAAATGTGTTTGAAGGCTCCATCCTGGCCTACCCGCCCGAAAAAACCTTCGATCTGGTGTTGATCAAGGGCGTGCTGATTCACATCAACCCCGAAGAGTTGCCCACCGTCTATGACCGCCTGTACAAAAGCACGGGCAAATATCTGATGGTGGCCGAGTATTACAACCCGGCCCCGGTGGCCATACCCTATCGCGGCCACAGCGATCGGCTGTTCAAACGCGACTTTGCCGGTGAGTTGCTGGACACCTATTCCGATCTGAGCCTGGTGGACTATGGTTTCGCCTACCGCCGCGACCCGAATTTCCCGCAGGACGACATCACCTGGTTTTTGATGGAAAAGCGGGGTTGAGAATATGTTGAAGTATTGCTCCCGCTGTGTCATGCCCGACACCAAGCCAGACCTGATGCTGGATGGCGAAGGTGTATGCAACGCCTGCCGCAGTTACGAGCGACGCAAAGAGGTCGACTGGGCCGCGCGCGAAAAAGAACTGGTGACAGTGGTGGAGCGCTACCGTAGGCGCGATGGCAGCAATTGGGACTGCATCGTGCCGGTCAGCGGCGGCAAAGACAGCACTTATCAAGTGGTGCGCATGCTGCAACTGGGCTTGAACCCTTTGTGCGTGACGTCCACCACCTGCGACGAATCCGTGTTGGGGCGACGCAATATCGAAAACCTGCAATCGCTGGGTGTCGATCATGTGCAGTTTTCACCCAACCCACTGGTGCGCGCCAAGCTCAACCGAATTGGCCTGACGCAGGTAGGTGATATTTCATGGCCTGAACATGTGGGTATTTTTACGATACCGGTTCGCGCCGCCGTGCAATACAACGTACCGCTCATTGTGTGGGGTGAGAACTCCCAAAATGAATATGGCGGCCCCGCATCAGCTTCGGACAATAACGTGCTGAACCGCCGCTGGTTAGAAGAATTTGGCGGACTACTGGGCATGCGGGTTTCTGATCTGATTGGCATGGAGGGTATTGAAGCCAAGCATTTGATTACCTACACTTACCCAACTGACGAAGAGCTGGCCCGCGTGGGAGTCACCGGCCTGTTTCTCGGCCATTACCTGCCGTGGGACGGCCTGTCGAATACCTTGATCGCACAAGCCAACGGCTTCATCAGCTACGACAAGGTGGTGGAAGGCTCGATGGTGAATTACGAGAATCTGGACAACCATCAGACCGGTATTCACGACTATTTCAAATTTCTGAAATTTGGTTTTGGCCGCACCACAGATTTGGCTTGCCTGCACATCCGCCGGGGCCGTCTGAGCCGTCAGGACGGGCTGGATGCCGTGCGACGCCTGGATGGAAAATTTCCGTGGGTTTATCTGGGCAAGCCACTGAAAGATATTCTGGAGCCTTTGAACATGTCGGTCGATGAATTCGTTCGCGTGTGCGATCAATTCACCAACAAGAAAATATTTGCGCGTGACAGCGCAGGCAAGCTGGTTAAAGACGCGCAAGGCAACCTCACCAAACTGGACATATGACGCTTGCAGTCATTGACTACGGCGCGGCCAACCTGGGCTCGGTCTGCCGCGCCTTCCGGCGGTTGGGGGCCGACCCGCTGGTCACCGCCAACCCGTCGGACTTGCAGGCCGCCAGCCATATCGTGCTGCCCGGTGTGGGCAGCTTTGCCGATTGCGCGCGCAACCTGCGCGAAGGTGGCTGGATTCCTGCGATTCAATCTCAGGTGCGCGAGCACCACAAAGCCATGCTGGGGGTGTGCGTGGGCATGCAGTTACTGGCCGACGAGGGCACGGAATGGGGTGTGCATGCCGGGCTGGGCCTGGTGCCCGGGCGGGTGCAGCGCCTGGACGAGCTCGGTTGCACGCTGCGCATTCCCCATGTGGGCTGGAACGAATTGAGCGTGCGGGGCGGGCAAGACCATTTGCTCAAGGGCATCGCCACTGGCACCGATATGTATTTTGTGCACAGCTTCGCGATGAACCCGACGCTTGCAGACGACGTGTGGGCGACGGTGGATTACGGCGTACCTTTGCCGGTGGTGGTTGGGCGCGGTCGCGTGATGGGCGTGCAGTTTCACCCGGAGAAGAGCTCGAAGGCGGGTTTGAAGATGCTGCAGAACTTTCTGGATATTTCGCCTGGACGCGCGACATGTTGAAGGTTCGCATCATCCCCACTCTGCTATGGAAAGGCGTGGGCCTGGTCAAAGGCGCAGGTTTTGACAGCTGGCGGCGGGTGGGGCCAGTGCTGCCAGCCGTCAAGGTCTACAACCAGCGCGATGTCGACGAGTTGATGCTGGTGGACATTGAAGCGCATCAGAGTGGCGAAGGTCCGGATGTGGAATCGGTGAACGACTTCGCCGACGAGTGCTTTGTGCCCTTCACTGTGGGCGGCGGCATTACTAGGGTCGAGCAGATTGCGCAGCTGCTGCGTGCGGGGGCCGACAAGGTATCCATCAACACTGCGGCCTACGAAGTACCCGGCTTGATTCACGAGGCCGCCCAGCGCTTTGGTGCGCAATGCGTGGTGGCCAGCATCGACGCGCGGCGCATGGTCGACGGCAGCTTGCGCTGCTTTAGCCGCAGCGGCTCGCACGACACGGGCAGGGAGCCGGTGGCCTGGGCCAGGGAACTGCAAGACCTGGGTGCTGGCGAAATTCTCATCACCTCCATCGACCGCGACGGCACGCTGAGCGGCTACGACCTGGCGCTGGTGGCAGCAGTTGCTCAAGCGGTGAACGTGCCGGTGATCGCCAGCGGCGGTGCCGGCACTTACGAGCACCTGCGCCAGGCCGTGCAGGAAGCCGGCGCAGCGGCCGTGGCGGCGGCCAGCATGTTTCATTTCACCGAGCAAACCCCCGCTCAGGCCAAGCTGTACCTGGCAGCTTCGGGCGTGCCGGTGCGAGCCAACTTTGATGTGGCCTTGGCCGGGCGCTAGCGTTTTATGCGTGTTGCCTTTCGCGTGGATGCCTCACAGACGATGGGGACCGGCCATGTGCGTCGCTGCCTGTCCCTGGCACAAGCCCTGAACGCAGTCGGTGCACACACGCAGTTCATTTGCCGCGAGCACGACGGCGTCAGCGCGCAGGTGATGCCCGGCCATCAGCCCTGCTCCTGGCTTGCCCCAACCCAACCCGCGCCAACGTCACCTGACGAGCAGCCCACGGCCCATGCCGGCTGGGGGCTGGTGCCCTGGGCGCACGATGCAGACCAAACCATTGCGGCACTGCGCGACAACCCGCCCGATTGGTTGGTTGTCGATCACTACGCCTGGGACGCCCGCTGGCACCAGCGCGTGCGCAAAGCCCTGGGCTGCCGCGTGATGGTGATTGACGACCTGGCGGACCGGCCGCTAGACGCAGATTTGTTATTCGATCAAAACCTGCACGTCGATCACCGCGCCAAGTACGGGCTGCGGATAGTCCCTGAAACGCGCCTGCTGGCTGGCCCGCGCTATGCGCTGCTGTCTGCGCGTTACGCCACAGCAACGCGTTATCAATTTTCCGAAACCGTGCGCAGCATCGGCATCTTCATGGGCGGCACTGACCCCGACGACCTCAGTTCGCAAGCCTTGCTGGCTTGCCGGGAAGTGGCCCGGTTTACCGGCGAGGTGGTGCTGGTGTCGTCCACGCAAAGCCCGCACCACGCGCAGCGCGCCGCGCTGGCCACTCAGTGGCCGCGCACCCAGGTGGTGTGCGACCTGCCGGATCTCAGTAATTTTTTTGCAGCGCATGACTTGCAGATCGGCGCAGGCGGTGGTGCCGCGTGGGAGCGCTGCTGCCTGGGCGCGCCCACGGTGGCCTGGGCGATTGCGGCTAATCAGCAGGCCGTGTTGCCACAGCTGGCGGCCCTCAGCGCGGTGCAACTGGTGGAGACGCGAGGGACTGATGTATCGCCAAAAGTACTGGGGCAAGCGATTGCCGATTTAATTGCGCAGCCGGAGCGGCGACAGCACTTGAGCCAACAAGCGAGCCGCCTCGTGGACGGACTAGGCAGCGCGCGGGTGGCCGCTGTGATGGCGTTGTCGGTATCGCCTGATTTAAGTTTGCGCACGGCCACGCTGGACGACGAACAACTGCTGCTCGACTGGTCGAACGACAGCCAGACACGGCGCAATGCCTTCAACCCGGAGCCAATTGCGGCGCCAACGCATGCGGCGTGGCTGCGCGCACGGCTGGCGCAACCCGACACCTGCGTGTTGTTGGTAGCGCAGGCAGGCAATGGCGTCGCGGTGGGCACGATCAGGTTCGAGCGTGATACCAATTCGGACGCCGACTCGTGGTGGCTGAGTTACTCGCTGGATGCCGCGTTTCGCAGGTTAGGGTTGGCCCATGTGCTGGTTGAGCAGGGCGTGCAGATGTTGGCCCGCCACACCGGCAACACCGGTTGTGTCAAAGCCCTCGTCAAACCTGACAATCCGGCTTCGCTTAAAACCTTTGCTGCCCTCTCGTTCAGCGAAACCCGCATGGAGCATCTGGGTCATGACGTCCATTGTTTTCAACAATCCTTGGTACACCTATGAAGATCGGTTCCAGAACTATCGGCTCATCCCAGCGCCCGTACTTGATTGCAGAGATGTCCGGCAACCACAACCAGTCGTTGGATCGCGCTTTGGCCTTGGTGGATGCCGCTGCCGACAGCGGGGCAGACGCCATCAAGCTGCAAACCTACACGGCAGACACCATGACGCTTGACGTCGACATGCCGGGCTTTGTGATCACCGACCCGAAAAGCCTGTGGTCCGGGCGGCGGCTGTACGAGCTGTACCAGGAGGCGCACACGCCCTGGGAATGGCATTTGCCCATCGTAGAGCGCGCACGAGCACATCAAATGCACTGTTTTAGCTCTCCTTTTGATAGCACAGCAGTTGATTTTCTGGAAACTCTGGATGTGCCAGCGTACAAAATCGCGTCGTTCGAGCTGACCGATCTGGCTCTGATCCGCAAAGTGGCCGCCACCGGCAAACCCATGCTGATGTCCACCGGCATGGCTACCGCTGCTGAAATTGACCAGGCGGTTCGCGCAGCGCGGGCTGCGGGTTGCGACGACCTGGTCTTGCTCAAATGCACCAGCACCTACCCGGCCACAGCCGACAACACCAACGTGCTGACCATTCCCCACATGCGCCAGTTGTTTGGCTGCGAGGTGGGCCTGTCGGACCACACCATGGGCTGCGGCGTGTCGGTGGCGGCCACGGCGCTAGGGGCTGTATTAATTGAAAAACACTTCACCTTGGCGCGTGCCGATGGGGGTGTGGATTCCTCGTTTTCCATGGAGCCGCAGGAATTTGCCACGTTGCGTCTGGAAACCGAACGGGCCTGGCAGTCGCTGGGCACCGTGTCTTACGGGCCCACCGAAGCGGAAAAGCCGTCATTGGCCTTCCGCCGCTCGCTCTACGTCTCGCAAGACCTGAAGGCGGGTCAAACCCTGACCGGGGCCAACGTGCGCTGCGTGCGCCCCGGCTATGGCCTGGCACCCGAACACCTGGCGGTGGTGCTGGGCCACTGCCTTACCAAAGATGTGGCGGCCGGAACGCCAGTGAGCTGGGATCTGCTCAAACCCGGCACCGATTCCGTCGCTACCTAAACTTACAATCCCCCACCCATCAACAGACCCTTCCCCCATGAGCACCAACCTGAGCCTTTACGACGATTTCCTGGCACAAACCGGCCCCGACCGCATGCAGAAAATGCTGGCCCGCTACGAGCTGTTCAAGATGGTGATGGACGTGCCGGGCGACATCGTGGAATGCGGTGTGTTCAAGGGCTCCGGCATCTACACCTGGGTCAAGCTGATGCGTTTGTTTCGCCCCCACAACGAAACCCGCGTCGTGGGTTTTGACTTTTTTGAAGCCGATCGCACGATGGAATTCCAGTTCCAGCAAGACAAAGACTGCCTGGACGAACATGAGACCCGCTGGACACCGCAAGACGTACTGAAAAAGAACTGCACAGCCTGGGGTTTTGACAAGCTGGACCTAGTAGCCGGCAATGTCGTGGAAACCACCAAAACGTACGTGCAGGAAAACCTGGGTGCCCGTATTTCGTTGCTGTACATCGACGTGGACAACTACGAAGGAGCGCTGGCCATTTTGCAAAACCTGTATCCCCTGGTGTGTACCGGCGGTCTGGTGGTGTTTGATGAATACGCGCTGCGCACCTATGGCGAATCCAACGCAGTTGACGAGTATTTCAAAGGCAAAAATGTTCGCCTGCGCAACCTGCCCTGGGCCAACACGCCCTCGGCCTACATGGTCAAGGAAAGCTTCTGATGCAAGCTGCGGCCACGCCGGGTGCTCAAGCTGACGGGCAAGGGTCTTATGAGCAAGTGGTCAAGGCGCTGACCATCAGCCAGCGTGGCTCTTACACCGATCTGTCTTACATGCCGGTGTTTCGGGCCTCAGCGTTGTTTTATGCCGTCTGCAGCCCGCGCATCAATACCCGTGTCGGATTTTTGAATTACTGGCGCGAAAAAAATCAGCTGGAAGGCATCGGCGTTTTGGTCACGGTGCGCGATGCGCAAGGCGTGAAAAAGCTGCGCCAGCACAGCCGCCTGACAGCCATGACCGGCCACTATGACCTGCGGCAACTGCTGGCCAGCGCAGGCCACAGCGATGCTGATTTCACCGGCAGCCTGGAGCTGGAGTTTTTCTCCGCGGAGGACCTGAAATTTCAATTCCCCGGCATCACGGTTTTTTATCAAACACCCGGCGGCATCAGCTATGTGCACACCAATCAGCGGGTGTACAACCACGCCGAAGACAAGGCGCGCGGCGCACCGCTGAACGCCTGGCAAACCGGGTTTGACGTCTTTGCCGACCAGCATCCGTTTGTGTACCTGGTCAACGGCCCCACCGCATTTACCGGTGGTATGGCTGACCTGGTGGCAGTGCGTGCCAACGGCGATACCCACAGCGAAGCCGTTGCCCTGCCCCCGCTGCCCGCCTACGCCACCCACAACTGGCAGGTCCGTGAACTCGCAGGTTTGGCCGATTTTCTGGGTTCACGCGCAGGCATGTGCAAGCTCAACCTGCCCTTGCAAGACGTGCACCTGCGTCTGGGTGTGGGCCACGCGGTGCCCAGCGGTGACTGGCTGAGCATCACGCACAGCTTTTTTGATGCAACCGAACAGGCTGACTACTTCAGCACCGAGCAGCTAGCTCCCGGCACCTGCCCGGCCTTCATTCCCTTTGTGTTGCCACCCCAGCTGGATGTGGATCTGGTGCTCTACCCGATCTATTCACGCGCCACGATGCGGCTGAGCTTGCTGGGCTATGACGGTGAGGGACTTGCCCTGTTCTCACAGGACTTGGGCAGCTACCAAACACCCGAAGATGGCATGGTGCGTCTGGTGATCCGAGAATTGCTGACGCAGCATGGCCTGCCCACCCATGCCAGCCTGTACGTGCTGCGGTTTGACCCGCAAGACGCGCCGCAACTGCCCAACCGCATCACTTACGGGTTGAATTTCCGCCAGGGCCAGCGCCTGGGCACCAACATCAGTGCGTCGGCCTATGTGGCGCGCTCATGGGGCATTGGACCGCGCTCATGGAAGTGGGGGGCCATGGCCCTGTTGCCGGGGGCTCGCAATGACATCATGGTGTGTGCCCTGCGTAACGGCAAAACCGATGCCGACACCGCCACCGGCACGGTTTCGATTTACGACCAGGCCGGCCTGGTCGTCAAACAGCCGTTTGCCTTGAAGGACTGCACAGCACAGACGTTTCATGCGGAAGCCCTGCTGGCGCAAGTCAACTACACCGCCGCCGATTCAATTGTTTGGTACGTCGTCGAGTCGGCTCAGTCCTGGCTGGACGTGGTGGGCATCACCGTCAGCGCGCAGGGCAATGTCGGCGGCGACCACAGCTTTTAAGTAGCCTGACCAGCCTGTGGCTTTGCGTCGCTTCCTGAACCCCTTGCAACTGCTGATTGACGCAGCGCTGTTGCTGCTGGCCTGGTGGTTGGCTTTCTGGCTGCGTTTTAACCTGGATATTGCCGACGAGTACGTGCGGCTGGCTCTGATGAGCTCGCCGTGGATGCTGGCGGCCAGTCTGGCGGGCCTGGCTGGGGCCAGCGTTTACCGACAAGTGTGGCGTTATATCGGCCTGTCGGATTTGCGGCAACTGGTGTGGGGCGTGGCGCTGGCAGGGGCGATGACCGCCGCGGCGGTGCTGGTGCAGCGCATGCCCGCGTTTCCGCGATCCGTGCTGCTGCTGTACCCGTTGATTGCCTTGCTGCTGCTGGGCGCGGTGCGAGCGAGTTGGCGCACGCTGTCTGAGCGCACGCGCGGGGGCGTGCAGGGTCGTCCGCTAGTGATTGCAGGCGTGCTGGAAGACGCCTCCGATGCCCTACGTGCGCTCAAGGGTTCATCGCAATGGATGCCGGTAGGCATTCTCTCGCCATCGTCAGTCGAGCGCGGGCGCAGCCTGCAAAACATCACGGTGCTGGGCTCGTTGAAACACCTGGCGCAAGTCTGCGAATCGACCGGTGCGCAAACCGTGCTGGTTGCCAGCCCGGCAGGTTCACAAGACCGGCGCGACATCCTGCTGCAAGCCGCTGATGTGGGTGTGACTTTGCTGACCATGCCGCGTCCGGACGAATGGCTTAAATCCGACGGCACAGGGCCGCGCAAGGTGGAGCTGGAAGACTTGCTGGGTCGCACGCCGGTGCAACTCGACATCAAGGGCCTGTCTGATTTGCTGTCGGGCCAGACCGTACTGGTCACCGGCGCAGGTGGCTCGATTGGCTCGGAGCTGTGTCGCCAGATCGCGCGGCTGGGCGCTGGCCGACTGATCTGTGTGGATGTGTCGGAGTACGCGGTGTATCGACTGGAGCAAGTGCTGCGCGAGGCGCACCCGCAAATGCAGGGCTTTTACTACACGGCCAACGTACGGGAAGCAGACCGTTTGAAGGCGATCATGCTGCGGCACAGCCCGCGCGTGGTGTTTCATGCGGCGGCTTACAAGCATGTGCCCTTGATGGAAGACCTCAACGAAATTGAGGCGCTGCGCACCAATGTGCTGGGCACCTGGAATGCGGCGCGGCTGGCCGGTGAATGTGGGGCGCAGCGCTTTGTGATGGTGTCGACCGACAAGGCGGTGAACCCTACCAATGTGATGGGGGCCAGCAAACGGCTGGCCGAGCTGATGGTGCAAGGCGCGGCAGCGCAGTTTGCGCAGACGCAGTACGTCTCGGTGCGCTTTGGCAATGTGCTGGGCTCCAGCGGCTCGGTGGTGCCCTTGTTCACCGAACAGATTGCGCGCGGCGGGCCGGTAACGGTGACACACCCGGACATCGTGCGCTACTTCATGACCATTCCCGAGGCCTCGCAGCTGGTGCTGCAAGCGGGCTTGATGGGCCAGTCGGGCCAGATTTTTGTGCTGGACATGGGCGAGGCCGTCAAGATTGTGGAGCTGGCGCGCATCCTGATTCGCCTGTCGGGTAAGACCGAGCAGGAGATACCCATCAGCTTTACCGGCCTGCGCCCCGGCGAGAAGTTGTTTGAAGAGCTGCTGGCCGATGACGAGACCACCGAGCCGACGCCACACCCCAAGCTGCGCGTGGCCAAGGTGTCGGGGCAGCAAGTGGTCGAGGTAGCCGAGGTCGTGGAGTGGATCGAAAACGCGGGACCCGATCCCAGCAGCCACGCGCAGCGCCAGTGGCTGCGCACCCAGGTGCCCGAGTACGCCTCGCGGGAAGCGGCTGACTACAAACCCGTTTTAGAGTGAAATTGGCCTACAGCCCTTGTAAATACTGCTCAAGATGCTATGGATGCCCCCTCCCCACGGGGAACAGAGACCGGGGTAATTTGAAGGCCGTTGAACAGCCGTTTATCAAGGGGGATCCACACAAATCGGGTGGATCCTCTGATGGATACGGCATCAACGTG
>JANOQJ010000052.1:0-41240 GCA_031414805.1 Comamonadaceae bacterium
ACGGTGCCGATACGTTCTTTGTGATCCGCTCGTATCTGGCAACCATGCACAAGCAACAGGCCAACCTGTTTGCCTGCCTGGTCAGCGTGTTTAACCGCCAGACAATTCAGCCGCGCTTTGCGGGGTGAGCTGAGTAGTTACAGCTTTTTTGGCAAAACAAGGCTACGTCCCTGGCAAATACTGCTCAAGCAGCTATTTATTCAATAGCGCTTCAGCAGTCAATGCACGCCGCCTGACGCGCCCGCCCCAGCAACAACGACCGCTCCCGCGCATTCCCCGCCAACGCAGCCGCCTTCTCAAACTCCACCTTCGCCTCGCTATAGCGCCCCAGCTTGGCCAGCAGATCGCCCCGCACGCTGGGCAGCCATTGGTAGTTTTGAAGAGACTTTTCGGCCAGCAGCGGGTCGATGATGGCCAGCCCTGCGGCCGGGCCGAAGGCCATGCCTATGGCTACGGCGCGGTTCAGCTCAACGACTGGCGACGGCGCGGTTTGGGCCAGGGCGTCGTATAGCGCTGCAATGGCCTGCCAGTCGGTTTGTTCTGGCTGTGTGGCTCGGGCGTGGCAGGCGGCAATGGACGCTTGCAGGGTGTAGCTGCCCAGCGTTTGCCCCGCTGTTGCGCACAAAGTCTGCGCGCGCTCCAGCCCTACCAAGCCACGGCGGATCAGCAGGCGGTCCCAACGGCTGCGGTCTTGTGCGAGCAGCAGCACGGGGTTGCCTTGCGCATCCAGGCGGGCGGCGCTGCGCGAGGCTTGCAGTTCCATGAGTGCGGCCAAACCTTGCACTTCGGGTTCTTGCGGGGCGAGTTGGGCGAGCATGCGGCCCAGGCGCAGGGCTTCGTGCGTGAGTTCGGGGCGCATCCAGTCGTCGCCTTGGGTGGCGGTGTAGCCCTCGTTGAAGATCAGATAGACCACTTCCAGCACCGACGCCAGGCGCTCGCCCAGCAGGTGGCCGGCTGGCAAATCGAACGGTACCTGCGCCTCTTTCAAGGTGCGTTTGGCGCGCACGATGCGCTGGGCCACGGTGGGCTCGGGCACCAGGAAGGCGCGGGCAATCTCAAAGGTGCTCAGGCCACCGAGCAGCTTGAGCGTGAGGGCCACGCGCGCCTCTTTGGGCAGCACAGGGTGGCAGGCGCAAAAGATCAGACGCAGCAAATCGTCACCCAGTTCGTCGGCGCGGGTGGCGTCCAGACCATCGACAAAATCAGGCACAAACAAGGCTTCGTGCGCCGCCAGGTCGTGGCCGATTTCCTCGTGTTTGGCGTCCAGCAATTTGGCGCGGCGCAAGTGGTCCAGCGCGCGGTGTTTGGCGGTGGTCATCAGCCAGGCCGCGCCGTTGTCGGGCACGCCATCTAGCGGCCAATGCTCCAGCGCCGCCACCAGCGCGTCTTGCGCCAGGTCTTCGGCCAGACCCACATCGCGCACCATGCGGGCCACCTTGGCCACGATCTTGGCGCGCTCCAGGCGCCAGATTGCGGCGATGGTTTGGTGGGTGGCGCTGTGCATGAAATGGCAATCAGGCTTGTGGCGGCGCGGCGTTCGGGTCCATGTACGCCAGCTCCCAGACATGTCCATCCAGATCAGTGAACCCATGGCCATACATGAAGCCGTGGTCTTGCACCGGGTTGGGCGCGGTGCCGCCCGCAGCCAGCGCTTTGACGACCAACTCGTCTACTTCGGCGCGGCTTTCGCAGCTCAGGCAGATCAGCACTTGCACGGTTTCATGCGCGTTGGCAATCGGTTTTTTGGTGAAGGTCTGAAAGAAAGGCTCGACCAGCAGCATCACAGAAATGTCAGGCGCAACCACCATGCAAACGCCTTGTTCATTGCTGTATTTCTGGTTGAAAGTAAAGCCCAGATGGGTGAAGAAGGCTTGGGTGCGATCGATGCGTTTGATGGGCAGATTGACGAAGATTTGGCGTGACATGGCAGTTTCCTTGGGGTTGGAGGGTCAGCAAAAGAACTTGAAACCAACGGGTTTCTGCCCGCTGCTCAACTCTACGACGGTTGACACCCGTGCAGATCGACAGCGTGTGTCAAAAAAAGGATTCGCGTAGGACAAATCCGGCGAGCAAATGCGGCAAATGCCACTGCCGCGAACCGGTGCGTGCCTTCACAGTGGCTACTCGCCGAAGCAGTGGCTCGGCATGTTTAACCTTAAAACCATGACCTCAAAAGACGACAGCCCCACACGCCCCCTGGTCAAAGCACTCGATCAGAACGACACGGTTAAAGACTCCGTCGAACACGCCGCCAACGAGTTACTGGTCGCCAATGCCGTACTACAAACTGAAATTCCTGAGCAGCCCAAAAACACCGATTTGATCCACGCGCTGGAAAAGTCTCAAAAGGTGGAAGTGCGTATTCAGGAGTCTGTGGAAGAACTGGTTGAAGTCAACGCGCTGCTGGAGCGCGAAATTGACGAGCGGATCGACCTGGAACGCCAATTGCTGGCCACTGAGGCCGCGCTGGCCAAAACCCGCAACGCGTTGACGCGCCAGATTGAAGCGAGCACGAAGCGGGTGGTGTGACAGGGATTGTTGACGTAGACCATACAAAAGTGCCATCAGCCCTTGTCAATATTGCTCAAGCAGCTATTATTTTTGTAGCGTTTGGTCAACGGTTGTCACCGAGCCGCTGTGTCTGTTGAAACGTATTCGACGGCTCCAGAATCTGGCGACCCAGCAAACCTGACGATCCGTGAAACACTCCCTCATGACACCTGCCCCCACTTCAGACCCGCAGTATCGGCCCGCGTTGGCGCTGGCTCAACCCGCGTGCGACCTGCTGGAAAATTCTGATTCGCTGCGCAATGCTGATTTGCTGCGCAATGCCGAGCTGGTTCAACTGCGGGTGCGCGTGGTGGCGCTGGAAAACCTGGTGATTGCGCTACTGGCCGCCACACCCGATCCACAAATTTTGGCACGCGACATGGCCCGGTATATCTCGCCGCGGCCCGGCCACACGGATCACCCGCTAACGACCCATGCCGCCACCCTGATGAACCACCTGGTTGACAGGGCTGCCTGGTTTCGCACAACGTTTCGTGTGACGGAGCCCACGCACCCCGCGGAGTAGCTGAGCTACCCGGCCACCGCCCGCAGCGCCGCAAAATCCAGCTTCTTCATGCCCAGCACGGCCTGCATCACGCGCTGCGCCTTGGCTGGGTCTTCATCGCTAATTAGCGAGGGCAGGATGCTGGGCACCAGCTGCCACGACACGCCGGGGTTGCAAAGGGGGCGTCTGATATCGACAATATGAATGAAAAGACCATCCAGCCCTTGTCAATACTTCTCAAGCAGCTATATTTTTAATAGCAATATCAAGCTGTAACCAGTAGCTTGAAGCCGCCCCAGAACATGCGTTTGCCATCAAATGGCATGGCACCGGGCTGCATCATGGGTGCCATACGGGGGTCGGCCATGACCTTGGCGTTCACCGCGTCGCGGTGCTCGCGGGACTCGTAGGTGATCCACGACAAGATCACTGTTTCATCGTCTTTGAGCTGCACGCTTTGGGGAAACGAGGTGTGCTCGCCGGGTTTCACATCGTCGGCCACGCATTCGTAGTAACTCAATGCGCCGTGCTCGCGCCACACGGTGCCAGCCAGCTGCGCAATCTCGCGGTAGGCCTCAAGTTTGGCTGTGGGTACGGGAAGGACAAATCCGTCAACGTAGTTCATGTGAAAAGCTCCTTGGGGTTGGGTTGGGGGGTGAGTCAGTTGGTTTTGGCTTCGGCCAGGGTTTTCAGGTTGGCAAGGCCGGCTTCAAAGTCTTTGCCGACCATCTTGTCCATGCTGAAAAACACCTGCATCACTTTGGCAAAGTAGGGGGAATCGCCTCGCATGGCCCAAGTGACTTGTGTGGCGGGCGCAGCGCCAGACGTATTCGATTGGGGTGCCAGCGTGAATTCAATGCGGTTGTTCACCGGGAATGGCTCCACCATGACCAGTTGCATCGCAACCTGGGTCGCAGCGCTTGCCTGCAGCACTTCAATGCTTCCTGTACCCGCTTCTTTATTGCCCGCAAAGTCAAACCTGGCACCGGGGCCTGCGGCAGGGCCGCTGTAGGTGAGCTTGATGTTGGCGTCTTTTTTTGTGTAGGGGTTCCAGGTGTTGAAGGTACGCAGGTCGTTGATAAGGGCAAACAACTTGTCGGGCGGGGCGGCGATTGCCGCCGAGCGCTGCACGGCGAAGGTGTCGGGCTTGGTGGCGGCAAAAATCAGGACGCCTGCGATGCCAAGGACAAGCGCAAACAGAATGGTTTTGGCAATCATTTCGCCTCTCCCAACATGTCGATCGCCTTGAAGCGCTCCACGGCCGGGCCAGGTGTGAAGTCTTCCAGCTCGAACAGTTGACGCACCTCCACTTCGGCGGCTTTACCCCGGCCCACCGGGTTGGGGAAGCGGCGTGACCACTGCAGCGCCTCCTCGCGCGAGCGCACCTGGATGAGGGTGTAGCCCGCAATTAACTCTTTGGTTTCCGCAAACGGGCCGTCGATGATTTGCACACTACCTTGCCCCGGCGTGTGGCGAACCCGCCAACCCTGGCTGCTGGGGCGCAGTCCTGCACCGTCGAGTAGCACGCCCGCTTGCGCCATTTCTTCGTGGAAGGTGGCCATGTCGGCCATCAACTGCTCGTCGGGGGTGCCAGGCACGGTTTCATCTGGCTTCAGGCTGGCCTCGGATTCGGATGTCGCCTTCACAATGATCATGAATCGCATGGGGTTCTCCGGTGGATTAAACGGGTGGAATAAAAGTCTCAATCTATCCACACGACGAACCAAAGGGCTGCGAATCGACAATCGCGCAAAAAAATCAGTAACTGCTGACCCAATGACAAATGACGACCGCCTGCGGCGTGCCATGACAGATGACCGAACAGCCGCTGCGCACCAACTCATCTGTCGTGCCGATGCGCAGCACCGGCTGTCATCCATCATCAACTGCAACTCAGGTACACATAAAACCCGTCAATCGGACGTCCCTGGTCTTCGCGCAGCGGGGCCCGCTCCATAGCGTGAACAGCCAGGCCGTTTGCCTGCGCCAGCCGCCGTACATAGCCCTGAGAGTGGGCGTAGCGCAGGCTCGGCATGAGCTGCATGTCAAGGTCAGCGTCCAGCGCCTCCACCGTGAAAGCAAACACGCCGTCCGGCGTGAGGATGCGGGCCACGCCAGCAAACACCGTTTCCAGTGCACCCACATAGATAAATACGTCGGCCGCCAGCACCAGGTCAAACCGCTCTTGCACACGCTGCAACCAGTTGTGAATGTCCGCATGCACCAGCTCGGTGTAGGCCCCGGTGGCGCGAGCTTGCTCCAGCATGAGCGCGGACAGATCCACACCGTCCACACGGTCGGCGAGTGGCGCAATCAGCGGGCCGCACAGGCCTGTGCCGCAGCCCAGGTCCAGCACGTGGGCAAAACGGCGTGCGCCCCGTTGCGCCAGACCCGCGATCAGGCGCTGCGGCGCGCGGTAGGCCAGCGCGCCCGTCAGGTGCTGGCTGAAGTCGGCCGCGTAGCCGTCAAACAAAAACTCCACGTAATCGCGGGGCGGGTGCGCCGGGGCGTCCTGGCCGCGCACCGCCGCCAGAAAGTAGCCGGTGACCTGCGGATCTGCCCCCAGCGCCAACGCCTGCTCGTAGCTGTGCGCCGCCTCGCGCAACTGCCCCAGCTCGCGCAGCAAGGTACCCCGGTGGTTCCAGGCGGGCGCGCTGCGCGGGTTCAGGACCAGCACCTGGTCAAAAGCGGCTAGTGCGGCAGCGTGTTGCCCCAGCGCCGCCTGGGCCAGGCCCAGGTGCGACCAGGCTTCCTGGTTGTCTGGCTCTGCTTGAGTGGCTTGCGCCAGCAGCGCCGTGGCCTGCGCGTGCTTACCGAGCTTGACCCGTACCGCACCCAGGTTGGTCAGCAGTGAAGGTCGGCCCGGCGCCAGAGCCAGCGCGGCTTCAAAACACTGCTCGGCCTCAATCAGGCGGGCCGCCTCGAAATGAGCCAGGCCGTCGGTGAAGAGCTGGCGGGCTTGCTGCAGTGGGTCGAGCATGCCGTTACAGGAAACAAGGCCCCAGTTCCCGCACTTCCACCGTGGCCCACTGGGCGGCGGGGCATTGTTCGGCCAGGGCCAGGGCTTCCTGGCGGTTTGTGCAGTTGAGCAGGAAAAAGCCCCCAATCATTTCTTTGGCCTCGGCAAACGGCCCATCAACCACCTGGGCTTGGCCCCCGCGTACCTGCACGCGGGCACCACTGGCTTGCGACGTGAGTGATTGCGTGGCCAGCAGCACGCCCTGGGCTTGCAAGCCACCGGCGTAGGCCAGCATGCTGTCGTAAGCGGCCCTGCCCTGCGCCTCGTTGCGCGCCTCGCGTTGGCCAATGGGTTCGACAATGAGCAGGAGGTAGGGCATGGTGGGCAGTCTACAAAACTGATGTGAAACTGATCGTAAGGGGCGTAGCTGCAACGCTTGCACCGGACAGCGCTGACAGGTAAGCAACCAGGACTTTTTGCACTGGACAATATGCAACACCGTGCAGGCTATGGTTCACCAGCTAACGTATCCTGCACAACTGCGCCGCCAGCGGCAGCGCTGCCCTTCAACTTTTTGCCAGGATCCCTTATGCCGCAACTCATCGCGACACTGGACGCTGTGGAGATTCACCACGTACACCTCAAGCGCGACCGCACCACGCTGGGTCGCAAGCCTCACAACCATATCGTGCTGACTGATTCAGCCGTGAGTGGCGAGCATTGCGTGTTTGAACTCAAAGGCCTGGCCGACGTGTTTGTGCAAGATCTGGGCAGCACCAACGGGACCTACATCAACGGCCACATGGTGCAACGGCAGTTGCTGCAAGACGGCGACATCATCGCTATTGGTCAGGTTCGCATTGAATACCTGAGCAGTAACGAAAACGCGCCCGAAACCAACAAAACCACCGCGATGCCGCTGGAGAGCTACAAGGCGGCGATTGCGGCGGGCGCGCGCAAGGCCTGTTTGAAAATACTGTCGGGCTCGGCGGCCGGCACGGAAATTCCGGTGGTGAAAGCGGTGGGCACGTTTGGCAGCCCCGGCATTGCCATGGTAGCTATTGCGCAGCGGCGTCAGGGCTATTTCGTCTCGTGCATGGAAGCCACCATTACCCCTACCTTGAACGGCGTACGCCTGACCGATGAGCCCAGGCTCATGGCCGACCAGGACGTGCTAGTGCTGGCAGGTATCACCATGCAGTTTGTGCTGCAATAAGCTGGTCAGGTTGTAGGCTCACCCCCAGGGCCGTCTGCCTGGTAGATCAACACATCACCTGGCTGACATTTCAGGTATTCGCAGATCGCCAGCAAGGTGTCAAAGCGCACGCCTTTGACCTTGCCTTGTTTTAACAGTGACAGGTTTGCCTCGGTGATTCCAATGTGCTCGGCCAAGTCTTTGGATTTGACCTTGCGGTCGGCCAGCACCACATCGAGTTTGACAACGATCGGCATCTGCTAGACAAACTGGGCGTTTTCTTCGGCCAGGGCGGCGGCCTGGCGCATCACATGGGCAATCTGCCAGACGATGGCGGCAAACAGCAGCAGCATCAGCTCTTGCGAGCCCACGGAAAGCACCAGTGCCCTGCGACCTGGCGCCATGCCAACGCTGAGCAGCAGGCCCAGTGCGGTGGGCAGCAGCACACCCACAACACCAGCTGCAAACATGCCCGCTGCCACGCCGCGCAGGCTGGCAACAGCTTGGCCACAGAAGTATTGGCCCTGAGCAAAAAACGCAAAACACCGCCCTGCCTGCCACAGGGTGTAGGCCATGCACAGCGGCGCGAGCAGGCCCGCTATCAGCAGCACAACGTGTTGCCAAGCGCTGATGGGGGCCGCCCTGTCCAGCAACAAGGCAACCAGCCCAGCGCGCTGTGCCAGTTGCGTCAGCGATTGGCTGAGCAGAAAGACCAGCGCCAGCAGGGGCAAGGTAATGGCAATCAGCCAGCACAGGCGTGCCAGCACGCGGTGGCGCGTGGGGTTGTCTGCCTTGTGGGGGCTCGCGGCTTGCGTTGCGGTGGTGTGTACATCTGACATGGCAGTTTTTAACGAGTTGTTTAATTTAATTATTGTAAAACAATAATAAATAGCCTTAAAATAATCACAAACAGACTTCAACAGCAATTTGAAAGGCCTTGATCTTATGCAACAGACTACAGTCCCCTTCGCCCGCATTACCCCCACGGGTTGGCCCCAGGGCTGGCGCAACGCCTTGTTCTTGGCTTGGTGTCTGGCCCTATGTTCCTGTGGTGGCGGATCATTTGTGGAGGCAGTGGCGAATGCTGCTACGTCTGTCGCGGAGGCAAAGCCCGTGACCGCCCCGGGTGTACAGGTGCCCATGCAGCAGTCTGGCGTACATGTGTCCGTTCAGGTCACGCTCAACGGCCAGCCCGCGCGCTTTCTGGTGGACAGCGGTGCCAGCCACAACGCCATCACGGAGAGTCTGGCCCAACGCCTGGGTTTGCCGCGCAGCGCTGGCACCGCCACAGGTCAGGGGGCCGGTGCGCAGTACCAGACGGCGTGGGTAACGGTGGCTGAGCTGGGCGTTGGCTCTGCTACACAACGCGACCAGTTGGCTTTTCTGGTGCCGTTTCCTGCTGAATTTAGCTACGACGGCATTTTGGGTGGCAGCTTTTTGCAGGCCTACGTCAGCACGTTTGACTACGCCAACGGCCGCCTGCTGCTGCAATCACCCGAAGCTTTCAGCCCCCACCCCGATGCCACGGTCCTGCCGTTTGCGATCGACAAACGGCTCGTGTGGGTGCAGGCCACCATCGCCGGGCATACGGGCCTGTGCCAGGTGGACACAGGAGCAGGCAACGCGGTGACGGTGTTGAGGCCCGCCGTTGACCGGCTGGGGCTGCGCGAAGCTTTCACGCCGCGCATCCGCACCCTCACGGGCGCGAGCGCAGGCGGCGAAGTCTTTGGCGATTTGGTCCGTCTGCCTCTGATCGAGATTGGGCCGTACCGCTTGGCCCAAGTTGTGGCGGAGTTGTCACTGGAAACTACCGGTTTTTTCGCGAGAAGTGACCTGCTGTGTAACCTGGGTGGTGCGGTCTGGGAGCGCTTTGAGCTGAGCCTGGACTACCACCACAGGCGTCTGTACCTGCGGCCCAACGCGCAACTGCATCAGGCCTTTGAGTTTTCGCGCAGCGGCATGGTGCTGACTGCAGATCAAGGTCTGTGGCTGGTCAGAGATGTTTTTGCCGGGGGCCCGGCATTGGCGGCGGGATTGGTCAAAGGAGACCGCGTACTGGCAGTCAATGCGATACCCGCCGCTCAGTGGGATAAACAGAGCTTGTCGGCGCTGTCCAATCAGGCAGTGGGAACGCGCGTGCTGCTGCAAGTGCGGAGTGAAACCGGGGTGGTGCGGGACGTTGAGTTGGTGTTGAAAGACATGCTGTAGCGGCTTCTATTCCCCGTGTAGGCCACCGCATCGGACACACCGATACAATCTGCCCCGTCAGGAGAGAGCTGCCCCCGCGGTGGCCGCCGAAGGCGAAAACGCTCAGGCAAAAGGACTGATAAAACCTACTCTGTTGGAGAGAGGCTGGTTCCGCTGGCAGCGCGCAGCAAATCAGCCCACCGAAGGGGCAAACCCGCGCACCGTTGTGCGGGTGAATCTCTCAGGTACCAGGGACAGCAGAGTTCACCGCAGCGGTCATGCCAAAAACCTCTGTGGCGCTTGCTGGAGCATTGGTTTTGTCGTCCACCCCACCTTCCCCCACGGATCTTTTCACCACGCCCCTGCAGGCGCTGCACCTTGAGCTGGGGGCACGCATGGTGCCGTTCGCCGGGTACTCCATGCCCGTGCAATACCCTGCGGGACTGATGGCCGAGCACTTGCATACGCGCCAGTCAGCCGGGCTGTTCGACGTCTCTCACATGGGGCAACTGAAGCTGGTGGGGCCGGATGCTGCGGCCGCGTTTGAGTCGTTGATGCCGGTGGACGTGATCGATTTGCCGGCGGGCAAGCAGCGCTACGGCCTGCTGCTGACCGATGCGGGCACGGTGATTGACGACCTGATGTTTGTGAATCGGGCGGATGATATTTTTGTCATCGTCAACGGTGCCTGCAAGGTGGGTGACATCGCGCACATGCAGCAAAAAATCGGTAGGCGCTGCCAGGTGATTCCCCTGCCCGAGCGTGCCTTGCTGGCCTTGCAGGGGCCTCTGGCAGTGGACGCCCTGCAGCGGCTGGTGCCGGGTGTGAACCCACTGGTGTTCATGACCGGCGCAGCGTTCCAGTGGAATGGCGCAAACCTGTTCATCACCCGCAGCGGCTACACCGGCGAAGACGGTTTTGAAATCTCGGTCTCCGGCGATGCGGCCGACGCGCTGGCCCGTGCGTTGTTGGCGCAACCCGAGGTCAAACCCGTCGGCCTGGGTGCCCGCAACTCACTGCGGCTGGAAGCGGGGCTGTGCCTGTATGGCAACGACATGGACACCACCACCACGCCGGTGGAGGCAGGATTGAACTGGGCTATGCAGAAAATACGTCGCATCGGCGGCGCGCGCGAAGGCGGTTTTCCCGGCTCCGCCACAGTGCTCGCTCAACTCAACGGCCAGGGTCTCACGCGCAAGCGCGTGGGCCTCATCGCCCTGGAGCGTGTGCCCGTGCGCGAGCACTGCGAGCTGCAAAACACGCAAGGCCAACGCATCGGCGAGACCACCAGCGGCCTGCTCGGCCCCAATATCGACAAACCTATCGCCATGGGCTACGTGGGCGCAGAATTTGCGGCACTGGGCACGCGTATCAACGCCATCGTGCGCGGCAAGCCGGTGCCCATGCAGGTGGTGAGCATGCCGTTTGTGCCGAACCGTTATTACCGTGGCTAATGCTCGCAAGCGACTCATTAGTAATCAATTCGACTCTGACCCCCATTAATTTTTCTCACAGGAGCACATGAAATGAGCATGAAGTACACACAAGACCACGAGTGGGTCAATGTTGAAGCCGGCGTCGCAACCGTCGGTATCACGCACGACGCGCAAGACGCGCTGGGTGATGTGGTGTTTGTGGATTTGCCCGAGGTAGGCAAGACCTTTGAGCAGAAGGAAGTTGCTGGCGTGGTGGAGTCGGTAAAGGCGGCAGCCGATGTGTACATGCCGCTGTCGGGTGAGGTGACCGAAGTCAATGAATCCCTGCGCGCTGACCCCTCGCTGGCCAATAGCGACCCGCTGGGCGCGGGCTGGTTTTTCAAGATCAAGCTGGCTGATGCGGCGCAGCTGGACGCGTTGATGGACGAGCCGAGTTACGCCACTTTTTCTGCCTGATGACGCCCGCTGCACGGGCATGACGCAAGCTGGCGCGTTGATGACAGATGACCAAGGCATCTCCCGCCGCTACCGTCATTTGTCATACAAGCCGCGCAGCGGCCAAGTCATCCCGTCATCTGTGCGAGTGAACAAACCCCAAGAAAGCAAACCATGTTGATGCAAGCCGCCAAACCCTTGAGCGATCTGGAAAACCACGCCGAATTCATCGCCCGCCACATCGGCATTTCCGATGCTGACGAGGCACACATGCTGTCCGTGATCGGCGAGGCATCGCGCCGCGCCCTGATTGACAGCATCGTGCCGCGCGCCATCGCCCGCAGCAGCGCCATGAAGCTGCCCGCACCGGTCACCGAAGCGGCGGCGCTGGCTGAGCTCAAAGTCATGGCGCAGCAAAACAAGGTGTTCAAGAACTTCATCGGTCAGGGCTACTACGGCACCCACACGCCCGGTGTGATCTTGCGCAATATTCTGGAAAACCCCGCCTGGTACACCGCCTACACGCCCTACCAGGCCGAGATCAGCCAGGGGCGGCTCGAAGCGTTGATCAACTTTCAAACCATGGTGTGCGACCTGACGGCCATGCCGATTGCCAATGCCTCGATGCTGGACGAAGCCACAGCCGCAGCGGAGGCCATGACCTTGGCGCGCCGCAGCGTGAAGGCCACCGGCAATGTGTGCATCGTGGCCGGGGACGCGCACCCGCAAACCATCGAAGTGATGCAAACCCGCGCCGCGCCGCTGGGCATTGAAATCAAGACTGCCCAATCGCAAGAAGAGTGGGACGCGCTGATTGCCGCAGACAACTATTTCGCTGTGCTGGAGCAATACCCCTCGACCAGCGGCCGCCTGGGTGAGGAGGGCAACGACGTGAAGACGGCGCATGCCAAAGGCGCGGCTTACATGGTGGCCACCGACTTGCTGGCGCTGACCCTGCTCACACCCCCCGGCGAGTGGGGCAATGGCGACCCGCTGGGCTCGGCCGACATCGTGGTCGGTTCCACGCAGCGCTTTGGCATGCCACTGTGCAATGGCGGGCCGCACGCAGCCTTTCTGGCCTGCAAAGACGCCTTCAAGCGCTCCATGCCGGGTCGCCTGGTGGGCGTGAGTGTCGATGCACATGGCAACCCGGCGTACCGCCTCGCGCTGCAAACCCGCGAGCAGCACATTCGTCGCGAGAAGGCCACATCCAACATTTGCACCGCGCAGGTGCTGCCGGCGGTGGTGGCGAGCATGTATGCGGTCTACCACGGCCCGCAAGGTTTGAAACGCATCGCGCAGCGCATAGCCAGCTACACCGCTATTTTTGCCAAGGGCCTGGAGCTGTTGGGCGTGAAGCTGGGTACCCATAGCAGCGGCTTTGACACGGTGTGTCTGCACACCCAGAGCGCTACAGATTCAATAGCTGCCCGAGCAGTATCCGAGGGGGTAAACCTGCGAAAAGCTTGGGATAAATACCTCATCGTGTCGCTGGATGAAACCACCACCCGTGCCGATGTTGAGTTGCTCTGGCGCATCTTTGCCGATGGCCAGCCGACACCTGACTTTGCGCAGTTTGAAAAAGGCATTGAACCCTTGATTCCTGCGTCGCTGCGCCGCACCAGCGCATTCCTGACCCACCCGGTCTTCAACACCCATCACAGTGAGACCGCGATGCTGCGCTACATCCGCAGCCTGAGCGACAAAGACCTGGCGCTGGATCGCACCATGATTCCCCTGGGCTCGTGCACCATGAAGCTGAATGCCACCAGCGAGATGATTCCCATCACCTGGCCAGAATTTGCCAGCATCCACCCGTTTGCACCCGCCGATCAACGCCTGGGCTACCAGCAGCTCGACGCCCAACTGCGCGAGTGGCTCTGCCAAGCCACCGGTTACGCGGGCATCAGTCTGCAGCCCAATGCGGGCAGCCAGGGCGAATACGCAGGCCTCTTGGTCATCAAAGCCTGGCACGAAAGCCGGGGCGAAGCGCATCGCAACATTTGCCTGATCCCGTCGTCGGCCCACGGCACCAACCCCGCCAGCGCGCAAATGGTGGGTATGCAGGTGGTGGTCACCAAGTGCGACGACAACGGCAACGTGGACATGGCCGACTTGCTGGCCAAGTGTGAGCAGCACAGCGCCAACCTGGCCGCGATGATGATCACCTACCCCAGCACCCACGGCGTGTTTGAAGCGCAAGTCAAAGACCTGTGCGCCCTGGTGCACCAGCATGGCGGGCGTGTGTATGTGGACGGCGCGAACATGAACGCGCTGGTGGGCGTGGCCGCACCCGGTGAATTTGGTGGCGACGTGAGCCACCTGAATTTGCACAAAACCTTTTGCATTCCCCACGGCGGCGGTGGCCCCGGCGTGGGGCCGGTGTGCGTGGTGGCAGATTTGGTGCCGTTCTTGCCAGGCCACGAGACGGGTGGCATTCCGGTGAACGGCGTCGGCGCCATCAGCGCCGCGCCACTCGGCAACGCGGCCGTGCTACCCATCAGCTGGATGTACTGCCGCATGATGGGCCCTGAGGGGCTGCAGCAAGCCACCGAGGTGGCCATCCTGTCGGCCAACTACATCAGCGCCCGCCTGAAAGACCACTACCCCACGCTGTATGCTGGCGCGGGCGGCCATGTGGCGCATGAGTGCATTCTGGATTTGCGTCCCATCAAAGACGCGTGCGGCGTGACCGCCGAGGACGTAGCCAAACGCCTGATCGACTACGGTTTTCACGCGCCCACTTTGAGCTTTCCGGTGGCGGGCACCTTGATGGTGGAACCCACCGAAAGCGAAGATTTGGCCGAAATTGACCGCTTCATCGACGCGATGATCGCCATCCGGGGTGAGATTGCCCGGATCGAATCGGGTGAATGGCCACAAGACAACAACCCGCTCAAACACGCCCCACACACCGCACAAATCGTGGTCAGCGACGCGTGGACACGCCCCTACCCGCGCAGCGTGGCTGCGGCCACCTTGAGTGACAAACAGCACGGCAAATACTGGGCACCGGTGGGTCGGCTGGACAACGTATATGGCGACCGGAATCTGTTTTGCAGTTGCGTGCCGTTGGCGGATTACGCCAGCAATTGATTCCGGCCTGACATACCAGCGCGACTTTGGTTTCGACCGCTTCAAAAGTTCACACACCATTTGATTCTGCAATCTTGATTGCTATCAAAATAGAAGCTGTTTGAGCATATTCCACAAGGGCTGTAAGCCGTTTTTATCAAAAAACGGCCATCCTCCTGCTAACCCGGTACATCTTCCGACAGCAGCGATGGCAGGGTGGAGCCAGTGTGGTCCAGCTGTTGCTGCAAGCTTAAAACTTGCGCATGCAGTTGCTGCAAGCGTCGCCGCTTGTACAGCCAACCAGCCAAGCCCACCGCTGCCAACGCACCCAAGCCGACAGGACCGATCAGGCTGAGTTGGCGCGACTGATCCAGTTGAGTTTGCAAGCGCTGGGACTCGGCGCGACTGGCCAGACTCTGCTTGCGTGCCACCAACAAACCGCGGTCTGCCTTGTCGATTTCCTGGCGGTAGCGCAGCGCGTCTTCCGGTGCGATTTGCGCTGCTTGCCAGGCATCGTTGGCCTGCTCGCGCGCCAAGCTGGTTTGCTCCAAAGGCAGCAGAGCGAGATCATTACTGGGCCGCAAACGCAGGGCATGGGGTGTTTGCATCCATCCGTCAGCTGGCATCGTCGAATGAATGACCAAGAGATCAGCGTTCGTATTTGCGCCGACGACGCGTGGTGAGGTGCTCATGGGTTCAGGAAACCAAAATCGGCAGCAGCGCATGTCCCGGAAAATCCGGCTCCCACACACCCGCATCACCGCAAGTAACTAAATACTACGGATTGTGTCTCAATCCGGACAGCTGCTACCAGGCCGAGGGTGACTGTGCAAAGCCTGCCGGTGCGTCAGCCGCGTTGGCAAAGCTGACCAGCTCATACGCACCCGGTTGGCTCAGCAAGGCGCGCAGCAATTGGTTGTTCAGCGCGTGACCACTGCGAAAGGCGCTGTACGCCGCTAGCAGCGGCTTGCCGAGCAGATAAAGATCGCCCATGGCGTCCAGGATTTTGTGCTTCACAAACTCGTCGTCGTAACGCAGGCCATCGGCATTGAGCACCTTGTAATCATCCATCACGATCGCGTTGTCCAGGCCCCCGCCCAGCGCCAGGCCGCTGGCACGCATGGCCTCGACTTCACGGGTAAAACCAAACGTGCGGGCACGAGCAATGTCACGGGTGTAAGAGTCACGGCCCCAGTCAAAGGCAACGCGCTGACCCGTCGAATCCACGGCCGGGTGATCAAAGTCAATTTCGAAGTTCAGGCTGTAGCCGTGATAGGGCGACAAGCGAGCCCACTTGAGCTGATCGCCCGCCCCCAACCGCACCTCGACGGCTTGCAACACGCGAATGAATTGGCGCGGTGCAGCTTGCGCAACGATGCCAGCGCTTTGCAGCAAGTAAACAAACGAGGAGGCGGAGCCGTCCAGAATGGGAACCTCTTCCGCGGTGATGTCGACCACCAGGTTATCAATGCCCAGCCCGGCGCAAGCGCTCATCAAATGCTCAACCGTGTGTACCTTGGCATTGCCAGTGGCAATGGTGGACGCGAGACGCGTGTCGGTTACCGACTGCGCAGACACGGAAATGTCCACCGGCACCGGCAGGTCGACCCGTCGAAACACGATGCCCGTGCCGGGTGCAGCCGGGCGCAATGTCAACTCCACCCGCTGACCGCTGTGCAGGCCCACACCCACCGCCTTGGTGATGGATTTCAGGGTGTGCTGCGCCAGCATGACAGGGCTACAGCGTCTCGATGGTGTGCTGCATATTCGTGTAGATGCACAGCCCGCCAGCGATTTCAAGCGATTTTTTAACGATCTGGCTGGCTGACAAATCGGTGTTGTCCAGCAAGGCCTTGGCCGCGGCCTGCGCATACGCACCACCCGAACCAATCGAGACAATGCCTTGCTCGGGCTCCAGTACGTCGCCATTGCCCGTGATGATGAGTGAGGCTTCTTTGTCTGCCACGGCCAGCATGGCCTCCAGGCGTCGCAGCACGCGGTCGGTGCGCCAGTCTTTGGTCAGCTCAATGGCGGCGCGCACCAGGTGGCCCTGGTGCTTTTCAAGCTTGGCTTCAAAGCGTTCAAACAGGGTGAAGGCATCGGCTGTCGCGCCCGCAAAACCAGCCAGCACCCGGTCATGGTGCAATTTGCGAACCTTGCGCGCGGTGGCCTTGATAACGATATTGCCCAGCGTCACCTGGCCGTCTCCGCCAATAGCAACGTCCCAGCCGTCGGTTGTTTGACGTCGCACGCTCAAGATGGTGGTGCCGTGAAAGGATTCCATGGGATGTTTGTGAGGAGGAAATCGAAAGATCAACGAGGCGCTTGGTCAACGTAGCGAGCCAGCGCGCCGGCCTACGCATCAGTCTTTTCGATGCAAAACGCGGGCGTGCTCGCTGACGCCGATGACGTTGAAGAACGCACCCACTAAGCGATGCACTTCAACAAACTGCACCAAACGCCCCTCCGCCTGCCGCTCGGACGCCCAGTTGAGCAGACTGCCCGCTGCAGAAAAATCGATACGCACCAGCCGTGCGCACGAGATAACCATCAGGTCAGCACCCAACAGTCGCTGATCCAGGGTTTCCAGCGCTTCGGTGGCATCTCCCATGATCTGGCCTGCCAGCTCGACCGACGACATGCGGTGAGAGGAGTTGCTGGCGCTCTTGCTGTCTGAGTAGCCGCTCATGCCGCCGGTTGAAGAGTCGCGGTAAGCATCACCAATGATGGTGTGGCCCGCTTCACAGGTGCCATCCAGCATCAGCGGCTTGTACTCGCAACGCGAGTTGTCCCACGAGGGTGGTGAAACCTCGTATGTCACGCAGTAGTCTAGGGCGACCAGCTCAAATTCGTCAGGACGGTGCATCACGCGCAGCACTTCCATGCGCAGATTCCACCAGGCGGGCTTAACGCTCTTGTCACCCGACGGCGTCGCCGATTTGAGCACTTGCTCCAGCTTGTCACCGCCGATGAAGCGCAACTGCACGGGCTGTGTCGCCCACGAAGTGAAAAGTCGGGTCAGGGGCTCGAGCGCCGCATCGTCAATGGTGGTGAGCTTGGCCCAACTCAGACGCCACGGTGGTGTGGCCTTGGTCATGGCCAGCGTCAGGGCCACCACGCTCTGGGTGCCAATATGCGACGGGCACGTCCAGTCGGGGTTCACAGAGGTGTGGGCTACAGCCGGGGCCACCATGCGCCCAACGGCATCGGGCAGTGAGATCCACTGCGGTGCCGAGCGTCCAAAGCGTCCGGCAAAGTCAATGGCAGCGTTTTCAAAGCGATCCTGCTTGCCCGTCGCACGGTACAGATCAAACAATGTCAACCAGGTTTCTTCGTGGCTCAGCCGTGAGCCTTGCGGACCTAGCACCTCCAGCAATCCGGCCTCGGCACCCTCGTCATCCCCATTGGCGAAACGAATGGCCGCTTCCTCCAGCTCGGGATCGTGCGCTATTTCGTCTACGTCAATCGCGAACAACTTGGAATTGGTGAATCCCGACGACGTGTCCTGGTTAGCAATCGGATTGCTGTTCATGGCTGACCGATTGGCTTGCGTCAATGCCGACGGCTGCGTGGGTGCCTCGGCCCGGGCTCTGGCCTGCGGCGACAGATCACCTGGCCCCTGCGAAACTGGCTGTACCGGCATGGTCACGCCTGATGGCATCGCCGTGCGAGGATCTCCCGACTGGCCAGGTCCCGCATACGAGACACCGGCGCGTCCGTCGGCGCTACGCAACGGTGCCGGCTCTGTCGGGTTGTATGCCACCTTGCTCGGCGCATCAGGTTGTGGCTGCGCGGAGTCGCCAGGCATATTGCTGTCGACCACGGACGGGTTGAATGTATTCGGACGTACTGCCGAATCCGCTTGCTTGGTCTTCCACCACTGCATCGACATCTGCGCTTCGATTTCGTCAATTTTCTTCAGCGTCATGGCCCGATCATCCGGCTTGGACGGCATGGAGCTCTGGAAGAATGAGGGACGTCCACCGGGATCATGGCCCGCCATCACCTCGCTGCGGCGCATTTTGCGAAGCATGTCGAACTCACGTTTGCGGACAAAGTCGTTGCGGCGCTTGCGCTCGATCATCTCCTTGAGCATTTGCTTGCTGTAGCTGCTCTCGCGATCGCTTTCCTGCTGATCCAGGTCACCCCAATTGGTGGTCGGGTTGCGAACAAACTTCACAACCTTGGACAGCAAGCCAGCGTTTTCGTCTTTGGACATATGTCTTTTATAAGCCAGAAGTCAAATCGCACTGGCAAGGCCAACCCCGCTGGCATGAACCGCATGCAAGCTCTAACACCGCTAAGCCCATGCGCTGTATCAAGTGTCAGTCCCCAAACATTTTCTGCTTGAGTTCACGGCGCTGCTGTGCTTCCAGCGACAACGTGGCCGTGGGTCGCGCCAGCAGTCTGCCCACCCCAATCGGTTCGCCGGTTTCATCGCAATAACCATAGTCATTGGAATCAATGCGACCAATCGATTGTTCAATTTTCTTCAACAACTTACGCTCACGGTCTCGCGTGCGCAACTCCAGTGCGTGTTCTTCCTCGATGGTCGCCCGGTCAGCGGGATCCGGCACGATCACCGTGTCTTCACGCAAGTGCTCGGTGGTCTGGTCTGCGCTGTTCAAAATGCCCAGCTTCAAGGCCACCAGCTTCAAGCGGAAAAATGCCATCTGCTTGTCGTTCATGTATTCGGTATCGGGCATCGACAGGACTTCTTCGTCCGTCAACTGCTCGGCCGCTTTGGTTTTCCAGTTGTTGGCCAGCTTCGGGTCTTTCTTGGCAGCGATGTACATCACCGGTGCTGGCACAGCCGACTGCGGCGCCTGCGAGTAGCTGGCTTTTGCAGCTGTCGACGCGACTGACTGCGCCATCGACGGCACGGTAATTTGCGCCAGACGCGCTGATGGCCGCGCCATGCGTGTGGGCACTTGATTGGAGTCGGAAGCACCGGACACAGGGGTAGCAGGCACGACAGGTTTTACAGGAGCAAGAGAAGCGGTCACAGATTTTGGATTCGTTAAAGGATGGGAAGTCTTATCAGCCGATTTAGGTGGCGCAGGTTTGGCAGTTTGGACAGGGGCTTGGGTCGTCCGTTTAGGTGTCGAAGCGGCAGAAGGTGTTTTGGCATTCGCTGGGGCAGATGCCTTGGATACCTTAACTTTGGCTGGGAGCTTGGCAAGCGGTTGTACCAACTTTTCGCGGGGCGTCGGTTTTGCAGCGGCTTTGAGGACAGGTTTCGATGAGGACGCCGACACTGTGGCGGGTTTGACCGTGTTTTTGGTCGTCACGGCGACTTTTTGCAACTTAGCGGGCAGCGCATTCTTCTTGGGCTTGGTCGTGAGCTTGTCTGCGCTCTTGACCGACCCTTTCACTGGGGTCTTTTGTGTTTTGGCCTTTTCTGCTTTTTTCACGTCTCGCCCTCTGTTTTGATCTTTGTCCATGTCTGCACGCACCAAGGGTCGCCCCGAAGTTGGTTCCTTCAACGCCTGCTTGCCCGCCGCGGCACTGCCAACGCTTATACCCTGACGGACAGGGCTTTCTCCACCACTGGGTGGACTTTCCCGCACAGGGTTTTCCGCCTTGGCAGCGGCGAAACCCATGAGTTGAAAAAACGAAGCAAGCATGAAACGAGGTTCAGGTAGATGGAAAGATGGACAAAAGGGCTGTTTTTCGGCGGCGCAAGACTACATCAAACCAGGCATTGTTCAAGCCCATTTAAAAAAATGTCTTGCGGAAGATCAATTCCAATAAACACCATCTTGCTGCTGCGCGGCTCATCGGCACGCCAGACGGGCCCCAAATCGCTACCCATCAGCTGGTGTACGCCCTGAAAAATAACCTTGCGCTCGGTGCCCTGCATGCTGAGCACGCCTTTGTAACGCAGCATGCGAGGGCCGTAGATGTTGACGATGGCGCCCAGAAAGTCTTCCAGCTTGGCGGCATCAAACGCGCGCGACGAGCGGAACACGAAGCTCTTCACGTCGTCGTCATGGTGGTGGTGATGGCCAGCGCCTTCCGCCTTGTGCTGGTGCGACGGGTGATCGCAGTGTTCACCGGCCGCGTGGTCGTGCCCCGCATGGTCGTGGCTGTCATCCTTCAGAAAATCGGGGTCAATGTCCAGCTTGGCATTGAGGTTAAAGCCGCGCAGATCAAACACTTCGTTGATTTGAACATCACCAAAATGCACCGCTTTCATCGGTGCACGTGGGTTCATGTGCTTCAAGCGGTGAATGAGGGCGTCAGTTTCGTCTTTGGAAACCAGGTCGGTCTTGCTGATGAAAATCTGGTCGGCAAAACCAATTTGCCGACGCGCTTCCTGGCGGTCGTTCAATTGCTGGACGGCGTGCTTGGCGTCCACCAAGGTCAAGACCGCGTCCAGAAGGTAGCTCTCCGCAATCTGCTCATCCATGAAAAAAGTTTGTGCCACAGGGCCAGGGTCGGCAATGCCGGTGGTTTCAATCACCACGCGGTCAAAGTCGAGTTCGCCTTTGCGCCTTTTCTCGGCGAGATCGTTCAACGTGGTGCGCAGGTCTTCGCGAATCGTGCAGCAAATGCAGCCATTGCTCATTTGAATGATCTGCTCCTTGGCATCCATCACCAGAATTTCGTTGTCGATGTTTTCTTCGCCAAATTCGTTTTCAATGACCGCAATCTTCTGGCCATGCGCTTCGCTGAGCACGCGTTTGAGCAGCGTGGTTTTGCCTGAACCCAGAAAGCCGGTCAGGATGGTGGCGGGAATCAGCGATGGAGCAGCGGAAGACATGGGGAAAGTACCTTGAATGGGTGCAGCCTTCAGGCAGGGCCGGGATTTTTAAAGACGCGGGAGTGTAGCGGCGAAAACCCATCTCCAGCGAGAATATGGTCATTTTCAGGGCAAACAGGCCCTTAGCCCAGGTAATACCTGCTCAAGCAGCTATTTATTTGATAGTAAGCAACACAGGACTTACGCAAAGCCATCAAAACATTTTTCTTGTCATCCCCGCGCAGGCGGGGATCCAGGCGCGAGGGCTGAGAGGGCAAGGGCTTTGTAGTTCTCTCAGGTGGATTCCCGCCTTCGCGGGAATGACGGCAATGAGTTGTTTGCGTAAGTCCTACAGCACATCAGTCGAGCCCGCGCCCACAATCACCCAGCGGTCAATCCAGGGCTTGACAGACGCGAGGCACCGGTCGATGACCGGTGCCTCGTTCTTGATGATCATGTTCAGGCAGATGCTGGGCATGGCGGCAAGACGCGGTGCATGCACGTAATTAAGCCCCCCTGATTACTCAGCTTTGTAGCTGAGTAATTTGACGGGGTAACAAGTCGGGTTTAGTTACAAAGCGTCGTGACGTTCATTGGCACATTGGGCGCACTGTTGGTCTGCGTCACCTGGTAGGCCACCGTGTCACCGGCCACCACCGAAAATTGATTCGCCGTGGTGTTGTTGGAGACTGTCGCATTCAATGTGCTAACGGTGATAGAGACTGCCATTGACGTGGCGACACCGTTTTTCATCATCGTCAGGGTTATCGTATTCGTGGCGGCAGTGGCAACTATGGTTCCACTGACGTAGATAGCGCGGAAAGTACACGCCAGTGGAACGGTAGTGGAGGCCAAGTTGTAGCTACCGTTAGAACCTGTTCCTACGTTTGAATCGCTGACAGTTGCAAAGGATGACAAAGGCGCAATTGGCGGGACGAATCGCGAAGTAAAAACCAGCCCGTTCGCGCCAGAAGCACCCGTTGCGCCCGTGGCACCGGTAGCACCCGTTGCACCTACTGCGCCAGGGGCACCTGCGGGTCCGGTCGCCCCGGCGGGGCCCGTGGCTCCGGTAGCGCCAGCGGCACCCGTCGCCCCAGTGGCACCTGTTGGGCCGGCAGGGCCTGCGGGGCCGGTTGCACCCACCAGCGAAACGCCTGATCCCGGCCATACGCCTGCGGCTTTGGGGCCTATCAAGGTGCTGGTGGTGGTGTTGAAATACAAATCACCGTTGTTGCCCAACGCATTGGCGGGTGCGCCAGCACCGGTGAGCACGCTGGTGCCCGTAGCACCTGTTGCACCAGCCGCACCAGTGGCACCCGTCGCGCCGGTTGGCCCGGCGGGGCCTGTCGCACCTGCTGGGCCAGTTGCCCCAGCCGCGCCGGTTGCACCCACGGCACCGGTTGGGCCTGCGGCGCCAGTGGCTCCCGTAGCGCCAGCAGGGCCCACCAGGGAAACACCCACGCCAGGCCAGGCACCGGCCGCCTTGGGGCCAAACAGGCTGCTGGTGGTGGTGTTGATGTAGAAATCTCCATTGGCGCCCACGGCGTTGTTGGGTACACCCGCGCCGCTGAGCAGGGTGTTGCCGGCCGCGCCAGTGGCCCCCGTAGCGCCCGTTGCCCCCGTTGGGCCCGCAGCACCGGTAGCACCCGTCGCACCAGTTGCGCCGGTAGCACCCACCAACGACACCCCCACACCCGGCCAGACACCAGCTGCTTTGGGGCCAAACAAGGTGCTGGTGGTCGTGTTGATGAAGAAGTCGCCGTTGTTGCCTTGGGCATTGTTGGGCGGGACAATTCCATTGAGCACGCTGCTACCCACTGGGCCGACCGCACCAACAGCCCCTGTTGCACCTGCTGCACCCGTTGCGCCCACAGCACCGGTGGCACCGATGGCACCTGTGGGCCCGGTTGCGCCCACCGCGCCCGTGGCACCCGCTGCGCCGGTCGCACCCACAGCGCCGGTGGCGCCTGTCGCACCTGCAGCTCCTGTAGCACCCGTTGCGCCCACCGCCCCGGCAGCACCTGTTGCACCTGTTGCACCGGTAGCGCCCACGGGTCCAACCAACGAAACGCCCACAACCGGCCAGGCACCTGCGGCTTTGGGGCCAAACAGGCTGTTGGTCGTGGTGTTCAAGTAAAAGTCGCCGTTGTTGCCCAGGGCATTGCTGGCGGTGCCCGCACCGCTGAGCAGGCTGGTGCCGGTGGGGCCTACAGCGCCTGTGGTTCCCGTTGCGCCTGCGGCACCTGTGGCACCCGTGCTGCCCTGAGGGCCAGCCGGGCCAACGGAACCCACCACCGAAGTGCCTGTGGCCGGCCAGACGCCTTGTGCTTTGGGGCCGATGATGGTGTTGGTTGAAACATTCAAATAAAAGTCACCGTCTTTGCCCAGGGCATTGGTCGGTGTTGACAAGCCATTGAGCAGGCTGGTGCCTGCTACGCCCGCGACACCCGGTGGGCCTGCCGGGCCTGTGGCACCTGTGGCTCCCGTCGCACCTGTGGCTCCAGTCGCACCTGTGGCACCGGCAACTCCGGGCAGACCGGCTGGGCCCGCAGGCCCGACCAGGGAAATACTGGCCGCAGGCCAGGCACCGTTGGTTTTGGGGCCAAACAGCTGGCCCGTCAGAGAGTTCAGGTAGTAGTCGCCGTTGGCACCAATGGCATCGGGCGGCGGTGTGGTGCCGCTGAAAATGACGCTGCTGGGCTGCTCCAGTGTTCCATTGCCGATGACCACCGAGCCCGTGGGGCCCACCGTACCTACGATTTGTACGCCGTCGCCGCCACCGCCACCACAGGCGGCAAGCCCCACCGAGGCGGAAACCAGCAACAGCTTCAACAAATTAGATGCATGGACTTTTTTCATGACACAAACTCCTCACGGAATACCAAACAAAGGACGACTACCTGAACCACCTATGCAGGGCCTAAGCCCTGCAAAATGGCCCGTCATGAAGGACGGGCCGCCTGCCTCGCATCAATTGCGCGACGGGAAAATGCCTTCCAGGGCAATGATGAAATTGCTACCCAGGAACGGGTTCAGGATGGGCAGGGGCTGGCTGCCACCAGCGGGCTGAACGGTGATGGCGACAGGTGCCAGGGTGGTGTCGGCCGACGCGGCTGGCGCGTAGCTGAAAAACTGGGTACGCCCGTCTTCGCTGACCGTGATTGCCGGAATACCGCCTTGCGGGCTTGCAACGCTAGAGCTTGCCGTAGATGCCGGTTGTATACCCGTCGCCGCATGCGAATGCATCGGCATTTGCGTGGGCAGGATGGTGACGCTCTGGCTACCCGCCATCTCGCCTTGAACCACTGGGGTCAACCCTGGGCCATTGCCCATGCCCACCGGGCTGCGGCCGCGGTAGTCGGGCAAGGCAAAGGTGGTGGAGCCGTTGCCACCAAAAGTGGTGCCCAGCAGCGCGAACAGCGCCGAGTACTGTTGAATCGGCAGCAAGCGGCCGTCACAAGACGCCCAGCCTTTGGGCTGGAAATTGAAGCCAACAACACGTATTTCACCAACAAATGGATCGCTCATCGTGATCTCCTGAAAAAGGAAAATTTGAAAAACCAACGCGGACAGCGCGTCAACCGACCCAGACTGTGAAGAAAAGCATACAGAGTTGCCAATTGCGACACATTCTCGCCTGAATGTCGCAAAGTGTAGGTTGCGGCCCTAAGAAAGTCCTGAAATTTTCCTGAAATTTCCTGAAATCTCGGCGGGCGTCCGGTCGGCTCAAAGTTTCCTGACCACCACCAGCCCCTTCAGGTATTCGCCTTCCGGGAAATTCAAGGTCATCGGGTGGTCCGGCGCACCGCCCAGGCGCTCGGTGATGTAGCCATCAACCCCTGCATCGGCCCCCGCCGACGCCACAATTTTGTGAAACAGGTCGGCGCTGATGCCGCCTGAGCAGGAGTAAGTGAACAGCACGCCGCCGGGTGCCAGCAGCTTGAGGGCCAGGCGGTTGATGTCTTTGTAAGCGCGGGCGGCTTTCTCGGCGTGGGCCACGGTGGGGGCCAGCTTGGGCGGGTCGAGCACGATGGCGTCGAAGCTGCGGCCTTCGCCGATGAATTGGCGCAAAGACGCGTTCACGTCGGCGTCCATCCAGGTGGTTCGCGCGGCATCAAAGCCATTGAGCGCCACATTGGCCTGCGCCTGCACCAGAGCTGGGGCAGATGAGTCGATGGAGGTGACGTGCCCTGCCCCGCCCCACAACGCGGCCACGGTGAAGCCGCCGGTGTAGCAGTAGCAATTGAGCACTTGGCCAAGCTTCAGGCGCTGGCAGGTATCGGCAAATTTTTTGCGGCTGTCGCGCTGGTCTAGATAGAAGCCGGTTTTGTGGCCGGTGGCGATGTCCAGGCTCAGTTGCCACTGGTGTTCTTGCAGGGTCAGCTGGGTGGGGCCGCTGCCTCGAATCCAGCCGGTCGCCTCGGGCAAACCTTCCAGCGCGCGGCTGCTGGCGTCCGAGCGTTCATACAGCCGGGTAAGGCCGGTTTCTGCCAGCAGGCCATCGCACAACACGTCTTTGAAGCGCTGTACACCGGCCGAAGAAAACTGCGTCACCAGCGTGTCGCCATAGCGGTCCACGATCAAACCCGGCAAACCGTCGGATTCGCCGTGCACCAGGCGCATACCGTCGCTTTTTATGTCAAATCGCCCTCTAGCCCTAATAGATACTGCTAGAGCAGCTATTAAAAAAGGAGCATCTATGCGCTGCTTTTCATCAAAACTCCAGACCCTGGCGCGAATTTTGGAGGCGGGGCTGAATGCGGCCCAGGCCAGAAACTGTCCTGCATAGCTTTCCACGCGCACCGTCTCGCCCAAATCAGCGCTGCCGCGCGCAATGGCGGACTCAAAAATCCAGGGGTGAAAGCGCAGCAAAGATCGCTCTTTGCCTTCGCGCAGGCGGATGGTTTTCATGGGGGGCTGACTTTAAAGGTACTTATTGATCTGGCCCGATGAAGTCTGAAGTTTCCGTTCGGGCTGAGGTGGCTGTTCCGACTGTCCTGAGGTATCGAAGGAAGCCTTCGCGAGCCCTTCGATACCTCAGGGCGAACGGTGAATACTTCATCGGGCCGGATCATTAAGCGTTGCGCACGCGGTGATGCAGCCGCCGCAGCGACCACCACACACCGCCCGCCACAAACGGAATGGCCACGGCTGCGGTGCTTTGCGGGCTGAACGGCCAGCCCAGCGCCTGCAAGCCCTTGGCGGCGTAGCTCAGCAGGCCCACGATGTAATAAGTAATGGCCGCCACCGACAGGCCTTCCACGGTGGACTGCAATTTCAACTGCAAACCCTGGCGACGGTTCATGGCACCCAGCAGGGCCTGACTGCTTTGTTGCTGCTCGATTTCCACCCGCGTGCGAAGCAAATTACTCATGCGCGACACCCGTTGAGACAGCGCGTCCTGGCGGCGCGTGGCCCAGGCGCAGGTGCTACGCGCTGGCGTGAGCCGTCGGTCCATGAACTCGCCAATCGTTTGCATGCCCCGCAAGCGCGACTCGGCAATGTCGCCAATGCGTTTGTCCACCAGCTCGAAGTAAGCCGCGCTGGCTGAAAAGCGTGCGTGCGTGGCGGCGTATTGACTTTCGACCTGCCCCGCCAGCTTGGTCAGCCGGTCCAGCAACTGCGGCTCCTCGTTGCGGTCTGCGTTGCGAATCGAATCGGCCAGTTCGGCCAGCTCGCGCTCGGCATACGCCAGCACCTGCGCCGCCTCACGTGCGGCGGGCAAGCCCAGCAAGGCCGCCATGCGGTAGGTGTCAATCTCAAGCAGTTGCTGCACCAGCCGGCCCAAGCGGCGTGGCGACAGCCCGGCGGTCAACAGCACGATGCGCGAAAAGCCATCGGGGGCAATGGCAAAGTCGGTGAACACCTGACCGTGTCCGTCAGCTACGCTGGACGCCACCAGCGTGTCTTCCTGCAGCAGCTGGCGCATTCGCAGGGCACTGGGGGCATCGCTCATCGTGTCGGCCCGTCCACCGTTCGGCAAAGGCAAGGCCCACAGGTGCAAGCTGGCCAGACACACGCCCGGCAGGGCTGCCAACCAGTCTTGCGGAACCATTTGAACCGCGGTCAACGGCTCATGCCCTGCACCGCCCGCGTCAACGCCCTCTTCGAGTGCACGCAAAAAACTCCAGGTCACAAATTCCGTGTGCATTTCCCAGCGCAGGCGAAACGGCCCCACGTCCAGGCGCAGGTGCGTGGTGTGCTCGTCAGGCAGCGGCAGGTGACGGTCACGCAGCAGCGCGGCCACATGTGCGCGGCTGGCATGCCGCTGTTCCGCATTGCACACCATGACCATGTGCGAGATAACCAATGGTGCGTTCATCGCCTCGGGCGGGCGGGCGTGAACTTCGTTGTGCAGCGCAATGCGCTCAGGATGTTGGGATACAGAGGTGGCAGACATAGGCGTTTCAACAGAGGCACCAATTGTCTCGCATGTGACAAATTGCACCGCCCCGTCAAAAGACAAACGGCACCCGAGGGTGCCGTTTGGGGGCTTTGGCTACACCTAAGCCGTAGGTGTCAACGCGCCATCATTCCTCGACAAACGCCTCTTCCCGCTTGTTCTTCACCGCAGGCAGCAACACGATCACGATCAGCAACACAGCCACCAGCAACAGGCCAGCCGACAGCGGCCGGGTGACAAACGGCGTCCAGTCGCCCCGAGCCAGCAGCAACGCCCGGCGCAAATGCTCTTCCATCATCGGCCCCAGGATGAAGCCCAGCAGCAGCGGGGCAGGCTCACACCCCAGCTTGGCAAACAGGTAACCAATGAAGCCAAAGATGGCAACCATCCAGATATCAAAGGTGTTGTTGTTGGTCGAGTAAACGCCAATCGCGCAGAACAACACAATGGACGGAAACAGCAGGCGATACGGCACTGAGAGCAGCTTGATCCAGATCCCAATCAGCGGCAGGTTCAAGATGACCAGCATCAAGTTGCCAATCCACATCGACGCAATCAGACCCCAGAACAACTCGGGGTTGTTGGTCATGACCTGCGGGCCGGGCTGGATGTTGTGAATCGTCATCGCACCCACCATCAAGGCCATCACGGCATTGGGTGGAATACCCAGGGTCAGCAGCGGAATGAACGAGGTTTGCGAGCCTGCGTTGTTGGCCGCTTCGGGTGCCGCCACGCCGCGAATATTGCCTTTGCCAAAGGGTACTTCACCGGGCTGCAACTTGGTTTTTTTCTCCAGCGTGTAGGCCGCAAACGCTGCCAGCAAGGCACCGCCTCCGGGCAATATGCCGAGCGCCGAACCCAAGGCCGTGCCGCGCAAAATAGCAGGTGTCATGCGCTTGAAGTCTTCTTTGGTGGGCATCAGGCCACTGACTTTGGCGGTGAACACCTCGCGCTGGTCTTCGGGTTTGGCCAGGTTGGTGATGATCTCGCCGTAGCCAAACACACCCATCGCAATCACCACAAAGCCGATGCCGTCCGTCAGCTCCGGAATGTCAAAGCTGAACCGCGCCACGCCAGAGTTCACGTCGGTGCCCACCAGGCCTAACAGCAGGCCCAGCAAAATCATCGCAATGGCCTTGATGAGTGAGCCGGAAGCCAGCACCACCGCGCCAATCAGACCCAAGGTCATCAGCGAAAAATATTCCCAGGGGCCAAACTTGAAAGCCAGCTCGGTCAGTGGTGGTGCGAAAGCGGCCAGGATCAAGGTGCCCACGGTGCCCGCGAAAAAGGAACCAATGCCCGCCGCCGCGAGCGCCGGTCCCGCTCGGCCCTGCCTGGCCATCTGGTAGCCATCGAGCGTGGTCACCACACTGGACGATTCCCCTGGCAGGTTGACCAGGATGGCGGTGGTCGAGCCACCGTACTGCGCGCCGTAATAGATACCGGCCAACATGATCAATGCCGCGACCGGGGGTAGCGCATACGTGGCCGGGAGCAGCATGGCGATGGTCGCCACTGGGCCAATACCAGGCAGCACACCAATCAGGGTCCCCAGCACGCAACCAATCAGCGCATACAACAGGTTGATGGGCGTGAAGGCCACGCCAAAACCCAGCGCGAGGTTAGAAAGTAAATCCATGTGATGTTTCCTTGACGGCTTAGCCGGTGATGAAAGTAGGCCAAACCGGCATTTGCAGCTTGAGCAGCACGATGAAGGCCAGGTAGCAGCCCACCGCCAAAATCGTAGCCAGCCCCAGCACTTGCAGCGGCTTGAACACATCGGCCGCCTGGCTGGCGATGAACACCAGCGCATAAATGCCCACGATTAGCCCCATCGCCGGGATGCCAAATTTAGGCAAACCCGCCAGCAACACACCAAATGCCAGATTGGCCCCCAGCACATAAAACAGCTGCTTCCAGGCAAATGCGCCCACCGGTTCGCCGTCTTCCGTCTCCACCACCGTGGCCTTGAACACCATCACCAAGCCCAACATGGTCAGCAACACGCCAAGCGCCAGCGGGAAGTAGCCCGGCCCCATGCGCGCACCGGTACCAATCGCGTAGTTGGCCGCAGCACCCCATGCAAAGGCGGTGCCCACCGCGCTGAACATCAGCCCGGCAAAAAAGTCTCGTTGACTCTTGATTTTCACGTGCGGTCTCCTAGCGATGTGTTTGAGTTGCGCGATTGTGGGCGCTGCGGTGCAGGGGTCGCGATGTGGATTTCACCTAGTCAGGCGGCTGGGCGGTATGTATGTCGGAGCTGGCCACTTCCTGGCCGACCTGTTTGCCCAGCCCCATACCGTTTCACCAAAGCGCCGTGGGTAACAGCTGATGTGTCCCGCCATGCGCTTGACTCAGATTTTGGAACGCTATTAAAACAATAGCTGCTTGAGCAGTATTTACAAGGGCTGATGCCCTTTTTTATCTAAATCAGGTAACTACTCAGCTATCTCTGCATTCTCTCTGGCGAAATATGAACCGTTCGCCCTGAGGTATCGAAGGGCTAGCGAGGGCTTCGATACCTCAGCCCGAACGGTAACCTCACACATCGTCGGACTGCATCAATAGCTGAGTAGTTACAAATTAGCGTAACTACTCAGCTGTCTCTGCATTCACTCTGGCGAAATATGAACCGTTCGCCCTGAGGTGGCTGTTCCGACCGTCCTGAGGTATCGAAGGAAGGGCTCGCGAGGGCTTCGATACCTCAGCCCGAACGGTAACCTCACACATCGGCGGACTGCATCAATAGCTGAGTAGTTACTAAATCAGGCTCAAAACCGATAAATCCCGGTCATTGAAAGCACTGTGCGCAAATCAGCCGATGACTGCTTGTTGGCGCGAATATTCAGCAGCGCCGCCTGGACGTTCAGCCGTTTGTCTGCCGACTCCCAGTTCGCTGCCACACCGTAGTTCCAGCCCGCCGCCAGTCGTTGCAGGTTGGCTTCATCGACGAAGCGTGACGAGCGGTAGGTGGCCCCTGCAATCAGCTGCCAGCGGTTCGCCGGTTGCCAGTAAACCAGTGCATTGGCCAGATGACGCGGGATGTAGGGAATCTTCAAACCCAGAAAGTCAGCGCCCGTGTTTTGACTCGTCGCGTAGTGGTAGCGCGCACTGAGCGACAGGTTGGACGCGAGCAGCCAGTTGCCGGCCACACCCATCGACGAAACCTTGCCCCGACCAAATTCAGGCGTTTCTTCCAGCTCATCAAACGCCTGGCCAAACACCGCCCCGCGCGGACGCACCGATTCCAGCGTGAGCAGCTCCAGCGAGCTGTTGATCGAAGCCAGGCGGTCTTGCAGATTGGCCACCTGCCGCTGCTCGGCGAAGAATCGGTAAAAGCTCGCGTCGTTGCGCTGCCAGTCGTACTGCGCGCGCAATTTGGTCAGCAGCCCGCCCGCCGTCACCAGGCGGTCTTCAACGGGAATTCCCAGGGTGTCTACCGGCGCCAGCGTGGCCACACCGGTTGGGCGGCGCCAGCGCTGGTACACCAGCTTGAGTTGCTGACCCTGCGCCGTCGCGATGCGCACACCCAAACGCGGGCTGAGGCTCCTGATTGCCTCGGGTGTCACAGCGTCTTCATCCGCGCCATCGATTCCGCCGCCCGCATCGATGACAGCCCCCACCACCGCTTTCCCACGGAACGACTGGTGCGCCAGGTCGGCTTGCCAGGAAAACATATCGGACGGGTTGGAGCGGCCAGACACGTACCAGCCGGTGTATTTCAAATCCCGCGTGCCACGTACCTCGTACCGGGGGGCGCGATTCGACCCTGGAGCGCCTTCAAACACCTGGGAAAGCGACGCTGATTGTTGATCCTGCGCCTGCTCGTAACCCCAGGTCAGCTGCGTTTTGCTGCTGAGCGCCCAGCTGTGGCTGAACTGAAAATCACGCCCCCGGTTTCTGGCGCGGTAATCCTGGCTCGCAACCGGGTTGAACGGTACCGCGTCGGGATCGATCAGCACAATCAGTGAGTCAAAAAAACTGGCGAATTCTTCGCTTTCTACTTTTCCTTTTGCCGAAGTTGACTGACTGCCCTGCCCGTACTTGAACATGACCTGGTTGTCCGGCGCGAAGCGATAAGTCAAACCGATGTCATGACGCGGATTACTCAAGTTGATGCTGCTGTCTGGAAGAATCAAGCCCGCTGCGGTTGAAGACGGGGCTTTGGCGTTCAGGCCAATGCGCGAACCAAAGTAAAAAATACCCAGATCTGAGGTGGGTTTGATGCCCAAGCCCACCGTCAAATTGTCAAAACCACTGTCGCGCAGGCTGCCATTTCTGGCGCTGAGCGACGCCTTTTGACCGGTCAGTGAATACGCAATCGGCACGTTGGTGGCAAACAGACCATTGGCCGTGACTTGGCCGATGCTGTAGTCGATATCAGCCCGCTGCCGTTCCAGCCCCACGCTCCCGTAATGCCCCGGCACCGCCACCAGCGAGCTGAGCCGGTTCGATGCGCCAAACGACAGCGGGTCGAGCAGAAACCCCCGGTACAGCTGCGAATTTTTGTTGAAGCCGTCGCTGTATCGGTCCGCCGCAAAGAAAGCGCTGCCCGCCCAATACGGGTTGTAGGAAGCACTCGCATACGACTGGGCCCACTCCTCCATGCCGCGGTCGGCCAGCGCAGTGCCCACGTTGGCGCTGCCTTTCTGGTCGTTGAGCAACTGGTTGGCAGACTTCAGGAAGGGCATGCGCACCTGGGCTTGCTGCGCTGCTTCGGTGGCCAGGGCCAGCTCTTGTGCGTCGCCGTAAATCAGGCCGAGCATCAAATAGGGCAGCGGGTCTTTTTCGTCCAGCTGGGCGGCGCGGTTGACCGCTTCGATGGCGCGCTGTGCATCGCCGAGTTGGTAATAGGCCACGCCCGCGTACAGCTGCGCGCGGGCAAAGCGGGGCTCCAGCACGGTGGCTTTCAAAAACGATTCCAGCGCCTGCTGCGGCTCGCCGGTTTTCAGCTGCAAGATGCCCAGGCCCGTCCAGGCCAGGTAGTCGTCGGGTTGCTGCTTCAACGCTTCGTCGAATGCGAGGCGGGCAGCCTTCAGGTCGCCCGACAAGGCCAGCAACGTGGCGCGCTCGCCCAGGTAACCCGCCTCGTTGGGGCTCAGGCGCAGGGCTTCGTCAAGCGCAGTTTTGGCTTGGCGCACGTCTTCCTTGTCCACCTGAATTCGGCCCACGCCAAACCAGGCTTCGTGGCTTTTGGGGTGCGCCAGGGTGACTTGCGAAAACCAGCGCAGCGCTTCATCTGCATTGCCCTGCACGCGCGCCACATCGGCTGCGGCCAGCACCAGCTCGCGGTCGGCCGGGTGCGTCTTCAGGCCTTCTTGCAGCAGGCTGGCCGCTTCGTCGAGCCGCCCTGCAATCAGCAGCGCCCGCCCTTGCAGGGCAGTAGCCACCGGGTCACCCCGCCCGGCCTGAGACAGCGGGGCCAATGCCTTGATCGCATCATCGGTGCGGCCCTGGTAGATATAAACATCTGCCAGCAACAGGCGCGCCGGTGCTGCGCGGTCTGGCTCCAACGTGGCAACAGCTTTGGAATACGCCCCCGCTTCGATGTCGCGCACCACCGCTTGCAGTGCCGCAGGCGGGCTGGGTACCCAGCGCGACGGGGCGGGCCGGTAAGCGGTGACCCATTGCACCCGGTCGCGGGCACTGGACAACAAGCTTTTGACGGGCGCCTTGCCCGCTTCAGCCACCGCCTGCTCGTTGGCCCCCACCGACACCCGCCCAAATTCGTTGGACATTTCCACTTCGCCGCTGACCACCGTGAGCGTGGTGATGCCCTGGTCACCCACCACCAGTTCCCAATCGGTGCCGCGAATGCCCACCGTGGCAGTTGGCGTGATGATGCGCAGGCGGTTGGGCACCACCGCTGCCGCCGTCACGCGAAAGGCACCGGTGGCGAACTGCTTGACCTGCGCCCACAAGCGGCCCTGCGTCAACGACAGCACCGTGGAATCGCTCCCCGCTTGCAGCGACCTGATTTGCAGCGTGGTGTTTTGATTCAAACGCAGCTGCGTCTGGTCGCGCAGCAGCAGCGCCATTTGTCCATCGGGTCCGGTGCGCACAAAGCTGCCGGAGCCGAGTTTTTGCGTCACACGGGCTGGCGTCCACGCGCTGGGCTCCGAGGTGCGCACCTCGCCTGGCCCCACCAGCATCAAGATGTCTGCGTCCTGCGCCCAGACGGAAGCGGCGCAGGCCATGCCCACCAGCGCGGACAGGACACGTTTTGCGGGCGGAGTGAATTTGCCAAGGTGTTTGTAGGTCATGTTTTACTTTGTTAAAGACGTTTCAAAAGGGCCCGCGAATCAGTCGGAAACTCTAGCTAAGTAAATAGTTGTCATGCGCAGCAATTTGTAACAGCGACGACCCCGCCAGATAATCTCCACATGCCCCAACTGCCTCAGCGCAACACACTGCGCGTGCTCTCCGTCATCCCGCCGATGACGCAGCTGAACACGCCCTACCCCTCCACCGCCTACCTGACCGGTTTTCTGCGCTCGCGCGGTGTGGATGCGGTGCAGGCCGATGTGGCGCTGGCCTTGGTGCTCAAGCTGTTTTGTGCAGACGGGCTGCAGCTGATTCATACCGAAATAACCAAACAAACCCACACCACCGCACGGGTGGCGCTGTTCATGGAGCAGTTCGAGCGCTACCGGGCCACCATCAACCCCACCATGGCCTACCTGCAGGGCAAAGACTCCACCTTGGCCCACCGCATCAACTCGCGCAGCTTTCTGCCCGAAGGCCCGCGCTTTGAGTCGCTCGATGTGTATGTGGACGACGACGGCGGCGACCCGCTGGCCTGGGCCTTTGGCTCGCTGGGTGCGCAAGACAAGGCCCGCCACCTGGCCACCTTGTATTTGAACGACCTGGCCGATGTGCTGAAAGACGCCATCGACCCGCGCTTTGAATTTGTGCGCTACGCCGAGTCGCTCGCAGGCAGCCAGCCCACGTTTGAGCCGCTGGCCGATGCGCTGGCCCAGCCCTTCACCCTGGTCGACCAAACCCTGGTGACGCTTGCGCTGGAGAGCGTGGCCCAGCACCAGCCCACCGTGGTGCTTCTGTCGGTGCCCTTCCCCGGCTCGGTGTACGCGGCCTTTCGCATCGCCCAAGCCATCAAGCAGCACCACCCACACATCACCACCGTGCTGGGCGGCGGCTATGTGAACACCGAGCTGCGCGAGCTGGCGGAGCCGCGGGTGTTTGATTACTTTGATTTCGTGACCCTGGACGCTGGCGAGCGCCCCTTGCTGGCGCTGCTGGAGCACGTGCAAGGCCAGCGCGGCGTGCAGCGCCTGGTGCGCACCTTCACGCGCAACGAACAAGGCCAGGTGCAATACATCAACCTGGCCGAGCCCGACGTGCCGTTTTCCGACGTGGGCACCCCCACCTGGGACGGCCTGCCGCTGGACCAATACCTGAGCCTGTTGGACATGCTCAACCCCATGCACCGCCTGTGGAGCGATGGCCGCTGGAACAAGCTCACGGTGGCGCACGGGTGCTACTGGAAAAAATGCAGCTTTTGCGACGTCAGCCTCGACTACATCAGCCGTTACGAAGGCACGACCGCGCAGGAGCTGGTCAACCGCATCGAAGCCATCGTCCAGGAGACCGGCCAGACCGGCTTTCACTTCGTCGACGAAGCTGCCCCACCCAAAGCGCTGAAAGCCCTGGCCGCCGAACTGCAGGCACGCGGCACCGCCATCAGCTGGTGGGGCAACATCCGCTTCGAAAAATCATTCACACCGCAGCTGTGCCAGCAACTAGCCGACAGCGGCTGCATCGCCATCAGCGGCGGCCTGGAAGTCGCGTCTGACCGCTTGCTGAAACTCATGAAAAAAGGCGTGTCAGTCGAACAGGTCGCCCGCGTCACCAAAGGCTTTTCAGACGCCGGCATCCTGGTGCACGCCTACCTGATGTACGGTTTTCCCACCCAAACCGTGCAAGACACGGTCGACGCGCTGGAATACGTGCGCCAGCTCTTCGCCGCCGGCTGCATTCAAAGCGGCTTCTTCCACCGCTTCGCCTGCACCGTGCACTCGCCGGTCGGCAAAGCCCCGCAAGACTATGGCGTGACCCTGGTGCCCCTGCCCCCCGGCGCCTTCGCCAAAAACGACATCGCCTTCATCGACCCCACGGGCGTAGACCACGACGCCCTCGGGAAGGCTTTGAACAAGGCCCTGTACAACTACATGCACGGCATCGGCCTGGAACAAAACGTGCGCAGCTGGTTTGATGTGCGGGTGCCCAAAACCAAGGTGGCACCGGACTTTGTGGAGCGGGCGCTGCGGCGCATGGAGCCTGAATCAGATACTCCTGTTTTGATAGCTGGTTGAGCAATATTGACAAGGGCTGGTGGCGTTTTTGGCTTGAAATCTGGCCTGATTTAAACAAGCGATGGATTGACAGACGCTACGCACTCCACATACATTGCCCACATACATCATCCAACCCACCACACAAACAACCATGCAAGCCACGCACCTGAACCGCACACAGATCTACCTGACGGCTGCTCAGCAAAAAATCCTCAGCACCATGGCGCAACAGCAGGGCAGCTCCAGCAGCGCCCTGATTCGCATCGCCATTGACGGCTACATCCAGGCCCATCAGCCCGCCACCAAGCAGGCACTGCGAATGGCTGCAGCGGGTGCCTGGCAACCCAACCCCGACGCGCCCAGCCTGCGCAGCTTGCGCCAGGAAGAGCGCTCGTTTTGAGCACCACGCCGCAGCAGCATGAGCCGCTGGTTGACACCGATGTGTGGATTGACTACCTGCGCGGCCAGCCGCAAGCCGTCGAATTCGTGCAGCAACTACCCGAGCGCGTCTGGATTAGCGCCGTGAGCGTGGCCGAGCTGCACGCAGGCGTACGCGAAGGCCCAGAGCGCATTGCGCTAGCCCAACTGCTGTCGACACTGGACACCGCCGACCTGACCGAAGACATTGCCGCGCGCGGTGGCCTGCTGCGTCGAGACCATGGCCGCTCGCACGGCACAGGTCTGAACGACGCACTCATCGCCGCCACAGCGATGGAAATGCAATTGCAACTATTCACCTTGAACCTCAAGCACTACCCAGGGTTGAATGGGCAACAAGTGATGAGGGCATACAGCAAGGTGTGAGGAGCAGCATCGCGGATCACGCAAAAATCAACTCCTGTTTTGATAGCTGGTTGAGCAGTATTTATAAGGGCGGGTGGCTGTTTTGGCTTAGAAAGGCCGCCATGGGAGCTCATTCGAACTCAGCACGCAGCCGCCTGGCAGCGGCGATGACTCTGACCCCATGGCTGCCACTCCCGGGGCGAGGCATGCCTGAATAGCCGAAAGACCGTCATATGTGCATAGCCTTGCTGTGATACAAAGGCATTAAAAATAGCGCGCAACTACTTATGTAGCTGGTTCAATGCTCTTGCGAACGAAACCACGGAGGAAAAATGCAATTATTAAACCCATATATCTACTCAATTTTCAAAAATTGCTTCCGGATATTGAAGCCCCAAATCCTGATTTCGCTTCTTTATCTTCTAATAGTCTCACTCTCCACAGCCCATGCCGGAACCATTCGGGTAAACACGCAGGGTGCATTGTGGTATTACAACGATGTCGCTCCATTTACCCAGTATTTCTCATCGATCGATGAAGCATGGAATGATGGAAAAAGTCGCTGGGACTACACCAATCGCGACGGCAGTGGTAGCGCCATCAACCCGCGCCCTTTCGGGAACATAGTTATAAACGATGTTTCATTTCAAACGAGAGGCGATTACGAGACGTGTGGGATCAATGGCTGTAATGTATATCCGACTTCGACTTTCGGGGTATACACAGTTTTTCGGTGTCCTTCGGAACCTATTGCGTTCAGTATCGCACTGTCACCAGAGCCTCAGACGCCAGATAATCGTAAATATATTTGTATGGCCGATATTGAATATACGGAGCCAGACAATCAATGCCGCGCAAACCCGATTTTGCCCAGCACCGGTGAAAAGATCCAGTTCGAGGCCGATTTTGTGGATCCGCAAGGTACGCTGAGTTTTCAGCGTACCTACCGCAGCTCGTTACGCCAATTCGTTTCGATAAACGACAAGCGCCTTCGAAGTTTTACGCGACTACCGCACAGTGTGCTGATAGACAATGGAGCGCTTGCCGGCTCCGTCAACGCAGTAGGAACCCAAACGATGGGTGCTTGGGTTGATTCAAATCCGCCCAATCGAAAGTACCCGATACCGGTGAAGTATTTTCAAAGCGAATTTGCGCTTGAGTACAACTTACTGACTGAATCAGGTCAGGTGATTCCGCTGGGTGGCCCATCGAGTGCTTATGTTGCTAAACCCGACGTGGTAGACAGGCTGACGGTGGTTTCTGTCGCGGGTGGCAGCGAATACCAGGTGGTTCGCGCAGACAACAGCGTCGAGGTGTATGACGCACGCGGTTTGCTTGTTCGCAAGACTGCTATCGGTGGAAATCGCACCACCTATCAGTATTCAACATTCACGACGGCTGCAAATAATACAATTGATCTGCTGACCCGCCAAATTGATCAGTTTGGTCGGTCCCTGAATTTTACCTACGATGCCAAAGGGCGTTTGATCAAAATGGTGGCACCTGACGCAGGCAGTTATGTGTATGCCTACGACATCAGCAATAACCTTACATCTGTCACATACCCCGACGGAAAGGCAAAACTCTATTCATACAGCGAAACTGCAAATATTAGTGGCGGGGTTAACTGTGGCAGCACCATGCCTAGTCTGCTAACCAGCATTGTCAACGAGCAAGGCGTTCGGTTTGCTGATTTCAAATACGATTGCAAGGGTCGTGCTGTAAGTTCTGAACATGCGGGGGCGGTAGAGAAATACACGTTTGCTTATCCAAGTTCCGGCTATACCGACGAAGTAGATCCGGTTGGAAACAATCGAAGGTATTCTTACAGCGATATAAGGGCAGTTAACCGATGGACTTCAACCACACAAGATGATGGTTACGGTAGGCGAGTTCAAGAATTTAAGAACCCTGATGCCAATGGCAATCCCACATACGGACTCGATTTCAAAGGCTTCGCTACTAGCTATACGTTCGACACCGCCCGTAATCTGGAAATAAGGCGCAGCAACAGTCTTCAAACTATCGCCACCCAATGGCACCCCACGTTCCGCCTCCCGGTACTCATCACGGAATCAGGCCGGACGATGGCCTACACCTACGACGCGCAAGGCAACAAACTAACCGAAACCATCACCGACACAACCCTGAACCAATCCCGCACCTGGGCCTACACCTACAACCCTCAAGGCCTCGTCGCCACCCTGGCCGACCCGCGCTCTGCCGCCGCAGGCAAATCCTGGCAATTCACCTACGACACCCTGGGCAACCGCACCCGCATCAAAAACCCCCTCAATCAAGACACCGTCTACACCCACGACGCAGCAGGCCGCACCCTCACCGAGACCGCCCCCAACGGCCTGCGCAGCGCCTACACCTACGACCTGCGTGGCCGCCTGCTCACTGTCACCACCAGCCCCAGCGTGGCCGTGACCACGGCCACCGAAGTCACCACCTACACCTACACCCCCAGCGGCCAACTGGCCAGCGCAGCCCTGCCCAACGGCTACGCCGTGACCTACACCTACGACCCCGCCCAGCGCCTGATCGCCGCCGCAGACAACCGCAGCAACCGCATCGCCTACACGCTAGACGCCATGGGCAACCGCACCCGCGAAGAAGTCAAAGACGCCGGCGGCCAGATCGCCCTGGCCACCACCCGCAGCATCAACCAACTCAACCGCGTGGCCACTGTCGCAGGCGCTGTGGGCCAGACCACCCAACTGGCCTACGACGCCAACGGCGAACTCCTCAGCCAGACCGACCCGCTAAACCAGACCACCGCCCAGACCCTGGACGCCCTGCGCCGCCCCACCGCCACCAAGTTCCCGGACAACACAACAGCCAGCCAGACCTACAACGCCCTGGACCAGCTCACCCAAGCCACCGACCCCAAAGGCGTGGCCACCGTCTACCAGCGCAACGCCTTTGGCGAAGTGCTGCGCGAGACCAGCTCCGACATCGGCACTACCGTCTACACCCGAGACGCCGTGGGCGACGTGGCCACCATGACTGACGCCAAAGGCAACGTCACCAACATCGTGCGCGACCTGCTGGGCCGCCCCACCCAGGTCAGCCGTTCGGCCACAGACCAAAGCTTCTTTACCTGGGACAGTGGAACCACGGGCAGCCAAATCGGCTACCTGGCCCAACTTCAAGACAAAAGTGGCACCACGGTCTACGTGCGCGACGCCTTCGGCCGCATCCTCAGCAAAACCCAAACAGTCAACGACAACTCCGCCAGCCCCTCCAGCTACAAAACAAGCTACAGCTACGCAAAAAGCGATCTGGCCAGCATCACTTACCCCAGTGGCCTGAAAGTCCACTACACCCGCAGCCCCAGCGGCCAGATCACCGCCATCAGCACCCAAGTCCCCGGCACTGGCAAACCCATCACCGCCTTTGTGAGCGGCCTGAGCTACACCGTCCTGGGCCAACCCAAAGCCTGGAGCTGGGCATTCAACGGCGATGCCGCCGCCCGAGTCTTCGACACCGATGGCCGCATGACCGCCAGCGAGCTGGCAAGCTACAGCTTCGACGCCGCCAGCCGCATCACCGCCATCACCCAGCAACTGTGGGCCAGCCGCACCGTCACCCAAACCGTGGGTACTGGCACCGCCACGGTGACCGAGTACTACAAAACCCCAGCCACCTGGACGGCAGGCTACGACTCCCGCAACCGCCTGACCGGCTTTGTGCGGGGTGGCTCGGAGACCCGCTACACCTACGACGCCAACAGCAACCGCCTGACCTCCATCGACAAAACCATCAGCGACACCAACCTGAACGGCGCGTTTGACCTGCCCGACACCAGCCTGACCACCAGCCAAAGCACCACCCTGGCGACCAACAGCAACCGCCTGCTGGGCTTTAAACAAAGCATCACCAACGTGCGCGGAACCCAAACCCTGAGCACCACAGCCGCCAGCGTCACCTACACCATCGACGCCAACGGCAACCTCACCAGCGACGGCCTGCGCACGTTTGAATACGACGAATCCAACCGCCTGAGCAAAGTACGCATCCTGAAAGATGGCGAAGCGGCCAGCATCAAGTATTTGTACAACGCCATGGGCCAGCAGGTGTTCAAGAGCGAGCCCAAGCCCGATCAATTGGCCCCCAACCAGACCGAGCTGGGTACAGGCTTCATCAACTGGCTCAGAACCAATTTCGGCTGGCTGTACGCACAGGCGCAGACGGATGCGAGTTTGGGGAGTGCTTATGTATATGCCGACGGGCAGCTGCCCAGCTGGGCGGTTCTGGGCGAATACGACAACGGATCAGCGAATGCAACCGGGCGCACCGAATACATCTGGCTGCCGACGGAGGATGGCAGCGCAATACCCGTGGGCATGTTCAGAAACGGCAAATTCTTTGCGATTCACCCAGACCATCTGGGAACACCGCGACTGGTAACAGACAACACCAACAAAGTAGTGTGGCAGTGGGCTTATTCGGGGTTTGGGAATAACAACCCTATTGGGGTGTTGAAGCCGACCACCAGTGCGACAAGTGCGTTTACGAATTCGCCAGTGCTGCTGGCTACGCAGAATCCGGCAGCCACGCTTGATCTGAGGTTTCCTGGGCAGATGGTGGATGTGGAGACGGGGCTTTTTTATAATCAATTTCGGTCATATTGGCCGATTCATGGG
>JANOQJ010000053.1:0-17904 GCA_031414805.1 Comamonadaceae bacterium
AAGAGACGTTTGTGAAAGACTTCCCACCCAATCTGCTGAACATGAAGTGGGTGGAAAAGCAGGCCGCTGCCGGCAAACCGTGGTCAGCCATCATTGGTCGCAACATTCCGCCGATTCAGGATCTGCAGCAAAAGCTGGCTGACCTGCAAGCCCGTGTGGTCGTGCCCTTGCTCACACTCAAAGACATCAACAAGCGCATGAACAACGGCGAGTCCAACTCGCGCGACGCCAAGAAAGAAATGATCGAGGCCAACCTGCGCCTGGTGATTTCGATTGCGAAAAAGTACACCAACCGCGGCCTGCAGTTCCTGGACTTGATCCAGGAAGGCAACATCGGTTTGATGAAAGCGGTCGACAAGTTCGAATACCGCCGGGGCTACAAATTCTCGACCTACGCCACCTGGTGGATTCGCCAGGCGATCACACGGTCTATCGCCGACCAGGCGCGCACCATCCGCATTCCGGTGCACATGATCGAGACCATCAACAAGATGAATCGCATCAGCCGCCAGCACCTGCAGGAGTTTGGTTTCGAGCCCGATGCTTCCGTGTTGGCCGAGCGTATGGAGATTCCCGAAGACAAGATCCGCAAGATCATGAAGATCGCCAAAGAGCCAATCAGCATGGAAACCCCGATTGGCGACGACGACGACAGCCACCTGGGCGACTTCATCGAAGACAGCGCCAACACCGCGCCCATGGAAGCGGCCATGCAAGCCGGCCTGCGCGATGTGGTGAAAGACATTCTGGATAGCCTGACCCCGCGCGAAGCCAAGGTGCTGCGCATGCGTTTCGGCATCGAAATGTCGACCGACCACACCCTGGAAGAAGTGGGCAAGCAGTTCGACGTGACCCGCGAACGCATCCGCCAGATTGAAGCCAAGGCCTTGCGCAAACTCAAACACCCTTCGCGCTCGGACAAGCTGCGCAGCTTTACGGATAACTTGTAGATCGCCCAGTCAGGCTGGTTTCGGGAAATCTATAAACGGCCTGATCAGGCTTTTATAGACGTCCCAGAACCTGGTCGAACAAGCGCTGCGAGATACGCTCGCGCTGGCCACCATTGCGGGCAAACATATCCGCCTGAAGCAGGACACCAAAATCCAGCGACGTCAGGCGTGACAGGGCTTTGACGGTCGTCAGCCACTCATTGTCAAACGCCCGCTGCACCAGATCGCGGGCGCTTTCCAGTTTTTTGCCTTCTGCTTCGACCAACTCTTGCTGGGTGGTCAAAAAGGCCAGCGCCTGCAGTTGACCGTTTGATTCGAACGAGACGACCTTCCAGAACGAACTGGGTACCTGCACCCCCAGAATTTCCAGGTCCGACGGATGCAGAACAGGCCCCGAAAAAATATTGATTTTGCGCGGTGCGAGGCGCTTGCTTTTATCGCCGCGCGCAAACAGGGCAATTGCGTCTTCCAGCGAGCCCCAGTCGCCATGCTGGTTGTAGCTGCTGACCTGTGGCGAGCAGTTGGTCATGTGAAACGAGTCATCACTGCCCAGCAGTTTTTCATCGTCATCGACACCCCACACCACGTCCATGCGGCGGGTGATGTGGCCAAAATCAAAGCGCGTGACGGCATCGTCAAACAACTGCGGGCTGGGCTGGTAGTCCTTGGCCATGCGCGGGTCGTAATACCACTGGTCGGCCGCCCGCTCCAGATCCAGCGTGTCACGCGCAGATTCAAACTGCAGGCGTAGTTTCCGGTTGAAGTTGGTGGGGTTCGTGGCCCCGTCCAGATTGGCGGAAGAGAAATAAGCGATGCGTCGCGATGCACACATCACCACCGAGTAATGGTTGTAGTCCAGCACTGTGCTGGAGCGCGAGTGCAACAGCGGCGCCACATCATCTTGCAGTGCCGCCGACAACTGGGGGAGGGGTACAGCCAGTTTTTCGCCGCCCAGAAAATCGGGGCGGTAGCCCGTGCGGTCCGCGTAATGCGACAACGGGGGCGTTTTGATGCGGGTTGCGCTGCCTTCTGGCGCCAGGCTCGTGCGCGAAGCCGCCATGGTGGGTCGTTGGTTGGACTGGGTGCTCAGCAGGGCTGGGCCTTGTGGCCGGGAATTACCCAGGGTGGTGGGTGACTGCAGCAATTGGGTCACTGCGCCGAGCATTTGCGGGTCTGCAGCTTGCACGCCGCTGCCGGTTCGCAGCCCGGCGAGCAGGCGGCTGATGCGAATGCCTTCATTGACCGTTTGCCTGCTGGCCTTGCCAGTGGCCGGGTCGGTTTGGCTGGCGTCGAAACTGCCGTGGTGCAAGGCAATGACTTGCCAGTTGCGATTGAACACGGGGGAGCCTGAAGAGCCTTTGTCGGTGTCGGTGGTGTAGTGCAGGTAGGGTTGATTGGCGTCCAGAAATTTGTACACCAGGGTGCTGTCGAACAAACAGATTTTTTTGTCTTCCTGCCCAGGGTGTTGAATGGAAACAGCCGGCTCACCCTCGACAATTTTGTTCTCCCGCGGATCCAGTGGCAACCAGCCATGTTGGGCGCTCGATCGGTTGGGGTCCTCCAGCGCCACAATGGTGAAGTCCAGTGCCTCGACCCCTGAGGTGATGAAAACCTGCGCCGGATCGAGGCGGTAGGCTTTGCGCACCAGTGGCTGGTCATCGGCATCAAATTCGCAGTTGAACTCGGCGTCGCAGACGGCGGCCGACTCCGCGTCGGGCAGCACATGGTGATTGGTGATCAACAGTCCCGGTGCAATCAGAAAACCCGTTCCCCAAGAGGTGCCCGCATTGCTGATGCGGCACACCGCCCGCGCTGCCTTCAGTCCGCGGGAGAGGAAGTTGATCTGGTCAATGTCGTAGTTGCCAGAGGTCGCCTCCAGGTTCCGCCCCTCCTGCACCGTCAGGTGGGCCACGCGCGCCATCGCCTGCTCGCGGCTGGCTGCCGCAAACGGGCCGCTGGCACTTGCGGCGGCAAGGCGTTGCTCGCGCTCGTGTAAACGTTCGGCGAACCGTTTTTCAATGCCAGCGGCGATTTGGTTGCATTGATCCGTCAGGTATTGACTCGAATTCATGGCGGGCTCCTGGTTGACGGCAAAGCTGCCGTTGGCTGCTATTGAAACCATCACAAATGACGGCTACACGACAGTTTGACTCAGCGCTCCACCACACACCGCGTCACCACCGGCGGCAACTCGCCCAGGTGAAATGCCAGCTTGCGGTCGCGCAGGGCCACGTCGCCTGCGGTCACGCGGTCAAAGCGGCGCAGGTGTTCGGTCCAGGAGGTGTCGGTGATCTGCTCGATGTAGCGGCTCGGGTCGTTCAAATCGTGCAGCAGCTCCCAGGCCAGCGCGCCCTGGCGCATGCGGCTCCCACGGGACTCGCGCATCAGGGCACGAAATTCAGCGGCTTGGGCGGGGTCGATGCGGTATTCAATTTGCACCTGAATGTGACCCTGCGTGGGCACCTCTTGCGCTACCGGCGCTTTGAACACGTTGGACGGGCTCAGGTCTTCTTCCAGCGCTTGATGGGGCAGCCAGCGCTGGCCCGCCAGCATCACCAAGGTGCCGCTCGCAGCGGCTACTGCCAGACCCGTGTGAATACTGGACATAGCCGACACCTGGCCCCACAAAGCAGCCCCCAGCGCACTGGAGCCCATGATGGCCATCTGGTACATGGCCATGCCGCGGGCGCGCACCCAGTCGGGCAGGGCCATCTGGGCAGACACGGTCAGCGTGTTGGCCACCGTGATCCACGCGGTGCCAGCCACAAACATCGCGGGCAGGGCCACATGCAGCCCGGGCGCTAAGGCTACGACGACCGTACACACCGACTGCAGCACCGCCCCCGCTAGCAATAACTGCTCACGTGGCAGCCACTGGCGGATGCGCTGCAGTTGCAAGGCGGCCACGATGGCGCCACTGCCCATGGCGGCCAGCAGCAGCGTGTAGCTGCCCGCGTCACCGCCCTTCAAGCCACGCGCAATCAAGGGCAGCAGCGCCAGCAGGGCAGTGCTGTGAAAAAAGAAGATCGATACCCGCAGCAAGGTGCCCTTGAGCTGCGGCGACTGGCGCACAAACTGCACGCCCACCCGCATGGCCTTGCCCAGCGGCTCGTTGCCTAGCGGACTGGGCGTGTGCGGGCGCTGCCAGCGCATCAAAACAAACGCGGCCACGATGGACAGCACCGCGTTCAGACCAAACACCCAGCCGCTACCTGCTGCCGCAATCAAAGTGCCCGCGATCAGCGGCCCGGCGATGCGCGAGGCGTTCATGGCTACGCCGTTCAGCGCCACGGCGGGTGCCATTTCGTGGCGGGGCACCAGCTCGGGCACCACGGCGGCATAGACCGGCCAGCGCATCGCCAACCCAACACCGTTGGCAAAGGTCAGTGCCAGCAAGATCGGCGCATTCATCCAGCCCATCCAAAGGGTCAGGCACATCAGGCAGGCCACGGCAGCCACCCACAGCTGCGTGGCAATCAAAAAACGCCGCCGGTCCAGCATGTCGGCCAGCGCGCCGCTGGGCAGACCCAGCAGCAGCACCGGCAAGGTGGAGGCCGATTGCACCAGCGCCACCCACAACGGCGAGGTGGCCAGACTGGTCATGAGCCAGGCCGCCGCCACATCATTCATCCACATGCAGGTATTGGCCACCAGCCAGGTGGCCCACAGCATGCGAAAAGCCAGGTGTTTGAGGGGCGAGAGGGCTGTGGGCGGTGCGGGAGCCGTCGCGCCAGCCGGTGGCGGTTGATCAAGCAGCATGAATGGCGTGCTTCATCGTCAGTAGGGTGCTACTAAATACATAGCTGGTTGAGCAATAGATACAAGGGCGAGTGGCCAGTTTGGCTTAAAAAAGCGGTCAATACCGACGCTCCAGCACCATCTGGTCGTTCTCGCGCTTCATTTGAAAGCGCGTCAAAAAACTGTTGCCCAGCAGCAAGGTGGGCATGCTGGATTGGCCGACCACGGCGTCCACCTCGTACACCTCCACATCGCCCACCCGCACCGACGCCAGCTTGACGACCCAGCCTGGCACCACGCCGTTGGCCGTGCTCATGCGCACCGGTTGGCCTTTTTTGTAGTCCACGCCCAGCCGCTCGGCTTCGGCCATGCCCATGCCAATGGCGGTGGCACCGGTGTCCACCATGAACTGCACCGCTTTGCCGTTGATCGTGCCCTGGGTAATGAAGTGGCCGCCGCTGCCAGCGGTCAGCACAATTTTGTTGCCCCGCGTGGGGCCACCGCTGCCGCCGACGCTGGCTGGCGCGTCTCCCACCCGCAGGGTGTGGCGCTTGCCGCCAAACTCCAGCACCGCCTGGTCGCCACCGGTGGAGATGACTTTCACACCCTCGTGGCTGTCACCGGGGCGCACGTTTTTGGGTGGTTTGCCGTCCACGATGAGCAAGGCGGCATTGCCCATCATTCCCTGCAGGGCGACCGACTGGGCATGAGCGATACCTGCGCACGCAAGCATCGCCACCAGCACGATGTTTTTCATCAGACTAGTCCCGAAAGTTGTTGAAGCTCAAGGGCAAATCCGGCACGTCTTTCTTGATCAGCGCCATGGCCGCCTGCAAATCGTCGCGCTTGGCACCGGTGATGCGCACCGCGTCGCCCTGAATGGCGGCCTGCACCTTCATCTTGCTGTCTTTTACGGCGCGGGTGATCTTTTTGGCATCTTCTGTCTCGATGCCGCTGCGCACCTTGAACACCTGCTTGACTTTGTCGCCACCAATTTTTTGTATGTCGCCCTTGTCCAGGTAGCGCACGTCGACATTGCGCTTGGTCAGCTTGGCCAGCAGCACCTCTTCAACCTGGGCGATCTGGAAGTCTGCGTCGCCAAACAGGGTGATTTCCTTGTCTTTCAAGCTCACGTTGGCCGACGTGCCCTTGAAGTCAAACCGGTTGCCGATTTCTTTGGCCGCGTTGTCGACCGCGTTGCGCACTTCGCTCATCTCGGGTTCGCAGACAGTGTCGAAAGATGGCATGAAATGCTCCTTGAAGTGTGTTTGTCGATGCGAGAATTCTCCCATGGACACTTCTATAAATTCATTTTTCGGGCGAATTGCGTTACAGAGCGTCAGCGAACATGTGATGTTCGGCGGTGCTCGGAATCCTCATGCACTACAAGTGCATTCCGGTGTCCTGTGCTCCGTGCGCCTAGCACTTCATCCCGAAAATCTGAATTTCTAGAAGTGCCCTCATGCTCACCCAGTTTTCTGTTCCCCTAAAAACCCACAACAGCTTTGGCATCGTGGCCAAAGCCCACACCCTGGTGCGCGTGGCGCACGAAGACGACGTATCGGCTGTGCTGGCCGACCCCGCGCTGGCCGCTCAGCCCAAATTTGTGCTCGGCGGGGGTAGCAACATTGTGCTGACCGGCGATGTGAAACCCCTGGTGCTCAAAGTCGAGGTCATGGGCCGCCGACTGGTTTCGGAATCGGCCAAGGCCTGGGTTGTCGAAGCCGGTGCGGGCGAAAACTGGCATGACGTGGTGGCCTGGACGCTGGCACAAGGATGGCCCGGCCTGGAAAACCTGGCGCTGATTCCCGGTAGCGTCGGCGCGTCGCCCGTGCAGAACATTGGTGCGTATGGCGTTGAACTGCAAGACCGTTTTGAGTCGCTAGACGCGATCGACCTGCACACCGGGAAAAGCTTCATCTTGAATGCTGCCCAATGCGGTTTTGGCTACCGCGACTCGGTGTTCAAACACGCCACTGACCTGGGCTTGGCCGGTCGCGCGCTCATCACCCGTGTGCGTTTCGCCCTTCCCAAACCCTGGAAACCGGTGCTGGGCTACGCCGATCTGGCGCGCAAGCAGGCGCAAGAAGGCGCGACATCGCCCAGCGCGCAACAGATTTTCGATTGGGTCTGCAGCATTCGCCGTGCCAAATTGCCAGACCCGGCGGTGCTGGGCAACGCCGGCAGCTTCTTCAAAAACCCCACGGTCTCGCCCGACCAGTGCGCCGACATCATTGCCCGCGAGCCCGGCATCGTTCACTACCCCATGCCCAGTGGCGAGATCAAGCTGGCCGCGGGCTGGCTGATTGACGCTTGTGGCTGGAAAGGCAAATCCATCGGCAAAGCCGGTGTGTATGAAAAGCAGGCGCTGGTACTAGTCAACCGCGGCGGCAGCGCCAACCCGGTCACGGGCGGTGAGGTCATGACCCTGGCGCGCGCCATTCAAACCAGTGTGTACGAGCGCTTTGGCATCCGGCTGGAGCCAGAACCGGTGGTGGTTTAGCCAGACCAGGGCACTGATGTGAACCGTTTGCTCCGCGTTCTGCGACACATGAACCTCATCCGCCTGGGGTTGGCGGGGTTGGCTGCGGTTGCTGTGTTCGGCGCATGGGCGGGTTTCTGGAAGGCGGGCCCTTCCATCAGCTTTGTGTTTTTCGCCTGTTTTGCAGGCATCGTGTTGCTGACGCAGTGGGCCAAGTGGCAGCGCGAGCGCCTGGTGCGTGAATCGCCGCTGCCGCAGTTTCTCAAACGCAAATTGCGTGACACCTTTCCACAGTTAACCAGCAAAGACACCGAGCTGGTCGAGCGGGGCCTGCGCCAGTACTTTCTGGCGTGTAGCCGCAGCAAAGGCAAGTTTGTGGCCATGCCCAGCAAAGCTGTTGACGCGATGTGGCACGAATTTATCCTGCACACCAAGGCCTACAAGGCGTGGTGCGAGCTGACGCTGGGCCGTTTTTTGCACCACACCCCTGCTCAAGCGCTGGGCCGCAAAGCAAGCCACAACGACGGCCTGCGCCGCGCCTGGTTCTGGGCCTGCAAGGACGAGTCCATCAACCCCCGCCAACCCAGCCGCTTGCCCCTGCTGTTCGCGCTGGACGCCAAGCTGGCCATTGCGGGTGGCTTCAGCTACCTGCCCGACTGTGGTGATATTGCAAAGCGGTCGGCTGCCAATGGTGATGCGGGCGCGAGTTACTGCGCCGGGCATTTCGGTGCCAGTGGATTCAGTGGCAGCAGCGACGACTTTGGTGGCGCTGAAGCATCGTCCAGCAGTGACGGGGGTGGTGATGGCGATGGGGGCGGTGGCTGTGGCGGCGGTGGTGATTGAGTGATTGAGACGTCTTGCCTGATCAACAGGAGTACTTCATGACACAAACTGGTGTTTTACTTGGCAGCCTGCCTGATGCACATCGCGTCACAAGCGTACTCATGCGCCTGGCACTCGTGGCCGCCGCAGCGGGAATGATGGGTTTTTGCTCATCGTCTGAGAGCGACTATTCCAGCGCCGATTCGGTCGGTGGCACCCATAGCGGCGCCGGCCAAGAAAGCAGTGGCAGTGACGGTGGGGGTGGTGATGGCAGCAGTAGCGATTGATGCGACACAATTTTGATGTAAAACAGGCTTTAGCCCTTATGAATACTGCTCAAGCAGCTCCTTTTTATGTAGCAAATCAACGCTGATGAGGAAGCCAGCTTTCCTCAAATGGGTTGTCTATCCGCTCGTGCTGACGTTGGCCGTGGTGGTCGCCGGAGCATTGCTGTTAGCAGGAGTCGTCATTGTTAAATTGAGCCACGCATGGCGCGAGGTTCCCGCACCGCAAGTCATTCTGGTGCTGGAGGGAGACACCAACCGGGTCAGCTTTGCGGCCGAATTCGCCCGGTCCGTTCCGAACCTACCGATATGGATATCTGGAAATCCGGGGGGTGAGCAGCTCAACCGCAGCATTTTTCAACAAGCGGGCATTGCGCCGCAGCGCTTGCATTTCGAGTTTTGCGCCAGCGACACCGTGACCCACTTCACCTGCAACGCGCGAGACTTTGCCAAGGCCAATACCCGTCACGTGTACATGGTGACCTCAGATCAGCATATCCCCCGGGCCAAAGCCATAGCCACCCTGGTGTTCGGCTCGCATGGCATCGCGGTCACGCCGGTTTCAGCCACCACCTCGGTCATGCCGCCCGAGTCGCTGTTGCGAATCATCCGGGACTGCGTGCGCTCGGTGCTGTGGATCGTGACCGGTCGAACGGGCGCCAGCCTGAACCCCAAAATTCAGCCGCACTGAGGAACCTCTGCATAACCTGTGGCGAGTCAGCACGAATGCAGATCGGGATGCAGCGCAAGGCGGAAAATGAAACCAATAGTTCGACTATTGGTGAGTTTTTCAACGCCGCGATGCGCCCGAGGCTGCGTTTGGGCTGGCCGTCAGAGGTTTTGCAGAGGTTCCCCAAGGGTCACGCTGGCTTGGCGCAGACTGCACAGGCTGCATTTTTGGGCACTTGCAAATCGTCCCACCGCCCCGTCAGCGCATTAACCATCAGCAGGTGGCCCACCAGGGCTTGCCCGGCGCCTGTGAGCAATTTCAAAGCCTCTGCTGCCTGCACGGCCCCCACCATGCCCACCAGCGGCGCAAACACGCCCATCGTGGCGCAGGCGACTTCTTCAGCGCCACTCGCAGGCGGGAACAGGCAGGCATAGCAGGGCGACTGCCGGTTACGGCTGTCGAACACCGCCACCTGTCCGTCAAAGCGAATCGCCGCGCCACTGACCAGCGGTTTGCGGTGCCGTACACAAGTGGCGTTAATGGTCTGGCGGGTGCTGAAGTTGTCGGTGCAATCGAGCACCACGCTGGCTTGCGGCACAAGCGTGTCGAGCAAAGCGGCGTCAGCGCTGGTTTGCACGGTGTGCACGACGACATCTGGATTGATTGCAGCCATCGCCGCTTGCGCCGATAGCACCTTGGCTTGGCCCACACGCGCGGTGGTGTGGGCAATCTGGCGCTGCAGGTTGGTTAGGTCCACCACATCGGGGTCCACCAGTGTGATCTGGCCCACCCCCGCGCTGGCCAGGTACAGCGCAACGGGGCTGCCAAGACCCCCCGCACCGATGATCAGTGCGTGCGATTGCAGGATGTGGGTCTGGCCCTCAATGCCGATCTCGTCCAGCAGGATGTGCCGCGAGTAGCGCAGCAGCTGGTCGTCAGTCATGGCTCTAATGATGGATGACCGGGCACTGCGCGCCTGGATGATGCGACCTCGCCGCGATGACTCGGATCGAGGATTTCAGTCATCTGTCATGCAAAGCGCAGCAAGCCATCATCGCGCCGTAGGCGCGGTCATCCGGGTCACTGCTCTTTCTTTTCTTCCTTGCGCTCAGTCATGGTTTTGCTGACCAGCACCGGACGGCCTTTAAGCTGGTTCAACGCTTGAATCAGCTGGAAGTCTTTTTCGTTGCCAAACTCAGGAATCTTGCGCTCGGACAGCGGCTTGCGTGATTCTTCTTCCAGGCGCTTGCGGGCTTCTTCCTTGGCTTTTTCGCGGGCCGGGTCTTTCACCTCGGCACCCTGACCGCTGGCCAGATGCTTTTCCAGATCGGCTTCGCGTGTGCGCAACGCGGCAAACGGGCTGCCTTCTTCGGTGTCGTCCAGCATCACGTCGGGCAAGATGCCTTTGGCTTGAATGGATTTTCCGCTGGGGGTGTAGTAGCGGGCGGTGGTCAACTTCAAGCCGGTATCAGGGCCCAGGGGGCGCACGGTTTGCACCGAGCCTTTGCCAAAGGTCTGGCTGCCCATGATGGTGCCGCGCTTGTGGTCTTGCAACGCGCCTGCCACGATTTCGCTGGCCGATGCCGAGCCTTCATTGACCAGCACCACCAGCGGCACGGTCTTGAAGATGCCCTTGGTGTTTTCCTGCAAGCGGCGCAGCGGGTCCATGCCGGCGCGGCGCTGGTAAAAATCGGCCGAAGCTTTGTAGACAAACTTGCTTTCAGCCAACTGGCCGTTGGTGGATACCACGGTCACGTTTTCAGGCAAAAACGCCGCAGAAACGGCCACCGCAGCGTCCAGCAGGCCGCCCGGATCGTTGCGCAGGTCAAGTACCAAGCCTTTGAGGTTGGGCTCGGCCTTGTAAATCTCTTCCAGTTTCTTGGAAAAATCTTCCACGGTGCGATCCTGGAATTGGCTCAGGCGAATCCAGGCGTAGCCGGGTTCCATCACTTTGCCTTTGACCGACTGGGTTTTGATTTCTTCGCGGGTGATGGTGACGGGGAAGGTGCGGTTTTCGTCTTTGCGGAAGATCGTGAGCATGACTTTGGTATTGGGCTCACCGCGCATGCGCTTGACGGCTTCATTGAGCGGCAGGCCCTTGACCATGGTTTCGTCGATCTTGGTGATCAAGTCGTTGGGCTTGAGGCCCGCGCGGAAGGCCGGTGAGCCTTCAATGGGCGAGACCACCTTGACCAAGCCGTCTTCCTGCGCAATTTCAATGCCCACGCCGACGAACCGGCCACTCGTGCCTTCGCGAAATTCCTTGAATGATTTTTTGTCGAAATACTGGGAGTGCGGATCCAGACTGGCCACCATGCCGCCAATCGCATCGCTGATAAGCTTTTTCTCGTCTACGGCTTCAACGTAATCAGTTTTCACCATGCCAAAAACGGCGGCCAGCTGCTGCAACTCCTCAAGGGGCAGCGGCTGTAGCGCGCCGCGCGCCACCGTTTGCAAAGACACCGTGGTCAAGGCCCCGGCCAGGGCACCCACCGAAATCCAGCCTGCAATCTTGAGTTTGTGGCTCATGTGAAGTTTTCCATTCAACGTGAAATTTGCGGGTCAATATACACCTGCGGTGCCAGTATGAGGCAGACCGAATGCCTCAGTTCCGCAAGGGTTCGTGAACTTCGGGTAAACGCTCAGCCTAAATAAAAATGGCGAATCGGTTTGAGGTTTGCATCCAGCTCGTAAACCAGGGGTGAGCCGTTGGGAATGTTGAGTCCCACGATGTCGGCGTCCGAGATGTTGTCCAGATACTTCACTAGCGCACGAATCGAATTGCCATGCGCGGCCACCACGCAGCGCTTGCCGGCAAGGATGGCCGGTCCCATGGCCTCGTTCCAGAATGGCAATACGCGCTCCACCGTGTCTTTCAGGCACTCGGTCAGGGGAATTTGCTCAGGTTTCAGGCGGGCGTAGCGCAGGTCGCCACGTTCGCTGCGCGGGTCTTCGGGTACCAGCGCTGGGGGCGGCGTGTCGTAGCTGCGTCGCCATTGCAGAACCTGGTCGTCGCCGTATTGTTTGGCCGTCTCAGCCTTGTTCAGGCCCTGCAGCGCGCCGTAATGGCGCTCATTCAAGCGCCAGCTGTGCACCACCGGCAACCAGGTGCGATCCATCGCGTCCAGGCAGTGCCACAGGGTGTGGGTGGCGCGTTTCAGTACGCTGGTATAGGCCACATCAAAGTCATAACCCGCCTCCTTGAGCAGGCGGCCCGCGTTTTGGGCCTGACTGACGCCGGTGGGCGTGAGCGCCACGTCGGTCCAGCCGGTGAATCGGTTTTCGAGGTTCCAGGTGGATTCGCCGTGGCGGATCAAAACCAGCTTGTACATGCGCTTACTTCCTATAGGTCCAAAGCCCGCCATTCTAGAATCGCGGGTTTGCTCACCCCTGAAAGACTGCCTGTGAAGTTTCTGATTGATAACTGGATGTTGATTACCGTGGCCCTGACTTCGGGCGGCATGTTGCTGTGGCCCCTGGTGGCCCAAGGCATGAAGGGGGGAACCCTGTCGGCCAACGGTGCGGTGCTGCTGATCAACCGCGAGAAGGCGGTCATCGTGGACGTCAGTGAGGCCGACGAGTTTGCCAGCGGCCATCTGGGCCTGGCCAAAAACATTCCCGTGGCCGTATTTGAAGAAAAACTGCCGCAAATGGTGAAGAACAAAACCCTGCCGCTGATTCTGGTGTGCCCCACCGGTGCGCGCGCCAACCGGGTGCTGGCCACAGCCAAAAAACTGGGCTACGAGCAAGCCCAAGTGCTGGCGGGCGGCTTGACAGCCTGGAAAGACGCGAACTTGCCGATTGAAAAAGCCGCCTGAGGCGCCACTTCTCGTGGGCCTAAGCGAGGCCAGAGCCCCATTTCCGATCATCATTTTCAGAGAAACCATGCAAAACGTCACGATGTACACGACCGCTGTCTGCCCCTACTGCGTGCGGGCCAAAGCTATTCTCAAATCAAAAGGCGTGGCGCAGATTGAAGAAATCCGCGTCGACAGCCAGCCCGACCAGCTGGCCAAGATGATGGAGATCACCGGTCGGCGCACGGTGCCCCAAATTTTTGTCGGCAGCACCCATGTGGGCGGCTGCGACGACTTGATTGCGCTAGACGGCAAAGGCGGCCTGATGCCTTTGCTGAATGCAGTTTGATTGACCCGTTTTTTAACTGAAAGACCCCTATGGCAGAAGACCAAACACCCGTCACCGCTGATACACCCAACACCGACCCGGTATTCCAGATTCAGCGTGTCTACCTCAAAGAAGCCTCGCTGGAGCAGCCCAATTCCCCCGGCATCCTGCTGGACAGCACAGCACCCCAGGTAGACATTCAGCTGGCGGTCAACGCCGAGCAGGTGGCTGACGGCATTTTTGAAGTGACGGTGATGGCCACCGTGCACACCAAAATTGGTGAGCGCACGGTGTTTCTGGTGGAAGCCAAGCAGGCCGGTATTTTTGAAGTGCGCAACCTGCCGCAAGAGCAAATGGGCCCTGTGATGGGCATTGCCTGCCCGCAAATCGTCTACCCCTACCTGCGCGCCAACGTGGCCGATATCGTCACGCGCGGTGGTTTCCCGCCCGTTCATCTGACGGAAATCAACTTCCAGGCCATGTACGAGCAGCAGCAACAGCAAGCCCAGGCCGATGCGCTGGCCGCTGCGCCTGCCCAGGGCACGCTGCAGTAGATCATTTAGAGGCCTTTTAGGCCTCTAGCCCTTATAAAAACTGCTCAAGCAGCTATGAAAATAGTAGTGATTGGGGCAGGTGCCTGGGGCACTGCGCTAGCCGTTAGTGCTTGTCAGCGGCACGCGGTGCAACTGGTCACGCGTTCTGCGGGCCAGGCAGCTGATTTGCGCTTGCATCGAGAAAATTCCGCCTATCTGCCGGGCGTGGCCTTACCCCATGCCTTGCAGGTGACGCATGAAGTGCTGGACTTCACCGTGTTGGGCGCAGTTGACTTGGTGATCGTCGCCACACCCATCGTGGGCTTGCGTGCCAGCCTGTCTCGCATCAGCGCTTGCGCGGCCCCAGTGGCCTGGCTGTGCAAAGGCTTTGAAACCCCGGTTTCAGAGCCTTTTGGCCTTTTAGCCCATGAAATTGCTGCTCAAGCAGCTCCTGATTTAATAGCGGGCGTACTCAGTGGCCCCAGCTTCGCACAGGAAGTAGCGAAGGATCTGCCCACCGCCCTGGTCGCCGCCAGCGCCCACACGAGCGTGCGCGAAGCGCTGGTGCAAGCCTTTCACCACGACAACTTGCGTGTGTATGCCAACGACGATGTGGTGGGCGTGGAGGTGGGCGGCGCGGTCAAAAACGTGCTGGCCATTGCCACGGGTTTATGCGATGGACTGAATTTGGGCCTGAACGCTCGCGCTGCGTTGATCACCCGTGGCCTAGCCGAGATGACCCGATTGGGCGTGGCCTTGGGTGGGCGCGCTGAGACCTTTATGGGCCTGTCAGGCCTGGGTGACTTGGTGCTCACCGCCACTGGCAACCTCTCGCGCAACCGGCAGGTGGGCCTGTTGCTCGCCCAGGGACACAGCGTGCAGCAAGCGCTGGATTCGCTAGGCCACGTGGCCGAAGGCGTTTACTGTGCTCGTACCGTGGTGCAACGGGCTCGGTTGTTGGGGGTGGACATGCCGATTGCCCAGGCGGTAGTCGATTTGCTGGATGGACGGCTGTCTGCCGCCCAGGCGGTGGCGGGTTTGATGGGGCGGGATGCGCGGGCGGAAGTGTGAAGGCCTCGTAAACAGAACACAGAGGCAGAAAGACACAGGGGGAAGAGGAGGAAGAAAAACGAGACATCCATGGTGAAAGCCCCACTGCGGCTATTCCTCTGTGTGCCTCCGTGCCTCTGTGTTCTGTTTCGGGATTCTGCTTTACACCGACGTAAACCGCCATTTCACACAGGTGTGAAGGCCAGCCGCACATAAATCGGCGCAAACGCTTCGGCTTGGGTCACTTCCACCAGCGTTTCTTTCGCTAGTTCCAGCAGTGCAATAAACGTCACCACGAGCACCGGTACGCCCAGGCTGGCGTCAAACAGGTCTTCAAATTCCACGAAACGGCGGCCTTGCAGCTTGCGCAGCACGTGGCTCATATGTTCGCGCACGCTGAGCGCTTCGCGGCTGATTTTGTGGTGGGTGATGAGCTTGGCGCGCTTCAAGATGTCGCGCCAGGCCTCCTGCAGATCGGCTACGTACACATCGGGAAAGCGCGGTGCCAGCGACTGCTCGATCACCACCTGCGCGCGCAGCACGTCGCGGCCCAGTTGCGGCACGGCGTTGAGCCGGGCGGCGGCCAGTTTCATGCGCTCGTATTCCAGGAGGCGGCGCACCAGCTCGGCGCGCGGGTCTTCTGGCTCTTGACCGGCAGCTACTTTTTTGGGCGGCAGCAGCATGCGCGACTTGATTTCAATCAGCATCGCGGCCATCAGCAGGTATTCGGCGGCCAGCTCCAGGTTGTGGTTGCGAATTTCTTCCACATAGGTCAGGTACTGGCGGGTCACGCCCACCATGGGAATGTCCAGAATGTTGAAGTTTTGCTTGCGGATCAGGTAAAGCAGCAAGTCCAGCGGGCCTTCAAACGCCTCTAAAAAAACCTCGAGCGCGTCAGGAGGGATGTACAGGTCGTGCGGGAGCGAGAAAAGGGGCTCCCCATAGAGGCGGGCCATGGCTACCTGATCCACGACTTGATCCACAACCGTGTCTGCCACCGGATCTCCCAGGCTCACCCGGCTCAACGCGCCTCGCTAGGCCGGGGATCGGTCTGGTACGGATAGGCCTTCTGCGCCACGCCTGCCTCGTTCCACTCAGCCTGGGCTGAGCGATCCAGGTTTTTGTCCCAGAGCAGGGCGCGGCCTGCGCGTTGCTGGGCCTCCAGCTGTGGCTTTTGCGCTTTCAATTGATCGATGAATTGCGTGGCGTCCGACTGGTAGTCGGCGCGGCGAAAAAGAGATAGCAGTTTGAACATAGACTCCGCCCGTAAATGACCATTTTAAGAGGGCAACCCATGAAAATCTGGATTTCACGCTTGGTCGGTGCCGCGATGGCCTTGGCACTGCTGGCCTTGCTGCCCGGCTGCGACAACCAGCGCATCAAAGAGCTGGAAGAAGGCGTATCAACCGAGGCCGACGTGCGCGCCCGGTTTGGCGAGCCCGAAAAGGTGTGGGACGGTGCCGACAACGCCCGCATTTTTGAGTACAACCGTCAGCCCGCGGGCCACCAGAATTACATGATCACCATTGGCACTGACGGAAAAATGTCAGCCCTGCGCCAGGTGCTGACGCCGGTCAATTTCGCCAAAGTGCAGCCCGGCATGATGATGGAAGAGGTGCGCCGTATGCTGGGCAAGCCCGCCAAGATCACGCCGTATGAGCTGAAAAGAGAAACGGTTTACGACTGGCGCTACATCGAAGCGCCCAACACCGCCCTGGTGTTCAGCGTGACCTTCAACCCCGACCTGAGAGTGCTGCGCACCGCCAGCGCCCCCGACCCCGAGGCGATGGAAAACAAGGGTGGGAAGTGATGCGCATCCTGCGGCTCGGGTAACGCAGGTTAAACGCAAAAATCACTGTCAATATTGATAGCTGCTTGAGCAGTATTCACAAGGGCTAGAGGCCAATTTGGTATGTTTTTGGCACCCCAAACAGGTCCCCAATCGCCACCCCGCTCATCACCTAAGCAATTGCAATGCGATTGTTTTTCGCGCATCCTTATGCTGCCGTGGCATCACCCACGGTTCGCAAGGAGCCACACATGCCCACGCTTGCCCGCACCCGTGCTTTTCTCCCCCTGATTTTCACAACAGCCTGCCTGGCGTACCTGGCGTTGAGCCCTGTCTGGGCCGCCACGCCGCCAACCCCTGCCGTTCAAGTAGGCGTGGACGCCCTGACCAAAGCCAATGCCGCTGTGGTGGGGGTTCAGGTCACTGCTGTCGAGGGCGCACGGTCTGCCGAAACCCTGGGCAAGCAGCGCAGCGGCTCGGGCGTGGTGATTGGGCCGGATGGCTTGATCCTGACCATTGGCTATCTGATGCTGGAGGCGCAAAACATCCAGGTGGTCACGCAAGACAACAAAACCTTGCCCGCGCGCGCCGTGGCCTACGACCTGGCTACCGGCTTTGGCCTGATTCAACCCTTGCTGCCGATGCGCGGCATCAGCCCCGTACCACTGGGCAACCCGCGCGATGTGCAGGCGGGCGAGTCGGTCATGGCGACTTCGGGCGGTGTAGAAGGCGACGTGGCGGTGACCCAACTGGTCAGCAAACGCGCGTTTTCAGGCTATTGGGAATACCACATCGAGTCCGCCCTGTTCACCAGCCCGCCCATTGAGCGGCACAGCGGCGCGCCCCTGTTCAACCGGCGCGGCGAGTTGCTGGGCATCGGCAGCCTGTTTGTGATGAATGCAGCAGGGCAAAACGAGCGATTGCCCGGCAACATGTTTGTGCCCATCGACCTGCTCAAACCCATCCTGGCTGAGTTGCAGCAAACCGGCAGCAGCAAGGTCAGCCGCCGCCCCTGGCTGGGCCTGACCTCCAGCGAGCAGGGCGGCCGCGTGCAAGTGGTGCGCGTCAACAAAGACAGCCCCGCGCAAGACGCCGGCATGCAGCGCGGCGACATCGTGCTGGCCGTCGACCGAACCCCGGTGGCCACACTGGAAGCGTTCTACAAAAAACTGTGGGACCGCGCAGCACCCGAGGGTGAGGTGCAACTGACGGTGATGCAAGGCGCGGAAATCAAGACCTTGACGATCAAGCCGGTGAACCGGATGAGCACGATGGCGAAACCGGCAGGCATTTAGACAAATGCTGTTGACTATGAAAATAATAGCTGCTTATATGGATGCCCCCCGGATAGCAAGAAGAAATTGCGCTGTGTTGTAAAGAAGTCGGCTGCGCTCTTATATCCGGCCTTGTTTGCGTGCGTTGTAGAGGTTGCCCCCTTCTTAGCCGCTGGCCCCGATGCGT
>JANOQJ010000054.1:0-61431 GCA_031414805.1 Comamonadaceae bacterium
GAAGTTCATCAGCGCTTGTCGCGGCCTTCAGGCTAATTTGTGCCGCCTCGATTTGCTCAATTCCGCTTGCAGGTCTGGCCATGGTGGTCTCCTAGTTGGGGAAACCATATTATTTACGTTTTTATTGGGAATCGGAATTAGTCGAGCACGCTATGGCAAACCGGCGTACTCCACCACATCCAGCTGTTTGAGTTTCAGGGTTTGCTACCCGTCAGCAGCCCAAGCCCAAGCCCATGCGGTGGCGGCGATCAGCGCGTTGCCAAGCTGCTGGCCGTGCCAGAGCACCCATCAGCGCCATGGCCCGCTCGGTGATGCAGGGCTACCGTGATTGATTACTCCTGATTTGATAGCTGCTTGAGCAGGTTTCATAAGGGCTGATAGCTGTTTTTCTTACAAAGCATTTGCAATGTGTTTGATGCCTCTTGCAGTGTGGCAGCGCTCATCTGTGCGCTGTCGAACAGACGAGGTCGCGCACAGCGATGACGATGCGGGCAGTGTCTACATTCAACCAAGGAAACCCGCATGTACTACAGCAATGGCAACTACGAAGCTTTCGCCCGCCCGCGCAAACCCAAGGGTGTGGAGAGCAAGACGGCCTGGTTTGTCGGCTCGGGTCTGGCGGCGCTGGCGGGCGCGGCCTTTTTGATTCGCGACGCTCAGATGGCGGGCAAGCGCATCACTATCCTGGAGCAGCAACAGTTGCCCGGTGGGGCGCTGGACGGCATCAAGGAGCCAGACAAAGGTTTTGTGATCCGTGGTGGGCGCGAGATGGAAGACCACTTCGAGTGCCTGTGGGATCTGTACCGCTCGATCCCGTCGCTGGAGATCGAGGGGGCCAGTGTGCTCGACGAGTTCTATTGGCTCGACAAGGACGACCCCAACTCCTCTTTGCAGCGAGCCACCGTGAACCGCGGCGAGGACGCGCATACCGACGGCCTGTTCACGCTCAGCGAACAGGCGCAAAAAGAGATCGTCAAGCTCTTTCTGGCAACCCGCGAAGAGATGGAAAACAAACGCATCAACGAGGTCTTCGGAGACGAGTTTCTGAACAGCAATTTCTGGCTTTACTGGCGCACGATGTTTGCCTTTGAGGAGTGGCATTCGGCACTGGAGATGAAGCTGTACCTGCACCGTTTCATTCACCACATCAAAGGCCTGCCGGATTTTTCCACGCTGAAGTTCACCAAGTACAACCAGTACGAATCGCTGGTGCTGCCGCTGGTCAAATGGCTGACCGACCATGGCGTGGTGTTCCGGTACGCAACCGAAGTCACCGACGTCGATTTCAACCTCGTGCCGGGGCGCAAGCAGGCCACCCGTATTCATTGGCAAAGTAATGGCGTGGCTGGCGGCGTCGATCTCGGCCCTGACGACCTGGTGTTCATGACCATTGGCTCACTCACCGAGAACTCCGACAACGGCGACCACCACACGCCTGCCAAACTCAAGGTGGGGCCTGCGGCGGCATGGGACCTGTGGCGGCGCATTGCCGCAAAAGATCCAGCGTTTGGCCGCCCGGACGTCTTCGGGGCGCACATCCCCGAGACCAAATGGGAGTCGGCCACCGTCACCACACTCGATGAACGCATCCCGAAGTACATCCAGAAGATTGCCAAGCGCGATCCGTTCAGCGGCAAGGTGGTGACGGGCGGCATCGTGACCGCGAAGGACTCATCGTGGTTGCTCAGTTGGACAGTGAATCGGCAGCCGCACTTCAAACAGCAGCCCAAGGACCAGATCGTGGTCTGGGTGTACGGGCTGTTCGTCGAGAAACCCGGCGACTACGTGAAAAAACCGATGCAGGACTGCAGCGGCGAGGAGATCACCCAGGAATGGCTGTACCACTTGGGCGTGCCGGTTGAGGACATTCCAGAGCTGGCCGCGAGCGGGGCGATGACCGTGCCGGTGATGATGCCCTACATCACCGCATTCTTCATGCCGCGCCAGGGCGGAGACCGGCCGGACGTGGTGCCTGAGGGAGCGGTCAATTTCGCCTTCATTGGTCAGTTCGCCGAGTCCAGGGAGCGCGACTGCATCTTCACCACCGAGTACTCCGTGCGAACACCGATGGAGGCTGTCTACACCCTGCTCAGCGTCGAGCGCGGCGTGCCGGAGGTTTTCAACTCCACCTACGACATCCGCATGCTGCTGAAAGCGACCGGCCGCCTGCGCGACGGCAAGGAAATCGACATCCCGGGGCCTGCGTTCGTGCGCAACCTGCTGATGAACAAGCTCGACAAGACCCAGATTGGCGCACTGCTGCGTGAGTTCGGGCTTGTCACGAGCGACTGACGGCATCGGCGTCTCCAAGGGTCATCGTTATGCGGAGATTCCTTCGTTCGGTAGACTGGTAATTGCTACCAAATAAATAGCTGCTTGAGCAGTATTTATAAGGGCTGGATGCAGTTTATTGCTCCAACTAGCCAACGGGAATCCATCGAGCCTTCAGCGCCTGCGCACCTGCACATCCACAAACAGCCCGGCAAAGTCAGCCATTCGGCCGTTCCACGAACCACTGGCGGGGGAGGCCAGACTGGCATGGCGTGCGACGCCGACGCGAATCAGATCTGAGCCGCCAATCAGGTTGTTGGTCGGGTCAAACGGCAACCAGCCAGCGCCCGGCAAATACACCTGTAGCCACGCGTGGGTTGCGCCTACGCCCACAAGAGGTGCTTGGGTTGCGCCCACACCGCCGTGCGGTGCAGCGCCCGTATCAAAGTCCGGGCAATACAAATAGCCCGATACAAAGCGCGCCGCATAGCCCAGGCTGCGCACGGCTTCAATCATCAAAGTGGCGAAGTCGCGGCAGGTGCCTGACTGGCGATCCAGGGTTTCGTATGGCGTTTGCACACCCTCTTCAAAGCGCGCCTGGTAGCGCATGGTGTTGCGGATGAAGGCGTTCATTTGAACCAGTAGCTCGCGCGTGCCGGTGCTGCCGTCAGCGGTTACAAACTGCTGTGCCCACGCCTGCAGCTGACCTGTGGGGTCGTCGTAGAAGGGGGCCAGGTAATGCGTCAGGGCAAAGCTGTCTTCAACGCTGTAAACAAACGGGTAGTGCTGCACCCGCGCGTCCAGCGGCAAATCCATGGCCCGCGTGCCGGTGTGTTCCACGGTAAAGGTGCATTCAATGCGCAGCTCATCGGCTGGGCTGGTGGGCTGCACGATCGCGACCGAATTGGAGTACACGTCCTGGATCAAACGAATGTCCACCGGCTGCGGCGTGATGATCATGTCGGTGGCCAGCACCCGCAAATCGTGGCTGCCGCGCGGGCGAAACATCACACGGTGTTCGCTGAGCGCCACAGGCGTGTGAAAGCGGTAGTGGGTGATGTGGGTGATATCGAACAGGACGGACATGAGAATTACGAAATGATGAAGACGAGGATGCTGTATTCAAAGTTTTTAGGCAGTTGGCGCACATCAGGCATCGGCGCGCGGGGTTGTAGGACGGGGCGCATCTCACGCAAGCTTTGTACGCCAACGCACAGATCAATTGGTATTGCGCGTGCATGCTGGTTGCGATCGCCAAACGCTTACCCGTTTTGCCAAACACCGGTCTTCCCCAACCAACCCCGACTTACTTGGAGTCACTATGAAAATTTTGATGGTTCTCACTTCCCACGCTCAACTGGGCAACACAGGCAAAAAAACCGGGTTCTGGCTCGAGGAGTTTGCAGCGCCTTATTACGTGTTTGCAGACGCTGGCGCGACCATCACGCTGGCCTCGCCCCTGGGTGGCCAGCCGCCCATCGACCCGGCCAGCGACAACGCCGCCGGACAAACCGTCGACACCACCCGCTTCAAAGCCGACGCCCAGACGCAGGCTGCGCTGGCCCACACCGTGGTGCTTCGTGGCCTGAAAGCCCACGACTTTGATGCCGTGTTCTACCCCGGCGGACATGGCCCACTCTGGGATCTGGCGAAAGACGAACAATCCATCGGCTTGATTGAGGCCATGCTGGAAACCGGTAAGCCGGTAGCGGCCGTGTGCCATGCGCCCGCCGTGTTGCGCCACGCTGAAAACAAAGAGGGTGTGTCGGTGGTGCTGGGCAAGGCGGTGACCGGTTTTTCCAACACCGAAGAAAGCGCCGCGGGCCTCACAGACGTAGTGCCATTTCTGGTGGAGAACATGCTCAAGAAAAACGGCGGCATCTACTCCAAAGCTGCGGACTGGCAGCCGCACGTACTAACGGACGGATTGCTCATTACCGGGCAAAACCCCGCATCCTCGAAACCCGCTGCACAGGCCTTGCTCACAATGCTGGCAAGAGCACGCGAGACAAGTCATGCCTGACGGCAGCGTTGCACGCCGGTGTCTCTGCGCGGGGGCTGCGTGGTCTGTGGCCGTGTGGGCGCTAGCCGCCGACGCGCAGGTCGTCTACCAATGGCGCCAGCCCAACGGCACCGTGGTCTACGCGCACAAGCCACCCACGCCCAGCCAGGGAACCCTGATGCGCACACTGTCACTGGCGGAATTGGAGGGGAACGAGCGTGCTGCCGTGTCGCGCATAGGCATTAATGGTTTACCGCCGTCAGACCCGTCCCGGCAAGCGCTGGCTGGAGCCGACGCCGAGGTGGCGATGTCGGTCCTGGCGTTGCAACGCGCCGAAAAGGCGTTGCAGCGCGGGCAAACACCCACCGCAGCCGACCGCAGCGGCTTGGCGGGCGGTCGCAGTAGGCTGACCGAGGCTTACTTTGAGCGATTAAGCAGTCTGGAAGCGCAGGTGCAAGAGTCCAAGCGCCAACTGCAACTGGCCTATAGCAAGCGGGAGGCGCTAGGGAACCTCTGATTAACCTCCTGCGGTCTGCCATCAAGCGGGCTTGGGCGCATCGACTTCGTTGTTTTTCTTGTCAATAGCCCACTATTGACTGCAAAAAGACGCCTTGCGCTGCATCCCAATCCGCTTGCCGCAGTTCCGCACGAGGTTAATCAGAGGTTCCCTAGGAAATACGGCGTTGCCGCGTTAATTAAATCAGGCCGTTCGCCCTGAGCCTGTCGAAGGGTTTGCAAGGCTCAACCCAAACGGTGACCGGCACCCTATGTACCGATCAATTCAGGTTTTATTTCATGCCAAATTTCATTTTGGCTTGCCCCACGCAGGTATCTTTGGCGGCACCAGCCAAGCTGTCGCAACGCGCCGCATCAGCTTTGTAATTCGCTTCGTTTTCTTCTTTGGTGGCCATGTTGCGCACCTCTTTATTGACTTGGCCTGTATCGGCTTTCACCCGGACGACGCGTGCCTCTTCCACAGCTTTCACGTGCGCTGCTTTGGCGTCTTTTTGACAGATATTCTTGGCATTTCCAGCGATGTCGTCGCACTTTTCTTTGGCGGTGTCGTAAGCGGCGTCACCTTTAGCCAGTCTCATTTTTTCGGCATTGCGAGCGGTGGGGGCATAGGCTGACTCCAGCTCTGCCAGGGCTATTTTCCTCACGCCTTTGGCTTCGGACATACAAATATCCTTTGCGTTTGCTTTGAAGCTGTCGCATTTATCGCTGTTAACCTTGTATTCGGCAGTTATGGCGTCTTTTTGGGTTTTGTATTCGACCTTGGTCATGGCGAACGCCATATTGGCAAAAGTGCAGCTGAGGGCAGCTGACAATACAAGCAGTTTGATTTTCATGGTGATTCCTTTAAAGGCGGGTAACGTTGATGCAAATTCCGTATTGAAATCAGGGTGCATCCATACTGGTGCGGCCGATTCCACGGGCTTTTTGATAATAGTTCCATAGACACAATCGCAAAGTAGTCCATCGGCTTGAAGGTCCATCAGCGAACGCCTACAACCGCATCAAGATATTGAAAATAGTACGTTCAACATATTCCGTGTCGCGCGAATCGCCGCGTGCCCGAATTAATCAAGCAGGCGCGTGAACTGGCAGCACACGCACCAGCTTCTTGTTCACAAATTCGTGAATGCCCAGGCTCGACAGTTCACGGCCGTAGCCCGAGTTTTTGATGCCGCCAAACGGCAGGTCGGGCGCGGTCCAGGTGGGGTGGTTGATGAACACCATGCCGGTGTTGATGCGACTGGCCAGGCGCTTGCCGCGGGCAATGTCTTGCGTGAAGACCGAGCCGCCCAGGCCAAATTCAGAGTCATTGGCCAGTGCCACGGCCTCGTCTTCGTTTTGTGCGGTGAACATCAGTGCCACCGGTCCAAAAAACTCTTCGCTGTAGGCCGGGTTGTCGGGTTTGATGTTCGACAAGATGGTCGGCTGCATGTAATAGCCCGGCCGGTCAATACGCTGGCCGCCCAGCTCCACTTTGGCACCCGCTGCCACGGCGCGTTGCACCTGCTCGAGCAGCTGCTTCAGAGCGCCTTCGGTGGACAGCGGTGCCAGTGTGGTGGCGGCATCCATCGGGTCGCCGGGCTTGAAGGCTTGCAGCGCTTGCGACAGGCCCTCGGTGAAGCGCTGCACCATCGGCTGCAGCACGATAAAACGCTTGGCAGCCACACAGCACTGGCCCATGTTGTTCATCTTGGCCCACACAGCCCATTTCAGGGCGGCCGGCAGGTCGGCGTCTTCCAGCACGATGAAGGCGTCGCTGCCGCCCAGTTCCATGGTGGACTTTTTCATGTTCTGGCCGGCGCGCTGCGCCACCCGCTTGCCCGCTTCCACGCTGCCCGTGAGGGCCACACCCTTGATGCGTGGGTCGTCAATCACGCGATTGACCTGGTCGTAGGAAATACGCAGGTTGGTGTAGGCCCCGGCGGGTGCGCCCGCGTCAGCCCAGAGCTTTTCAAAAGCTATTGCGCATTGCGGCACGCAGCCTGCGTGCTTCACCATCACCACGTTGCCCGCCATGAGGTTGGGCGCGGCGAAACGGGCCAGCTGGTAGTAAGGAAAATTCCAGGGCTGCACGCCAAACAACACGCCAAATGGCGCGCTTTCAATGGTGGCCTCGCCCATCGCAGGGTCCAGTTTTTGCACGGCCAGAAACATCTCGGCGTGCTGACCGTAGTAGTCAATGATGTCTGCGCTCAGTGCCACTTCGCCCATGGCTTCTTCCAGCCGCTTGCCCATCTCCAGGGTCATCGGGCGGGCGAATTCATCGGCGCGCTCGCGCAGCAACCGGGCGGCATTGGCGGCAATCTGGGCGCGCTGTGCAAACGAGGTGTGTTGCCAGGTTTCAAAACAGGTTTGTGCGGTTTGCAGGGCGGTTTCAAGCTGCGCGTCGGTGTGCGCCTCGAAAGTCTGCAGGGTCTGGCCGGTGGCGGGGTTGATGGTTTGGTAGGTCATGAACGTGATGGGTTTAAGTGACAGATCGAACACTGCATACCATGCACTTTGAAATCTGCGGTGTCTGTGCGCTGTCGAACAGATTACTGCTGACTTACTATAAAAACAATAGCTGCTTGAGCAGTATTTATAAGGGCTGATGGCCGATTTAATGCCTAATTGCCTCGCCAAATTCGACTGTTGCGCCTTCATGCCGCAGAAGTCAGTCATTTATTGATTCGGCCCGATGAAGTTTGTAATTTCCGTTTAGGCGTGCGCGATATCCAGACAAATGCAAATCCCGTTCAGGCTGGGCTGAGGAGCGCAAAACCCGGTGGATCAGGGCACGTGCTTGTTTGAGCCGCAGGCGAGTTTGCACGTGACCCCACTGGGTTTGAGCACCGCAAGTTACCCGTAGCGAAGCGAAGGGGCCCAGACTGCCGGGTCGCTTTTCTTTTGCTTACTTTTCTTTGGCGACGCAAAGAAAAGTGAGTCGCTGTCGGGCGACCCCCGACATCTACGCGTGTCGCTGCCCCAGTCTTGGCCCAGGATCAATATTCCTCACGCCTGCATCCGTATGTCACCCACATGGCGCGGATAGGGCGCAGCCTTGTGGTTTTCGTCAACTGGCAGGCCCGCCAATTGGCTGGCAAAGCCGTGGTTGATGTCGCGGTGGTGGGCTTCGTCGGCACGCACGACCATGATCACGTCGCGCAAGGTGGCGTTTTCGGGCAGCTTCCAGTAGTGCTTGGCGATAGCAGGCGCAGGAACGTTGGGCGATCGGCCTTCGTCGATTTCCTGCAGGTACATGGTGTAGCTGATCACTGCTTCTTCCTCAAAGTAGCCCACCACCCGGTGTGCGGTGCGGGCTGAGATGAGGTACAGCAAGAAGAAACTGACGAAGAAAATCCACTGCGCCACCAAAATGGCAGCCCGCTCAAACCAGGTCGGCTTGGCAATTTCGATGAAGGTCATCAGGTGCATGCGCTCGTTTTCGGCCTCTTCGAGCAGCGTTCTGATCCAGCCGTCGTCATCTTTCATGCGGCGCAGACTGGTCAGGTGCGTGACCATGCCGCCCACCATGCCAGGCACGGCGGCCACGGTTTCCAGCACGATGGCGCGGTGGCCGTAGCGCTTGGCGAAAAACGTGTCGGCTCCCCAGCGCAACACCTTGGTAAAGCCCAGCGCAATCCGGTCCGACAGGCCCTGCGGCATGTGGTGCACGGGGGTTTCGGGGGGTGCCGCTGGATCGGGCGTTTGGGTGAACGTGAAATTGGGCTGGTAGGGCTGTTGATCGGACACTGAGTTACTCCTTAATTGATAGCTGCTTGAGCAGTATTTACAAGGGCTGGAGGCCGATTTGACTTGAGAATTGTTCGCAGGGGTGCGCCCAGCACCTGCTGGTAGGCCCGCTGATCGGCGGCGTAGCAACCGCAGGCGGCTTGCTCCAGGCCAGGCCGGTCGAGCACCGTGAGCTCTCCCCGGCTGTAGGCAATCAAACCGCTTTTCTGCAGGGGCCCGGCAGCCGCGGTCACGCCGACGCGCCGCACGCCCAGCATGTGGGCCAGAAACTCGTGGGTGACGTGAAAGCTGTTGGTTTGCGCGCGGTCCTGGCTCATCAGCAACCACCGGGCCAGCCGCTGGCCAATTACATGGTGGTGAATGCAGGCGGCTGACGCTGCCAGCTGGCCCATCAACAAATACAGGTAACTGTTAACGACCTTGTGCAGCGCGGGGCTGCGTTTGAGCTCCGCGCGAAAGGTGGCAGCAGGTAGCTTCAAGGCCAGGCCTCTGCCTTGCACCAGTGCCTTGAGCGGGGCAGCTGAAACGCCCAGCGCCTCGTGAGCGCCCAGCATGCCTTCGCGGCCCACCATGTAGACCTCCAGATCGCTGTCCAGCGGTGCTTGCGCCAGTAAAGAGATGAAGCTGTTGCACGGAAAGTAAACGTGCTTCACAGGTTTGCCAGCTTCCGCCAACACCTCAGACAACTCCAATTGAACCGGTTCGCACGCTTTGAGCAAGCGCTCACGGTCTTTGGGGGGCACAAAGTCAAGAAGTTGGTTGGAGGTGGTCAGATGGGCTTTCGTGAGTCCGCACTGTGCGCCCCTCTGCCGAGAATGAATGTGTGCTGGCGTACATAAGGACGGCAAAGGTCTGATGACAGATGACTTTGCCGCTGGTGCGGCTCGATGACAGATGACTGAAAACAGGTCGTGTCGACGCAGTCATCCTGTCATGCAGCCCGCAGGGCGCGTCATTCCGTCATGCAGAGCTCGCAGGGGCGGCATCCAGTCACTGCACGGGAAACAAACGCCCCCGCTTACCCGCCACATAACACTCGCACGCCATGCTCTCCATGCGGGGACGGTTGATCACATCCACCTGCCCGCGGTTGTAGTCAATCACGCCGGCCAGTTGCAGCCGGTGCGCCGCAGCGGTCACGCCTTCACGGCGCACGCCGAGCAACCGCGCCAGCAGCTCGTGCGTCATCGCCAGCTGCCGGGAATCCGAGCGGTCCAGCGCCTGCAACAGGCGACGGCATAGTTGCTGCTCGATGGAATGGTGGCGATTGCAAAGGGCAGTCTGTGCCATTTGGCTCATCACGGCTTGAACGTAGCGCAGAAACACGGTTAGCACCGGCCCACCCTGCGTGAACTCCTGGCTGATCATGGCCGAGCGGATGCGAAACGCCTGGCCAGCGCTTTGCACCACGGCCTGGCTGGGCGTGGCGTTGCCGCCCATGATGAGCGACATGCCCACCACGCCGTCGCTGCCCACCACCGCAATTTCGGCGGACTTGCCATCTTGCGTCATGCACATCAACGACACCACCGCGCTGGTGGGAAAGTAAACATAGGCCGGTGTGCAGCCGGACTCGTACAGCACCTGACCCAATTGCAAATCCACTGGCTGCAGATGCGGGTGCCAGCGTTGCGTGTCATCTATCGGCAAGGCCGCGAGCAGGGCATTCTGGTCAATGCGCGGGGGTGCGGTGAAGTCCACCCGCGTAGGCACAACCGGGTGGTGTATGTGCTTGGTTGCACTGCGCGTTGCGCCAGGTGCAACGGTGTGTTGGGGATGCCAGGTGGACCTGGCAGCGATGAAAGGGGATAGGGCCGCAGCGCCGCCAGCATAAAGAGATGTGTACACAGAACTCTCGCGTCGTGAGTGGGGTTTGATCCTCTCTTTACAGCGCTGTGTTCGCTATCGGTCATAGGATGTTTGGTCTGTGAGCTCTGTCCTACACACCTTTGCTGGTGATTTCAGGCAGATGTCAAGGCGGGCAGCAAGCGGTCGTACTCTTTTTTCACCACGGCGTAGCACTCACAAGTACGCCGCTCCAGGCCCGGTCGGTCCAGGACCGTGATGCGTCCGCGCGCATAGCGAATCAAGCCCGCAGACTGCAGCGCCAAGGCACCTTCTGTCACGCCCTCGCGCCGCACGCCCAACATGTTGGCAATCAACTCTTGCGTCATCACCAGCTCATTGCCTTTGAGGCGGTCCAGGCTGAGCAAGAGCCAGCGGCACAGTTGCTGGTCCAGCGAGTGGTGGCGGTTGCACACCGCTGTTTGGGCCATTTGGGTAATCAGCGCCTGTGTGTAGCGCAGCAGCAGGTGCATCACCGGGCCGCAGCGAGCGAACTCATCTTTAAGGGTTTCAGCGTTGAGGCGAAACCCATCACCCGCGCTTTGCACCACCGCGCGGCTGGGCGTGGAGCCGCCGCCCATAAACAGCGAAATACCGACCAGCCCTTCGTTGCCGACCACCGCAATTTCGGCTGAGGAGCCGTTTTCCAGCTCGTACAACAACGACACGATGGCGTTGGCCGGAAAGTACACATGCTCCAGCGTGGCACCCGCCTCGTACAGCACCTGACCCAGTGGCATGTGAACGGGCTCCAGCAAGGATTGCCAGCGCAGCCAATCGTCGGCGGGCAGTGCTGCCAGTAGGTGGTTGTCTTTGGGCTTTGCGGAGTTTTTATGCGTGGTGCTGGTCATCGTGGCTCGTGAGTACGTGTAAAGACTACGTAGCTTATGCAGTGCGAACCGCTGCGTATGTTCGCTAGCGTACATAAGCAGACACTGAATTTCCAGGCCCCATTCGCTTCTCGTCACAACGAGGGTCGCTAGGTTGGTCTCTATGTTGGGCGGTATGTGCGCCAGCACACAGACAGATACGCCAGACAGCGATACGCTGGTGCAGCTAGTACATCTAGTCAGTCGTCTCATTTCATTTGTCAACTTAGAGGTAACCCCATGACCACGATCAAACAAACTTTGAAATCAACCGCCACAGCCCTCGCAGCAGCGGCCTTGCTCACCTTGACAGCCTGCGCTGGCATGACCGACCGCGAACGCGGCACGGCTACTGGCGCAGCAGCTGGTGCGGTGGGCGGCGCAATCTTGTCGGGTGGCAGCACGGCAGGCACCCTGGGCGGCGCGGCCATCGGCGGCGTGATTGGCAACCAGGTAACCAAGCCGAAATAAGCGCCACTGACAGAGGACACGGCAACAGCCTCGTGTCCTACAGACGCCCCGCCACCCGCTGCCTACGATGACTTGACGGTTGTGGATGCCATGTCATTCATGACATCTCAAGTCATTTGTCTTTTTATCTACCGGCTGTTTCAGTCGGCAACGCGGAGCTTTTGTATGAAGTCAAACTGGATTGATGCACCCCGGTGGAGCACCGCTTCTTTTGGTGATGTCGATGTCGACACCTCTCCCGTGGAGCTGTCTGCGCTCGGCGATCACATGGCCCTGTGTAAAACCATGAGCGGAAGTTTCTTTTCTGCCCAGTGCATGGCGCAAGCTGTCCATGGATTTGTGGCATCGCGCATGGTTACCAGTGTGCTGGTGGCGGCAGTGCTCATGGGCGCCATTGCATTGATTTTGTAAGCCATGGCGACAGGCCCGGCCACAGGGGGCCTGCAGCAACTGGTGCCCTCAGCGAACCCAGCGCTGGCCCACATACTGGACAGCGCGCGGGGCGCAATCGACCCACCGATACGTTCGGAAATCTTTGGCCTTCAGCGCTTCATCCAGCATGGGCGCAGTTTGGGTCTTACCCATCGTGCAGCCCCTGCACGCGACGGTGCCAGCACCTTTTTTCCTCGGCTGAACAGCAACATTCGTGTGCTGCGCCAAGCCTATCAATACATTGGCGAACAGGCCTCGACGGGCTACGACATCAGTCCCGCAGCCGAATGGTTGCTGGGTAATTTTCATTTGATCGATGCGCAGCTGCAGGAGGTGCATGGCGGCTTGCCATTGCGATACTTTCGCGCCTTGCCCGTGCTGCTGGATGAGCCCCTGGCAGGCCTGCCACGTGTTTACAGCGTGGCCTGGGCTTTTGTGGCCCATACCGACGGGGCGTTTGACGAAGAGTTGCTGGTCCAGTTTCTATGCGCGTATCAGGAAACCCGCGAGCTGAACCTGGGTGAAGTGTGGGCGCTGCCTACCACGCTGCGCGTCGTGCTCATCGAGAACCTGCGGCGTCTGGCTGAGCGCGTGGCGGCCAGTAAGGCTGCGCGCCAAGTGGCTAATTTGTGCAGCGACACGCTGCCGGGCTTCACCATCAACACACTGGATCGCCTGCTGGCCATGCTGGACGCGCGCGGCGTGGGTCTGGCGTTTCTGGTGCAACTGGCGCAGCGTCTGCAAGACCAGCAGGGTCCCACTGAGGCATCCAGTCACTCGCCCTATCACCAGTGGGTGCAATACCAATGGGTGGCACGCCAGTTACCCACCATGTCCGTCATCCAGACGCAGCAAGAGGCCGACCAGGCCGCCAACAACCTGAGCGTGAGCAACGCTGTCACCTCGCTGCGGGCCATTGGCGATGCTGACTGGCCAGGCATCGTGGCGCGGGCAAGCGCGTTGATGCGCTTGATGCTCAGCTCGCCCCAATTCGAATCCGAGCACACCGCCACCCGCGATCAGACTTTGCATGGCATCGAAAAACTCGCTCGTCGCACCGGGCAGACTGAAAAGCAGGTGGCGCAGGCGCTGCTGGGGCTGATGCAGACCGCGGCTGACCCGCACACGGGCCGTGTGCGGGGCGCACAACACTGGATCGCTGGTGCGGGCCATGCGCAGCTGGTTGCAGCGCTGGGTGTCGTCCCCAGCCGTGTCGGCCGCTGGGCCGACCGCATGCGTGGGCAAAGTCGCCGGCTGTGGCTGGCCTATCTGGGCGCCGTGCTGTTGGGCACCGTGTTGGTCGTGGCCCTGTCGGTGATGACCAGTGGAACCGATGGGAGTCGTGGGCTGGCGCGTAGCCTGTCGCTGATGTGGAACGGGAATTTCGCCGATTGGACGAACGTCACAGGCCCCGCTTTCATGGGATTGCTGGCGATAGCTTTGATGCTGGTGGTGACGTCTGAATGGGTGGTGGCGGTCATCAACCGTCTGATCAGCGAATCCGTCCCGCCGCAGCACCTGGCGCGACAGGCTTTCACAAACGGTATACCGCTCGAGCACCGGGTGCTGGTGGTCATACCCGCACTGTTGACCGATGCAGCATCCATTCAAGCGCTGGCGCACCGGCTGCGCTTGCATTACCTGGCGAATCCGGAGCAAAACGCCCAGTTTGCGCTGCTCACCGACTGGGTGGACGCCTACACCGAACAAGCCACGCAAGACCAGATGCTGCTGGACTGTGCCACCCGGGAAGTCACCGCACTGAATGCGGCGCATCCGATGCCGCCCACCGCTTTACCGGAAACCTCAAGATTCATCGTGTTGCACCGGCCACGCACCTTCTGTGAGAGCGAGCAGCGCTGGATAGGCTGGGAGCGCAAACGGGGCAAGCTGGAGCAATTGGTCGCACAACTGGCGGCACAGCTGCCACACACCTTTGCGCCGCACAACGCCAACGCCGTTTCCTACGCCAGCGTGTTCGTCAACCTGGGCACGCTGTCGCGCATTGCACCGCATACCCCCTACATCGTTACGCTGGACACTGACACCGAGCTGCCCCCCGGTCGCTTGCGCGAGCTGGTGGGTGTGGCCGCACATCCGCACAACCAGCCGCAGCTGGATGCCGCTGGTCGACGCGTGGTGCACGGCTATGGCATCTTGCAGCCGCGTGTGGCGGTGCCACTGCCGACGGTGCACGCTGCATTGGGTGGGTTAAATCCGCGCCCCACGCTGTTTCACGCGTTATTTGCCGGGCAGTGCGGTATTGACCCTTACAGCGTCGCGTCCTCGGAGGTCTATCAGGACCTGTTTGGCGAGGGCACTTTCACGGGCAAGGGTTTGCTGCATGTCCAGGCGGTACACGCCGTGCTAGGTGGCCGGTTGCCGCAAAACCGTGTGCTGAGCCACGACTTGCTGGAGGGGTCGATGGCGCGCTGTGCTGCTGTGACCGACGTCACACTCCTTGAAGATGCACCCTTTCATTCCGACGTGGCGGCTTCGCGCCAGCACCGCTGGATGCGGGGCGACTGGCAACTGTTGCCGTTTTTGCTGTCATCAGGCCGGCGAAAGAGTGGGGTGGCAATCAGCGCCATCAATCGCTGGAAGATGTTTGACAACCTGCGCCGCTCGATGGTGGCACCGGCTAGCCTGGGCTTGCTGATCTGCGCGCTGGGGGGCTTTACCGTTTCGCCGGCCGCCGCACTGGCGCTGGTGCTGGCGGCTTATATGGCTGGCCCGCTGATGGGTGCGGTAGCCGGTTTTTCACCCAGCCGCGACGACATTGCCAAGCGCCACTTTTACCGACAGGCCGCGCTCGACCTGGTGCGCACAGTGCTGGGTGCGATGTGGCATGGGGCGCAGCTCTTGCACCATGCGCGGCTGGCGCTGGATGCGACGGTGCGTGCCTTGTACCGCCTGTATGTAAGCCATCGCCACCTGTTGCAATGGACCACAGCCGCAGCAGCGCAAGCCAGTGCCAGCACCGTACTCCCCACACTCGTGCGCCAGCACCGGGGCACGTCGTTGCTGGCGTTGCTGCTGTTCATGGTGTTGCTGGCAACCGGCGCGCCACACCCCTGGTTTGCTGGCGTTTTGTGTGCGGTGTGGGCGCTATCGCCGGTTTGGACGTGGTGTGTCAGCCGCAGTCCGCAAGCCCCGCCAGCTGCGGGATTGACGACGGCCGAACGCACGGAATTTGAAATCATCGCGCGTGACACCTGGCGCTTTTTTGAGCGCTGCGTGAACGAGCAAACCAACGCCCTGCCGCCAGACAACCTGCAAATCACACCCCACGAGACCGTGGCCAACCGCACCTCGCCGACCAACATCGGCTTGTATTTGCTCAGCGCTGCCTGCGCCCGACGGTTTGGCTGGATTGACACACCGGACCTGCTCGCACGTCTGGATGCCACGCTGGCCACGCTGGACCGGTTGCAACGCCACCGGGGCCACTTTTTGAACTGGTATGACACCAGCACCTGCGCGCCGCTGTTGCCGATGTACGTTTCCACCGTGGACAGCGGCAACCTTAGCGGCCACCTGCTGGCCGTGGCACAGGCCTGCATGGAGCTGGCACGCGAGGAACTAGCCGGTCTGGGCCCAGCCAAGCAAGAGCCGGTGTATGCAGACCGTTTGACGACGACAGCTGTGCGCCTGGAGACTTTGGCCTGGGCGGCTGAGTTCGGCTTTCTGTACAGCCGCCGACGGCGCTTGCTGCACATTGGCTACCGGGTGGCCGAGCAGCAGATGGACACCGGTTTTTATGACCTGCTCGCCTCCGAATCGCGTTTGACCAGCCTGCTGGCCATTGCCAAAGGCGATGTGCCGGTGCGCCACTGGAGCGCGCTGGGCCGGCCGTTTTATGCCGTGGGCACCCAGGTTGGGCTGCGTTCCTGGTCGGGCTCCATGTTTGAGTACCTCATGCCCACGCTCGTACTCGACGAGCCGCAGGGCAGTGTGTTGCAGCAGGCCTGCCGCGCCGCTCTCGCGGAACAAATGGCGTTTGCACGCGCGCATGAGGTGCCATGGGGCATCTCGGAGTCTGCCTACGCCGGGCGTGACCACACGCTGGCTTACCAATACGCGCCGCAGGGCGTGCCGCGACTGGCCTTGCGCCGCACCCCGATCAATGACCTGGTGGTGGCACCTTATGCCACTGCATTGGCAGCGCAGATCAGTCCGGCCTCGGCTGCTACCAATTTTGTAGCTCTTCAAGCACTATCGGCAAGGGCTGCTTACGGTTTTATTGAAGCTCTGGACTACAGCCCGGCGCAGCAGACCCAGCCGGTGGTAGCCGGTCAGCCTGGCCCCTTCGTGCCGGTCGATACCTTTATGGCCCACCACCAGGGCATGACCATCGTGGCGCTGGCCAACGTGTTGCTGGACGGTGTGGCGCAGCGCTGGGGCATGGCCAACGCGTATATGCAGGCTGTCGCACCCCTGCTGCATGAGCGGCCACCGCGTGAAATTTCGGTGCTGCACATGCTGCCAGCGGTGGCACCGTCGCAAGCGGTGCAGCAACGCGCGCCAGGCTTGCTGCGCGAGGTGCTGCCAGGCCATACCGGGCTACAGCCCACGCATTTGCTGTCGAACGGGCGCTACAGCGTGACCTTGCGGGCCAATGGCGCAGGCTACAGCCGCTGGGCCACCACCGGCATAACCCGCTGGCGTGACGACGCACTGACCGACGCGTGCGGCAGCTTTTTTTATCTGCGCATGCTGGAACCGGCACCTCGTAAGTCGGCCATGTATTCCCTGTCGCACCACCCTGCGCCAGACCCGGCTGCGCACTACGACAGTACCTTTCACGCTGACCGTGTGTGCCTGAGCGCCACCTGGCCGGTGCTTCGGACGATGACTACCACGTGGGTCAGCCCGGAGGACGACATTGAATTTCGCCGCGTGGAGTTGCACAACCGCAGCTTTGAGCCCATGGAGCTGGAGTTGATGTCGGCCTTCGACATCACCCTGGCCGACCCGCGCGCTGACGAGGCGCATCCGGCGTTTAGCGGCATGTTTGTACGCGCCGAATGGGTGGCAGCGCACCAGGCGCTGGTGTTTGAGCGCAAGCCCCGTCTGGCGACCGAGAACGGCATGCACGCCGCGCATTTTTTGACTGATATCCACGCCCAGGCGGGCCAGGTGCGCGTTCAAACAGACCGGCTGTTGTGGCTGGGCCGTCACCGTGATGCCAGTCAGGCGGCGGGCCTGCTGGAGCCTGTCGACAGCGACGCGTCATCGGGTGAACGCGACACGGGCCTCGACCCGGTGTGCGTGCTGGCCATCAGGCTGCGCTTGGCCCCCGGTGCAAAAGCCAGCCTGACATTTGCCACCGCCGCCAGCAACGACAGCGCAACGCTGCGGGCAGTGATCGATAAATACCGCCAGGGCAGCCACGTGCAACGCGCTTCACTCATGTCAGCCACGCTGGCGGGCATTCGCCTGCGCGCCATGCCCATGAGCGCAGCCAACTTTGCAGCGGTGCAGCAGCTAACCAGTTGCCTCGTGCAAGGCATGGCCCGACTGAACACCGCGCTGTGGTCGGTTGCACCCGGCGGCGAAACCGGTCATGGGCTGACTTCCACCACCACGCGGCCTTCCGATCTGTGTGACCGACGGCTGCTGTGGCGCTTCGGCCTGTCGGGGGAGCGGCCCTTGTTGCTGGTGTTTGCCAGCAGCCAGGAAGCCTTGGGTCTGCTGCGCACCTTGACGCAGGCACTACGGATTTGGGCCTGGGGCGGCGTTGCTTGCGATGTGGTGGTGGTGAACCTGCAAGCCACGTCGTATCAGGACACGCTGCACCGGGAGCTGGTGAGTTTGCGCGAGCGCCACCGGATGGACGCCGAGTCGCACGCGCCAGCGGGCGCGGCCAGCACCACCGCGATGTATGTGCTGCGACGCACTGACTTGAGTGCCGACGAGATCAGCACCCTGCAACATCTGGCGCGCGCGCGCTTTTCGGCCGATGGCCGTCCGCTACACCACCATGTGGAAGACCTGGCCGAGTGGCATGAGCACAGCCTGGCGCAGCGCCAGCGCGTGGCTACTTCTGCGCTTGCGCACAAGCTGGGCCCAGTCACTGAAACGCTCTCGCCGCCAAATGCCTTGCCTCGTGGCCGGTTTGCGGCAGACGGCGGCGAGTTTTCGTTCGACGTGGATGGGCAGCAGCGTCCCGCGCGCCCCTGGATCAATGTGCTGGCCAACGCCGGTTTTGGTGCGCAGCTGTCGGAAGTGGCCAGCGGCTACACCTGGGCCCGCAACAGCCGACTGAACCAGATCACCGCCTGGTCCAACGACCCGGTCACCGACCCGCCGGCCGAACTTTTCTTGCTCCAAGACTGCAACACCCAGCAACTGTGGCAGCTTGGCCATGTGGCACAAGAAGGCCCCACCACCACCCAGCGCGTGGTGCACGGTCAGGGCTACAGCGTCATCACCCACCGGGCAGGAGACGTGCAGGTCACCATCACCTGGTGTGTGGATTCGCTAACCAGCGTCAAGCACATCGCCATCGAACTGATGAACCTGGGCAGCACGGCACGGCGGCTGCGTTTGATCGGGGTAGCGCAGTGGCTCATGGGCAGCCGCGCGGCCGATCGCTTCACGACACAAACCCAGCACCGCCGTCAGACGCTGAGGAATCAGACCGTGGCGGACCAGCAGCTCTCGGTGCTGCTGTGTACCCAGCTGGAGCACACCGATGGTTTCGGTGGTGGCACGGCTTTTTGGGCGCTGGCTACACCGCCTGGCGAAGAAGACGACTACACCTGCGACCGGCGCGAGTGCTGGGACGCACGCGGCCATTGGGTGGTGCCCGACCACTTTGGCCGACAGGCGGGGCTCGGCTTGGACCCTTGTGCGGCGCTCGCGACACGTTTGGTATTGCTGCCCGCCGGGCAGTCTGCGCAACGTGTGTTTTTGATGGGTTACGCCGCCAACCCCGACGCGGCAGGCGAGCTCGCCGTAAGCGCAGCCCTGATCGCGCCCGCGGCCCGACTGGCGCAGGTTCGCCACAGCTGGAATGTGATGCTCGGGGCCACGCAAGTCAAAACGCCTGACCCCTTGTTTGATGCGCTGGTGAACCGCTGGCTGCTGTATCAGACGGTGTCATGCCGTTTGTGGGCCAAAGCGGGCTTCTACCAGGCAGGCGGTGCCACCGGTTTTCGCGATCAGTTGCAAGACGCCATGGCGCTGGCCTGGGCAGCCCCTGTGATGCTGCGCGAGCAAATCGTGCTGTGTGCGTCGCGCCAGTTTGCTGCGGGCGATGTGCAGCACTGGTGGCATGCGCCCGGTGGCGCGGGCGTGCGCACCCATTTTTCCGACGATTTGCTCTGGCTCGCACATGCCGTGCTGCACTACCTGCGCGCCACGGGCGATCAGTCTGTGCTCGACGAGCCAGTGCCATTTCTGGAAGGCTCGGACATTCCCGAGGGCGCCGAAGACATCTATGAAACGCCGCGCATCAGCCTGGAGCTGGCCAGCGTGTACGAGCACGCTGCCCGCACGCTGGACCGCAGCTTGCGCGTGGGTATCCATGGCCTGCCGTTGATGGGTAGCGGCGACTGGAACGACGGCATGAACCGGGTGGGCCATGAAGGCCGGGGCGAGTCGGTCTGGCTGGCCTGGTTTTTGTGCAAACTGGTGACCGACTTTGTGCCCCTGGCGCGCTCGCGTGGTGATGCGCCGCGCGTCGCCCGCTGGGAGGCGGCTTCAGCCGGTTGGCGTGCGGCACTTGACGGTGCAGCCTGGGACGGTGCGTGGTTTAAACGCGCGTTTTTTGACGACGGCCAGCCGCTGGGTTCACACGCCAACAGCGAGTGCCGCATCGACCTGATCGCGCAGGCCTGGTCGGTGCTGTCTCAAGCAGCGTCGCCTGAGCGGCAACGCACCGCGCTGGCATCCATGCACGCCCATTTGGTGGACGACGAGGCGGGCTTGGTCAAGCTGCTGGACCCGCCGCTGGCGCACGCACAACCCAGTGCCGGCTACATCCAGGCTTACCCGCCCGGTGTGCGGGAAAACGGCGGGCAATACGCGCATGCGGGTGTGTGGGCATTGATGGCCCAGGCCCAGTTAAACGGTGGGCGTGGTGGCGATGATTCACTGCCCTACCGCTACTTCACCTACCTGAGCCCCGCCCACCGCACGGCCCACCCCACACGCGGTGCTGTCTACGGCCTGGAGCCTTACGCCATGGCCGGCGACGTCTACACCCAGCCGCCCTACGTGGGGCGCGGTGGCTGGAGCTGGTACACCGGCGCAGCCGCCTGGATGCACCGCGCCGCCGTTGAAGCCTTGTTTGGCGTCACCCAAACCGCCCAACACATCAGCCTGAACCCCTGCCTGCCCACCCACTGGCCACGCGCCGAAATCACCCTGGTGCGGGGTGGCCGGTCACTGCGCTTCGTCATCGTGCGAAACGAGGAGGATGCTGCGTGGGAACAAACCACAAACCACTCAGCGCAGCCCCTGCGGGTGGGGCAGACGGTGGCCTGGCAGGAGCAGGGGGCCAATAGCTGCTTTGTGATGGAAATTTAGCAACTACTCAGGTCGCCACGCGTGTCTTGCTCCCTCGCCCCTTTGGGGAGAGGGCTGGGGTGAGGGGCTGCGCGATACAGAGAAAGTACAACGCCAGCGCCCTTACCCTCTCCCGCAAGCGGGAGAGGGAGTGTCTGTATCCACCTGAGTAGTTGCGAAATTCAAGCGTTTTAGAGCTGCAGCCCTTATAAATACTGCTCAAGCAGCTATCAATGTAGGAGCAATTTCTATCGGTTCCGGTTCCATCATCCCAACAATGGCACCACCGAATCAGCCTGCGCGTTGCTTTGGGTTTCACCCAACTCGATCGCATGCGCCATCGCGGAGCGCAAAGCCTGGCCGCTCACGGGTTTGTGTAGCAAAGCGGCCTTCAGGTGCCTGGCTTCAATCACCCGTTCGGGCGAGGTGTCGCCGGTCACCATGACCGCAGGTAAGGCTGCTAACGGCATGCCCAGTTGCTGTTGGCGCTGTGCGAAAGCAGCACGCAACATCACGAGCCCTTGCCCCCCGCTGGCCGTGGCGTGGCGCCCCCGGCCCGATTTGTAATCTGTGATGAGCAGCTGCGGCAGATCAGCGCCCGACAGCTGCGCCAACGTGGTTTGGGCCTGCGCAATGCTCTCACAGCCGATGCACACCATGCCCCAGGTCACCAGCAGCTCGTGCATGCCGCGCTGCACCTCGGGCACATCCTCCACCACCATCACCCGCAGGCCAGTGGGCAATTCAGTCAACGCGTCGGCCTGGCTGCTCTCAGGCAACACGCCTTCATAGCGCGGCACAGCCAGCCCAAACACCGAGCCCTTGCCAGGGCGCGAGGTCAGCGTCACCTGGGCGCCGATGGCGCGCGCCAACCGCTGTGCAATGGCCAGGCCCAAGCCCAGCCCGCTGCGGCGTTCGCGCTGCGCGGCGGGTCCCTGCTCGAACTCTTCAAACACACGCGCCTGATCGGCTGGCGCGATGCCAATGCCCGTGTCCCACACCTGAAACAACACCAGGTTGCCGCGCGCGCGACAGCTCACCAGCACGCCACCCTGGTCGGTGTAGCGCAGGGCATTGCTCAACAAATTGCGCAAGATCAATTCCACACAGATGGGGTCTGCCAGCGCTGCCAGCGTGGTTTCGTGGGTGCGATACACCAGGTCTTGCGCATTGGCCTCGGCACCAAATTCAAGCTCCAGGGCCGTCAGCAGGGGCTGCACGGCAAAGGGTTCGGCCTGCACCTTCACCGCGCCGCCCTCGATGCGCGAAAAATCGAGCAAGCTGTTCAACATCTTGGTGGTGGCCTGCGCGGCTGCTTGCGCATGCGACAGCAGCTCGTTTTGCTGTGGGTTCAGGCCCGTTTTTGCCAGCGCATCCACAAAAAGCAGCATGGCATGCAGGGGCTGGCGCAAGTCGTGACTGGCCGATGCCAAATACCGCGACTTGTCGGCGTTGGCTTTTTCTGCCATGGCGCGCGCGTCATTGGCAATCTGGCGCTTGGTTTCCAGCCGCCGCGCAAGCTGCAGGTTCTGGTAGCGCAAGCCAATCCCGTCAGCCAGTGTTGCAGCGGCTGCACGCGTCTGGCGCCACACCACCACGGTGTAGAAAACCGCCAGCAAACCCAGCGGTGCGTACTTGAGCGGCGCGAAGCCCCACAGCCCGATCAAAAACCCCAGCGATACGCTGGTGGCATAGAAGCTGGCGGCCTTGTGCAGTGCAGCCAACCGGGCCAGGGTGAGCGCATTCACCCCCCCCAGCACCGCGGTGGTCAGGCCAATGCCCAGGGCCTGGTCGGCCCCCGCGTTGCTCCACCCCGCCACCACCACCATGGCGCAGCCCCAACACAGGCCCCACAGCGACATGACCACGCCCACATAGCGCAACGCCCGATCGGCAGGCAACACGCGGGGAACCCAGTGCTTCATCAGGGCGTAGGTCAGCACGCTGGCCGGCAGCTGAATACAGGTCCAGATCAGCATGGGCACCAGTGGCATCAGCACGTAAAACAGCGCCGCCGTGGCCAACACCGGTATCGCCGGTGTCCACACGGCAGCCTTGTAGTTGCCAAACACCCACGCCAACTGCGCCGCCAGCAGTTGGTCGGGCGGCATGCTGTCGGTGTCGACGGGGTCTGGTGAAGATGGGTGGGGTGTAGAGATCACGTGGAATTATTGATGCAGTGACTTGCGCAAGCGACCACTTCCGTCATTCCCGCGAAGGCGGGAATCCACCTCAGAGAACTGCAAAAGGCCTTGACCGCTCAGTCTTCGCGCCTGGATCCCCGCCTGCGCGGGGATGACATAAAAGGGTTTTGATGGCTTTGCGTAAGGGTTGACTGGGTTAATGGTTCTACACCAACCCACAGCGCTGCCCCACCAACACCGCTCCGGTGCGGCTGGTCACCCCCAGCGCTAAAAACACCGCCGTCAGGTGCGAGCGCACCGTGTTTTCAGACATATCCAGTTCTCTGGCGATCAGTTTGTTGCTCTTGCCCTGGGCCACATAAACCAAAACCTGTGTTTGCCGGGGCGACAGCTGCGGCGTGCTGCCCGGTGGGGCCACCGCCGGTAAACGCACACCCGCTTCGGTGTAGAAGCCGCCACCTGCGTGAATGCCGCGCAGGGCCGCCTGTACCGCTTCGGCGGGTGCCGTTTTCGACAGGAAGCCATGCGCGCCCAACCGCCTGGCTTTGGGCGCGGCGTCTGCCGCATCGTTGCCCGAGAGCATCAGCACCTTGGCTTGCGGGTAGTGCAGGCGCAGCACCGCAATACCTTCCAGACCACTGGTGGAGGGCATTTGAATATCCAGCAGCAAGACATTCACCTTGCGCCCGGCATCGGAATGGGCGAGCAACAGCGCTTGATCCACCGAGCCCGCGTCCAGCACGCATGCGACCCCCTCAATGCTTTGGACCAAGAGCTGCATGCCCCGACGAAACAAGGCGTGATCGTCCACCAGCAGCACATGCAGGGTGGTTGGCAAATCGTCTGCCAAAGGCTGGTTCTCAAGCGAGGTGAGGTGGTTCATTCAGTGTCAAAAGAAGCGTCGAAAGGCAGCTACGAACGGCCAGTATGTCGCAGACCGTTAAAAAATTCACTCATCTATTTGTGTGATTGACCGACTGCACGCGCCTGAAAACAATCGTGATAAGTCCAACAAGTCCTCACACCCTATAACAAGTGCTCAACAAGCGCTCACAAAATGCAACACATAAACATGCATGCCCGTGTCGCCACAGTTGCGCTACTCGTGCTCACGCTGCACCCGTGCCTGGTGCAAGCACAGGCCACGCCTTCCGCAGGCCAGATCCTGCGCGAGCAACCCGCCGCCCCCGTTCAGCCCTTGCCCGGCCTGCGCCAAATCGTTCCCGCCGCGCCCGACGCCCCAGCCCTCCCACCCCACGCCACCTTGCTCACCGTGCAGCGCTTCGCGTTCGAAGGTGCCACCGTGCTGTCGCCCGCCGAGCTGAATGCCTTGGTCGCTGGCGTTACTGGAAGTCCCCAGCGTTTTGACGCCATTGCTGCCGCCGTGCAAGGCATCACCACCGCCTACCGCCAGCGCGGCTACTTCCTGGCCCGCGCTTTTATTCCCCGCCAGGCCTTGGACGCTGGTGTACTCAAAGTGCAGGTGTTTGAAGGCGTGCTGGGCCAACTCGACGCCTCTACCCTGGGCCAATCCATCGCCACCCAGCAAGGCGTGAGCCTTGGCCAGCCCGTGCAACAAGGCCCCCTGGAGCGCGCCATCCTGCTGCTGGCCGAGCGCGGCTTTCCGGACGCTACCGCCGGCCTGGCCCCCGGCCGCGAGCTGGGCACCACCGTATTAACCCTGCGAGGCCAGCAAAACCGCTCCCCCTGGGCAGCCAGCATCGGCCTGGACAACAGTGGCGGCACCTACACCGGCACCACCCGCGTTCTGGCCGACGTGTCGCGCTTCGCCTTGGCCTCCGACGGCGATGAACTCGCCGCCCGCACCTCTCTATCTACTGGCACCCGCTACCTGCAGTTGGCCTACACCACCCCCATCGGCTTTGACGGCTGGCGCGTCGGCGTGCAAGCCAGCGGCCTGAGCTACGACCTGGGCGGCCCCTTCGAGCCCCTGCAAGCCAAAGGCCATGCCAACACCCTGGGCGCCACCCTGCGCTACCCCCTGCTGCTAGCCGCCAACCGCCAAAGCATTCTGGAAGCCGCCATCGCCCAACGCAGCGCCCAAGACGACACCCTGGCCGGCAACGTCGCCAACAAACGCGCCACCTACCTCACCCTGGCCCACAGCTACAGCGCCGCCACCGAAACCACCAGCCAGCGCCTGCAAACCAGTCTGGTTCTGGGCCGCCTCGACCTCTCCCGCAACCCCGGCAACCAGGCCCAAGACCAGGTCACCGCCCAGTCCCAAGGCGGCTACGCCAAGCTGCGCCTGGACTACGCCATCGCCTACTCGCTAGCCAACACCAGCCAACTTCAAGCCCGCCTGGCCACCCAACTGACCAACAGCAACCTGGACAGCGCCGAAAAACTCAGCCTGGGCGGCCCCAGCGGCGTGCGCGGCTGGCCGGTAGGCGAAGCCAATGGCGATGAAGGCACCGTGCTCAACCTGGAGTGGCGCAACGCCCTGAACTGGCTCGCCTCGTCTGGCATTTCGACAACGCTCACCCCGTTTATTGACTGGGGCCAAATCCAACAAAACAAACGTCTGTGGCCCAACGCCTTGCCTGCGGGGCGGCCCAACCGTTATTCGCTGTCGGGTGCCGGGCTGTCAGTGCAGTTCGCAAAGACGGGTGACTGGCAACTCAGCCTGACGCTGGCCACCCCGCTGGGCAACAACGCCGGAGCCGATGGGCTGGGGAACAACGCCGACGGCAAGAAGAAGAAAACGCGGGCGTGGGTGAGTTTGCAGAAGGTGCTGTGAGCCATGACCAAGCGTGTTTGCTTTGAAATTGATAGCTGGTTGAGCAGTATTGACAAGGGCTGCAGCGTGAAACGATACAAATTGGGCTCAGAAATGGGGGTCAGATCACCATTCACGACGAGGCTGGCGGTAGTTAACTCCCTCTCCCGCCTGCGGGAGAGGGCGGGGGTGAGGGCCATCGCGCACCCAGCCCTCCCGCCCCGGAGCCCCCGCAATTGGGGTCAGAGCCCGATTTCGTATGTGCTTGGTGAGTCGCCGGATAGTCCGCGTCCTGAATCGGGATCTGACCCCAAATGCTTGTCGCGGCTCACAGGGTGCTACTCCCGATTCAATAGCGTGTACCCCAGAATTTGCAGAGGCTACAGGCCGAAACGATACAAATTGGGGTCAGAAATTGGGGTCAGATCACCATTCAGGACGAGGTTTATCCCGGTGCGCGGGGAGCCGGTACGAAATGGTGCTCTGACCCCCATTTTTGAGCCCAATCGGTCGAGTGCGACGGTAGTTGGCTCCTTCCCCCGCTGGGGGAAGGGTGGGATGGGGGCATGCGCCCACCGCCGCACGTGCGCAGCCATGCCCCTGACTCCCTCTCCCCTGGTAAACCTCCCGCTCCGGAGCCCCCGCAATTGGGGTCAGAGCCCGATTTCGTATTTGCTTGGTGAGTCGCCGGACAGACCGCGTCCTGAATCGGGATCTGACCCCAAATACTTGTCACGGCTCTTCCGTCCAAGCCCCGATCGCTCCCATTTCCATAGCTGCCCCAGCAACATTCACCTGGGCTAGCGCCCGATTTGACTTGTATTTCAGGAGAACACGATGACCCACACCACCAAGTTCAGCGCCAAGTTCAGCCCCAGCGTCAAAACCCTGCAGGTCAAGCTCAGTCGCAAGCTGACTTACACCTTTCGCTGGTACCCCGGCAAACGGGTCAGCCAGGCGCTGCGCAAGTTGCTTAACGGTTTCTGGGAACGGCTGTCCCGCCTGGTGGCGCTGACGGCGGTGGCTACGGCAGTGCAATCGGCCATCGCCCAAATCGCACCGCCAGCAGTGAACCTGCCCGCCAATACCCTACCCACCAACGGCCAAGTCACCCACGGCAACACCACCTTCACCGCCCCCACCACGGGAGCTGACGGCAGAACCACCCTCACCGTCAACCAGCAAACCCCCTCCACCATCGTCAACTGGAACACCTTCAACATCGGCAGCAATGGCACCGTGAACTTCGTGCAGCCCAGCGCCAACGCAGTTGCTCTAAACAGGGTCACCAGCGGCGCGGGAAGCGAGATTGCGGGGCAGCTCAACGCCAACGGGCAAGTCTTCCTCGTCAACCCCGCAGGCGTGCTGTTTACCAAAGGCGCGCAGGTCAACGTAGGTGGCTTGGTGGCTTCCACGCACGACATTCAAGACGCAGACTTCAAAGCCGGACGCTATATCTTTAATAGTGGCTTGAGCAGTATTCACATGGGCGAGAGCCCCATTTCACCCAAAACACAAGGCCAGGTCACCAACCAGGGCACCCTCACCGCGCAAGACGGCGGCTACATAACCCTCTTGGGCCAGCAAGTGCGCAACGACGGCGTCATCGCCGCCCGCCTGGGCACCGTGGCCCTGGCCGCAGGCAGTGGCATGACGCTGCAATTCGCTGGCAACCGCCTGCTCAGCGTCGACATCCAACAAGCCGACTTCGACACCCTGGTGGAGAACAAAGGAATCATTCAAGCCAACGGCGGCTGGGTGCTGATGAGTGCGCAAACCGCGGCTGGGCTGGCTAGAGGAGTGGTCAACCACAGCGGCGTGATTGAGGCGCAAACGGCGGCTGACGTGCTGGGCCAGGCAAAAGAAGGCAAGGTCGAAATACTGGCCGACTTCAACGCAGGCACCGTGAACGCCAGCGGCAGTGTGGACATCAGCGCGCCCCACAGCGCAGATAGCAACGCCAGCGTTGCGGGCAACGGCGGTTTTGTGGACACCTCCGCCGCCAACGTCCGCATCGCCGACAGCTTTCGCGTCAACGCCCAAGCCAATACCAACCAAGACGGCAAAACCGGCACCTGGCTCATCGACCCCACCAACTTCACCATCGCCACAGGCACGGCAGCCCAAACCGCCAGCGGCATCGGTGCCACCACGCTGGCCACCAACCTGGGCACCACCGCCGTGAGCATTGCCACCGCCAATGCAAACAACGGCACAGACGCAGGCGACATCCTGGTCAACGCTGGCGTCACCTGGACCAGTGGCAACGCCCTGACCCTGTCGGCCCACCGCAACATCGATTTTTCGGGCGGTGGCAGCTTGAACGGCGCGGGTAGCACCGTCACCCTCAACGCCGGGCAAGGCACCGGCAGCACCGGCGGGGCCATCGTGGGCCATGCCAGCAACACGGCGGTGACTGCCAACCTGCTGCTTGCCAACGCCACGCGGGGCATCGGCAGCGCCGCCACCCCGCTGCGCACCCAGGTGGCTGTCCTGGGCCTGGGCAACACCACCAGCGGCGGCATTTATGCCACCAACACCGGCGACGTGTCCGTCGCGGCGCGTGCCGACAATGGCGACATCGTCATTCGCACGGCAGATGGTGCGGCTGCAGGCGCGGGTGCAACTGGCACCGCGGGCATTTTGGGCAGCCCGGGCAGCGCGGGCGGTGCGGGTGCCGCAGGCACGGCGGGCGGCAACATCACGGTTGCCCGCATCACCGGCGTGCTGGGCATCACCGCCAGCGGCAGTGTGCAAGTCATCGCGGGCGCGGGCGGCGCGGGCGGTGCGGGTGGCGCAGGCGGGGCAGGCAGCCAAGGCTCTGGCCTGTCAGGTGAAGGTGGCGCCGGTGGCGCAGGCGGTGCCGGTGGCCAAGGTGGGGCAGGCGGCAATGTCGTGTTGTTTGATTTCATTCAAGCGGGCGGCGCTGTGCTCGTGCAATCGGGCCGTGGCGGCGCTGCTGGCGCGGGCAGCGCAGGCGGTGCGGGTGGAAACGGTGCCAGTTTGCCTAACTTGCCTCCAGGAAGTGGCGGCAATGGCGGTGCCGGCGGCAATGCTGGCAGCGCTGGCGCAGCGGGTGAGGTGCAGCTGTCGGCCACAGCCAGCAGCCCAACCAGCACAGCGCTGACCATCACCGCTGGCAGCGGCGGCGATGGCGCGGCAGCAGGCGCGGGTGGCGCGGGTGGCACGGGCGCAGCCGGTAGTCCTAGCCCGGGCAGCGCTGGCAGCGTGGGCTCAGCAGGCACCGCCAGCGCGGGCGTTCGTGGGGGCAATGTGCAGCTGAATGTGGCGCAAGCGGTGGGCGGCAACCTCAGCATTGCAGCCGGTCAGTCTGGCGCAGGCGCAAGCGCGGCTAGCGCCAGCCGCATCAGCGGCGCAGCGGTTTCACTGACTGCCAGCGGCAACCTCATCGTGTCGGGCGACGTGCTGCCCACCAGCGGCAACGTGAACCTGGCTGCAGGCATGGCCAGCGGCAATGTGCTCAGTTTGAGCAACGGCACCTTGAACGCTGGCACGGCCAACATCAGCCTGCAAGGCGCCACCATCAGCGCGCCAGCGGCGTTGAATTTGACTGGCAATACCGTATCAATCAAGGCTGTAACCGGCATAGGAACTGCTGGAGCAGCTATACAAACCGTAGCAACTAACGTGGCGCTGGAGAACACGGGGAGCGGCGGCATTTACGTGACGAATACGGGCGACGTGACGGTGGCTGCGCGCAGTAGCAATGGCGACATCGTGATTCGCACGGCGGATGGCGCGGCTGGGGCGCCGGGGGCAGCCACGCCAGGTGCTGCGGGTGGCAACATCACCGTGCAAGGCGCTGCTGGCGGCGGCGGGCTCACCACAACTGGCGGCAGCAATATTTTGCTCACAACGGGCAAGGGTGGTGCAGGTGGGCTGGGTGTGCATACCAATGGGGGGGCGGGTGGTGCGGGGGGCAACATAGCTATTGCAGCAGCCGATGCCATTCAAGCCAGCGGTGCGGTCACGCTGACGGCGGGCAATGGCGGCATCGGCGGCGGGGCAGTGTTTACCAACGTGGGCACACAACTTGGGGCGGCCGGCGCAGGCGGGGCAGGGGGCAGCGTGCAAATCGCTAACAGCCTGAATCCCATCAGCGCGGGGCAAGATGTGCAAATTTTGGCCGGAGCCGGCGGCGATGGCGGGGCAAGCGCAGGCGGCGGCGCAACGGCTTCAGCGATAAACCTATTCGGTGGCAACGGGGGGGCGGGCGGCAACGGTGGCGCGGTCAACGTGAATGCGACCTTGAACTTAGCGCCAAACGTCACGCTGGCCGCAGGCAACGGTGGCAAGGGTGGCGCGGGTGGCGATGGCCTCAATTCGCTGGTCATCGCCACCCCTGGCGGTGTTGGTGGCAGGGGTGGTGCGGGTGGCAACGGCGGGCTGGTTGCGCTGAACCAAGCCGTCAGCTCTACGGGCGCTGCGGTAAGTCTTGGCAGTGGCTTGGCGGGCTTGGGCGGCAACCGGGGGGCCGGTGGCTTGGGCGGGCCGGGTAACCCGCCGGTTCCAGCAGGTCCAGTTGGCCCTGCTGGGCAGAACGGTGTTGCGGGCAATGCGGGTGGCATCACGGGTACCAACGTGAATGTCTCTGCGGCAACGAACCTCACCTTAAGCGGCGCTGTCGCGCCTAGCGCTGGTAGCGTGAGCTTGCACGCGGGCATGAACGCGGGCAACACACTCACGTTGAACGGCGTGACGCTGGCCAACACTGCTACAGACAACCTCAGCCTGCAAGGCGCAACGATTGCGGGCTTGCCTGGCAACCTCAATGCCAACCAACTCAGCATCAAAACCGCCGCTGACCTGGGCAGCGCCGCCACGCGCCTGGCCATGAACGTCAACAGCGCAGCGCTGACCAGCACCAGCGGCAGCATTTTTGCCAGCAACGCCAAAGACCTGACGCTGGCCGCCAGCGCCAGCAGCGTGGTGAATGTTTTTGTGGCCGGTGGCGCAAACGGTGCGTTGGGCGCAACGCCCAACCCGGGCGCGCGCGGCCAAGATTTAACCGTGGGCACGGTGGCCGGGGTCACCGGCGTCACAGCCGGTAGCGGCGTGACGTTGGCCGCTGGCGCAGGCGGCATTGGATCGCAAGAAACTGGCCAGGCTGCCGCAGGCGCGGGCGGCGCGGGTGGCAACCTGGCGTTGCTGCAAGCGGCTAGCAGCACCAGCGGCAATGTGGTGCTGCGCGCGGGTGCGGGCGGCAACGCAGGCACGTCAACCATCGCCAGCCGGGGCGCAGCAGGCGGCGCGGGCGGCAACATGGCTTTAGGCACGGCCACCACGGGCCTGGCGCTGAGCAGCGCAGACACGCTGGGCCTGCTGGCCGGCCAGGGCGGCCTGAACAGCACGGACGCCGGGCGCGGCAGCCGAGGAAGCATTACCGGGCGCGACATATCGCTAACGGGCCGCAACGTGCAGGTCACAGGCAACCTGACCACCACCGCAGGCAACGTCAGCATCACTGCAGCCAACACGCTGACGCTCGACAGCACGGTCAACACCGCAGCCACTGGCAACATCACGCTAAGCGCCGCCACCTTCGCCGCCACCAACGCAGTCATCAACGCAGGCACCAACCAGGCCCGCATCAGCACCAGCGGCAGCTTTAGCAATGCCACCTTCCCTGTGAGCAACATCACTGCGGGAACATTGGCAATAACGGCTGTAACCGGCATAGGAACTGCTGGAGCAGCTATACAAACCGTAGCAAGCAACCTGGCGCTGGAGAATACGGGGAGTGGGGGGATTTACGTCACCAACACGGGGGATGTGACGGTGGCGGCGCGTAGCGTGAATGGCGACATCGTCGTTCGCACGGCAGATGGCACGCTCGGCCAAGACGGGAACGGCAAAGCCGCAGGCAGCATCACCGTGGCCAGCGTGGGCGGCATCAGCGGCCTGGCCACCACCGGCAGCGGCAATGTGTCGCTGCTGGCCGGGCGGGGCGGCGACGGGGGCAACGCGCCAGGCCGCGGCGGCGCGGGCGGCGGTGTTGCGCTGAACGGTACTGTCACCTCTGCAGGCCAGTTGACCGTGACGACTGGCACTGGCGGCAATGGCGGCATTGACCCCCTTACTAGCGCTGAGGGACCTGGCGGCAATGGCGGTAGCCTCTCTACAACCCAAGCGGTTTCGGCAGGCCAGACGCTGGCCTTCACGGCAGGGGCTGGCGGTAGTGGGGGGCCAGATATGTTGGGCGCACAAGGCTTTGGCGGCAATGGCGGTAGCGTCGCCATCGGCGCTGCGCTCAGCGCCGGTATGCAGGCCGATGTGGTGGCAGGCGCTGGGGGCGCAGGAGGTGGCAGCCTTACCACCTCCTTCCAGGTTGGCGGCAGCGTGACCTTGGGCGGAGTGCTCACCACTGGGCAAAGCGCCCGCTTGCAGGCGGGTAGCAGTGGCAGAGTTTTGGAAGTTTCAGGTCCTCAATCCGGCAGCATAGGCGGCGCTGTGGTGGTGAATAGCGCCATCAACTCAGGCGGTACGGTGGTGCTACAGGCCGGTGACGGCGGCGGTTTTGGTTTTGCAGCTACTGTTTTTGGCATGGATAAACCCGGCGGCAAAGGTGGCGGCGTGACCGTTTCAGCTGCTATTTCAGCAGGCCAAGCCATTACAGCCACAGCGGGCAATGGCGGGCGCGGCGAGGGTTTTACTTCTAACAGCACGGGCGGCAGCGGCGGCGATGTAGCCATCAACGCGGCACTGTCAGCCAACCAAACCACCACGCTCACCGCTGGCAATGGCAGCAATGGGGCCAATGTGGATGGCGTGGGTGTATCCCGCGGCAATAGCCGGGGCGGCAACGTCACCATCAGCGCTGCGCAAAACCTGGCGGGCGGCTTGGTGGTGCAGGCGGGAACCGGTGGCGTTGGCAAAGGTGGCGGCGCGGGCAGCGCAGGCGGTGCGGGTGGCCAGGTGTTGCTGCAAGCGAGCGTGGTCATCGCGCAATCAGCTATCTTGAACGTAGGTGCTGGCGGCGCAAGTTCCAACGGATCTCCCAATGGCCCGGCAGGCACGGTGGCAGGCGACGCGGTCAACGTTACCGCCGGGCAAAGCCTCACGATCAGCGGCAATGTGCAGCCCACCAGCGGCCCGGTCACCCTGGCCGCAGGCATGGCCAGCGGCAACACCCTGACGTTGAGCAACGGCGCCATCAACGCAGGCACAGCCAACATCAGCCTGCAAGGCCACACCGTCACCGCCCCGGCGGCTTTGAGTTTGACGGGCAATACCGTGTCTATCAAGGCTGCAACCGGCATAGGTACTGCTGGAGCAGCTATACAAACCGTAGCAAACAACCTGGCGCTGGAGAACACGGGCAGCGGCGGGATTTATGCCACCAACACGGGGGATGTGACGGTGGCGGCTAGTAGCGCCAGCGGCGATATCGCGATCCGAACACTCGATGGTGCAAATGGCACCACATTTGGCCAAGCCGGTGGTGACAGCGGCAGCATCACCGTTGGCTCCTTGGCTGGTTCTTTGGGTAATTTGGGCGGGCTGAACGCTGGCGCAGGTTCAATCACGCTGGAGACCGGGCTTGGTGGTTTTGGGGGCGGCAGCGGGGCGGGCGGTAACTCTGGCTTCATCAACGTGGGAACAGGCTTGGCTTTGCGTGCAGGCGGCTCGGTTGACGTTCGCACGGGTCAAGGCGGGCAGGGCGCAACAGACGCGAATGCCGGTGGCGGCACGGGGGGGAACTCAGGCGCGATTCGCTTGGGTGGCGGCAATGAGGTGCGTGCCGCGGCAGGCAGTGTTCAACTGCGCACGGGCGATGCTGGCAAAGGTGGAGATGGGGGTGTATCGGGCGCAGCAAACGGCGGTAATTCAGGCAGTGTGGAGCTGAATGGTTCGATGGCAATAGCGGCCGCAACCGGTGCAGTGATGGCCTCGGGCAAAGGTGGCGATGGTGGATATGCCACGAATGTCAGAGCGAATGGCGGCTCATCGGGTAGCGTGTCGATCAACGGTGCCGTGGTTGCCACGGGTAGCCTGAGTCTTCAAACCGGTATGGCTGGTGGAGTCGTTGGAGGCGGCGGCGGGGGGCAGCTCGGAGGTGCCGACGGTAGCCGAGGCTCTGTCACGGGATCGCAAATCAACGTCACTGCTACCCAGTCCTTGGCGTTTGATGCACCCGTGGTGGCCTCGGGTGGAAACGTTGCGCTACATGCCGGTATGAACGCTGGCAACACACTCACTTTGACCGGCGTGAGCGTGGCCAATGGCAACACTGACAACCTCAGCCTGCGGGGCAACCGCATTGCCAGCAGCCCCGCGAGCTTGAGCGCGAATGTGTTGTCGATTGAAACGGCTCAAAACATTGGCAGCGCGGCCATGGCCTTGGCCACCAGTGCGAACACGCTGGCGCTGCAAGGCGGGGCTATCTATGTGAGCAACAACAAAGCCGTCACGGTCCGAGCCAGCAGCGCCACGGGGGCGTTTTTCTTGAACAACGGCGCGAATGACATCACGCTGGCTGGCGCGATCTCGGCGCAGGCTGCGGGCGATGCGATTGGCCTGTCTGGGCGGCATTTCATCAACAACGCCGGCGCAAACGCTTTGCAAGTGGCGGGCGGTGGCCGCTGGATTGTCTGGAGCACCAGCCCGCTAGCCAACACCTTCGGCGGCTTGCAATCGGGCAACACCGCGCTGTGGAGCACGGCGTACAGCGCTGGCAGCCCCACCGCCACCGGCAACCGCTTTGCCTTTGCCAGTGCCCAGCCCACCGGCGGTGCCACCGTGGTGGCCGACAACGCCAGCAAGGTGTATGGCAACACGCTAAACCTGTCCACCGCCAGCCTGGGCAACGGCTACCGCTTGGCATCGCTGGACAGCGGCGTGGCCTATGGCAATGCGTTTACCGACGTGGGCACCAGCGTGGCGGGCATCACCCTGGGCGGCCCGGCTATCACCCTGAGCAGCTCCGGTGCAGCGGCTGGTGCCACCCGCACTGGTGGCGATACACCGGGGTCTGTGGGCGGGGCCACTTACGCCATCGCCGTGAACCTGAACGGTGCCACCGCCAGCAACGGCGGCAACGCAGTCACCCTGGCAGCGTTGCCGGGCGTGCTGACGGTTACCCCCGCACCTTTGAGCGTGACGGGTGCCACCGCGCAAAACCGCACGTATGACGGCACCACAGTAGCCACCGTTTCCGGCGCTGCTTTGAATGGCGTGATCGGCGCAGACGCTGTCAGCCTGACTAATGCGACCGCAGGCACCTTTGCCAGCGCCAACGCAGGCAACGGCGTGGCCGTGACCACCAGCATGGGCCTGAGCGGCGCAGCCGCCGTGAACTACACCCTGACACCGCCCACCGGCCTGGCTGCGAACATCACCCCGGCACCTTTGACGGTGACCGGCGCAGCCGCCCAAAACCGCACCTACAACGCCACCACCGCCGCCAGCATCACCGGCGGCACGCTGGCAGGCACCGTGTTTGGCAGCGACGCACCCACCCTGGTGACCAACAACGCAGGCAGCTTTGCCAGCGCCAACGTGGGCAACGGCATTGCGGTTGCGGCCAACATGGCCTTGAGCGGCACTGGCGCAGGTAACTACATACTGACCCAGCCTACGGGCCTGACCGCCAACATCACCCCTGCAACCGTGGTGCTGGTGGGCATCAATGCGGCGAAGTTTGAAGGCGATGCCGACCCCCTGTTTGGCTACAGCATCACCAGCGGTCAACTGTTTGCCGGTGACACCCTGAGCGGCGTACCGGGCCGCAACCCCGGCGAAGCCCTGGGCAGCTATGCGCTGAACGTGGGCAACCTGGCGAACGCGAACTACAACGTGAGCCTGAACGGCGGGGCGCTGACGATTGCGGCGGCTCCGGTGCCTGCGCCACCAGCACCACCAGCACCACCAGCACCACCAGCGCCACCAGCGCCACCAGCGCCACCAGCGCCACCAGCGCCGAGCCCGTCCCCAGCGCCAAGTCCTGCACCCGCGCCGAGCCCGTCGCCTGTACCTGCGCCGAGCCCGTCGCCTGCACCAAGTCCGGCACCAGTACCTGCGCCGAGCCCAGCACCAGCGCCAAGTCCGGCCCCAACGCCTTCACCGGCCGCAGCGCCAACTCCTGCACCCGTGCCTGCACCAAGCCCAGCGCTATCGCCTGGCCCAGCACCCACTCCGGCACCCGCACCGACTCCGGCACCTGCCCCCAGCAGCACAACCGGCTCGGTGGGCACGGTCATCGCCACTGCAGGCCAAAGCGCCACCGCGCCCAGCCAGCCGTTTGATTCATCAGGTTTTGCAGGGAGCGGCTTCAACAGCATTGCACCCGCCATGGCACCAGCCCCGGGGCCGTTAACCGCTGGCGGGCCGAGTGCTGTGCCAGGCGCAGCGTTCATCGGCGGCTCAAATGCAGCTGCGGGTGCCGCGCCCGGTTCGGCGCCAGCGGCAACCTCGGTTGGCACAAGCTCCGGCGGGGCAACTTCAGGCGGGGCAACGTCCAGTGGGTCAACGTCAAGTGGGTCAACAAGCAGCGCGCCGTCGCCGGCCAGCGCCACGTCTAGCCCGGCGGGTAGCCCATCCACCAATGCCGCCGCTGAAAGCAATGACCTGCAAACCGCGCAAACCCCCGCCACGCAAGAGGAAGAAAGAAAACGCCTCGCCCAACAACAACTTTCCAGCCGCATCACCGTGCAAGGCGGTGGGCTGAACCTGCCTCAGTGAACAAGCAAACCATGGTCGTTGGCTCCTTTCCCTTCTGGGGGACGGGTGGGATCGGGGCCTCTGCTCGTCCAGCCCGCCCGCCCCGGAAACCCCAAATGCTCGCCGCGGCTCGGCGGGCTGACCCCTGATGCTCGCCGCGGCTCGGCGATTTCGCTCCCAAATTAATAGCTGCTTGAGCAGTATCTACAAGGGCTGCAGCTCTAAAATGCTTCAATTGACGTCAGAAACGGTCTTAATCAATCTGAGTTTTAAGCCAAATCGACCTCCCGCCCTTGTCAATGCTGCTCAAGCAGCTATTCAATCAGGAGCAATCTATTGGGCTGTCAACCGACGGACTCGGTTTCCGGCAAGGTCACACACAGTTCGGTGCCTTCGCCAGGTGCTGAAACCACGGTCATGTTGCCGCCGGCAGCTTCCACCCGAAAGCGCATGCCCACCAGGCCAAAGGTCGAGCGTGCCGGGGTGTTGGCGTCAAACCCCTGACCGTCATCGCGCACGCACACGTGCACTTGACCAGATTCGGCGCGCATCGATACCCACACCTGAGCGGCCTGCGCGTGTTTGGACAGGTTGTTGATGGCCTCTTGCACCAGCCGGTAAATCACCAGCTCGGTTTTCGCATCCATCGCCATGTCGTCCAGCTGACGATGCAGTTGCAGGCCCGACTGCTCGGCAAAGTCATCCAGCAGGATGTTCAGAGTGGGCACCAGCCCCAGGGTGGACAGGGTGGAGGGCCGCAGGTCTTCAATGATGCCGCGGCCCAGCGCAATGCTGGCGTTCAATGTTTGCACCAAATGCGCCAGCCGCTCCTGGGCTTCAGGAGCGGTGTCTGCCAGGCGCGACTTGATGCGTGCCGCATCCAGCTTGGCCGAGGTGAGCAGCGCGCCCAGCTCGTCGTGCAGGTTGCGCGCCAGCCGGTGGCGCTCGTCTTCCCTGGCGGTCACCAGGTGGCTGGTCAGCTGTGTTAACTCGCCTGTGCGCAGCTTGACCTGGTTTTCCAGTTTTTCGTTTTGGGCCAACGCCAGGTCGACCAGTTGCCGACGGTGTGTTTCGACAATCGAGCCCTGCCTCAAATACAAAAACAGGCCAATCAGCCCCAGGAAGCTCACCGCTGCCACGCCCACGCGGCTGAGCATGAGCGTGGCTTTCATGTCGGACAGGCGCGTTTCGCGAATCTCCAGTTCAGCAGCCATCAGTTGCGCGCCCAGCTTGCCGACAGTCTCCCGCGTCAAAGGCCCGGTGCTGCTTTTTAAATCGGCGAGTACCGCCTCACGTTGACCCCCCCTGTGCAGCGCCAAAGTCTGCGTGAGCTGCGCCAGTCGGGTCTGCACCGCACTATCCAGCTGCGTCAGCGCCTGCGGTTTAACCGGGTAGTAAAGCGCCAATTCGTCCAGCGATTTGCGTGCTTCGTGCGCGCCCGCCAAGTGCGCCGCCAGATACGCTTCGTTGCCGCTAAGCAGGTAGCCGCGTTGGGCGGTTTCGGCTTCCAGTAAGCCCAGCCGCAAATCGCCCAAGCTGACACGAGCTTCCTGGCCCGTGGCCAGTTGTGCCAGCTTGCTCACGGATTGATCGTAAGTTGCCTCGCTGATTAACACCAGCGCCACCGCAGCCAGCATGGCCAGCGCAAACACCACGGGGTTGCGTTGCATCACAGAAGTCGGTTTCATCGGCAGGCCCAGCCAAAGCAAACATTCATCATGCGCCCGCCCTGTGTAGGACAGGCCCTCTATTTTTGTGCGCGAAGCACAAAGTACCCCGCCGATCCGGACCCTCCGTGGGGCCGTATCGTTGATATCGACAGGAACGGTGGAAACCTGGGTCTGCGCAGCGCTTGACCGTTCATGGTTCGCGTTGAAGGGCGCGCATCCGGCCTGTCACCGTGGTGCCGAAACCTGGCGACGACTGCACGCGGATGCTGCCGCCATGTGCCTCCATCCGCAAGCGCATACCGGCCAGGCCGTGCGTGCCGACGGCAACCTTGTCGACCTCGAATCCCCGGCCGTTGTCGCGCACTTCAACGAACGCCTCGTCGCCTTCCACACGGCAACGCACGAAGACCTCGCTGGCGTGCGCGTACTTGGCGACGTTGGTCAGTGCCTCCTGCACCAGCCGATACACCGTTAACTCACGGTCGCGCGCCATGGAGAACGGTTCCAGGTCTTCATGCACCGGCACGCCGAGCAACTCGGCGCTTTCGCGGCACAGCAGCGACACGCTGTCGATCAAACCCAAATGCTCAAGCGCCGATGGCCGCAGGTTTTCAATGATGCGGCGCTTGAGCGCCACGCCGTCGTTCAAGCGCTGGTCAATCGATTGCAGCCGCTCCAGCGCGGCGGCGGGCACCTCGCCGACGCGCTTGGCGCGTGCCAGATCCAGCTTGATGGTGGAAAGCAATGCGCCCAGCTCATCGTGTAATTCGCGGGCCAGCCGGCCACGCTCGTCCTCCTGCGCCGTGATGAGATGCGAGGCCAGCTCACGCAACTCGTCGGTGCGATCGGCCACCTGTGACTCCAGGCGTTGCTGCTCGCGCAAGCGGGCAGCGTCCAGGCGCATGACTTGCCGCATAAAAACGTACAAACCAAGGGCCACCAACAGGGTCAAACCGTGCACCACCCAGCGGCTGGCACTCATGGTGCCGTACAAGGTGACGCGCGCCACCTGCTGCATGGCTGCGGCCTCTTCAAGCAGGCGGTCCAAGCCCATGCGAATGGCGCTGTTGCGTTGACCGACATCCCCGGCGGCGACAACCTGGCGTGCAGCCTCCGTTTGCCCCGCCTCGATGAGCGCCACACTGCGTGCCAGTTGCGCCATTCGATCGGCCAGCTGCTGGCGTAAGCCGGCCACGTCCATTTTGCCGTGGGGGTCCACTTCCGAGATCAGTTTGAACGTGGCTTCAACCTCCCGCGGCAGATCACGTTGGGCAACTTTGAATGCATCCAGTTGCGCCTGTTCACCGTCGACGATTCTGGCGCGCACGGCGAGTTCGGCATCGGTGATCAGCTGCAGGGCACGCATAGATGCAATGCGGGCATCCGTCAATGCGATGCCATTGCGCAGCGTGAGTCGCGAGTTCTGGTACGACATTTCGTTGATTGCCATCAGCGCGATCGCGGCCACCACCACAACAGGAAATGCATACCTGATTCGAATGGCGCGTTCATACAGACTGAGAATCATGGGCAAGTGACGGTTGTGAAGAATGGCAATTTGGCAGGCTGACCATGTTAGGCGCTAAGGCATTGGCAGATTCGACTTTTTATGTAGGACAACAACTACAAGGCTTGGCGGTGGTATCTGCTGTTTCTCAACGGCTGGGGTGTGCACACTGGGTTGAATAACCAGGAGATACCTATGAATGCCATCAAATACGCGCTGGCTGTGACCGGACTTTTTATTGCCTCGCAAGCAGCCGCCCAAGTCACCTTTTACGAGAACTCGGGCTTTGAAGGCCGGTCGTTCACCACCGGGCGAACGGTCAACAACCTGGAGCGCTTTGGCTTCAACGACCGCGCGTCCTCCGCCGTGGTTCGCGGCAATTCGACCGATCGTTGGGAGGTGTGTGACGACATTCGCTTTGGAGGCCGCTGCGTGGTGCTGCGACGTGGCGAATACAGCTCGCTGTCGTCGATGGGGATGAATGATCGCGTCAGCTCGGTGCGCAATGTGGGCCGCAATGCGCAGATTGACGACGACCGTTACGCACCTGCGCCGGTTGCTCCCGCACCGCCCGAAGTGACGTTCTTTGAAAACGACGGCTATCAGGGTCGCTCGTTCACCGTGAATTCCCCCGTCGTTGACCTGCGCCGCAGCAGCTTCAATGACCGTGCTTCTTCAGCGGTGGTGCGCTCGGGGCGCTGGGAAGTCTGCGACGACGCGAGTTACCGAGGCCGTTGCGTGGTGCTGCGCCCGGGCCAGTACTCAGCACTGTCGTATATGGGCTTGAACAACCGCGTGTCGTCTGTGCGGGCGGTAGCCAGCAACGCGCGAATCGACGATGGCCGCTACGCACCCATGCCAGTGGTCTCAACGGACTACGGGCGACGCAGCAACGAACAACTCTACCAGGCCAACGTGACTTCGGTTCGCGCGGTGGTGGACGCACCGGGCCAGCGCTGCTGGATTGAGCAAGAGCAAGTTTCAGCCAAACCCAACAACTCTGGCACCACCGGCGGCGTGGTTGGCGCGGTACTGGGCGGCATTCTGGGTCACCAGGTGGGCGAGGGTTCCGGTAAAGACATCGCCACAGGCCTGGGCGTGGTGGGCGGCGCATTGCTGGGCAACAAAGTGGGCCGTGACAGCACACAACCCGTCACCACCACCCAAAACGTGCAGCGCTGCGCTGCGGCTCCGCAAGCCCAGCCCACTTATTGGGACGTTACATACAACTTTCGCGGCCAGGAATACCGCGTGCAAATGACCCGCCAGCCCGGCGCCACCATCACCGTCAATGAGCAGGGCGTACCGCGGGCTTGATTCCATTTCTAGTTCATTCACCCACATTTCATGAAGGCTCCAACATGTCCGATAAATCCAAGCGTGCGCCCCTGAGTGCCGTGCCCCCTGCGCAAAACGACGAGCCCTATCAGCCGATGGTCTTAAACGAGGTGGCCATTGAGGCTGCACGGCGCGATCTGGACCAGGGTGCCGTCACGCCGAACTACGGCCCGTGGCGCGAAGACGTCATCAAACTGCTCAATGATTCGCTGGCCACCGAGCTGGTCTGCGTGCTGCGCTATAAGCGCCACCATTTCACAGCGCAGGGTCTGGCCTCACCCAAGATCGCTGACGAGTTCATGGTCCATGCCGCTGAAGAGGCAGGGCATGCAGATCGCCTGGCCCAGCGCATCGTGCAGCTGGGCGGCGAGCCCGATTTTTCGCCAGACTCGCTGAGCGGTCGCAGCCACGCGGAATACGATGATTCGCTGGACCTGAAAGCCATGATCCGCACCAACCTCATCGCCGAACGCGTGGCCATCGAAACCTACAGCCAGTTGATCGCCCTGATTGGCGACAAAGACTCCACCACCCGTCGGCTACTGGAAGACATCCTGAGTGATGAGCAAGAGCATGCGGATGAATTGAGTGACTGGCTGGCCGAGTAGTTGATTTTTCTGGTCCCACCCATCAAAACGCCGTCACTAGACGGCGTTTTTTTTACCTTCCGCACACATGCGCGGCGCAGGGCCTACTTGACGAGCAGCACCGGCACATCAACGCTCGTCAACACCCGCTGCGCCACGCTACCCATCAGCAGCCGTCCGGCCAAGCCATAGCCATGGGTGCCCATCACGACCATATGCACTTTGTCCCGCTTAACGGTCGCAAGGATTTCGTCTGCCGCGTGGCCCACCACCCATGAGGCGGTGTAGCGCAGGCTGTGGCGATCCAGAAAGCGCTTGATCGGATCAATCACCTTCTGCGACTCTTCTTTGTAATAGTCATCCACCGCAGATTTTTTGATCATCGCCCGGACATGGGGCGGAAGCGGTGGCTGTATGTGCAGAACCATCAATTCGTCGTTGAGTCCCACCAGGTTTTCATGGGTGGTCAGAAATGCCAAGGCCTTTTTGGTGAATTTGCTGCCGTCTGCAGCGCAAAGAATTTTCATTTTGCTCAAGCCTTTCAGTGGGTTGGGAGAATCCTCAGCGCAGAACCAGTACGGGAATACTGCTGTGCGTCAAGACATGCTGGGTTTCGCTGCCAAGCAGCACGCGTGTTATGCCTTTCCGACCATGTGACGCCATCACGATCAGGTCGCACTTGTGTTTTTTGGCCGTGACGATCACGGTTTCGGCCACCAGATCGGAGTGGGTCACCACGGCTTGCGCCGTCACACCGTCAGCGTGGGCTTCCTGAACCACCGCATCCACAACCGCCTGACCCTTGTCGGCCCAATGCTTTTCGGTGCGTGCTACATCTTCCGACGAAATCGTCATTCCGCCCTCAAAGTAACTGATGGGGTACCGTGGCACGACATACAGGGCGATTACCTGTGCACCCAGAGCTTTGGCCAGGTCTACGCTAGCCCGCACGGCTTTTTTGGACAGTGCCGAACCGTCGGTGGCTACGAGAATGCGTTGATACATGTGGGTCTCCAGTCTGTTGGGTGGTTAAGTTGACGAAGGCTCTGCATCGCGCACAACCAGCGCGTGCACTGGCGCCAGACGAACCACCTGTTCGGCTCCGCTGCCCATAAACATGCGACCAAAACCGCGCCTGCCATGGGTGCCCACCACGATCAGGTCAGCATCCCAGCGCTTGGCCTCATCAGCCACACATTCACCCAGTCGTGCTCCGAAAAAGTCAACGAGCTGGGTGTCGGCCTCGACGCCCGATGCATCGGCAATCGCCAGAGCGTCTTTTAGAACTTTGACGCCTGCATCGTGCAGCGCGGTGGCGATCTCGCCGGTATGACCACCAAATTCGTTGTAGCTGGCCAGGTAGATCAACTCTTCCACCACATGGATGATTCGCACCCGCCCCTCGCCTTCCTTGGCCAGGCGCAGTGCCGCATTGAGTGCCTTGATCGAGGTCTGGCTACCGTCCACCGCTACCAGTATTCGCTTGTACATCGTGCGCTCCTTGTTGAATTGCTCGGATGCACACAGTGTTTGCCAAGTCCCGTCTGCGGTTGTTGACTTAGGTCAATTCCGCGCGGCTTTGCGGGCGGTGTCGATGGCTCATGGCCGAGTGCGGTAGATTGCGCGTATGCCTCCTAACGCCGACCCCAGCCCGCTTGCTGCCTTGCTGCAGGCCGACGATGCAAGCGCGCGGCTGGCGGGGCTGCTGGATTCGGCCACGGATGCCATCGTCACGATGGATGCCAACCAGCGCATCGTGCAGTACAACCGCGCGGCTGAACGCATATTCGGCTGGTCCAGCGATCAGATGCTGGGGCAATCGCTGAAACGACTGATTCCAGCGCAGTTTCGACAGGCGCACAGCGATCATGTGAATCGTTTTGCCACCACGGGTGTGACCTCCCGGCACATGGGCGGCACGGCTGTGGTTCACGGGGTACGTGCCAGCGGCGAGCAGTTTCCACTCGACGCGTCCATCTCTCAAATCGACACTGCCGACGGCAAATTGTTCACCGTCATCCTGCGTGACGTAACCGAAAAAATGCGCATCGAGCAAGACAAGGCGCTGCTGGTGGCCCGCCTGTCCGCACTGGTGGAGTCCGCCATGGATGCGATCATTTCGGTGAATGAAGTGCAGCAGATCGTGCTGTACAACCGCGCGGCCGAAAACCTCTTTGGCTGGACGCGTCGGCAGGCGATTGGTCAATCGCTGGACATGCTCATTCCCGAGCGCTTTCGCAGCCGCCACGGGGCGCATATCCAGCGCTTTGCAACTACCCAGATCACCTCACGCCGCGCGGGCGATGCCACGGTGCTATGGGGTCTGCGCGCCAACGGCGAGGAGTTCCCGATGGAAGCGTCAATTTCCCAAGTGGACGCCGAGAGCGGCAAGCTGTTTACCGTGATCCTGCGAGACATCACCGAGCGCGTGCGCGCGCAAGACGAGGTCCGGCGCTTCGCTGTGCAGGCGCAGGCCATGATTGAAAGCGAAAAAACGCGGGTGGCACGTGAGCTGCATGACGAACTGGCGCAGTCACTCACGGCCTTGAAGATGGACGCCATCTGGATGCGCGACAACCTGCCACACAACGCGCACGCCGTGACGGCCAAGATTGACGGCATGCTGAGCATTCTGGACACCACCGTGGTGGCCACCCGCCGCATCGCAGCCGACCTGCGCCCGCTGATGCTGGACGATTTGGGTCTGGTATCGGCCATTCAGTGGCTGGTTCAAAGCTTTTCACAGCGCACGGGCGTGGCCTGCGAACTGATGGTGAACGAGGAGCTGGAATTGGCCGAGCCCTATGCCACGGCGGTCTTTCGTATCGTGCAGGAATCGCTGGCCAATGTGGCCAAGCATGCGCAGGCCACGCAGGTCAGTGTCAGCGTGGAACAACTCGAGGGCGCACTGCTGCTAAAGGTCAGCGACAACGGCCAGGGCTTTGCCACCCAGTTGGCACGCAAGCCTGCCTCATTGGGGTTGATGGGCCTGCGTGAGCGGGCCGAGCTGTTGCGCGGCAGCGTCGAGATCGACAGTCAACCGGGCGGAGGCACCCGTATATCGGTGAGCATCCCGGTTTATGGGCCAGGAGCAGCATCTTGATCCGCATCGTCATTGCCGACGACCACACCATCGTGCGCGAAGGTCTGAAGCGCCTGGTGTCGTCAGCACCAGGCATGCAGGTGGTGGGTGAAGCGGCCGACGGCACCCAGACGCTGCAGCGTGTGCGCGAGCTGACGTTTGACGTGTTGATGCTCGATCTGTCCATGCCAGGGCGCAGCGGCATGGAGTTGATCAAGCTGGTGCATGCCGAAAACCCCAAGCTGCGCATTCTGGTGCTCAGCATGCACCAGGAGTTGCAATACGCGGTGCGGGCCATCAAGTCGGGGGCCAGCGGTTACCTCACCAAAGAAAGTGCACCCGAGCAGCTGGAGCAAGCGATTCGCAAAGTCGCTGAAGGCGGTGCCTACATCAGCGCCGAGGTGGCGCAGCAACTGGCTTTGGGCGCCATGCCCGGAGCCAGTCAGAAAGCGCCGCATGAAAGTCTGTCAGATCGCGAGTTTGAGGTGTTTCGGTTGCTGGTGCTGGGCCTTTCGGCCACCGACATTGCCGAGCGTTTGACCCTGTCGGTCAAAACCGTCAGCACCCACAAATCCAATCTGATGGGTAAGATGGGTTTGAGCAATGTCAGCGATCTGGTGCGCTACGCCATGAAACATGGATTGGCTGATTCGCTGGAAATGTAGATCACTACTTTCTATGCGAAAGTAGCCACCAGCCCTTTTAAATACTGCTCAAGCAGCTATTGAATCAGTAGCAACCGTTTCAGAACCAAAAGTCACCTGGAGGCAAATCGGGTGGCTGGCCGACAAGGGTCAGCGGCAAGCTGCCTGCTCCACCCGTGACCGCGATGCTGCCGTTGGTCATGCCGTCGGCATCGAACGCGCCGCCATCGGAAATCGCAAAGTCGATTCGCACTTTTTGGCCCACCGTTTCAATGCTGGTGGCGATGTTGTTCCACGCGCCGTTGGCGGTTCTGATCCAGTACCCATTGGGGTTTGCGTTGGCATCTACAAAGATGCTGAAGGTTTCGGTTTGGCCTGCGGTGCCGATGGCGGTATTGAAGCTGATGGGGTTGGGCAGGTTGCCACCGCTGGGCAGACCCGCTAGTGGGGCTTGCACCAGGAAGTTTGTGATGGCTGCCTGGCCGGGGTCTGGGTCGTTGATGCCTTTGGTGGAATCAGTCACCACTGTCATGAAGCTGTTGGGGTTGCCGGGTACAGGTGCTGAGGCCACGTTGACCTGCCCGCTGTCCAGCGCGCCGTCGCCATTGCCGTCGCCCGTCAAGCCTGACGATGTGAGCGCGGGAACCAGGTTCTCTTGGGCGGTCGGTACGCCATCGCCGTCTGCGTCCAGGTTGGGCACATCCACGGGTGTGGGTGGGGTCGCTGTGTTGTTGGTGGCGGCTGTCGCGGTCAGGCTGGCGGCGTCGTTGCCCACAGAGTCTTGAATGGCGTTGGCGTCGTCTCCTGCGGTGGGGTCGGTGTAAGCCACAAAGATGACTTCGCCAAAGGTGATGGCGCGGATCAGGGTGAGGGTGACGGTTTTGGCGGCAGCATTCACAGCCACAGCGGTCACCGCATTGGTCGCACCACCGGTGGCCACGGCGAAGGCTCCGGTTACCGGAATGTTGACGGCATTGAGGTTGCTGGCGTCGGTGTAGGTCATCACCAGATTGATGCCAATGGCGCTGGCGCTGCTAAACGCGGGGCGTGTGGTTTCAACGGCGTAAGTGTTGGAGGCGGTGGTCGCAGCGCCCACATTACCCGCCAGGTCGGCAATGCCCGTGTTGTCCAGCCTGATGATGTTGTTAGCGGCGACGGTGTTGGCCATTGGTGTGAGCGTGGCTGTCCAGGTGACACCGCCATCGGCCGTGGTGAGGGCCGAGACGACGCCGCTGCCCACGCTTAGGTCTGCTGTGGTCAAGCCGGTGACGGCTTCCGAAAATGTGATGGTCACGCCACTGGTCTCGCCCACGGTTAGTGAGGTGTCGGCCACTGCCAGGGTGGCGGTGGGGCGCAGGGTGTCGATCACGATGGCATGGTTGGCACCCAACGAGCCGACGGCGCCTGGCGCGGCCAGCGAGAGGATGGCTTTGTTACCTGCGGCGTCACCAATGGTTCCACCGTTCAAGGCCAGGGCATAGCTGCTGGTTTGGTCAAGGTCAGCGCTGGTGTCACCGGGTTGCACGGTATAGCTGAAGCTCAGCGTGGAGGTACCACTGCCTGAAACGTAGGTGGCGTGGCGGTCAATGGTTCCGGTTTCCAGCGTGAGCCTGGGCGTTCCTGTGACAAGGATGGTTTCATTGAACACCACGGTAAGCGTGATCACGCTGCCCACGCCGTAGTTGCCGTTGGCGGTGATGGCGGTAACGGGGGCCACCGGGTTTGCGGTGTTCAGTTGCACCACCGTGTTTCCAGCACCGTTGCCAATCAAGCCATCCAGGTCACCGTCACCGTCGATGTCTACAAAACTGGGGCGGGCGGAGGTGCCTGCATCTCCCAGGCTGTAGGGGTTGGTGATCGCCGCCGCAAAGGCGGCACTCGTGGTGTCCCCGATGTTCAGTTGCACCACCGTATTGCCATAGGTGTTGCCAATCAACGCATCCAGATCACCGTCACCATCGATGTCGACAAAACTGAGGCTGGCGTTGTAGCCCACATCCACCAGGCCATAAGGGTTGGTGGTAGCGGCCGCAAAGCCAGGGCTGGTGGCGCCGCCAGTATTCAATTGCACCAGCGTATTGCCAACACTGTTGCCAATCAAGGCATCCAGATCACCTTCACCGTCAATGTCGACAAAACTGGGGCGTGTGGAGGTACCTGTATCTGCCAGGTTGTACGGGTTGGTCGTGGCCGCGGCAAAGGCCGGGTTGTTGACGCTTCCAGTGTTCACTTGCAATAGCGTGTTGCCAGAATAGGTGCCAATCAAAGCATCCAGATCACCATCTCCGTCGATGTCGACAAAGCTAGGACTTGCGACGTAGCCCACGTCCACCAGGCCGTAGGGGTTGATGGTGGCAGGAGCGAAGGCGGGGCTTGTGTCGCTGCCAGTGTTCAGTTGCACGATCGTGTTGCCAGCCAGGTTGCCAATCAAGGCATCCAGATCGCCGTCACCATCAATGTCCACAAAGCTGGGACTGGCGGAGTTGCCCACATCTGCCAGTCCGTAGGGGTTGGCAAGGGGTGGGGCGAAGTTGATCGGTCCGATGAGCGTGCCGCGTGGGCGTGTGGTGTCTGCCATGGTCTGACCCCATTGTTGGGAAGCTGCTTGCGGGATCCTGGCAGTTTGGCAATTGTGACTTTGGGTCGCTCGTTGTCAAACTTGCCCAAAGACCCTTTTCCACTGGTAGAACAGTCAAAACAGCCATTGCTCGTACGCCGTTTTTGTAGATGAAAAGGGCTTCCTGCCCGCTAAAAATAAGCTCAAGCAGCTATCAAAAAAGTAGCGTTTGTTCGAAACAATCGGGCAGTACGCTCGGAAAATTCCCAGCTGTGATCGGACGCAGTACCCGCCCTATTCAGAGTTATCCGAGGGCGCCTTTCAGCCGCCACCGATGGTGCAGTGGCGCGCCGCCGCGCACAGTGTGGACATGCCTAAACGCCATGCAGTCCCTCAAAATTTTCCTCGCTGACGACTCAGCCCTCATTCGAGATCGAGTCACCACCATGCTGTCTGAACACGCGATGACCGTTGTTGGCCATGCCGCCACGGCGCAACAGGCTATTGACGGCATTCTGGCCAGTCGTCCCGACGTGGTGGTGCTGGATGTGCGGCTGGCTGATGGCTCGGGGCTACAGGTTTTGCAGGCGGTTCGTCGTGTCCGCCCCGAGATTGCCTTTGTTGTTTTCAGCAACGACTCGGGGGGCGCATTTCGCAAGCGGTATTTAAGCCAGGGCGCAGCGTCTTTTCTCGACAAGAGCCGCGAATCCGAACAACTCGCGGGTGCGGTGCAAAGCGCCGCTCTTGCATCCATCTGACGACCCGCTGAATCGATCAATTACTTCAGGAGACGCAACATGTCATTCGCCACTTACGACGCAGTCACAGCGCCCATTCGCTTTGCGCCCTTGCAAGTTGTCGGCTCGACCCAGGCAGTCGCACCGCTCAAAGCCCAGTGCTCCTCCTGCCACCTGCGGGAACTGTGCCTGCCCTGTGGTTTGACCGATCTGGACGTAGATCGGCTGGACAGCCTGGGCTTTGGCCGTCGACGGCTCAAGGCCGGCCAGACGCTGTACCGCGGTGGCGATGCCTTCCGCTACATCTATGCGATTCGCAGCGGCACCTTCAAGTCCAGCTTGACCCTGGCTGATGGGCGCGAGCAGGTCAGCGGCTTTCACATGGCCGGGGAAATGGTGGGGCTGGATGCCGTGGCCTTCGCCCGCCATGCCAGCGACGCCGTCGCGCTGGAGGACAGTGAGATTTGCGCCATACCTTATGCAACGCTCATGGAGCAGTCTGTGGACGGCAGTGGTTTGCAGCAAGCGCTGACGCGGTTGATGAGCCGTGAGATCGTGCGCGAGCACAGCCTGTTGATGTTGCTGGGCAGCATGAGCGCCGAGGAGCGTCTGGCGGCATTTTTGATGAACTTGTCGCTGCGCCTGAAAGCCTTGGGCTACTCGTCCAGCGAATTCCACCTGCGCATGTCGCGGGCCGAGATTGGCAGCTACCTGGGTTTGAAGCTGGAAACGGTTAGCCGTACCTTCTCGGCGTTTGCCCATCAAGGCCTGCTGGAGGTTGACAAACGACACATACGGATTGTCAACCCGCAGCGGCTGTTGGCGGCCATTGAGACGAAATCCGATCAGTCTTTGGCCGCATGAAATACAAGGACTATTACGCCGCGCTGGGTGTGCCGCGAGATGCCAACCTCGATCAGATCAAGAAGGCGTATCGCAAGCTCGCGCGGACCTATCACCCGGATGTGTCCAAGGCACCCGATGCCGAAAGCCGCTTCAAGGAGGCGGCCGAGGCCTACGCCACGCTGAAAGATGCCGACAAGCGCGCCGCCTACGATGAGTTGGGGCAACGTGGGGCAGGCGATGAATTTGCACCGCCGCCTCAATGGGCCAGCCAGTACACAACCGGTGACCAGGCCTTTGACAACATGGATCTGGCCGATTTGTTGGCTGCACTGCAGCGCGGCCACCCTGGCCAGCACCACGGCCCTATTCCACCTGTTTCCCGCCCAGGGCGCGACTATGAAACAGCGGTGCAGATATCGCTGGAGCAGGCGCACCGAGGTGCGACGATCAACCTGAATCTGGCTGATGCACAGGGCGACAGGAGCTTGGAGGTCACCATTCCACCGGGCGTGAGCGAAGGCCAGAAGTTGCGTTTGCGTGGCAAGGGCGGGAAGGGGCAGCAGGGTGGTGTGGATGGCGACATCTATCTGCATATTGGGCTGGCTGCGCACCCCCTGTTTCGCGCCGACCGGCATGACCTGTACTTTGACCTGGCACTCACACCCTGGGAAGCAGCGTTGGGCGCGCAGGTGCAAGTTCCCACCCTGGATGGCCCGGTAGAGGTCACGGTGGCAGCCGGCACGCCTTCGGGCCGCAAGCTGCGCCTGAAAGGGCGCGGGCTGGCCAATCGCCACAACCACCGCGCTGACCTGTATGCGGTGGTGCACATACAAGTGCCGCCAACTCTGACGACCCGCGAGCGGGAACTGTTTGAACAACTTGCCGCCACATCGCACTACAACCCACGCGCGACCACGGCTGCACAGGAATCCCCATGACCAACACACATGTACTTGAATGGATCTGGCTGGATGCGCGTGAAAGCCTGACTGCCAACGACCTTTGCCGTGCCTGCGGTTTGAACCTGGGTGATCTGCACGAGCTGGTGGACTACGGCAGCCTGGTGCCCCTGAGCGGCGCGGGTGACGAGCAGGTTTTTGCGGCTGATTGCGTTGGCCCGCTGCGTGAACTCGGCAAGCTGCGACTGGATCTGGACCTGGATCAGTTCACCATGGCCCTGGTGCTGGGGTATCTGAACCGCATCTCGACGCTGGAGCGGCAGCTTCAGTCACTACAGGCCAAAACGCCAGCACATGCTGATGAGGCGCATCGGGATGTTTTCTAAGCGCCAAGCGACGTGCCGTGGATCATCAGGTTCATGCACTGCCGTCAACCGGATCGCCATCGCGGCGCTCTTGTTTGGGGCGGTACTGTTGCACCACACCGCCTACGCGCTGCCTGAAACAACCATCACGGCTTGTACTCAGGATGCCACCAGGGCTTTGGCAAAACCGAGCTTGACAAAAGCGGTTGCCCGCAATGGGCCTGCCGTCGTCAGTGTGCTGGTTTTACGGCCGCGTCGCGACCCGTTTGGGGAATTGGACGGTCCCGAGTTGTTTCAGTCGCTCTCGGGTTTGCCACTGGCCGAAGGCGGGCCAACGGCACGCGGTGGCGCATCGCTGGAGCGTTCTTTCTCGTCAGGCTTCATCGTGCGTGCCGACGGGCAGGTGCTGACCAGCGCCCATGCGGTTCATGACGCCCAGGAGGTCTGGGTGCTGACGGCGGATGGCCAACGGTTTTCCGCCGTGGTGACCGGGTTTGACCGGCGTACCGATGTGGCGGTTCTCAAGATTGCAGGTCGTGGTTTACCGGTGGTTCAGTTGGTACCAACCGTCAGCCTCTGCGCGGGCGAGCCGGTGGCTGCGCTAGGGGCACCGTTTGGTCTGGAGCACAGTGTTTCAGCTGGCGTTGTCAGCGCCTTCCCACGCTTTTTGCCCGGGGGCGGTGCGATCCCGTGGATTCAGACCGACGTGGCCTTGAACCCAGGCAGTTCGGGCGGGCCGGTGTTCAATACCGACGGCGTGGTGATCGGGATGAGCGCCATGATTTTTTCGGCTACAGGCATTTTTATGGGTGTGTCGTTCGCGTTACCCATTGACCGTGTGATGCGCGTCGCGCAGCAATTGACAGCCAATGCCCCGGGTCAGCGCGGCTATATCGGTGCGGTGCTTCAACCGGTGACTTCGGAGCTGGCACAGGCGTTCGGCTTGCGCTCGGCGGGCGGTGTGATCGTTCTGAGTGTGGACACGGGTGGTTCTGCTGACGCAGCGGGACTGCGCAGTGGTGACGTGGTGTTGACGGTGGATGCTGGCGAACAGGGAGCAATGGCCGAAACTGAGCAGCCTGTTCTCACACTGGTTCAAGGCGCCTCGCCGTCCGACATTGAGGCCCGCATTTCTGCCGCGAAGCCCGGCACCGTGCTGGGGTTGGCGATCTGGCGACAGCGGGCGCTGAAGCACATCCGCCTCACAGTAGCCACAGCACCTACGGAATACACGCGCCCTGTGGCGCCAAAGCGCACCACTGCCTTGAAGCGACTCGGGCTGGCCTTTGTGCAGAACAAACTGTCGGCCCAGATGCCCGCTGGAATTTACGTAGACAGCGCGACAGGCCCCAGCCTGCTGGCAGGCATCGAGTCGGGCGACCGCATCGTTGCGGTGAACAGCCTGCCGGTATTGACTGAGGAAGATTTCGACGCGGCGCTGCAATCCCTCAGTCGCCATGACAGCGTTGCCCTGCTGGTGGAGCGAGAGCGCATTCGCCTGTATGTCGCGGTGCGCCAGGATCGCGAATAGACCGCAAGCCCGGGGCAAACACACCAAGCTAGGTCAGCATCGCCAGCAGTTCACACATTGCGCGCTTCAGGCCGCCTTCGTCGTGCTGCCACCCAGGCTCTCGCAAGCACGGCGCAGCCGCTGTTCCGCTGCGTCGGCGACGGTCTTGACCTCGGGCTTTCCGACCAGGTTCACCATGATCTGCGGGTCGAGAAAACCGACCACGACACGCTTCGGCGCTTCCTCGCGCACGATCACGTTGCAGGGCAACAGCAGGCCGATGTCGGGCACCGCCTGCAAGGCCTGGTGCGCCAGCGGCGGGTTGCAGGCACCGAGGATTCGGTAGGGCGCCATGTCGACGCCGAGTTTCTCTTTCATCGCATGCTGCACGTCGATGTCGCTCAGCACGCCGAAACCTTCGGCTTTCAGGGCGGCGATGGTCTTCGCCAGCGCCTGGTCGAAAGAGATGCCGGTGAGGGTGGTGGTGAATCCGTACATGGTTTTCCTCGGTGGTGGGGTGGGTGGGTTCAGGCGTGAGCAGCCTGAGCGGGCGATGTTTTGCTGACCAGTTTCGACAACTCGGCGAACCCGATGGGCGGGACGGTCAGCCAAGGAAGGCTGAACAAACGTTTGGCCAGCCCGGCTGCCATTCGCTCGATCTGTTTGCGTTCGCCTGCCAGTCGGGCCGCAAGCAAAGGGTCGCGCGTGCCCGCCGCGAGCACGCTCTTGTTGAGCACCCAGGCATAGGGCTCGATGCGGGCGCGGCGAAGGTCTTCCTGGAGCGCGGCGGCTTGTGACACCGGCGTCACCTCAGGCAGCGTGACCAGAATGATCCGCGTGTAGGCAGCGTCCTGAAGCCGCATCAAGGGCGTGACGATACGGGCGGCACCGTGCCCTTCGAACTCACGTGTCATCTGTCGGTGATAAGCACCGGTGGCGTCCATCAGCAACATGGAGTGCCCGGTGGGTGCGGTGTCGAGTACGACGAAAGCGCTGCGGCCCTCGCTGACGATGCGCGAGAAGGCGTGGAAGACCGCCACCTCTTCGGTGCAAGGCGACTGCAGGTCTTCCAGCAACAGCGCCTGCGCTGCCGCGTCGAGCGTGGGTGACTTGGCTGCCATGATCTTGTCGATGTAGCGCTGCGTCTCGACCTTCGGGTCGATGCGGCTGACCTGCAGGCCCGGCACGTCGCCATTCAGTGTTCGCTTCAGGTGGGCCGCCGGATCGGTGGTGCTCAAGTGCACGGTCTTGCCGCGCTGGACAAGCCCCAACGCCAGGGCCGCGGCGACCGTCGTCTTGCCGACGCCGCCCTTGCCCATCACCATGATCAGACCGTGTTCGGCCGCGGCGAGTTCGTCGACCAGCGCGTCCAGGCCCTGGAACTTTTCGCCAGCTTTTCGAGCCAGGGTCGTATGGGGTGTGATCGGGCTGGTAGCGCTGGTCAGCAGGGCGCGCAAGGCGGACAGGCCGACTGTGTCAAAAGCCCGCAGCGGCACACGGTCTTGTGGCAATTCACGCAGTGCCTGCGGCATGGCGTCGAGTGCCTGCTGCCCCTGCTGTTCAATGGCGCAGGCCACTGCGTCGGTGCGCTCGGTCGCATGGAACACACCATTGATCACGAGCCGCTGGTTGTACAAGCCCAGCTCAAACAACTCGGACGCGGTGTGCGCCGCCTCGCTGATCGCACTCTTGTCGGCCCTCGTGACCAGGATCACCGTGGTCTTCGCCGGATCGCTCAAGGCGTCGAGCGCGGCCTTGAAACGGATTTCCTGCATCTTCAAGCCCGAATGCGGGCCGAGACACGATGCGCCACGGTCGTTGCCTTGTAGGAATCCAGTCCATGCCTTGGGCAGGCTGAGCAGGCGCAAGGTGTGCCCCGTCGGTGCTGTGTCGAAGACGATGTGGTCGTAGGTTTCGGTGCTGTCCGACAGCAGAGAGGCGAATTCGTCGAACGACGCGATCTCCGTGGTGCAGGCTCCGGAGAGCTGCTCACGCACGGTCGCGAGTTCTTCTGCGCTGGCACCCGTGCCCATCTGCGCCATAACGCGCTGTCGATACGACTCGGCTGCGTTGTCGGGGTCAATGTTCAGCACCGACAGGCCGGGTGCCCCCGGCACAGGCACGGGCGTGTTGCGAAGCTCGATTCCCAGCATTTCGTCCAGGTTCGACGCAGCGTCGGTGCTGACCAGCAGCACGCGTTTGCCAGTATCTACCAGCGTCAGTGCGGCGGCAGTCGACAGCGACGTCTTGCCGACACCCCCTTTGCCAGTGAAGAACAGATGACGGGTTGGCTGGTTCAGAAACCCGATCAGGCTCGGCCTCAGCCAGCTTTGCACCTCTTCGTTCGAGGGCAGGCTACCGCTGTGCACAACCTTGCCATCGATCATGACGGCCGGAGTGGCTTTGACCCCTGAGCGCCTGATCTCGTCGGGATCCTCGACCTTGACGATCTCAACGTGGATACCCAAGGCCTGCGCAGCCCGGTCAATGGTGCTGTGGCACTTGCTGCAGCCTGAACCTAGAACTTTGATTTGCACGGCTATTCCTTGTTTGAGTTCTTTCTTTCCATTTCAGCAGGTGAATGTTTTTGCATCCGTGAAACAGCCTGCAATCCACCAATGGTTGCTGACCAGTTGCAGTGACGAGGTTTTGGATGTCGTTCTTTACGGCGCAGCCCAACCGCTACTCGTTCGGAACAAAAAACCATAACAACAAATAGATCAACGCGCCCGCCCCACCGAACAACAACAGCACGGCAAACAACAGGCGGGCCAGCCATGGCTCCATTCCCGTGGCCGCCGCGATGCCGCCGCATATGCCTGCAATCCAGCGGTCGTTGCGACTGCGCCGAAGCGCGTTCAGGGACGTTAAAGCCTCGGACGGCGCAGATGCCCGCAGGGGTGGTGAACTGTCCAACAGCCGACTTTTCGCACGAGAGAATTCCTCGCCTGACAACACGCCGCGTTCGCGTAGTTCCTGCAGTTTGGTCAGTTCCTCGGACAACAACATAGTCAACTCCTTGAAGTGTGTTGATGTTGCTTGAAACGCGGCGGTGGTGAGTTGATCTGGCGCAAGACGGGGCCTTATCGAACGCCAAGCAAGCCCCTACAGATTTCTACAACACACCCATTGAAAGTGAGGTAACGACACCAACAGCGAGAGACATGCCATACCCCAGCGCGACCGGTCGTCCAACCGGTGCGCCGCTGACAAAAAAAACCGTCAGGGTCTTGGTCAACATGTTGGCGGCGATGGCCAACCCGACGGCAATTTGGGCCGCTTGACTTGACAGGCTGCCAAGAGCCTGCATCCGCATCACGGTGATGGTGATGGCATCCACATCCAGCAGGCCCGACAGAGCCGCCGCCATAAACAGACCCGCACTACCCAGCCATTGGGTGGCGGCCTGAATCAGTACGGCCATCACACCCAGGAACGCGCCGAAAGTTAGCGCAGTGCCCAGATCAAAGACCGCCATGTCATCAGCCTGCTGCGCCTCAGTCCCCGCCTCACAACGCCGCCAGCGCCAGGCACCCAGGCCCAGCAGCGTCGCACCCGCTGCCACCATGGGAACACCCAACACCACGCCCAGCGCGGGTTGCATCGACCAGACGATCACCGTCATGCGCAAAAACATCATTCCGCAGGCAGCCAAGGTGCCCGCTGCGGCAGCGCTGCTCAGTGCGGGTTGCGCCTTGGCATGGCGCGCCAGGGTCAGGGTGACGGCGGTGGACGAAGCCAAGCCGCCCAGCACGCCCGTCCAGAAGATGCCGCGCGCAGGCCCGGTCAGGCGCATGGCAACATGACCACCCACCGACAAGGCTGCCACCAGCACCACAGCCCACCACAGCAAATAGGGGTTCAACGCCCCGTAGGGCCCATAGGCCGCGTTGGGCAACAGCGGAAGAATCACAGCAGACAGCACCAGCAGCTGCAGCGCAGCGCTGAGTTCGCGGTGCTCTACCAATTGCAGCCAACGGTGCAAGGTGGGTTTGAGGTTTAGCAACACAGCCACCACCACGGCGGCCCCTATCGCCAATGCTGCTTGACCGACGCCGGCCAGCACGCCCAGTGCGTAGGTCAGCAAAGCAGCCACAGCGGTGGTGGCGCTCAGGCTGCCGTGTGCGCGAACACCCTCTCGGTACGACACGGCGGCCAGCACCGACAAGCCGATGAGCCCACCAGCCACTGGCCACACACCCATCGATTTGCCCAGCACACCCAACACACCGCCCAGCAAGCCCAGCAGCGCAAATGTGCGCAAGCCCGCCACACGGCCGCCCTCAAGGCGCTCGCGGTCGCGCCAGCCACGCTCCAGGCCGACGACCGCGCCCACCGCCAGCGCGGCAGCCAAGGCAGAGACTGCTGGATCGATGGCGAAGGACGGAAAGTTCATGAAGCTGCGATCAGGCCCGCCATCACATCACCGCGGGTCGGTTGCAACCGTGGGCGGTGTGCCGGGCTGCAGCCACTCGTACACCACCATACCCACCAGCATGGCCAGCACAAACGCCGCAGCTTTGGGTTGCCCTGCTGCCAAGGAGACCAGCGCAGGCCCAGGGCAAAAGCCGGCCAGCCCCCAGCCAGCACCAAACAACAGGCTGCCCAGCACCAGTTGGTGATTGATGTCGCGCGCACCGGGCAGGCGTATGGCACTCCCCAGAAATGTGGTCGTGCGCTTTTTGGCGATGGCAAAAGCGACCACCCCGACCAGAATGGCACCACCCATAACCAGCGCCAGCGAAGGATCCCAAGCCCCAAACAAATCCAGAAAGCCCAGCACCTTGGACGGGTCGGTCATGCCCGAGACGATCAGGCCAGCGCCAAACAGCAGGCCGATGACAAACTCTGAAATGCGGTTCATGTGTCTACTCCTTGAAACAGTTGGATCAGGCCAGTGCGTGCCGCATGAGAAACACCGTCGCAAAGCCAGCACCCATAAATACCAATGTGGCCATCAGCGAACGCGGTGACAGGCGCGACAGGCCACACACGCCGTGGCCGCTGGTGCAGCCCGAGCCATAGCGGGTGCCAAAACCGACCAGCACACCGGCCACGATCACCGTGGCCCAGCCGGCGTCAATGCGGGCTGCAACCGGTCCCACCAGCAGCAGGTAGAGCAGCGGAGCGGTCAACAGACCCAGCAGAAAAGACAGGCGCCAACCCACGTCTTTGGGCTGCGGGCGCAACAAGCCACCGACGATGCCGCTGATACCCAGAATGCGCCCGTTGACCAGAATGAAAAGCGCCGAGGCCAGGCCCAGCATGAGGCCGCCGGCCAACGCCGACCACGGGGTGAAGTTGTTCCAGTCGATCGTCATGGTTTTTCTCCGGAAGGTTTTAAAAATGCACGGCTGTAATGATGGCACCTTGCGATGAGCGCATGGCTCCGCGATGCATCGTGGAGCCACCATAGATTGAGATAGGTCAATGACCGGCTTCAAATGACAGTGCCCAATGCGCGTCGGACTTGGTATCGGCAAGGTCGCACCAGATGTTCCCTGGCCCACTACGAAGGAAAAGACCGTTATGAAACCCCAGATTGAAAGCTTTTTCGACCCAGCCACCTGGACCATCAGCCACGTGGTTTACGAAAAGCCCGGCACGGCTTGCGCCATCGTGGATTCGGTGCTGGACTACGACCCCAAGTCGGGGCGAACCAGCACCGCGTCGGCTGACCGGTTGATTGCGTTTGTGCGGTCCAAGCATCTGCAGCTGCATTGGATTCTGGAAACCCATGCCCATGCAGATCACCTTTCTGCGTCGCACCACCTGAAGCGACACCTGGGTGGTCAGATTGCCATTGGCGCTGCCATTACCCGGGTGCAGGACGTTTTCAAACGCATTTTTCACCTGGAGCCACAGTTTCAGACCGACGGCCGACAGTTTGACCGCCTGCTGTACGACGGAGACACCCTGACGGTTGGCGCGTTGTCGATGCAGGCGCTGGCCGTGCCGGGGCACACGCCCGCTTGTATGGCCTACCAGGTTGGCGACACCGTGTTCGTGGGGGACACCCTGTTTATGCCCGACGTGGGCACCGCGCGCTGCGATTTTCCAGGGGGTGACGCGCATGCCTTGTACCGCTCGGTGGCCAAACTGCTGAGCATTCCGCCCGACACCCAGCTGCTGATGTGCCACGACTATCCCCCCGGTGGACGGGCCCCCGCATGGCACAGCACGGTGGCCCAGCAGCGCGCCCACAACATCCATGTCCACGACGGGGTGACCGAGGAGGCGTTTGTGCAGATGCGCACAGCGCGCGATGCCACGCTGGACATGCCGGTGCTGATCTTGCCGTCGGTGCAAGTCAACATCCGCGCCGGTGAACTGCCACCGGCTGAAGCCAACGGGGTGTCGTACCTGAAGATCCCATTGAATGTTTTGTGACGCTGGCGGCTTTACGCGGCCTTCGTCATGTAACCCATCCAGGGCCAGTAGGTCAGGGCAAAAACCAGCAACAACGCCATGGCCGCCGCCGTGATCACCAGGCCGGTGCGCACGAAGTCTCGTGCCTCAAAGGTGTCTGTGCCATAGGCAATCATGTTTTGCGGCGCGTTGACCGGCAGGATGAAGCCGAAACTCACCACGAACTGCAGCAGCATGGTCATGCCGATCATGTTGATGCCTGGCGTCTGCACTGCCGCCAGCACGCTGATGATGATGGGAATCATGGCCGACGCCAGCGCGGTGGCACTGGCAAAACCCAGGTGAATCACGACCAGGAACAGCGACAGCAGCATGAGAATAGTCAACGCGCTGGCCTGCGCGAGTCCCAGGTTTTGCACGATCAGGTTGGCCAGCCAACCGGCCGCTTGCGTGCGCAGCAGGGCGGCACCCAGGCTGATGCCAATGGCGAACAAGACCACCGTGCCCCAGGGGAAACCGCGTTGCGATTCTTTCCAGTCCATGACGCCCAGGCGGGGCAGCAGCATCAGGCCCACGGCAGCTAACGTGGTCGAAGCGGTATCGAAATCGTGCAGCAGTTTTTCAGTGGCCCAGAAGCCCAACAGCACCAGCACGATGGCCAGCAGCTTGTATTCCCGTACGGTCATGGGGCCCATGGCCGCTCGCTGCTGCGCAATGGCGTCGTTGCCGCCCACGATCTGCGCCATCTCCGGCTTCATCATGCGGGTCATAATGAAGTAGACCGCCACGCTCAGCAGCGCCGAAAACGGCGCACCGGCAATAAACCACTCCAGCCACGTGATGCCGACGCCAAACTGCTTTTCAATAAAGCCGATGGCCACCATGTTTTGCGCCGCCGCCGTCTTGATGCCGACGTTCCAGACGCTTGCGGTCTGCGCCGCCGTGATGACCAACAGCCCGGCAAACCGGCTGCGCTTGTCCACCTTGAAAGCCAGGATGAAGCCCATCATGATGGGCACCAGACAAGCCACCCGCGCGGTGGTGCTGGGCACAATGAACGACAGCAGGAAGCCCACCACCATCGCACCGATCACGATGCTGTTGGGACGCGCGTCAACCCGGGACAACACGGCTAGCGCAATCCTGCGGTCCAGTCCGGTAGCAGTCATGGCTGCTGCAATAAAACAGGCCGCCGCCACCAGTGCCACCGCGCTATTGGAGAAACCTGACAACGCCAAACCCAGGGCAGCGCCAGTACCCATGTCTGCGCTCAGGGGTTTGGCGGCATCGGGCGCATAGGCCAGCAGAAACACCATCAGCGCGCCAATGACGACGGCACTCACCGCGTAGTCCAGCGCCTCGGTCATCCAGACCAGCACCGCAAAAGCCAGAATGCCCAGCATCACCTGCCCGGCATACGGCAGCCCTTTGGGCGTGGGCATCAGAACCAGGGCCAGCAAGATGACCACCGCCACCAACAGGCCCAGGCGTTTGACAAGGTCACCACCAGGGGCAGGTGGCGGGGTGGCGGGTGATACGGCGTTCATAGGCAGATCTCCTGGATGGCACTGTTTATGACGAAAACAGGTTCTAGCCCTTTTGGATATTGCTCAAGCAGCTATGAAAATAATAGTGAAAAGTCTCAGCCGCCAGCGAAGTCCAGCACCACCCGCGCGGCCACGTCGCCCCTTTGCAGGCGGTCCAGCACCTGGTTGACCGCCGACAGCGGTTGCACCTCCACCACCGACTTCACCTTCCCATCGGCGGCAAAAGCCAGTGCTTCGACCATGTCTTTGCGGGTGCCCACCAGCGACCCGCGCACCGTGATGCAGTTCAGCACCACGTCAAACAGCGGGAATGGAAACTCCCCCGGTGGCAAACCCACCAGCACGCAGGTGCCGTGCTTGCGCGTCATGGCCACGCCCTGCTTGAATGCGCCCAGTGAGGGCGCGGTGATCAGCACGCCATGCGCGCCGCCGCCGGTGGCCTTTTTCACCGCAGCCACCGCGTCTGTGCTGCGGGCGTTGACCACCACCTCGGCGCCCAGTTGTGTGGCATGGGCGAGCTTGCCATCGTCAATGTCTACCGCGCAGACGTGCAGACCCATCGCTTTGGCGTATTGCACAGCCAGGTGCCCCAGCCCGCCGATGCCAGAGACCAGCAACCATTCGCCAGGCCGCGCGGCGGTTTCCTTGATGCCTTTGTAGGTGGTGACGCCAGCGCAGGTAATGGGCGCAGCAGCTAGCGCCGACAGCCCGGCAGGAATGTGCGCCACGTAGTTCGGATCGGCCAGGATGTACTGGGCAAAGCCGCCATTTTTTGTGTAGCCACCAAATTGCGCTTCATCGCACACGGTTTCCCAAGCCGACAGGCAGTATTCGCAATGCCCGCAGGCCGAGAACAACCAGGGCACACCGACCCGGTCACCCTCCTTCACAGCCCGCACACCCGCACCGATGGCAGCTACCAGACCAATGCCTTCGTGGCCTGGAATGAAGGGCAGCGTGGGCTTGACTGGCCAGTCGCCGTGGGCAGCATGCAGATCGGTGTGGCAGACCCCGCAAGCTTCGGTTTTCACCAGAATCTGGCCTGGCCCGGGGGTCGGAATGGCCACTTCCCGGAAGGCCAGCGGTTGACCGAATTGTTCGACGAAAGCAGCTTGCATGGTGCGTGACATGGTGCGTTCCTTTGAAGGTGTCAGACGGTGGCTGACGATGCGACCAGTTTGCTGCTCGTTGCCACCGCCTGTGTTGATCTAGCGCAAAGCATCGAAACCTTCTGATAAATCTGGGCATGACCGTACAAAGGGTGGCGTTTTTCACTCCTCAAGGGGATTGACCCGATTGCTACAAAAGTTGTAGCTGCTTGAGCAATATCTGCAAGGGCTAGAGGCCTGAATGAGCCTCATTGGGAGCCCTGTAGACTAGCTCCTGGCGCCCGCGCTGCGCACACCGAGCGCATTGATTCGGGCCACCTCAATAAGAGTTTTTCTTCATCGGGCAGCTATTGATGCCCAGCAGGGTGTAATTCCGATTCCCAATAAAAACGTAAATAATATGGTTTCCCCAACTAGGAGACCACCATGGCCAGACCTGCAAGCGGAA
>JANOQJ010000055.1:0-13506 GCA_031414805.1 Comamonadaceae bacterium
CTGGGTGATGACCGCCTGCCCGATGAGACCACCATCCTGCGCTTTCGCCACTTACTGCAAAAGCACAAGCTGGGCGAGCAGATCTTTGCCAGCGTCAACAAGCACCTGAGCGAACGCGGGCTGACCCTGAAAGAAGGAAGCATCGTGGATGCCACGCTGATCGCAGCGCCCCCGTCCACCAAGAACAAAGACAAGGCACGCGACCCCGACATGCATCAAAGCAAAAAGGGCAACCAGTGGTACATGACCGCAGGTCATCCTCACGGATGAGGGATGAAAGCGCACATCGGCGTGGACGAATGCTCGGGCCTGGTGCACACCGTCATTGGCACCTCGGGCAACGTGGCCGACATCAGCCAGGCGCATGCGCTGCTGCACGGCCAGGAAGTACACGCCAGTGGGGACGCGGGCTACCAGGGCGTGGACAAACGAGAAGAGGCCAAGCCGGGTATCAAATGGGCCATCAGCATGAAGCGCGGCAAACGCAAGGCGCTGGATAAAGAGACAGAAGAAGGCAAATTGACCGATGAGATTGAAACCATCAAAAGCCAGATCCGGGCCAAAGTGGAGCACCCGTTTCGGGTTCTGAAGTGCCAGTTTGGCTACCGCAAGGTGCGCTACAAGGGATTGGACAAGAACACCGCGCAGATCAACACGCTGTTTGCGCTGGTCAATTTGTGGATGGCAAGGCACATCCTGGTGACAGATAAGCCACAGGTGCGCCCGCAAGGTGTGTGAGGGGCGAAAAAGATGCCCAAAAGCCCAAAGATCGAGCGAATCTGCTTAAAAAGTGAGCACCATCAAGAAGTGAACGATCCAGCCATCGCCGAAACCGCCAAAAGCAGCTAAAAATTTCAGCCGGGCGTTGGTGTGAGGGTTTGGAAGGGGTTAATCAGAGTTTCCTTAACCGTTCGCCCTTAGGTATCGAAGGGCTCGCGAGGGCTTCGATACCTCAGCCCGAACGGAAATTTGATACTTCATCGGGCCGGATCAATAAGTGACTTTAGAGCTGGTTTGAACACCCGTTCGGGCAGCTTGTCACCAGCAAGCGCCGAAACTGCGCACCCAAAAATCCAGGGCCAGCACCGTGTTTAGCTTGTAGCGCGCCACCTTTTACGGCTGGCCTCAAGCGGATTGTTGCTGCATCGGCCTGTACCGTTTCAGCTCGTCGTAGGGTTGCCAGAGCGGGGGAGCTTTTGGAGAGTTTTCCGAGGGTATTCCCTACAAAAGAATGTAAAAATTTTGACAGTAGTTAAATAAAAATTATTCAAAAATAATGTCTATGGGTAGCGCCATACGGACACTCAACCGAAACACACTGCAAAAGTAAACTAATATGCAACAGCATCGGCACCCGCAACCGCCAACCACAGCCATCGGCCTTCCGGGATCCCCGCCGCCGTCCCAAAGCTCACCCGCACCGAATGTCTCGGCCCACGCCCTGCGTGGGCGACGAAGCCGCCCACTTAGGCTACGCGCGGCAGCGTGTGCGGTGTTCGCTGCACTACTATTACCAACGTACGCCACCGCTGTCGAACTAGCTAGCAACACCTGCTACGTGAACGGGAACAAGTCAGTTAGGTGCGTCACGCGAGCCAAAGATTACGTATGGCCAAGTAATTGGTATCGCGTAGATTTGGATGCGACGAGCCCGATGAATTTGTTATTTGCTGTGCGCATACGCGACAGAAAGAACGAACTACTATCCGAAACAGTAACAAATTGCGGTACAGGGGTGAAAGTGCGCTACTGCGAGCTCAGCTTCAAGACCCCACCCAACACGCGAAGTATCGCAGTAGAGTCGGTATCCGGTGAGTCCGACGCGGTTCGAACGACCGTGCGAGTGTCCATCCACAAGCTGGAATAAAAGGTGGCGCTCCTGATGCCCAGCTCTCGGTAAATCTTGGGCACAGGTATGCCCGCCTCAGCCCGTTTCAAGCCAGCCATGATCTGGCTGTCGGTAAATTTTCTCTTTTTCATGTAGAAATTCTTTCATGGAAATTTCTACTTTCACAACCGATGAATTTGGGGGGGTTACCGTCATGAATTTAGAGGGTATTCCCAAGCTCAACACGCGGCTGGCCCAAGCGCTATAAGTGGCAACTGGCAATAGTTTGATGCCTTGCGAGTGTGTAATCGTTGCTTCTGCTTTCACCTCCACGCTCGAGGAGTACGAATGACGTTCACCCGAATCCTGACCAACATCTGTTCCGATGATCTGCCACGTAGCCTCGATTTTTATGTTTCGCTGCTGTGGGGCAGCCCAAGCACGTGCAAATGCCCGCATGGCGTGCAACACAAGGGCGCGCACCATCGGCGCCAACACCTGGGCTCACATTGAGTGCTACGTGCACGCGGGCCTGTCGCCCCAGCAAGTCAGTTTGCGCCTGAAGGCCGAGGGTGCTGATCGTGCAAGCCACGAGCGCATTTATCAACACGTCTATGAGGCCAAGCGCGCTGCCAGCACCTCACATCTACAGCTGCGCTGCCAAAAAGCACGGCGCAAGCGCTACGCCAGCGGACGCGATCGCCGTGGGGTGCTCAAGAATCGCGTGGGCATTGAGATGCGCCCGCCTTTGGTTGAGTCGCGCCAGCGCATTGGAGATATTGAAGGTGACACTATTGTGGGCAAGGATGCCAGGGTGTGCTGGTCACTTTGGTAGACCGCAAGAGCCGCTACACCTTTGCCAAGCGGCTGGATTCCAAGCACGCCCAGCCAGTGGCGCAGGCGGTGATTGATTTGCTGCGCCCGCACAAAGCCTGCTGCCACACCCTCATGGTTGACAACGGCAAAGAGTTTGCTGACCACGCATTCATGGCCCAACGCCTACAGGTCGATGTGTACTTTGCCCAACCGTACTGCTCCTGGCAGCGGGGAATCAACGAGAACACCAATGGGCTGCTTCGACAGTACTTTCCCAAATCCACCAACTTCAGGAAAGTCACACAAGGACAAGTGGACGATGCACTGTACAAGCTGAACCATAGGCCCAGAAAGTGTCTGGGATACAAAACACCGCATGAGGTGTTCTTTGGCCTGAAGATCACGCCTCTTAAATTACCCTCTGATGCACTGCGTGCTTGAATCTGCGCGTCGTAAAACCGTGTAGCAATCGCAGCTCCACAACGCAAAAGGACAGGCCGAACCTGTCCTTTTTGCCATTGAAGCGCAAGAATTACTTCTTCTTGCTCTGTCCCGCGACCCACTTGACCGAAAACGCCTGCAAATCACCCAGGCGCTTGAGCAGATCGGAGCCTGATACGGTGACGCAGTAGCCTTCGCCCGCATGGTGCAGCAGGCCTGCTTCGCGCAGCTCTTTGATGCGGGTGTTTAGCGTGTTGGGGGTGATGCCGCCCACGCTGTCTTGCAGCAGACGGAAGGTTTGGGGGTGGCCGTCGCGCAAGGCCCACAGCACGCGAATGGCGTAGCGGGCTTCCAGCAACTCCAGCAATTGGCTAACGGCGGCATTTTCTTTGGTACTCATGCAAATACTCCTGTAGGGCAGTGGTGGTGTGCTGGGGCTGCTACGCAAGCTGTAGCAAAAACGCGTTATTTGGACTATAGCCCAATTTTTGATTTGCTACTACATTCATAGCTGCTTGAGCACATCTTGTGTGGGCTACAGGCCAAAAAGGCACATAAATTGGCAGATCGCCCGCCCGCCGCCCATTCAGGCACCTGAGGTAAGCGCTTGAGGCGAATTAGTCGCCGCGCTGATACACCTTGCGCAGCAGGCGCATCAGGGTTTGAGCTTCGCTGGCGGTCAGTGGTGCGGCAACTTGTTTTTCCAGTGCGGTCGCGGCGCGCTCTGCGTCCTGTGTGCGTTTGCTTCCAGCCGCTGTCAGGTGCAGACCCAGAGCACGCCCATCGGTGGGATGCGGCTCGCGCTGTAGCCAACCGCTTTTTTCCGCCCGGCTGACCAGCCCGACCAAGTTAGGCGGCAGGATGCCCAGCGCGTTGCACAGTTGGCTGGACGTAATGCCCGGGTTGTGGTTTACAAGCGACAAAACCGAGAACTCGACCGGCCGCAAGTCAAACGCTGCCATGTGTGGCAAAAACAACTCGATGGACACCAGTGCGGCGCGCCGGGCGTTGTAGCCCAGCAGGCTTTCCAGGTATCGGGTGTCGACCTGATCAACTGGCGTGCGCTCAGGTTTGTCGTGGGATGTGGTCATGCATGCATTTTGCCAAGTTGACGCTGCTTGTAACGGGTGACTTACGACTCCGCCGTGAAGCCGATTTTTTTCACAATGGGTGCCCAGTAGTCAAATTGCAGCTTCATGTCTTTGGCCATGACCTCTGGCGTGCCGCCAATGGGCAGCAAGCCCGAGATGGCCAGGCTGTCAATAACGGTTTTTTCTTTCAGCGCGGCGTTGATGGCGGCATTGGCATTGGTAACCACATAGGCAGGCGTTTTGGCTGGGGCGTAAAAGCCGAACCACTCTTCCACCGTCAACTCGGGAAAGCCTTCTTCGCTGAATGTGGGCACCTCGGGCACGAAGGGTGAGCGGGTCTTGCCCGAGGTGGCCAGGATGCGAATTTTCCCTGCCTTGTGGTTGGCCAGAAAGTCTCCGTGCGGCGTGACCATCGAGGCCAGCTGACCCCCAATCAGGTCGGTCACGCCGGGCACCGAGCCGCGGTAAGGGATGTGCTTCAGGTCGGTGTTGGTGTTGATGCCCATCAGCGCGCCCAGAAAGTGCGGTGTGGAGCCCTCCGCAGGCGAACCATAGCTGGCGTCTTCAGGGTTGGCCTTGGCCCAGGCCAGGTAGTCCTTGACGGTTTTTACCGTGGCGGGCACCAGCGGGCCAACGGCCAGGCCATGCGTCAGCATGGAGCCCAGGCACACCGGCACAAAGTCTTTGAACGGGTCGTAGCTGAGCGTTTTATAGATGTGCGGGTAGATGGACGTCATGGAGTAGGGCGTCAGCAACAGGGTGGCGCCATCGGGCGCGGCGTTCTTGACCGTTTCCACCGCAATCCGGCCCGCCGCGCCAGTTTTGTTTTCGACAACGCCTGCATTTTTGGTGTAAGCGCTGCCGCCCAGTTTGTCTGCCACACGGCGGCTGGTCACATCTGCCGTGCCACCGGCCGGAAATCCATTGACGATCTTGACTTGCTCCAGCGACTGGGCCAGGGCTGCCAAGGGGTGAAGAGAAGCGATGGCTGCCAGGGCGCTGGCGGATTGAACAAAGTGGCGGCGGGTGGTCATGGTGGGTGTCTCCTGGTTGGTGGATTAGTGGGTGTGCGTTTGGGGTTGCAGGGTGAAGGGCAGGGTGTTGTCGTGCAGGGCATCCACCAGGGCGGCGCGGTGCTGCAACACCGCGCGCTGGTTGATGGAGCCTTTGTCGGTGACTTCGCCTTTGTCGATGCTGGGCGGCTGGTGCATCAGGTGCAGGCGGGCGATGCGGCTGGCACTGCCCTTGGCACTGGCCGCCAGGGTGTTGAGCACCTGCTGGAAATAGGTTTGCACCGCATCGCTTTGCAGCACGTCTTGCCAAAGCGCATCGGCCGGCAAACTGGCCAACTGGCGAACGGCTGCTGTGGGAAAAATCAAGGCACCTACTTCTGACAGGTTGATGCCCGTGAGCACCGCGTCTTGCACATACGGTGCACCGGCCCCAATGATTTTTGCGCGCAGCGGGCCCACGCTGACGAAAGTGCCGGTGGCCAGCTTGAAGTCTTCGGCAATGCGGCCATCGAATTTCAGGCCCTGGTGAATGTTGGCCTCGTCTATCCACTGCACGGCATCGCCGCTGCAGAAAAAGCCTTCGTCATCGAACGCGTCTTGCGTGGCGTCGTCATTGCGCCAGTAGCCCGGTGTGATGTTGGGGCCCTTGTAGCGGACTTCGGTTTTGCCGCTTGCAATGTCAGCAACCAGTTTCAGTTCAAGCCCTGGTGTGGGCACGCCGAGATAGCCAGATTTGACGTCTGGATGGGTGATGAAGATAGCAAACGGACCTGACTCGGTCATGCCCAGGCCGGTGCCCATCACGATGCGCTCGCCCACTTCCTGCTCCTGCGCCGCATGCAGCGTGTCCCACACCGGCTGGGCCAGCGCCGCACCGGCGTAGAAAAACATCTTCACGCGCGACAGCAGGTTTTTGCGCAGCACCGCGTCGGTCTTCATCGCGTTGGCAATGGCTTCAAAACCGGTGGGTACGTTGAAATAGACCGTTGGCGCAATCTCACGCAGGTTGCGCAGGGTCTCGTGCATCAGCGCGGGGGTGGGCTTGCCATCGTCGATGTACAAGGTGCCGCCGTTGTACAGGGTCAAGCCAAAGTTGTGGTTGCCGCCAAAGGTGTGGTTCCACGGCAGCCAGTCCACCAGCACTGGCGGCTCGTCGGTCAACACTGGCATGGAGTGGCGCATTTGCTGCTGGTTGGCGCACCACATGCGATGGGTGTTGACCACCGCCTTAGGCAGCTTGGTGGAGCCGCTGGTGAACAGGAATTTGGCAAGGGTGTCCGGGCCGGTAGCCTGCATGGCCTGGTCGACTGCCGGGGTCGCCTGGGTGGTCAAAAATGAATCAAAAGTGCTGATAGCCCTGGTGGATATTGCTGGAGCAGCTATAGAATTGATAGTGATTTCAACACCATCTGGCACGGCTGCAGCCAGCGCTGCGCCGTAGCGCACCGCGTCGCTGGCAAACACCAGACCGGGTGTGAGGGTTCGCAGCACATGACGCAGCTTGTCAAAGTCCTGGCTTACCGTGCTGTAGGCGGGCGACACCGGGCAATACGGCACACCGGCATACAGGCAACCCAGCGCCAGCAGCGCATGCTCCAGGTCGTTTTCACTCAAGATGGCCACGGGGCGCTCGGCGTTCAAACCGCGGTCAAGCAAGGCCTGGCCGATGCTGCGGGCGCTGTGCAGGGCCTGGGCGTAGGTGATGTGCCGCCAGTGGCCGGTCGTGCCATCGTCCTGGCGAATACGTCGCGCCATGAATGTGCGCTCGGGCGCGGCCTGCGCCCAATGCACCAGCCGGTCGGTGATGCGGTGGGCGTAAGGTGCGAGCGGCAGCAGCGCCTGCAGGTAGTGCACGCCGGGTGCGCCTTCCCGAAGCGCGATGCGGGTGACGTCGAAGCGCAATGGGCGGTATTTCACGCCTGCGCTCATGCCTTTTTCACCTTCGCCGCCTTGCCATCCAGAAACGCCTTCACTCGCGCTTTGGCCTCGGGCGCGCTTTGCGTCACCGCCGCCATAAGCCCTTCAGTAAACAGCCCATGGTCGGCGCTTTGCTCGGCAATGCGGGGCAGGGCGTGCATCAGCGCGTAGTTGGTCAGCGGCGCGTTTTCGGCAATGCGCTGGGCCAGTTCCAACGCCTTGGCAAACGCCTGGCCTGCGGGCACCAGGTACTGCGCAAAACCAGCACGTTCGCCGTCTTGCGCGTTGTACACGCGGCCCGTCATCATCATGTCGGTCATGCGGGCCACGCCAATCAGCTTGGGTATGCGCACCGAGCCGCCGCCGCCCACAAAAATACCGCGCGAGCCTTCGGGCAGGGCGTAAAACGTTGACTCGTCTGCCACGCGGATGTGGCAGGCGCTGGCCAGCTCCAGCCCACCGCCGACCACCGCCCCGTGCAGCGCGGCCACCACCGGCACCGGGCCGCGTTCCACACCGTCTAGCGCGGCATGCCACATACGCGAGTGGTGCAGGCCCTGCGCCGCATCGCGCTCTTTGAGCTCGCTCAAATCCAGGCCTGCGCAAAAGTGCTCGCCTTCGCCATCCACCACGGCTGCGCGCACGGTAGACGGCAAGGTTTCAAAGGCCTGGCGCAGCGCCAGGATTAAGGCATCGTTCAACGCATTGCGCTTGGCAGCCCGGGTCAGGCGAACGATGGCCACGGGGCCCTGAATGTCGATGTGGAGGAGGTCGTTGGCAGGCATGTTCAAGTAAAAGGTTGAGTGGATTATGATTATTGTTGATAATCAAAAATAAGGCCTTGCGGAACATTTGAGGCAGGGACTTTCCCTATATTTTTCTCGAAAGACACCATGGACCACGTCAACCTGCTTGCCATCGACATCCACACCCACGCCGAGGTCAGCTGCTGGAACCCGTTTGACAACTATGGCGACGAATACGACCGCGCGGCCGACAAATACTTCAAGAACGGCCGCCGCCCCACCATTGCCCAGACAGTGGCCTACTACCGCGAGCAGAAGATTGGCTTGGTGATGTTCACGGTCGATGCCGAGTCGCAAATGGGCCGCCGCCGCATCCCGAATGAAGAAATAGCCCAGGCCGCCCGCGAAAACGCCGACATGATGATTGCGTTTGCCAGCGTCGACCCGCACAAGGGAAAGATGGGTGCCCGTGAGGCCGAGCGCCTCATCAAAGAGCACGGCGTGCGCGGCTTCAAGTTTCACCCCACGGTGCAGGGCTACCACCCCTACGACCCGATGGCCTGGCCGATTTACGAGGTCATCAACGCCCACAAAATGCCGGCGATTTTTCACACCGGCCACAGCGGCATTGGTAGCGGCATGCGGTGCGGCGGTGGGCTGCGCCTGGCCTACAGCAACCCCATGCACCTGGACGATGTGGCGATTGATTTCCCCGACATGCAAGTCGTCATGGCCCACCCCAGCTTCCCCTGGCAAGACGAAGCACTCAGCGTGGCGACGCACAAGCCGAATGTGTGGATAGACCTCTCCGGCTGGAGCCCCAAGTACTTCCCCAAGCAACTGGTGCAATACGCCAACACCTTGCTGAAAGACCGCGTGCTGTTTGGCAGCGACTACCCGCTGATCACCCCTGAGCGCTGGATGAAAGACTTTGAAGAAGCAGGTTTCAAGCCGGAGGTGATGCCGGGCATCTTCAAGGGCAATGCGGTGCGCCTGCTGGGGTTGGGCTGCTAGTCAGTTGCTCTGAACGGGCCCCAAAATGCTATTGAAATAATAGCTGCTTGAGCAGTTTTTATAAGGGCTGGAGGCCGATTTAATGCTCAACGAGCCCCTGCGTTGTTGCGCCAGCCCCGTTGGGGGCCGTGCGCAACAGGTTCATCAGTTCGTCGCAAAACAATACAAACGCCCCGAGCCGCCCGTGCGCACCAGCGCTTCCTGGCTGCAGCCTGCGGACTGGTGGGAAAAGTTCCACGACTTGGCCCAGTTCTCGGGCAGCGGGCCCGTGCGGTCATGGTGGCCCACGATGGCTGAGCCATCGGTCGAGCTCGTCCAGGATTTGCAGGTGGTGTCGGTTTGCGGTGCGAAGGCGGTGCCGTCGGCGCGTGAGCCGGTCAGGATGTCGTGCTCATTGGGCGTGTCGCCACGGCCCTTGACCACGTTGCCGCGCTCGTCCAGCGCGGTGTCTTTGCTCAGGTTGTTGCCGTTGTGCAGGTGGCCCAGGTCACGGGCAATCAGTACACCCTTGGCGTTGAACCACGGGCCCGCACCAATACGGTCACGGGCGTTGATGGCGGGAACGGCTGGCGTGGTGCCGGAAGCAAAAGCGGGTGGTGTACTCAGGTAAGCGCGCCAGGTTTTGGCGGTGCCACCACCCGTTGTAAACACGGTACTCGCCAAACGCTGGCACAAGGCATCCGCGCCCGCCAGTCCGCCCAGATCGGCACCCTTTCCGCTGCCGGTGCTGCTGATGAAAAAGCTCATGGGGCCGGTGGGTGCGGCGGCGGGGGCTGGCGCGGACATTTGTGAGCTTGCACACGCGCTGAGCAGCGCCAGTGTGGCGGCGGTCGTTGCAAGGATGCGCAGGGAGCGGGGATTTTTCATGGTGATTCCTGGTGGGTGGTTGACATATCGCTACGTCAGTCTAGCCAGGTCACACGTCACGACCAATCAGTGTCTTACCTGAGAAGCCCGCGGTTGCAGGGACTCTAAAGCTTGTGCTGCAGCTCTTTTTTGTGGATGAACGATCCGATCAGAAAGCCACCGACAAATCCACCAAAGTGTGCTGAAAATGAAATATCTTTTTGAGGAATGAACCCCTGAAGAAGGCTCTGCCAATAAAAATACCCAACCACCATCACCGGGATCAGATAAAGATAATTTTTACCAATGAACAATGAAGCCAGAATATAACCAAACAGCGCAAAAATAAGCCCACTGGCACCCACGTGAACAGAGTTGGGCATTCCTAGAATCCAGGTGAACAGGCCGGAAACAAACACAAGTGCAGCCAAATGCCACCCAGGTCGTTTTTCCAGCAGACAAACCATCATCAGCAAGGGAAAGAGAACCGTACTGTTCCCCATGATGTGCAAAAAGTTGGCATGCAGCAACCACGATGTGAACAGGCCGATAAACCCAAAAAGAGACAGTTCTCTTGGATGAACGCCCCAGTTATTTAGCGAATTTCCCAGCAGGTAGTTATTCACCAGGAAAATTGTCCACATCGGAACAAAAATACAAAAGTTAATAATCAAAATCTCTTTTGATTTTTCTTTGATTACGGTGAACAGGCCCATGTATTCCAGCAGGCGTGTCAATCAGGCACCCAGCCATGCCACTAATTTCTGCGCGACCTGCGGTTGGCTGAGCAACTGCATGTGATTGCAGCCGTAGGCAACAAACTGCTGATCGGCCGGGAATCGCAGCACCTGCTTGGCGTCGGCATGCTCCCCCAATGCGCTGGGCAGCGGCACCAGGCCATCGCCCATCAAACGGTCTTGAATCGGGCTGCCCTTCGCTGTACGTGTGGCAATGGTGGCGGCCACGGCGTAGCACGCCACGCCTTGTGGAAGCGGCATTGGTTCGCGGGTGTCGGGTATGCGGCGAAAGCGGTTTTTGCCTTGCCAGTGCACATCCATCACATGGCCGTAGCGCAGGTCGGTAATGCCGCTGCTGCGAATTTGCGCGAGTTTGCTGAACGGCGCGCTCCAACGGTTGCTGCCCAGCAGCACATCCACCCAGTTACCGGCGCGCTCCAACGGTGCGCCGTGGTGGGGTGTACCCAGAAAAACCAGTTTGGTCACCTTCTGCAACCAGCCATGACCCGCCTGCAAGGCATGGTCGCAGGCGCTGCGCGCTACCAAGCCACCCATGCTGTGCACCACCAGTGTGAGTGACTCAATCGGTACGGGCCACCGGGCTTGCAGTTCGTGCAACTGCTGCGCCAATTCGCGTCCGTTGGTCGAGGTGTGTTGGCCGGTGTTGTAGCGCAGATAAACAGGGGTGTAGCCGAGGGTTTGGGCCAAATGCGCCCCGTGGTCGTGCCCCTCGCGTCGCCACTGCAGGTCATTCATGCACAGGCCATGGATCAACAGCAATACCTTGCCGTTCACGGCGCTTTGAGGCGGAAGGAGGTGGCCTTCGTGAAACAGTTGCATGGGCGTGGCCAGTGGGTTGCCGCTGGCCGCAAGCTGATCGCCCAGCACACCATTAAGCGCTGCCAATACGGCCAGCCGTTCCGTCGATGACCGTACCGGGCTGCCCACTGGCGGTTCCAGGAACGGTGTCAGGCCCGTGAGCGCGACGTCCAGACCCTTGCCCACCAGGCGGGCGATGCCGCGCACGCTGCCGTACACCAGGCCGGAAATGCCCCCGGTACGTTTGGCTTCCTGATCAGTCGCCTGACCGACCAGACGCATGCTGCGCAGCACGGAGTGGTGAACGTTTTCGGCGATGTCGGCCACGCCGACGGTCGCCTGCGCAATCAGCTTGACCAAGCCTTGCGCGTCGGTTGCGCGCAAGTACGTTTGCGGCTTGGCTACTTTGCTTTTCGGTTGCGGCCCGGCTGCCTTCTTGACAGTGGGCTGTTTGATGGCCGGGCGCCCTGCAGGAGGCGGCTTGCGGGTCGCCATGCGGGGCTCAGCCGGCTCAATATTTGCGCGGTGCCGACGGGGCGGGTCCGCGGCCAGCCAAGTGGCGGAACATGATGCGGCCCTTGGTCAAATCGTAGGGCGACAGTTCCAGCGATACCTTGTCACCCGCCAGAATGCGGATGTGGTTCTTGCGCATCTTGCCGCCGGTATAGGCTACGAGTTCGTGGCCGTTGTCCAGCGTGACGCGAAAACGCGAGTCGGGCAGCACCTCGGTGACCAAGCCGCCCATTTCAATCAGTTCTTCCTTTGCCATTTAGCTCCTAGTTGCCAGTTACGGGTGTTTTGCGTGTGAGTGTGAATGCTTGGGGGAAGCCTGCTTTGATCTGACGGCGCTGTACTGCCAAGCCCAATACAACGAAAAGCCCGCAATTTTATGCGCTAAGTGCTTTTTTGTGTTGCTTGTTCATCGCACACGCATGCCGGGCAACGCCCCCGCACCCGGCTCCAGCACGTAAATGCCCGGGTTGGCCTTCTCGTCGCCATGGCTGGCAGCCAGCACCATGCCCTGGCTTATGCCGAACTTCATCTTGCGCGGGGCCAGGTTGGCCACCATCACGGTGTGTTTACCAATCAGGTCTTCCGGCTTGTAGGCGCTGGCGATGCCGCTGAAGACATTCCTCGTCTGTGCCTCACCCACATCGAGCGTCAGCCGCAGCAGCTTGGTGGAGCCTTCCACCGGCTCGCAGTTAACGATGCGGGCGATGCGCAAATCAATCTTGGCAAAGTCGTCGATGGTGATGGTGGGCGCGATGGGCTCGCCGCCGGGTTCATTGGTTACTATCGTTTCTATAGCTGCTTGAGCAGGTTCTACAAGGGCTGGAGCCTCAAACAATGCATCAAGCTGCTTGATGTCAACGCGTTGCATCAGGTGCTGATAAGTCTGAATGCGGGTGGGAAAGCGGCCCGCTGAGCCATCGAAATCGGCCCAGGCCAGATCGGGTGTTTCAAACAGGGCTTCGACCTGTGCCACCAGCGTCGGCAAGATAGGTTTGAGGCAGATGCTCACACGCCAGAATGCAATCAGGCAGCGGCTGACGACCTGGTGCAGCTGGGCTTTTTTAAGCGCGTCGGTATCAATTTCTTTTGCGAGGTTCCAGGGTTTCTGGCTGTCAAAGTATTCGTTGACCTGGTCGATAAACGCCATGGTCAGGCGCACGGCTTTTCCGTATTCGCGGGCGTTGTAAGCGTCGCTGATTTGTATATTGAAATTGCTCCATTCCAGCGGCCCACCACCTTTCACGGCCACTTCGTTGGCGTCCAGTGCGCCATCAAAATACTTGTGCACGAATGGCGCTGCGCGGCTGGCGAGGTTGACGTATTTGCCAATCAAATCGCTGTTGACCCGCAACATGAAATCTTCGGCGCTGAATTCAATGTCTTCATTCTTGGCATTGAGCTTGGCTGCCAGGTAATAGCGCAGCCACTGCGGATTCATCTTCAAATCCAGATACTTCAACGGATCTAGACCGGTTTTGCGGCTTTTGCTCATCTTCTCGCCGTTGTTCACCGTCAAAAACCCATGCACAAACACGTTATTGGGCACCTTGCGTCCCGAAAAATGCAGCATGGCCGGCCAGAACAAGGTGTGAAAGGTGATGATGTCTTTACCAATGAAGTGGTATTGCTCCAGCGCTGGGTCGGCCATGTACTGCGCATAGTCCACGCCACGCTGGGTCAGCAGGTTTTGCAGCGAAGCCAAATACCCCACCGGCGCGTCCAGCC